>NZ_BCTR01000023.1 GCF_002091475.1 Sphingomonas azotifigens NBRC 15497
GTAGAGTCCGCCATCGACCGCGCCACCGCCGCCTTCCCTGGCTGGGCCGCCACCCCCCTCGCCACCCGCGCCGCAATCCTCGAGCGCCTTGCCGACCTGCTCGAGGAGAACCGCATCGAGCTGATGGCGCTGGCCGTCAAGGAAGCCTTCAAGACCATTCCCGATGCGCTCGGCGAAGTCCGCGAGGCGGCCGATTTCTGCCGCTATTATGCGCTTCAGGCCCGCACCGGCCTCGCGCCGATCGCGCTTCCCGGGCCGACGGGCGAGCGCAACGAGTTGCGCATGGAAGGCCGCGGCGTTTGGGCGACGATCGCCCCGTGGAACTTCCCGCTGGCGATCTTCCTCGGCCAGACCGCCGCCGCGCTGGTCGCCGGTAACGCCATCGTCGCCAAGCCCGCGCCGCAGACGCCAGAGATTGCCCGCGCCGCCGTGCGCCTCGCCCACCAGGCAGGTGTGCCGGAGGATGCGCTGGTGCTGGTGACCGGCGGCCCGGAGGTGGGCGCCGCGCTTACCGCCGATCCGCGCATCGCCGGCGTGGCCTTCACCGGCTCGACGCCGACCGCCAAGAAGATCGCGGCAGCTCTACTCGAAGGCGACGACCGCCCGCTGGTACCGCTGATCGCCGAGACCGGCGGCATCAACGCGATGATCGTCGATTCGACCGCGCTGCCCGAGCAGGTGGTGGCCGACGTGCTCACCTCGGCCTTCCGCTCGGCCGGCCAGCGCTGCTCGGCGCTGCGCCTGCTGTTGCTCCAGGAGGAGATCGCCGAGGGCGTGATCGCAATGCTGCGCGGCGCGATGGAGCTGTTGATCCTCGGCGACCCCGCCGATCCGCGCACCGATATCGGCCCGGTGATCGACCAGGCGGCCTATGACAAGCTGATGGCCTATCGCGACAGCGCCAAGGCCCAGTGGATTAAGACCGTGCCGGTCCCCGCCACCGGCCTGTTCGTGCCGCCGACGATGATCCGCATCGACCGCCCCGAGGACCTGACCCGCGAATGGTTCGGCCCGATCCTGCACGTCGCCACCTGGAAGGCGGGTACGCTCGCCGAGACGGTGGCGCGGGTGAACGCCAAGGGCTTCGGCCTGACCATGGGCCTGCACAGCCGCATCGCCCGCTCGGCCGAGCTGGTGGAAGCCGAAGCGCGGGTGGGCAATCTCTATATCAACCGCTCGATGATCGGCGCGGTGGTGGGCTCGCAGCCCTTTGGCGGCGAGGGCCTGTCCGGCACCGGCCCCAAGGCAGGCGGCCCGCACTATCTGCACCGCTTCTGCGCGGAGCGGGCGGTGTCGGTGGACACCACCAGCGCCGGCGGCAATGCGACGCTGCTCAGCCTGGACGAAGGGGGGATTTGAGGGCGCCGATCCCCATCCTCCTCCCTCGTGGGGGAGAATGGGGCGGACCACCCCACACCCCGTTGGTCATTCCCGCGAAAGCGGGAATCCATTTGCCAGGACGTTCGGGGAAAGAACCGCGGCTTCAGCGCCAATGGATCCCCGCCTTCGCGGGGATGACGGTGTATATGCGGGAGGCATAGCCCCTCTCCCCGGCGGAGAGAGGGAAGATCGGCTTACCCGCCGTGCGTGGCCATCCACTGTTCGACAACCGGCGCAATCCGGTTGCGCCACTTCGATCCGTTGAAGATGCCGTAATGGCCGACACCTTCGGCCATGTGATATTGCTTGAACGCTTCCGGAAGGTTGGTCGCCACGGTCAGCGCCGCCTTGGTCTGGCCGATGCCGGAGATGTCGTCGCGCTCGCCCTCGATCGCGAGGATGCCGATATCCTTGATCGCGCCCGGATCGACCTTGCGGCCGCGGTGCAGCATCTCGCCCTTGGGCAGCGCGTGCGTCTGGAACACGGTGGAGATTGTCTGCAGGTAGAATTCGGCGGTCATGTCGCAGACCGAGCGATATTCTTCGTAGAACTTCATCGTCGCATCGGCGCTCTCGTCGTCGCCCTGGACGAGATGCTTGAACATCTCCCAGTGCGAGATGAGGTGGTTGCCGAGGTTCATCGTCATGAAGCCGGCGAGCTGCAGGAAGCCCGGATACACCTTCCGCCGCGCGCCCGGATAGCTCATCGGCACGGTGGCGATGACGTTCTGCTCGAACCAGCTGAACGGCCGCTCGGTCGCCAGCGTGTTGACCGCGGTCGGCGCCTCGCGCGTGTCGATCGGGCCGCCCATCATGGTGAGCGTGCGCGGCCGGTTCGGATGCTGGTCGGCGCTCATCAGCGCCGCGGCGGCATAGCAGGGCACCGAAGGCTGGCACACCGCCAGCATGTGCGGCCGCGGATCGCCCTCGGCGCCGATATGGGCGAGGAAATCGATCACATAGTCGACATAATCGTCGAGGTCGAAGCGGCCCTCGCTGGTCGGCACCAGCTTCGCATCGCGCCAGTCGGTAATGTAGACGTCGGCCACCGGCAGCATCCGCTGCACCGTGCCGCGCAGCAGCGTGGCATAGTGTCCGGACATCGGCGCGACGATCAGCAGCTTCGGCCCTCCCTCGACACCCTGGCGCACGAAGCGCTTGAGCTGGCCGAACGGCTTGCGGAGCACGATCTCCTCATGGACCTCAACCTTGCGGCCATCGATCTCGGTAAAGTCGAGGCCGAAATCGGGCTTGCCGCGCGGAGCGGAGGCGTGTGCGAACACTTCCAGCGCCGAAGCCATCACCGGCCCACCGCCGAAATAGGCGAACGGATTGGCCGGATTGTTGAGCAGTCCCGCACTGAAATTGGCCAGAGCACTCGCTCCGGCGAGCATGGAACGCTGAATCTCGTAGGCGTCGTACAGCATGCAAAATCCTTCCCCGTGCCCCGATCCCTGCAGCGGGGGTTGTCTTACCACTCATATAGACGTGCGCCTTGTGCGCCGCAACGTCGTAGCTATGCGGAACAGAGACACCCGCAGGTGGTTCCCCTGCCCCGCGAACCGCGCTACTCGCTTGCGCCATGGCCGACACGACCCCGCCGCCGGCGCCGCGCCGCAAGCTCAGCAGCCTGCTCGTCATCTGGCAGTTCACCCGCCGCTACCCGGCGCAGATCGCCATTGCGATGATCTCGCTGATCACCTCGTCGCTCGCGACGCTGTGGATCCCGCGCACCTTCAAGCAGATCGTCGACAACGGCTTCGCCGCGGGCGCCGATACCAGCAAGATCGGCATCTATTTCGAGGGACTGCTGGCGGTCATCCTCGTACTGTCGATCGCCACGGCGATTCGCTTCTTCTTCATCTCCTGGGTGGCGGAGCGCACCGTCGCGGACCTGCGCGTCGCGGTGCACCGCAACCTGCTGCGCCTGCCGCCGAAATGGTTCGAGGAAAACCGCCCCTCGGAAATTTCGTCGCGACTCACCTCGGATACGGCGCTGGTCGAGCAGGTGGTCGGCTCGACCGTGTCGATCGCGCTCAGGAACCTGCTGACCGGCATCGGGGGGGTGATCTACCTGTTCGTGCTGTCACCCAAGATCGCCGCCTATCTGATCGTCGGCATGCCGCTCACCGTGCTGCCGATCGTCTGGCTGGGCGGGCGCGTACGGCAATATTCGCGGGCGAGCCAGGACCGGGTCGCCGATATCGGCGCGATTGCTTCCGAGACGCTGGGGGCGATGCGGATCGTCCAGGCCTTCGGGCAGGAGCGGCGCGAGAACCAGCGCTTCCAGGACGCCGTCGTGCGCAGCTTCGCCGCCGCGCAGAAGCGATTCGCCCTGCGCGCGGTGATGACCGCGCTGGTGATCGGCCTGCTGTTCACTGCGATCACGCTGATCATGTGGGATGCGGTATCGGGCGTGGCGACCGGGCAGATCAGCGGCGGCGCGATCACCGCCTTCGTGATCACCGCCGGCCTCGTCACCGGCTCGTTCGGCGCGCTGACCGAGGTCTATGGCGATCTGCTGCGCGCCTCGGGCGCCGCCAGCCGGCTTGCCGAACTGCTCCAGCAGGAGCCGGACATCGCGCCGCCCGCCAACCCGGTGGCGCTGCCCAGCCCGGCCGAAGGCGCGATTGCGTTCGATGCGGTGACCTTCCGCTATCCCACCCGCCCCGAAGTTTCGGCGCTGCAGGATTTCTCGCTGTTCGTCGCCCCCGGCGAGACGGTGGCGGTGGTCGGCCCTTCGGGCGCCGGCAAGTCGACGCTGTTCCAGCTGCTCCAGCGCTTCTACGATCCCGAAAACGGCGAGATCCGCATCGACGGCGTCGCCATCCCCAAGGCCGACCCGGCCGAGGTGCGCGCGCGCATCGCGATGGTGCCGCAGGAAACGGTGATCTTCGCGGCCAGCGCCCGCGACAATCTGCGCTACGGCGCCTGGGAGGCCAGCGATGCGGCGATCTGGGCCGCGGCCGAGGCCGCCAACGCCGCCGAGTTCCTCCGCGAGCTGCCACAGGGGCTGGATACCTTTCTCGGCGAAGGCGGCGCACGCCTCTCGGGCGGGCAACGCCAGCGGCTCGCCATCGCCCGCGCGCTACTCCGCGACGCGCCGATCCTGCTGCTCGACGAGGCGACCAGCGCGCTGGATGCCGAGAGCGAGAAGCTGGTGCAGGATGCGCTCGAGCATCTGATGCAGGGACGCACCACGCTGGTCATTGCCCACCGGCTTGCGACCGTGCGAGCGGCCGGGCGGATCATCGTGATGGACGGTGGACGAATCGTCGAGACCGGCACCCATGCCGAACTGGTCGCCAAGGGCGGGCTCTATGCCCGGCTGGCGGCGCTGCAATTCAGCGAAGCGGCCTGATACCCAAACAAGAGCGTTTCCTCCCCCGGCGTGCCGGGGGAGGGGGACCGCGCCGCATCGC
>NZ_BCTR01000024.1 GCF_002091475.1 Sphingomonas azotifigens NBRC 15497
CCGCCTTCGGCGGCGGTCCCCCTCCCCCGCTTCGCGAGGGAGGAAATGCTCAAGCTGCGAGTGCGGTCCGCGCGGCAATCCAGTCCGCGAACGCCGCCGCTTCCAGCGGCCGCGCGAACCAATATCCCTGCGCTTCCTCGCACCCCATGCCGGCGAGGATCTTGGCGGCATCCTCGGTCTCGACGCCTTCCGCCACCACGCTGCGACCGAGCTTGTGGATCAGGTCGACCATCGTCTCGACGAGCACATAATCGGCGCCCCAGGGTGCGCTCAGCCCGCGGACAAACGCCTGGTCGATCTTCACCACCTGCGCCGGCACCTGCTGGAGATAGGCAAGGCTGCTATGCCCGGTGCCGAAATCGTCGATCGCCAGCGCGATCCCCGCCTCGGCAAGCTCGCGCAGCATCGCCAGCGCCTTTTCCGGCTCCGCCATCATCGCGCTTTCGGTGAGTTCGATCTCCAGCTGCGCCGGCCGCAGCTGGCGCGTGATCAGCGCCAGTTGGAGGCGCTGGATCAGGTCCGCCTCCATCAGGTTGGCCGCCGAGATGTTGACCGACAGCGTCAGCTCCAGCCCTGCCGCCTGCCATGCGGCAAGCTGGTCGAGCGCAGTATCGAGCACCCACTGGGTCGTCGGGCGCGCGAGCGCAGTCTGTTCGATGATCGGGATGAACTCGGCGGGCGAAACCTCGCCAAGCTCGGGATGGCGCCAGCGCAGCAGCGTTTCCGCGCCCAGACAGCACCCGGTCGCGAGGTCGACCCGCGGCTGATAGACCAGCCGCAACTGGTCGCCCGCCTCCAGCGCCGCGCCGAAATCCTGCAGCAGGTCGTAGTGACGGCGCATCTCGTTGTCGCGATCCGCGGAGTAGAGCGCGATCGCACCGTCGTTCCGGCGCGCATCCTGCGCGGCGCTGGCCGCCCCGCGAAGCACATCCTCCGGCGGTACCTCGCCCAGCCGGAACGGCCGCATGCCGATCGCCACGCTGGTTACGAACCGCACGCTGGATGTCGCCCGGATCGCTTCGAAACCGCGCTCTATCACGGCGATATAGGCCGCCACGTCCACATCGGGCGGCGACAGGAAGGCGAATTGGGTGGTGCCGACATGATAGGCCGTGCGGTCCGCGCCGAGGGCGCTCTGGATCGCGCGCGATGCCTCGCGCACCATTTCGTCGAGCCGCGCCGCGCCCATCGCGCCGACGATCTTCGCGATCTGGTCGTCCCGCGCGAGATCGGCGATCACCGCGATGCGGGCCTGCCCGGGGCAATCGAGCGCCAGGTCGGCAAGGTCGTCCCGGAACTGCGCGCGCGTCGGCAGCCCGCTGATCGGATCGATCCGCCCGAACGCATGCTGAAGCTCGATCTGCTCCATGACCATCGCGGCGAGGTCGGTCAGCGCCGCCAGTTCTTCGGGCGCGGCGAGACGCGGCTCTACACCCAGCACGCACAGCGCGCCGAGTCCGTAGCCGTCCTTGGTCACCAGCGGCGCCCCCGCATAGAAGCGGGTGCCATGCTCGGCGAGCAGGCTTTCGGCGTAGCGAGGGTGTGTCGCGAAGTCCTCGATCACCACCAGATGGCCTTCCTCGGCGACCTCCGCGCAGGGTGCCTTGTCGCGCGGGATGCTGCCATGCTCGACGCCGACGCGCGACTTGAACCATTGCCGGTCCCGGTCGGTCAGCGACACGGCCGCGATCGGCAGGCCGAAGATCTGCGCCGCCATCCGCGTGATACGATCGAAATGCTCGCTAGGCGGCGTGTCGAGCAGCTTCAGCTGGTGCAGCGCGTCCAGCCGCGCCGCTTCGCGGTAATTCTGCACAATCGTTCCCTTCGCCGTTCATTATAGACACGGCGCGGTCGCGATCCGGAATCCCGGAAAATCCGGTGGTTAACCGGCCGTCATGCTCTTCGCCACCGCCTCGGCGATCTTGATGCCGTCGATCGCCGCCGAGAGGATGCCCCCGGCATAGCCCGCGCCCTCCCCCGCCGGGAACAGCCGCGGCGTGTTGAGGCTCTGCAGGTCCGCCCCGCGGGTGATCCGCACCGGCGAAGAGGTGCGAGTCTCCACCCCGGTCATCACCGCCTCGGGATGGTCGTAGCGGGCGATCTGGCGGCCGAACACGGGCAGCGCCTCGCGGAACGCCTCGATCACGAAGTCGGGCAGGCAGGCGGCGAGATCGGTGGGCGTGACGCCCGGCTTGTAGCTCGGCACCACCTGCCCCAGCGCGGTTGAGGGCCGCCCGGCGAGCAGGTCGCCGACCAGCTGGCCCGGCGCGTTGTAGTTGGAGCCACCGGCGAGGAAGGCCGCATCCTCCCATTTGCGCTGCAGTTCGATGCCCGCGAGCGGACCACCCGGATAGTCGCGCGCGGGATCGATCGCCACGACGAGCCCCGAATTGGCGTTGAACTCGGCGCGCGAATATTGGCTCATGCCGTTGGTGACGACGCGGCCCTCCTCGGAGGTGGCCGCCACCACGCGCCCACCCGGGCACATGCAGAAGCTGTAGACGGTACGGCCATTGGCGCAGTGGTGCGACAGCGCATAGGCGGCGGCGCCCAGGTCCGGATGCTTGGCGCAGTTGCCGAAGCGCGCCTGGTCGATCCAGCTCTGCGGATGCTCGATCCGCACGCCGATCGAGAAGGGCTTGGCCTCCAGATGGACGCCCATGCGGTGGAGCATCTCGAAGGTCGGCCGCGCGCTATGGCCCACTGCCAGCACGACATGGTCGGCCTCCAGGAAGCTGCCGTCGTGGAGGTGCAGGCCGCGCATCTTGCGCTCGCCGTCGAGCTCGATCGCGTCGACGCGGGTCTGCCAGCGATATTCGCCGCCCAGTTCCTCGATGGTGCGGCGCATGCTCTCCACCATCGATACGAGGCGGAAGGTGCCGATATGCGGATGCGCCTGCCACAGGATGTCCTCGGGCGCGCCGGCCTTCACGAATTCCTCCAGCACCTTGCGGCCGAGGAAGCGCGGGTCCTTGACCCGGCAATAGAGCTTGCCGTCCGAGAAGGTCCCCGCCCCGCCCTCGCCGAACTGGACGTTGGAATCCGGGTTGAGCTCGGAGCGGCGCCACAGGCCCCAGGTGTCCTTGGTCCGCTCGCGCACGATCTTGCCGCGATCGACGATGATCGGGCGGAAGCCCATCTGGGCGAGGATCAGCCCGGCGAACAGTCCGCACGGCCCCGCACCGATCACCACCGGGCGTAGACCGTTCCAGCCCTCGGGCGCCTGGACGGGCGGGCGGTAGGTCATGTCCGGGGTCGGTCGCACGTCCTTGTCCCCGGCAAGGCGCGCCAGCACCTCGGCTTCGTCGGTCAGATCGACGTCGACGGTATAGACCAGCAGGATCGCGTTGCGCCGCCGCGCATCGTTGCCGCGCTTGAACACGGTGAAGCCACGCACCTCGGCCGGCGCCACGCCCAGCCGCGCCGCGATCGCGGGCGCGAGCGCATCGGCGGGGTGGTCGAGGGGCAGGGAAAGTCCGGACAGGCGCAGCATCGAAACTCGGGTTCCAGCAGATGTGGGGGAGCGTGATCGTCCCTTAGCGTGGTCGAACGGCGCAGCAAACCTGGGATTGCGGACCAACCGCGCGACTAAAATCCTCGTCATTCCCGCAAAGGCGGGAATCCATTTGCCAGGACGCTCGGGGCTGGAACCGCCGGTTCAGCGCCAATGGATCCCTGCCTTCGCGGGGAGGACAGCAAGAAGGAGGGCGCGAAACGCTCTCACTCGCGTGCCAGCGAATCGCGCAGCGCCTGCGCCTCGCGGTTGAGCGCCGCCAGCCGCTCCAGCGTCAGGTCGGTCTTCTCGAGGATCGCCTCGCCCAGGCAGCCGCATTCCTCGCGGATCGCGCGACCCTGCGCGGTGAGGAACACCTGCACCTGGCGTTCGTCCTCGGGGTTCCGCTTGCGCTCGACCAGCCCCGCCGCCTCCAGCCGCTTCACCAGCGGCGTGATCGTGCTCGATTCGAGCGCGAGCCGCTCGCCGATCGCGCCTACCGTACGGCCGTCCTTCTCCCACAGCGCGTGGAGCACCAGATATTGCGGATAGGTGATCCCCAGCCGATCGAGGATCGGCTTGTAGACGCGCGTGATCGCCATGCTCGCGCTGTAGAGCGAGAAGCAGAGCTGGCCGTCGAGCGGAAGCGGGGCAGGCATGGGCAGAAACTCCTTTCCGCCGAAGCTCGGCGGACAAAACATATATCGCGATAAAGAATCCTCTGGACAAGGGGCGCGGCCTCGCCTATCTGATCGTTTATCGCGATAATTATTGTCGCAGCACCAAAGGAGACACTCGATGTCGGTCGATGTGAAGTACACCACCAAGGCAACTGCAACCGGCGGCCGCGACGGCAGCGCGCGCTCGGAAGACGGCGTTCTGGAAGTGAAGCTCTCCACCCCGAAGGAACTGGGCGGCGCCGGCGGCGACGGCACCAATCCGGAGCAGCTGTTCGCGGCGGGCTATTCGGCCTGCTTCATCGGTGCGCTCAAGGCGGTCGGCGCGGGCATGAAGATCAAGGTCCCGGCCGAGACGACGGTCACCGCGACGGTAGGCATCGGCCCGCGTTCGGAAGGCGGCTTCGGCATCACCGCCGATCTGCTCGTCAATCTGCCCGGCCTCGATCGCGAGGTGGCGCAGCAGCTGGTCGACGCCGCGCACCAGGTCTGCCCCTATTCGAACGCGACCCGCGGCAACGTGAATGTCGGCCTGACGCTGGCGTGATCACGCGATGCCCTCTCCCTCCGGTGAGAGGGCATCACTCTCGACAAAATACCCCGTCATCCCCGCGAAGGCGGGGATCCATTGGTGGTGAAGCCGCGGCTCTTTTCCCCGACGTCCTCGCAAATGGATTCCCGCCTTCGCGGGAATGACGATCGTTTTCGAGAAGCTGGCCGGACGCCCTCAGACCCGCATGTCCAGCAGCGAACCCATCATCCGGTCCTCGGTCTTGACCACGGAGAGGTTCGCGCGGAACGAAAAGAGCGCCTTGCGCTGCTCGACATCCTCGCTCGCGAAATCGACGTCGGGCGCCTCGATATTCCCGTCCTCGTCGGCATCCTGCGATTCCGGATCGTAGCGCGGGCCCGTGCCGGGCACCGCCGGCACCGGCTTGGCGTTGACGCCGCCCGCGGCAGCCGCCGCCTGGTAGATCGCAATCGGCTGATAGGCGTGGTTGATCGTCTTGCCGATCGCGTTCGGCGCGGTCACCGCCTTGACGGTCTCGCCGGTCGTGTTCGCGTTGGCGACGTTCTGCGCGCTCACCGTGAGCCGGGTGGCACTGGCCTGGATGCCGCTGAGAGCGATGTTGGTGGCGATCATGGCGCTACTCCAATGCGCCATTGTCGCAGCAGCGCGTAAACGCGCCCTTGCCAACCATGGTTAGCAGCCCGTTCGCCGAAAAGGCTGCGCCCGCCCGATCGCCGGACGCAGCCCTCTCCCCATCACTTGCGGATGAACGCCAGCAGATCGGGGTTCAGCACGTCGGCGTGCGTGGTCAGCATGCCGTGCGGGAAGCCCTTGTAGACCTTGAGCTCGCCATTCTTGACCAGCTTGACGCCGAGCATCGCCGAATCCGCGATCGGCACGATCTGGTCGTCGTCGCCATGCATGAACAGTACCGGCACCTGGATCTTCTTGAGATCCTCGGTCTGGTCGGTTTCCGAGAACACCTTGATGCAGTCATACTGCGCCTTGGCGCCGCCGATCATGCCCTGGCGCCACCAGTTCTGGATCACGCCCGGCGAGACCTTCGCGCCCGGACGGTTGAAGCCGTAGAACGGCCCCGACGGCACATCGAGGTAGAATTGCGCGCGGTTGGCGGCGAGCGCGGCGCGGAAGCCGTCGAACACCTCGATCGGCAGCCCGCCGGGGTTGTTCGCGGTCTTGAGCATCAGCGGCGGGATCGCGCCGACCAGCACCGCCTTGGCGACACGGCCCGGCTTGGACCGCGCGACATAGGCCGCGACCTCGCCGCCGCCGGTAGAATGGCCGATATGCACGGCATTCTTCAGGTCGAGCGCATCGGCCAACTCGATCACGTCGGCGGCATAGGTCGCCATGTCGTTGCCGGTGTCGGTCTGGGTCGAGCGACCATGACCGCGGCGATCATGCGCGATGACGCGGTAGCCCTTTTCCAGGAAATACAGCATCTGCGCGTCCCAATCGTCCGCACTCAGCGGCCAGCCATGGTGGAAGACAATCGGCTGGGCGGTCTTGGGGCCCCAGTCCTTGTAAAAGATCGTCGTGCCGTCCTTGACCGTGATCGTCGCCATGTTCGCTTCTCCGTGATGTGAATGGCCCTGCGCCATCGCCTGTGCCGCCGGCGCGATCGCCACGACCGCTCCGATGGCCAGCGTCCCCTCGAGCAGTTCGCGGCGCGTGACGTGCGCCAAGTCTCCGAACCTGTTCATCCCCCGCGCTCCTGTTTTTTGAAGTCCGTGCCGATCCGGCAAGGGCGCGTACGCCACGCCCGATCGGCTGCGCTGACCATGGCAGCAGCGTAGCGGCGGCGGAATCGAACGCTGGTATAGGGGAACCACCCCGCGGGTGGAGCTATGCGCGCAGGGCGCAGACGCGAGAAAGGGCGCACGGCATCGCGGGGAAGAACCCCGCGGCACCCTACGCCGCGATCACACAAACCATGTCGTGAAGGGGGGGGGGAAATGGTGGAGCCGAGGGGGATCGAACCCCTGACCTTCGCAATGCCATTGCGACGCTCTCCCAGCTGAGCTACGGCCCCATTCCCCGGGAAGGCGGCCCCTCTATAAGGGGCTCGCCGGGTTGGCAAGCGCCTTTTTTCGCGCTTGCCAAATTTTTTCGAACTTACTGCTCGTCGTCGTCGCTGGCAGTCTCGACGCCCAGGTCGTCGTCGCCGCCCAGATCGACGTCGTCGTCCGGCGAGGGCTCCTCGTCGTCGGCACCGATGTCGAGATCGTCATCGCCCACCAGATCCGAATCCTCGGCTTCCGGCTTGTCGCTATTGGCCTTTACTGCCTCGAACGGCAGCGGCTGCTTCGACTTCAGGATGGGCTCGGGCTCCCAGGCGAAACCGCAATTGATGCAGGTGACCGGCTCGTCCTTGGTCAGATCATAGAAGCGCGTACCGCACTTCGGGCAGCTGCGCTTGGTGCCCCATTCCGGCTTCACCATGTGTTGCCTCTTCGCCTTTCGCTGTGTTCGGAGATTTCGGGATATGATCCCGGAAAGTGGGGCGCGCCTTGCCATGCTGCAAGCCGCCTGTCAAAGCCGCGCCCATGTCGAACACCGATCCCCGCCCTCTCACCCTCGCCGCGCGCGGTCCGCTGCGCGGCACCGTTACCGTTCCCGGCGACAAGTCGATCAGCCACCGCGCAATCATGTTTTCCGCGCTCGCCATTGGAGAGAGCCGGATCGAGGGGCTGCTGGAGGGAGAGGATGTGCTCGCCACCGCTGCAGCGATGCGCGCAATGGGCGCCCAGGTCGAGCGCGGCGAAGACGGCGTCTGGCGCGTCCACGGCGTCGGCGTTGGCGGGCTGCAGCAGCCGGCCCAGGCGCTCGACATGGGCAATTCCGGGACCTCGACCCGCCTGCTGATGGGGCTGGTCGCCAGCCACGGCATCACCGCCACCTTCACCGGCGATGCCTCTCTTTCGGGCCGCCCGATGGGCCGCGTGATCGAGCCGCTGAGCCAGATGGGCGCCGAGATCACCGCCAGCCCCGGCGGCCGCCTGCCGCTGATGCTCCGCGGCATGTGCCCGGCGGTGCCGATCGAATACACCCTTCCCGTCGCCTCGGCGCAGGTGAAGTCGGCGATCCTGCTCGCCGGCCTCAACACGCCGGGCATCACCCGCGTGATCGAGCCGGTCCCCACCCGCGACCATAGCGAGCGGATGCTGCGCGGGTTCGGCGCCGAGCTGACCGTGGAAGACGGCCCCGACGGCAAGATCATTGCGATCACCGGCGAGGCCGAGCTCAAGCCCCAGCACATCGTCGTGCCGGGCGACCCCTCCTCCGCCGGCTTCTGGATGGTCGCCGCGTCGATCGTACCGGGTTCGGAAATCACCATCGCCAATGTCTGCATGAACCCGACGCGCACCGGCCTGATCACCGCGCTGCGCATGATGGGCGCCGACATCGCCGAGACCAACGCCCGCACCGTCGGCGGCGAACCGGTCGCCGACCTGGTCGTGCGCCACGCGCCGCTCAAGGCGATCGAAGTCCCCGCCGACCTCGCCCCGAGCATGATCGACGAATATCCGGTGCTGTTCGTCGCCGCGTCGCTGGCCGAAGGCCGCACCGTCGCGCGGGGCGCGCACGAGCTGCGCGTCAAGGAGTCGGATCGCATCGCCGCCATGCGCGCGGCGCTCGAAGCCTGCGGCGTCGTGACCGAGGAGTTCGAGGACGGCCTCGCCATCCAGGGTTCGGCGGGCGCACCGCTCGCCGGCGGGGGATCGGTCGCGACGCTGCTTGACCACCGCATCGCGATGAGCATGACGGTGGCCGCGCTGGCGGCGCACGCCCCGATCGCGATCGACGACGTCGCCCCGGTGGCGACCAGCTATCCGAATTTCTTCCCCACGCTCGACGCACTGACGACCCGGTAATTGCGCCAAGTGGAGGGCAAGTCCCTTGACGTGCGTCGCCCGTATCGCGAGGGGGAGCGCATGATTATCGCAGTCGACGGCCCGGCAGCTTCGGGCAAGGGCACCATCGCGCGCGCCCTCGCCCGGCATTATCACTTGCCGCATCTGGACACCGGCCTGCTCTATCGCGCCGTCGCCGCCACGGTACTGCGCGAGGGCCTGGATCCAACCAAGGAAGCCGACGCCGTCGCTGCCTGCGGATTTGACGATTCGCTGCTTGCCGATCCGATGCTACGCACCGACGAGGTCGGCCAGACCGCCTCGATCGTCTCGGCGTACCCGCTGGTGCGCGCGGCGCTGCTCGCCCGGCAGAAGCGCTTTGCCCAGCAGCCTGGCGGCGCGCTGCTCGATGGCCGCGACATCGGCACCGTGATCGCGCCCGACGCCGAGGTGAAGCTGTTCGTCAAGGCGACGCCGATGATCCGCGCCCAGCGCCGGCATCTCGAACTGCGCAAGAACGGCATCAATGTCAGCCTCGACAAGGTGCTGGCCGACATTCGCTCCAGGGACGAGCGCGACTCGCAGCGCAGCGAGGCGCCGCTGGTGCAGGCAGACGATGCGGTGACGCTGGATACCAGCTTCCTGTCGATCGACGCGGCGGTGCAGCGGGCGATCGAGATCGTCGAGAAGAAGCGGACGACCGCTTAAGCCCCTCCCCTTCAGGGGAGGGGTTGGGGTGGGGCAGTGTCTCACCGAGACCAACGAGCGTTCTGGAATCCCTCCACCCCCAACCCCTCCTCCAAGGAGGAGGGGCTAAGTACTGGGACGGCGATTGCCCTGCCCGCTGACCGCCCCGCGCCTGGCGGCGCGGCCCCTCCACCATTGGCTGCGCCAATGGTCCCCCTCCCCGTGCCGGGGAGGAGCTGGGAGCTGCCGAAAACCTTGCTTTCTCACCCCATCCGCAGTATGGCGCGCACGTCCTGCGGGCGGGTGCTCGTGGGGGATGGCGCTGGGAGCCTCGCTTCCATGCGCCCTTTTCGCGTTTCGGCGCGACTTGCTCGTCCTCCACTGGAACCCGCACGAAGGATGTCGCGACCGGCATTCGGCCGCCGCGGCGTTTCTGGCCCTCAAGACCGCCGGATCCAACCGGCTGGCCGGAAAAACGAACGTTAGGAACCTCTTTTTTATGGCCACTACGGCAACACCTTCCCGCGACGATTTCGCGGCACTGCTCGACGAAACCTTCGGTCAGGCGGACGGCTTTGAAGGCCGCGTCGTGATCGGCACCGTCACCGGCATCGAGAACGACCTTGCCGTCATCGACGTGGGCCTCAAGTCCGAAGGCCGCGTGCCGCTGCGCGAATTCGCAGCGCCGGGCCAAAAGGCGGACCTCAAGGTCGGCGACGAAGTCGAAGTCTATGTCGACCGCGTCGAGAACGCGAACGGCGAAGCGATGCTCAGCCGCGACCGCGCCCGCCGCGAAGCCGCCTGGGACAAGCTCGAGGCGGAATTCGCCCAGAACACCCGTGTCGAAGGCGTCATCTTCGGCCGCGTCAAGGGCGGCTTCACCGTCGACCTCAACGGCGCCGTGGCCTTCCTGCCGGGCAGCCAGGTCGACATCCGTCCGGTGCGCGACGTCACCCCGCTGATGGACATCGCCCAGCCCTTCCAGATCCTCAAGATGGACCGCAAGCGCGGCAACATCGTCGTGTCGCGTCGCGCGGTGCTCGAGGAAACCCGCGCCGAGCAGCGTTCGGGCCTGATCCAGAGCCTCGCCGAGGGCCAGGTGATCGACGGCGTCGTCAAGAACATCACCGATTACGGTGCGTTCGTCGACCTGGGCGGCATCGACGGCCTGCTGCACGTCACCGACCTGAGCTACAAGCGCGTCAACCACCCGTCGGAAGTGCTGAACATCGGCGACACCGTCCGCGTTCAGATCATCCGCATCAACCGCGACACGCAGCGCATCTCGCTGGGCATGAAGCAGCTCGAGAGCGATCCGTGGGATGGCGCGAGCGTGAAGTACCCGGTCGGCGCCAAGCTGTCGGGCCGCGTCACGAACATCACCGAATATGGTGCGTTCGTCGAGCTGGAAGCCGGCATCGAGGGCCTGGTCCACGTCTCGGAAATGAGCTGGACCAAGAAGAACGTCCATCCGGGCAAGATCGTCTCGACCTCGCAGGAAGTCGATGTGGTCGTGCTCGAGGTCGATCAGGAAAAGCGCCGCATCTCGCTCGGCCTCAAGCAGGCGCAGCAGAATCCGTGGGAACGTTTCGCCGAAGAGCACCCGGTCGGTTCGACCGTCGAGGGCGAAGTCAAGAACGCCACCGAGTTCGGCCTGTTCATCGGTCTGGACAACGACGTCGACGGCATGGTCCACATGTCCGACATCGCCTGGGGCATCTCGGGTGAAGACGCGCTGGCGCTGCACCGCAAGGGCGAGATGGTGAAGGCCGTCGTCCTCGCGGTCGAAGCCGACAAGGAGCGCATCTCGCTCGGCATGAAGCAGCTCGAGCGTGGCGGCGTCGCCGCTGCCGGTTCCACCGGTGGTGCGGATCGCCTCGGCAAGAACGCGGTCGTCACCGTCACCGTCCTCGAAGTCCGCGACGCGGGCCTCGAAGTGCAGGTGGGCGACGATGGCGCGACCGGCTTCATCAAGCGCACCGATCTCGGCCGCGACCGTGACGAGCAGCGTCCGGAGCGTTTCCAGGTCGGCCAGAAGTTCGACGCGATGGTCACCGGCTTTGATCGTTCGAAGAAGCCGACCTTCTCGGTCAAGGCGATGCAGATCGCCGAAGAGAAGCAGGCCGTGCAGCAGTATGGCTCGTCCGACTCGGGCGCGTCGCTGGGCGACATTCTGGGTGAGGCCCTCAAGGCCCGCAGCCAGAACAACTAATTTCCTTCTGAAGGGAGGGCCCGGGAGCAGCAAAAGCCGCTCCCGGGCCCTTCTTTTTTGATTTTAGGGTACCATCAACCACATCTTCTGGTTGATGCAGATTGGCAAAAAGCGCTAGGGTTTCCTTGGGGATAGCCGTTCGCGGCCATTTTGGGCGCGTTCGCCAAGGGAGGGGCGCGGATGATCCGTTCTGAGTTGGTTCAATTGCTGGTGCAGGAAAATCCCGGGCTCTCCGTCCGGGAAGTCGAAAAGATCGTCTCGATCTTCTTCGACGAGATCGTTGCCCGGCTGAGTGAGGATGGCCGCGTCGAGCTGCGCGGCTTTGGCGCATTCTCGACCCGCGCGCGCGATGCCCGCGTGGGCCGCAATCCGCGGACGGGGGAGTCCGTGGAGGTGGACGCCAAGCGCGTTCCCTATTTCAAGCCCGGCAAGGAAATGCGCATTCGCCTCAATATGTGATGCGCGCTTGACACGCGGCGTGCGGCAGCGTCTTGCCTGCCGCCCACGCGGACGTGGCGGAACCGGTAGACGCCGGAGACTTAAAATCTTCTGCCCCTCGGGGCGTGCGGGTTCGAGTCCCGCCGTCCGCACCAGGCTCGCCTGAATCACCAGGCTTCGGAGATCGGATGCCCCTGTCGCCATTCGGCAAGGCGGCGCCCGGTCCCTGCGGTGATGCCCGGCGGCAACGCGTCCGGCGCGAACGCCGCCGCCTCGACGATTTCCAGCGAGGGCCGGAACGCGAAGGCCACCTGTTCGACCACCGCCAGCGTCACCGTGTCGCGGCGAAAGTTCGGACGGTGCTGCAGCGTGCCGAGGAGGCGCACCGGACCATGCGAAACCATGCCGATCTCCTCGCGCAATTCGCGCAGTACGGCCTGCTCGGCGGTTTCACCAGGCTCGTGGCCACCGCCCGGCAGATGCCAGCCCTCCAGGTAGCTATGCCGGACCAGCACCACCTGCCCCTCCGGCGTCAATGCGATCGCGCGCACGCCGCGGGTCTGCGGCCGGGTAACGAACCAGCCGATCGTCCGAACCGCGAGATAACCGCGCAGCGCCACCGAAATCGCGGCGGACACGGCAGGATGCGAGCGGAATCGAGAGCGCGTCATATCCCGACGTGATAGGCCCAGACGGCCCCCCGCGATACCTCCCGGGCTTGGCAGCGTGCGTTTGCTTCCATAGAGCTTGGCGCTTCGTCGCCCGGGATCCGCCGATGCCTCGCCTGCGCCTGCCCTTGATCGCCCTTCTGCTGACCGCCACGGCCTGCAGCCAGACCGGCCAGCGCAAGGACGACGCGCCGGTGGTGGTGAGCGCGATCGGCAGCGAGCGGCTGCTCGTCGACCCCGCGACGACGGTGATCGACGAGGCGCAGGCGGTCGCGCTTGCCGCCACCGCCCAGGGCCTGGTCCGCTACGACCGCACCGGCCAGATCGAGCCGGCGCTGGCCGAGCGGTGGAACGTGTTCGACGACGCGCGCAGCTATATCTTCCGGCTCGGCGAAGCGACCTGGCCGGATGGCCAGCCGGTCACCGCCGGCGAAATCGTCCGCGCGCTGCGCCGGGCCATCGCCGCCAATCGCCAGAGCAGGCTGGCGCCGCATCTCGCCGTGATCGACGAGATCGTCGAAATGACTCCGCAGGTGATCGAGGTCCGCCTCAAGAGCCCGCGCCCGGACCTGCTGAACCTGTTCGCCCAGCCGGAACTGGCGGTATTCCGACCCCGCAGCGTCGCCGGTTCCGGCCCGTTCCGAATCGTGCCGGGCAAGCGCGACGGCCTGCTGCTCCGCCCCGCCGAGACGCCGGGCGACGATCCCAAGGCGGCGCCCGCGCCGCAGGACTTCGTCCGGCTGCGGGGCGAGCGCGCCGCCGCGGCGATCGCCCGTTTCCGCACCGGTGCCTCGGATCTGGTGCTGGGCGGCACGCTCGTCGACTGGCCGATCGTGGCAGCGGCAGGAATCGCCCCCGAAAACATCCACATCGATTCCGCGATCGGGCTGTTCGGGCTCGCGATCCTGCACCGCGAGGGGTTCCTCTCCACGCCGCAGAACCGCGCGGCGCTGGCCATGGCGATCGACCGGGCGGCGCTGACATCCGCGATCGCGCCGGACTGGGCGCCCGCCGAGACGATCCTGCCCGCCCAACTCGATTCGGCGGCACCGCCTGCGCCCGGCAGCTGGATGACGGTCGCCCCGGACCAGCGCCGTGCGCTCGCGGCCCAGCGGGTGCGCGAGTGGCAGGCAGTGCATCGCGGACCGGTGGACATCACCATCGCACTTCCCGGCGGCGCAGGGGCGACGCTGCTCTGGGGCCACCTCGCCGCGTCGATGATCGCGATCGGCATCACGCCGCACCGCGTCGGCATTGGCGATCCGAGCGCCGATATCGAACTGGTCGACCAGGTGGCGCCCTATGACAGCGGCCGCTGGTACCTTGCCAATGCCTGCCGCGCCTGTTCGGACGATGCGGCGACGCTGATCGCCGCCGCGCGCGACGCGCCGGACCTCTACAACCGCACCCACCGCATCGCCGAGGCGGACGCGATGCTTGCCAGCGACGTCGCGTTCATTCCGATCGCGCAGCCGCTGCGCTGGTCGATCGTCGCGCTGCGGCTGATCAACTGGCAGGGGAACGCGCGCGCCTGGCACCCGTTGAACCACCTGCGCAAGCAGTGAGGTCAGGGAATGGCACGGGCGACAAGGCTCAACGAGGGTTTCGCGCAGCGGCTGCCGATCGGCACCGATGCGACGGCCGTACGCCAGCGGGTCGAGGCGATGGAGCGGCTGCTCGAAGGCATGGTGACGATCCCCGGCACGCACCGGAAGGTCGGGCTGGACGTGCTGTTGGACTTCGTGCCGGCGGTCGGCCCCAGCGTCGCGGCGGCGATGGGCGCCTATCTCGCCTGGGAAGCGCGCAACCTGGGCATGCCGAAGCGCACGATCGCGCGCATGGCCGGCAATATCGGCGTCGACTGGGCGCTGGGGATGATTCCCTTCGTCGGCGCGGTGCCGGACTTCTTCTTCCGATCCAACACGCGCAACCTGAAGCTGATCAAGCGGTTCCTCGACAAGCACCACCCTTCGAGCCGGGTGATCGAGGTGTGAGGTGCGCCCCCTTCAGCCCCTCCCCTGAAGGGCAGGGCAATCGCATTTGGAACCTCGCGACGACGGCACGTCCAAAACAATCGTCATCCCGGCGGAAGCCGGGATCCATTCGCGCTGAAATGGCGGTTCTTTCCCCCCGCGTCGAGGGCAATGGATCCCGGCTTTCGCCGGGATGACGATGTGCGGCATGGTGAGTCCGCCTCAATGCACCTTGGTATTAGAGCGCCTTCGCCCACGGTGAAAACACTCTAGTATTAGAAGTGGGTCACCGCCCCCGCCAGATCTTCAGCGCCGCATCGTCGGTCGCGCCGCCCGTCCCCGCCTCGCAGCGGCGGTAGCGGAAGCGGGTGTCGAGGCACAGCCACAGCTCGTCGAGCCAGCCTTCCCTGGTCGTCGTCACCCGGATCGCGCTGGCCGGGATCGCACGGTTCTTTGCGGCGAACGCGCGCTTGAAGTCGCCCACCGTCAGCGGCCCGCGCGAGAGCGCGTCCATGTCGGGGTAGCGAATCGCGCGGTACAGGCTGGTCGAGCGCTGGAAATAGGCGTCGGGCGTGGTCTGCATGCAGGTGCCGTGCTTGGCCCATTCGTGCTGGATCAGCTGTTCGGAAGGCGTCGCGCACATCGTCTTGCGGATCAGCGCCGGCGGCAGGATCGGCGTGGCCTTGCAATATTGCGGCCACAGCTTGCCGCGCCCATCCGGCCACAGCCCGTGCAGGGTGAAACCGAAGCGGTTCTCGCCGCCGCACTGAAAGGCCTTGTCCGGCGCGTCGCCATGGGCACGGCAGAAGCCCGGTGCCCAGGTCAGCGCCAGCGTATAGCTGCCGATCGGTAGCACCCGCTGCGGCTCCTTGGCGCTCGGCAGTTCGGGCAAGGGTCGCTCGACCTTGCTCGGCACCACGCACATCTGCGCCTGCGCCAGCGCCGCCCCCGGCAGCAGCGCCATCATTGCCGCGAAGCTTCCCAGAAACACCTTCATGCCCCTCTCCCTCACAATGCCGCGAAATCGAGACCGATATCGGCAGCGGGCGCCGATTGGGTCAGCCGGCCGACGCTGACATAGGTCACGCCGGTTTCCGCGATCGCGCGAATCGTGTCGAGCCGCACCCCGCCCGAGGCTTCGGTCGGCACGCGCCCGGCGACCAGCGCGACCGCCTCGCGCAGCACCGGCGGCGGCATGTTGTCGAGCAGCAGATGGGTAGCACCGGCCACCAGCGCCGGTTCGATCTGGCCGATCCGGTCGACCTCGACGATGATCCGCGCGATCCCCGCCGCCACTGCACGCGCGACCGCAGCCTCGACCGAACCGGCGACCGCGACATGGTTGTCCTTGATCATCGCCGCGTCCCACAGGCCCATGCGATGGTTGGTCGCGCCGCCCATGCGCGTCGCGTATTTCTCGAGCACGCGCAGGCCCGGCAGCGTCTTGCGGGTATCGAGCAGCGTTGCGCCGGTGCCGGCGATCGCATCGACATAGCTGCGCGTCATCGTCGCGATGCCGCTCAGATGCTGGACCGTGTTGAGCGCCGAACGCTCGGCGGTGAGCAGCGCCCGCGCCTGCCCGCGCAGCCGCAGCAGCGCGGTGCCCGCCGCCACCTGCGCGCCGTCCTCGACCAGCCGCTCGATCGCGACCTCGGGATCGAGCGCGCGAAAGAACGCCTCGGCGATCCCCAGCCCCGCGACGGTGATCGGATCGCGGCTGTCCATCACGCCGGCGAACCGCGCCTCGGCCGGAATCACGGCGGCGGCGGTGATGTCGCCGGCATCGCCCAGATCCTCGGCCAGGGTAGCGCGGACGAACGAGTCGCAATCGAAGCCGGGAAGCGCGAAGGTCATGGCGGGCCTGTAGAATCCCCGGGCGTGCGCGTCTATGCGAACTGCAGCAGCGCCGGCCGGGGCGCGAGATAATTGGCCTCCGGCGCGTCGAAGCGGAAGCCGCCCGCAGCAAGGCGAATCAGGATCTGCCGCACATGAAGCATGCTGGTGCGGCGCTCCTCGGTTCGGGCGGGATCGGTATGAATCGCCTCGGCCAGCACCACCCCGCGGGCACGCCGTACCAGCACCCCCGCCTCGATCATCGCCGCGACACGCCGGTGCGCGGTCGACGCCGGCAGGCCGAGCGCGCGGGCGACGGCGCCGGTCGACACCGGCTGGCACAGCCCCTCGGGCGGCGGTACCCCATCGTCGGCATAGGCCATCGCCAGGTCGCGACTCCGAACCAGCGGCCGGGCATTGGCGCACAGGATCGCGTTGGCCAGCACCATGTCGGTCCAGGACTGGTGGCGATGGGCGTGGAATTCGATCCCGGTCAGCAGCACGTCGTGCGCCGCGGCCAGCCCGGTGTGCCAATCATAGGCGCGGTGCGCGCGCGTGTCCGGCAGCGGCAGGCCGAAGCGGGCGAAATCTTCCGTCACCCGTACCAGCGCATCATGGTTGCTGCGGAACAGCGCCTGGATCTCCGGACGTCCATGCACCGCTTCGGGCACCGTCACGCCGGCCGGTCCGCGCACACACAGCCCCATGGCGCACAGCGCGTGGATATGGCGCCGCATCGTCTCGAACGGGCGGCCCAGCGACGCCGCGAGTGCGTTGATGCTGATCGCCTTGGCGCCCCGCCCTTCGCCGCCGGCATGCCCGGCGCCGTGCGGCGACAGCATCTCGCTCGCCCGCGCCACCACCATGAAGATGATCGCGCGATCCAGATCCCCGCCCAGCGCCCGAATCCCCGCCGCGATCATCGTCGTTTCCAGCTCGGCAATCAGGCGGACCATCAGGCTGGCGCGGGGCAACGGACCCTGCCTGCGATCGGGTGCCGGAACGGATCGGATCATATCCTGCATCGACAAAATCGGTCCGCGCGGGATGGAAGCATGCAAGCCCTCATTCCCCCACCAGAATGAGTACCCGAAAGTTTGCGAATCATTCCTAGCCCATATCAAGGGCTGGGTCGACGCACCGGGGGGTCGCCAAAGAAAAATGCCCTATTCGACGTTGCCAGAAAGCTGGATTCACGCCGCCGCCACGCTTCGCGCCCGCCGCGAATCGGTGGGCATGTCGCTCGCGCAACTCGCGAGCCGTACCCGTATCGGACAGAATTATCTGGCGGCGATCGAAGAGGCCCGGTTCGATCGCTGCGGCGCGGCGATCTACGCGATCGGGTTCACGCGCTCGGTCGCCCGCACGCTCGAGCTGCCCGAAGGGCCGATCGTCGCGGCGGTGCGCGACGGCCATGCCGTGGCGCCCACTAGCGCAGTGCCGGCGCCGCCACCCGCGCCGCCGCGCCGGCTGGTGCCCAATCTCGGCATCGCCGCCACGGCAGCGCTCGTGCTTTCGCTGCTTGGCAGCGTGCGGCCTTAGCGCGCGATGGCGATCAGGCCGGCACCGGCCCCAGATCGCCCTGTCCCACCGTGCCGCTGGCCAGCTCCAGCATGCGGTCGAGGCTCTTCTTGGCCCGAACGCGCAGTCCGTCCTCGATCTCGATTCGGGGGCTGAGGTCGCGCAGCGCGAGGTAGAGCTTCTCCATGGTGTTGAGCGCCATGTAGGGGCAGATGTTGCAGTTGCAGTTGCCGTCTGCTCCCGGCGCGCCGATGAAGTTCTTCTCCGGCATCGCCTTCTGCATCTGGTGGATGATGTGCGGCTCGGTCGCGACGATCAGCGTGTCGCCGGGGATCGTCTTGGAGAAATCGAGGATGCCCTTGGTCGATCCGACATACTCGGCGTGATCGAGGATATAGGCCGGGCATTCGGGGTGCGCGGCGATCGGGGCGCCGGGATGCTCGGCCTTGAGCTTGAGGAGTTCGGTCTCGCTGAACGCCTCATGGACGATGCACACGCCCGGCCACAGCAGCAGCTCGCGCCCGGTCTTGCGCTGGAGATAGCCGCCCAGGTTGCGATCGGGGCCGAAGATGATCTTCTGCTCCGCCGGGATCTGCGCCAGGATCTTCTCGGCCGAGGAGCTGGTGACGATGATGTCGCTCAGCGCCTTCACCTCGGTCGAGCAGTTGATATAGGTCAGCGCGATATGGTCGGGATGCTGCGCGCGGAAGGCGGCGAACTGGTCGGGCGGGCAGCTGTCTTCCAGGCTGCAGCCGGCGTCCATGTCGGGCAGCACGACGATCTTGTCGGGCGACAGGATCTTGGCGGTCTCCGCCATGAAGCGCACGCCGCAAAAGGCGATCACGTCGGCATCGGTCTCCGCCGCCTTGCGGCTGAGGTCGAGGCTGTCGCCGACGAAGTCCGCCAGGTCCTGCAATTCGGGCTTCTGATAATAATGCGCGAGGATCACCGCGTTGCGCTCCTTGCGAAGCCGCTCGATCTCGGCGCGGAGGTCGAGTCCGCTGAGGCTGCCGCCGATGCCGTTGCGCGCGTCCATGTCCAAAACTCCCGTTGTGCGCCCGCCACATGGCCCGGCGGCGCGCCGGGATCAAGGGAGCGGCCGCCCGCGCGGGATCAGTGCAGCCAGGCCGGCGGCGCGGGATAGGCTTGGCCGGGCACCGCAGCACCCGGGCTGCCCGCGGTCGCCTGGGCATAGATCGCGGCGCCGACCGGGCCGTTGCCGACCACCTCCATCAGCAGCATCGTTGCCGACATCGCGCCGCAGCCCCACCACCAGGCGGGATGCACCCGCCCGCTGCGTCGCAGATCGGCGAGGATGCCGATCACCGGGAACAGCATCAGCGTGCTGAACACCCAAAGGCCGGCGTGCGGGATCAGGAACGGCATCGGCAGCAGGCGACCGAGACCCGGGCCGGTGAGCATCGCCATCCCGCAATAATGCAGCCGCCGGTGCCATTCGGTAGCGCGCCGCAGCACCACCGCCGCGATGGTGAGCGCCGCAAAGCTGAGCACCGTCAGCTCGTCCATCACCAGGAAATAGGCCGGGGTGAAGAAGAACGGTACTTCCGCGTTGCGCACCATCGCGATCGTCACCACCGATCCGGCGGCGATCATCGCCACGATCCACACCATGCCGATCCAGCCGAGCGCGCGGTGCAAGTCCCGCCGCCCGGCGACGACGAAGTAGTTCTGCGCGAGATAGAGCGCGACCCAGCCCATGAAGATCAGCGCATGCGCATGCACCCGCACCGGCGAGGCGAAGCTCGATCGCCCCATCGCCGCACTGAGGGAGAAGCCGGCGACGATGGTCAGCGCCATCACGATCGCCATCATGAAGAAGAAACGATCGTTCCCGCGAATCTTCGAGCCTGCCTGGGCTGCCGTCGCCATGCCATCCCCCCGGACTTCTGCTGGCAACAATCTAGCATGATTCGCGAAATTCACGAACCATTTCTTCACCTTTACTGCGCGGGAACGATTGCTCGACCAACCACCCTCAGGCGCGCAGCCGCCATCCCTCGCCTTCGGCGGCCACCCGCGCCCGCGATTCCAGGTCGATCAGATGGGCGAGCACCGAACGGCCCGCCGCGCCGTATAGCTGCGGGTCGAGCCCGACATACATGCGCTCGACCATCGCCGACACCTCGCCGACGCCCTGCTCCAGCAGCCGCAGGATCTGCCCCTCGCGCTGCTTGCGGTGCCCGGCCAGGCCGCGCACGAAGCGATGCGGGTTCTCGATCGGATCGCCATGCGCCGGGTAGTAGATCCGATCCTGCGGGCGATTGATCAGCCGGTCGAGACTGGTCATGTACGCGGCCATGTTGCCGTCGGGCGGCGCCACCACGGTGGTCGACCAGCCCATCACATGGTCGCCGGTGAACAGCGCACCGCTTTCCTCCAGCGCGAAGCAGAGATGGTTGGAGGTGTGGCCCGGGGTCGCCACCGCGGTGAGCGTCCAGCCCTCCCCCGCCACTTGCTCGCCATCGGCCAGCACCTGGTCGGGCGAATAGCCGGTGTCGAACGACGCGTCGGCGCGCGGGCCCGCATCGTCGAGCGCCAGCGGCGCGCAGCCGATGATCGGCGCGCCGGTCGCCGCCTGCAGCGTCGGGGCGGCGGGGCTGTGGTCGCGGTGGGTATGGGTGCAGAGAATGGCGCGCACCGGCCGCTCGCCGACCGCCGCCAGCAGCGCGGCGAGGTGATCGGCATCGTCGGGACCCGGATCGATCACCGCCAGATCGGTGGTGCCGATCAGATAGGTCTGGGTGCCGCTATTGGTGAAGGGCGAGGGATTGCCCGCAAGCACCCGCGTCACCAGCGGTTCGAGTGCGATGGCCAGGCCCGTGGGAGCGTCATCGGTCATGCTGGCGCATTTGGGCATTCCGCGCCGCAGGGCAAGGCGCGTACAAGCGGGACCGGCCCCGAAGGAGTAGGCCGGCCCCGCCGAGAACGCCGCCGCGGGGCAAACTGCGACGGCGCGCTACCGGTTTAGTTGTCGCCGTCGTCGTCCTTGGCATCGGCGCGCAGTTCGGCCAGCGCCTGGTCGATGCCGGCCAGCGCTTCGGCGCGCTGCGCGGCGCTGAGGCTCGCCTGCGCCTCGATGGTACGGCGGGCGTGCTGCAGGCTCATCAGCGCGCTGCGCATCGCCATGTCCTTGTTCATCGCAGCCATGCGCGTGGCGTTGGCGCTCATCGCGGCGATCCGGTCGCTGCAGATGATCATCACCTGCTTGCCGCCCTCTGAGCGGTGCTCGACGGTCGGTGCATCGCCCTTACCGCACTTGCCGTCGCGGATCTCGGGGATGCTCGCCTGGATCGCCACCATGTCGGGCACGGTGATCTCCATGCGCTTCCCGTCGCGCTGGACCATCACCATCTTCCGGATGCCCTTTCCGTCGCTGGAATTATACTCGTAGCGATAGACATGATGCTTGCCGGCGGGACCTTCGGGCACGGCCGGGGCCGGTGGGGCTGGCGGCGCGACCGGTGCGGGCGCACCATGCGGCGCGGCCGGGGCAGCGGGCGCCGCCGGAGCGACCGGCGCAGCGGGCGCAACGGGCGCTGTCGGCGCCACGGGGGCCTGGGCCTGGATCGCGGCATGGACACCCTCGCGGATGCGCTCGGCGGCCTGGCTGCCCGAGGCGGTGAGTGCGAGCGCGGCGAGCGAAACGGTGGTGATCCCGGCCAGCCCCGCGCCGATGCGGATGGGGGAAAGCTTCCGGTGGATCGAGAGCATGCGCAATCTCCCTTTGACGTCGTTTATGGTGTGGAGGTGACAAGCCGCCGAGACCGCGCCCCCATGCGCGGACTTGACGATCGCACGGCCATAGGCATGGCGCAGTGCCTGGGCGCGGCCGGCGAGCACCAGGGCGTCGCAGGCCATTTCCTGGTCGGCGCGGAAGGCGCGGAACGCCCGCCATGCGACCGGATTGAACCAATGGGCGGCCAGTACGATCAGCGCGGCCCAGTTGGCGATCAGGTCGCCGCGCAGATGGTGGCCGAGTTCATGGGCGAGCGCGAGATCGCGTTCGACCTCGTCATAGCGCTCCGAAAAGTCGCGCGGGAACGCGACGTACTTGCGGAAGATGCCGAAGGCGAGCGGGCCATGCGCGGCATCGGTCTCGATCACCCGCACCCGGCCTTCCGCTACGGTGCGATCCACCCGCGCCCGCGACAGCAGGTGACGGCAGAAGCGGCGATGCGCCACCAGATGATAGGCAAGGAAGATCAGCGCACCCGCGCTCCACAGCGCGAGGAGCAGCAGCGTGACGTTCAGCCCCTCGGCCACCGGCGTCGGCGCGACCAGCGCGGCGGGGAGATGGTGCCCCGCCGCTCTGAGGTCGATGGTGACCACCGCGCCCTGATCGACGGTCTCCGGCAGCGTGGCGGAGTTGAGCACGCCCATCGCGACGGCGGGCGCCTCGGCCGCCTTGCGGGTGAGCGGCGCGAGCCACTGGCTGAGGTGCCACTGCCCCGGCAGCGGCGGCAGCAGCATCCGCGCGAAGGGCAGCACCCACAGCGCATAGGCGAGCTGCGGCCCGAAAGCGCGACGCACGGGTCCGCGGAGGGCAAGCGCGAGCAGCATCAGCAGCGTGCTCGCCAGCAGCGTTTCGATCCACCAGCCGATCATTGCTTCAGCTCCTTCAACAGAGCCTCGATCTCGGCGATGTCCTCGTCGGTAATGGCATCGCGCTCGGCCAGATGCGCCACCAGCGGGGTGAGCCGGCCGCCGAACAGCCGGTCGATCAGCTTGCGCGACTCGCCCACCACATAGTCGCCGCGCGCGACGAGCGGGCGATAGCGGTAGCGGCGCCCATCCTCTTCATGCGCGATGACGTTCTTGGCGAGCAGCCGCCCGAGCAGCGTCTTGACCGTGTTGGCGCTCCAGTCGCGATCGGCGGGCACCCGCTCGGTCACTTCCTGTGCGGTGAGCGGCGATTCCTCCCACAGAACCTCCATCACCGCATGTTCGGCTTCGCTGATTCGCTCGGTCATACACCCCTCACTGACTACGCTTGTAATCGCTTTGATTACGTCTGTAGTCAAGCCGCTGAACGACGGATGAACGCGCCGATTTCCGTGTCAAAGCGTCGGCTCGCCTTACACGTCGCAGGAATGGTTAAGGCGGGTTGACCACTGCAACGGGCCGGCAGCGCCGATTTCCCGATTCTGGCACGTGCCCTGCTATTATAAGGGGACAAGGCGTCTCCCCCCAAGACGCTCCAGCGTCCCCCCAGACGCTTCGGGCGGATCAATGGTTCACCGGCATGGCCATCGATCCGCCCACACCGGGGCCGGGCAGCCCCGCCACACACAGCCGCCATCTTCCCTAGCCATCCTCGCCCTCCATGGTCATCCCCGCGTAGGCGGGGATCCATTGGTGGAGTCGTCGCGGCTCTTTCGGCATCGTCCTGGCAAATGGATTCCCGCCTTCGCGGGAATGACGACCCAGTTGTGAAGAGGGCGCCCCACAAACGAAAAGGGCCCCCGCCACCAGCGAGAGCCCTTCCCTTACACCCGTACGAACCCGCGCGTCAGGCCGAAGCCGCGACGCCCTTGTCAGCCATCAGCTGGGTCAGCTCGCCGCTCTCGTACATTTCCATCATGATGTCCGAACCGCCGACGAACTCGCCCTTCACATAGAGCTGGGGGATGGTCGGCCAGTCGGAAAAGGCCTTGATGCCCTGGCGGACGCCCTGGTCCTGCAGCACGTCGACGCTGTCGAACTCGACGCCGAGATGGTTGAGGATCGCCACGGCGCGGCTGGAAAAGCCGCACTGGGGGAACAGGGGGCTGCCCTTCATGAACAGCAGCACGTCGCTGCCATCGACCAGCTGCTGGATGCGGGCCTGGGTATCGTCGGTCATTGCTTACTCCTCGGGCGTCGCTTCGGTGGTCAGCTGGAGCGCGTGGAGCACGCCGCCCATCCGTCCACCCAGCGCCGCATAGACGGCCTGATGCTGCCGCACGCGCGGCATGCCCCGGAACATGGGGGCGACGACCCGCGCTGCATAGTGGTCGCCGTCGCCGGCGAGATCGGTGATCTCGA
Source organism: Sphingomonas azotifigens NBRC 15497 (assembly GCF_002091475.1). GTDB lineage: Bacteria > Pseudomonadota > Alphaproteobacteria > Sphingomonadales > Sphingomonadaceae > Sphingomonas > Sphingomonas azotifigens. The sequence goes on from NZ_BCTR01000024.1 coordinate 23,934, forward strand.
TCTGGGCGTCGGGGATGCCGGCGCGGATCAGCGCCTCGATCTCGGCAGCGGCCATCGGCATGTTACTTGGATTCCATCAGCTGGCGGCGCGCCTCGACGGTCTGCTCCTCGATCTGCCGGCGGATGGTGGCGTCGTCGATCTCGACATTCGCCGCGAGCATGTCGCCCAGCAGCTTGCGAACCACGTCCTCGTCGCCGGCTTCCTCGAAATCGGCCTGGACGACCGCCTTGGCATAGGCGTCGGTCTCTTCGGGCGTGAGGCCCATCTTGGCGGCGGCCCACTGGCCGAGCAGCTTGTTGCGGCGCGCGGTGATGCGGAACGCCATATCCTCGTCGCGCGCGAACTTCGCCTCGAACGCCCGTTCGCGATCGTCGAATGCGGTCATCATATGCCCCTTAGCTAAACTCGGGCCCGAGATAGGAGGGCGGGGCCGCGCTGGCAACGGGGGAGGTTCCGGATGGCGGGGTTGGAGCGTCCGTCCTACGCCACCAAGGCCGAGTTATCGACTTCAACGTCAAGCTATAGCGGCACCTCCAAACCATCGTCATTCCCGCGAAAGCGGGAATCCATTCGCCTGTACGCTGGGGGGATAGGACCGCAGCTTCAGCGCCAATGGATCCCCGCCTTCGCGGGGATGACGCGGAGATTGCGACGATTGGGCGAGTCCAACAGCGACGGGAAGGAGGTGAGGACGATTGCGGAGGTCACACGTTCAGCGCGATGGCGATGATCCCCGCGGCAGTCAGGAACGGCGCGAGGAACGCCGCAACGCCGCCGAACCAGCCCCACCTCCGGTAGGCCCGCTCGATCCCGAACTCCCAGCAGAATTCGAAAACAGCTCCAACGACCTCCGCCATGTCAATGCCCCCAAGACACTGTTGGAGCATCGCCCGCCTCGACTTTAAAGGCAAGCTGGAGACGCAAGGGCGCGTCGGTACACCCCTACCCCGCCACCCGCACCACCACCTTCCCGATCACCGCCCGCGCCGCCATCTTGGCGATCGCAGCACCGCCCTCGGCGAAGGGGAACACCTCCGTCACCCGCGGGGCGATCTTGCCGTCGCTCCACAGCCGGAACAGCGTGTCGACATGCGCGCGGTTGGCTTGCGGGTCGCGCGCGGCGAAGGCGCCCCAGAACACGCCGCACACGTCGCAGCTCTTGAGCAGCGTGAGGTTGAGCGGCAGCTTGGGGATGCCCGCCGGGAAGCCCACCACCAGATAGCGCCCCTCCCAGCCGATCGCGCGCAGCGCCGGCTCGGCATAGTCGCCGCCTACGGGGTCGTAGATCACGTCCGCGCCCTTGGGGCCGACCGCCGCCTTGAACGCCTCGGCCAGCGCCTTCGACGCCTCCTTGTCCAGGGCCCCGCGCGGATAGACGAGCGTCGCATCCGCGCCCGCCGCCCGCGCGGCCTCGGCCTTCTCCTCGGAGGAGACCGCCGCCACCACCGTCGCGCCGTATGCCTTGCCCAGCTCGATCGCCGCGAGCCCGACGCCGCCCGCCGCGCCCAGCACCAGCAGCGTCTGGCCGGCCTTCAGCTTGCCGCGGTCAAGCAGCGCATGGATCGTCGTCGCATAGGTGAGCAGCAGCGCCGCGCCGTCCTCGAAGCTGCGGCCTTCGGGCAGCCGGTAGAGCTGCGCCGGGCTCAGCACCAGCTTCTCGACCAGCCCGCCATGGCCCGGCACCGCGATCACCCGGTCGCCCGGCGCCCAGTCGGTGACGCCCTCGCCCACGGCTTCCACCACGCCGGCGATCTCGCCGCCCGGCGCGAACGGCCGGGGCGGCTTGAACTGGTAGCGATCCTCGATGATCAGCACGTCGGGATAGTTGATCGCGCAGGCGCGCACGCCAACCAGCACCTGGCCCCTCCCCACCTGCGGATCGGGCACCTCTTCCAGGCTTAGAGTATCAGGTCCGCCCGATGCCTTCGACAGCAACGCCTTCATGTCCGCCTCCTACAGCGATCCACGGGCGTTCGTGCGCAACCGCGGATTCGAATTTCGAAATCGCGGTATCTTGTGCCAGCGTCATGCCGATCTCGTCCAGCCCCTGCATCAGGCAGTCGCGGCGGAACGGATCGAGCTCGAAGGCGAAGCGGTCCTGGAAGTCGGTGGTGACGGTCATCGTCTCCAGGTCGACGGTGATCTCGTTGGCGGTCGCCACCTGCACCAGCCGGTCGATCGCTTCCTGCGGCAGCACCACCGTGACGATGCCGTTCTTGAAGGCGTTGCCCGAGAAGATGTCCGAGAAGCTCGGCGCGATCACCGCCTTGATGCCCAGATCGGCCAGCGCCCAGGCGGCATGCTCGCGGCTGGAGCCGCAGCCGAAATTCTCGCCCGCCACCAGGATCGGCGCGCCGGCATAGCGCGGATCGTCGAACAGGTTGCCGGGCTCCGCGCGGACGCTCTCGAACGCGCCCTTGCCCAGCCCCTCGCGCGTCGTGGTCTTCAGCCAGTGCGCGGGGATGATGATATCCGTATCGATGTTCTTGGCGCCCCAGGGATAGGCACGGCCCGAAACCTGCTGGATCGGCTCCATCAGCGGCGCTCCGCCGACACGGTGTTCAGATGCATGGACACAGCTTTCCTAACGAATGGCCGGCGGCCATCCCAATTTCCGGCAATCGGCCGCCCGCGTCAGCGCGGTGCGACGACAGTACGCTCGAGCGCCGGGATGGTCTTGATCGGCGTTTCCGGCCGCGGATAGGCACCCGCATAGGCAGCGGCGACACCGCTAAGAATGGTTCCGGCAATCAATGCGACGAGCGCCTTTTTCACGGCGTCTCTCCCCTTATCAGTTACGCGTGGTTCGCCATCAACTCGCGAACGTCCGTCAGGTGCCCGGTCACCGCCGCCGCTGCCGCCATCGCGGGCGAGACGAGGTGCGTGCGGGCACCCGGGCCCTGGCGTCCTACGAAATTGCGATTCGAAGTGGAAGCACAACGTTCGCCGGCGGGCACCTTGTCCGGGTTCATCGCCAGGCACATCGAACATCCCGGCTCGCGCCACTGGAAGCCGGCCTCCAGGAAGATCCGGTCGAGCCCTTCTTCCTCGGCCTGGCGCTTGACCAGCCCCGAGCCCGGCACGATCAGCGCCTGGCGGATGCGGTCGGCGACCTTGCGGCCCTGCACCACCGCCGCGGCGGCGCGCAGATCCTCGATGCGGCTGTTGGTGCACGATCCGATGAAGATGTGCTCGACCGGAATGTCCTGCATCGCGGTGCCGGGGGTGAGGCCCATATAGTCGAGCGAGCGCTGCGCGGCGGCGCGCTTCGAGGGATCGGCGAAGCTCTCCGGATCGGGCACGACGCCGGTGATCGGCACCACGTCCTCGGGGCTGGTGCCCCAGGTGAGCGACGGCGCGATGTCCGCCGCGTCCAGCGTCACCACCTTGTCGTAGACCGCGCCCTTGTCGGTCGGCAGCGTCTTCCAATAGGCGACCGCGCGGTCCCACGCCTCGCCCGTCGGCGCCAGCGGGCGGCCCTTGAGATAGGCGAAGGTCTTCTCGTCCGGCGCGATCAGCCCCGAGCGCGCGCCGCCCTCGATCGACATGTTGGAGATGGTGAGCCGCCCCTCGATCGAGAGGTTGCGGATCACCTCGCCGGTGAATTCGATGACATAGCCGGTGCCGCCGGCCGCGCCGATCTTGCCGATGATCGCCAGCACCACGTCCTTGGCGCTGACCCCGTGGCCGAGCGTACCCTCGACGCGGACTTCCATCGTCTTGGACTGCTTGAGCAGCAGCGTCTGGGTGGCGAGCACATGCTCGACCTCGCTGGTGCCGATGCCGAAGGCCAGCGCGCCGAGCGCGCCATGCGCCGAGGTGTGGCTGTCGCCACACACCAGCGTGGTGCCGGGCAGCGTGAAGCCCTGTTCGGGTCCGACGACATGGACGATGCCCTGCCGCGCATCGAGCGCATCGATATAGGGCACGCCGAATTCGGCGACATTGCCGCGCAGTGCCGAGAGCTGGCCGGCGCTGGCCGGATCGGCGATCGGCAGCGGATTGCCGGCGGCATCGACACGCGGCGTGGTCGGCAGGTTGTGATCGGGCACCGCGAGGGTAAGATCGGGGCGGCGCACCTTGCGATCGGCCGCGCGGAGGCCGGCAAAGGCCTGCGGGCTGGTGACTTCGTGGACGAGGTGCCGATCGATATAGATCAGGCAGGTACCATCGTTCCGGCGCTCGACCACATGGTCGGCCCAGATCTTCTCGTACAGGGTGCGCGGTTCACTCGACATGCGCGCGCTTTAGTCGAATCATGCGCAGATGCAAGCTTTGGGGACATTTTCTGCCGCACCTCAATCGGCGACCGCCGCCGATCGAGCAGCTTCACTGCTGTCTGCGGCGCCGGAGCTTGGCTTCGCCATCGGCGAACGCGGCCCCCTCCAGCTTGCCAAGGCCGACCGGATAATAGCCTTGTTGGATGTCGTCGACCGTAATCTGATCGCTGAGATCCATCTCCCGTACCACCGCGACAAGGATGTCGTAGAAGCGGTCGACGAGCGGCACGGGCGAAAACGGCTCCGCACCGGCGCACTCCATGAATGCCCGCCGCGCCGCGCGAACGGCCTCCGATTCCAGGAACGCCACATCGATCAGGTTGATGGCGTCCAGCGTATCCTGATGAACGATGGCCCCGCGCCCCTTCATCAACGCGATGAAGACGCTTCTTTGAAGATCGTGGGTCTGCTCGGCCGCACGCGCCTTGGCCCGGTGCTCTTCCGACCATCGCGGGACCTGCGCGGCGATCCACGCGGCCGCCAGCGCGGACAGGAAGGTCAGAATGCCCGCTATTGCTTGGATCCAGGCAGCCACCGTCCTTTAATTCCCCCGCGCCGTCGATGCCCACCCAGTCTGGCGAACCGCCAACTTTAACGAACATGGGCACGCGACGCACGTGACGGAACAGCCGGGCTCCCTGTTAGCGGCCATGTGCCGCAACACCACGCAAGTACCGCTGCACGGCATCCACCTCGTCCGGCCGCAGCGCGTGGAGGTTTTCCTTCCCGACGGCATGGCTGCGGCGGATCACCCATTCGGAGGCGCCAAGCCAAGCGCCGCAAGCACCGCCACGCCCAACCCAAGTCGTACCCAGATCCGCATCGCCATCCCCTTGCACCTCATCTCCCCTCCCGCTTGCGGGAGGGGCTGGGGGAGGGCGTGTGCGAGAAGCCAAGCGAACGCTCAAAGAAGCAGGGCGGCGCCGCGCTGCTTCCACGTCAAGGTATCGCCCGCTCGCCTGACTCACCCTCCCAGTATCAGGTGAACAGCGCCCCGCGCTGTTCAGGCCAGGCCGGGGGCATGGCCGACCTGACACTCCCTCCCGCAAGCGGCAGGGCAATCGCATTTGGAACCTCGCGACGACGGCACGTCCAAAACAATCGTCATCCCGGCGGAAGCCGGGATCCATTCGCGCTGAAATGGCGGTTCTTTCCCCCCGCGTCGAGGGCAATGGATCCCGGCTTTCGCCGGGATGACGGAGCAAATTTGCCAAATGCGATAGCCCTGCCGCAAGCGGGAGGGGACTAGAAGGGCTATGCCAAAGCGGCGCGGGGTTCGCCAGCGTCGCTCAGAACTTGAACCGCAGGCCGGCGCGGTACACCCGGCCGATCTGGTCGTAGAGCGCGGGGTTGTTGAAGATCGTCGAGCGCGCCGGATCGCGATCGAGCAGATTGTCGATCTTGCCGTACAGCGTCACGTCCTTGATCACGTCGAAGGTCGCGCCGACGTCGAGGTAGAACGACCCCGGAATATAGTTGTTGTCGATCGTCGGCCGCTGCGTGGTCGAGGCCGGGCAATTGCTCTGGCAGACGATATATTGGTTGCCGATCGTGCCGGCGGTGAACCAGCGCTCCTGCACCAGCAGCGAGAAGCGGCCGGCATCCCAGCTCTGCACCGCCAGCCATTTCCACTTGGGCGTCGCGCCCAGATTGTTGCCGGCATTGTCGACCGGGATGGTACCCGGCAGGCCGGTGTCGGTAATGTTGTTGATCACATGCGTCGCCAGCGCGCGCAGCGTGAGGTTGCCGGGCAGCCCCAGCGGCCGCGCCCAGCGATAGCTCGCCTCGATGTCGAAGCCCTCGGTGCGGATCGAGGCGAGGTTGAACGCCTGGACGTTGATGAAGTTGGGCCCGGCGGTGTTGCTCAGGTTGAAGGCGCTGCACGTCTCCGGCAGCACCTTCTGGAAGCAGAGATTGACGATGTCGGTCGCCGCTAGGCTCGAGATCACTTCCTCGATCTTGATCTTGTACCAGTCGAACGAGAGGTTGAGCCCCCGCGCCCAGCCGGGATTGGCGAGCGTGATGCCAGCGGTGGTGTTGCGCGCGATCTCCGGCTTCAATGCGGTGTTGCCGATCGAGTTCTGGATGACCAGCACGTTCACCTTGTTGAACGGGTCGAAGAAGTTGGGCAGCGTCGTCGTCACGGGGGCGGCGAACAGCTCGGACAGGTTGGGCGCTCGCACGTCGCGCGAGGTGACGCCGCGGATGCGGAAGCCGTCGATCGGCAGATCCCAGGTGGCGCCGATCTTCCAGGCCCAGACCGTGCCCGAGGTGGTATAGTCGGTCACCCGCGCCGCGCCGTTCAGATTGGCATGGCCCAGTTTCTCCGAATTGAGCAGCGGCAGGTTCGCCTCGAAGAACGCTTCCTTGACGCTATAGGCGCCGGTGCCGTTCTTGTAGTTGCCGGCATACCAGTTGTTGCCGGTGGTGAGCAGCACCGGATCGTCCGGATAGTCGCCGCCCGGCGCGGTTGCCGCGAAGCCGGCGCCATAGGGATCGGCGCGGACCTTGTAATATTCGTGGCGATACTCGCCGCCGAACGCGATCGCCAGCGGCCCCGCCCACAGGTCGAGCGGGGAACCCGAGATGCTGATGCTCGCCACGTCCTGGGTCTGGCGGGTGCGCTGATAGGGCCCGCGCTCGGGCATGATGTAGCGCAGCGCCGCCGCGGAAGGGTTGCCGCCGATGATGTTGAGCGGCTGGCAGCCATTGGCCCGCGCGGTCGCGTCACGGCAGACGATCGCGCCGTTCAGTGTCGTCGCGTCGATCGCCTGGTTGAAGCGGCGCGACAGCATGATGTTGTGCACGTCGATATCGGTATAGTTGGTGCCGTGCTCGCCATAGATGTCGTAGCTCCAGGGCGTGCCGGCGATCTCCACCTTGCCCTTGCCGCCGAGCACGAAGCGATATTGGCGGCGATCGGTATAGACGCGGGTATTGCCCAGCGCGGCGTTGCTGGTGCCGTACTGGAAGCTGGTGATGCCCGCGGTGGCACAGGCCTGCTGGACCAGCGCCGGCACATAGGGGTTGGCGCATTGCAGCGTCAGGCCCGGCCGGTTCTGGCCGTTGACCGGCTGGTTGTTGGTCTTCACCTGGCCGATATTGACGCTGAAATAGATCTCGTTGTTCGGCGCGATGTCGAAGCCCGCACGGCCATAGCCGTTGACCCGCTGGATCGCCGATTTGAGCGAGCGGCCTGCATCGATATTGCCCGAAAGATCGCCGCCCTGGCAGAAGCCGGCAAAGCAGCCGAGGACCGTACCCGCCTTGTCGCGCGCCGGCACGCCGTTCGAGCCATACTGGAACTGGAAGGGCTGGCCGCTCTGGTCGAAGGCGATGCCCTGCAGCGGGCCGGCGGTGATCAGGCCGTATTTGGTGAAGGTGATCGACTGGGCCCAGTCGCGCACGACATATTGCGGCGACCCGTCGTTGAGCACGCCGCGGTCGATCAGCGAGCGCTGGGTGAACCAGTTGCGGCCATTGGCGAGCTTGGTGCCGAACGCGCCGCCGCCGATCCCCTCTTCCTTGTCATATTCGGCGCTGCCGACGAGGTGCAGCCGGTCGCCCAGCGCGCTGGTGCCGGCCGCGAGCTGGACCAGACCGGTGGCATCGTCGCCATAGGTGGTGATTCCGCCCTGGATGTTGCCGCGGATGCCCTTGAAGCGCGTATCGGTGATGAAGTTCACCACGCCGCCCACCGCATCCGAGCCATAGGAGGCCGAGGCGCCGCCGTTGACGATGTCCACCCGCTTCACCAGCAGCTGCGGGAACAGGCTGACATCGGGCACGCCGGTGACATTGGCGCCGACCACCCGCTGGTTGTCGAGCAGCGTCAGCGTGCGGATCGTGCCGAGCCCGCGCAGCGAGAAGGAACTGAGCCCCTGCTGGCCGCTCGAGGTGCTGAAGGTGTTGACCTGGGTGCCCGACGAGCCCTGCAACGACGGCAACTGGGCGATCGTGGTGAACACATTGGGCTGGGCATTGGCGGCGATCTGCTCGTCGCCGAGCACCGTGGTCGGCGTCGGCGCGGTGAAGCCGCTGACCGCGATGCGCGATCCGGTGACGATGATCTCGCTCGCCTGTGCGTCCGAAACGCCCTGCCGGCCCTCCGGCACCGTGTCGCCGGCCTGGGCAGGTGGCGGCGTCTCGCTTTGCGCCAGCGCCGGCAACGGAACGAGGCCGAGCCCCGCGACGACCAGCCGAAGCGATGTGGAGCGCATCAAGGCGCGGCGGCGATCCGTTGCGTGTTCGAACATCCTCAACCTCCCTTTTCCGGCATTCCGGTTCTTCGCGGACCGGCGGGGAGGCAGCGGCGAATGCGTGGCGAGGCCGCGCCGGACATGCCGACGACGTCAGGTCGCACCCATTCCCGTCGCAGTGCAGCAGATGCACCGCGATCGCCGTTCGGCTCCCCTCCAGTCCAACGTCGTGATTCTTCGTAGCGACCGCACGAATGACATGCCCGCAGCACGCTATTGCGCACCACGAACACACCGCCTTCGAGCGATGTTCACGTTAACATCGCCACGCTATTGTTGACTCGGGATGAAGTCAATAGTCCGTGTATATTGGTTTGCCGCGGCGGGTAGCGGCCAGCAACTCAGGCCAGCCGGGCACGATCTTCGCGACCGATCAGCCCGCCGCCTCCTTGGGCGAAACATAGGCCGGGTCGTGCGCAACGGGCAGCGCGCCGCCGTCGCGCAGCGCCGCCAGCAGCGCCGCAAAGTCCGTCTCGCAGCGGAATCCGAGCAACTGCTCGGCCAGTGCCGAATCATAGATCCGGCCGATGCTCGTCGGCAGCGTCCATCCGCGCGCGGCGTAGAGGGCGGGCGCCTCGGGGAAGGTGCGGGCAATGACCGCCGCCGCATCGCGCTTGAGTTCGCCGCAGTCGGCCCGCGCAAACGGCGTCGGCGCCGAGATCACGAACACGCCATGGCCTATCGCCGGTGCCCGCTCCAGCGCCACCAGATGCGCCCGCGCGGCATCCTCCACCGTCAGCCGGCGATGGAGCAGCTCATTGGCCTTCAGGTTTTCGCCCGAGGGTGTGGCGTGGGTATCGTCGTCCTCGGGGAAGAAGCGACTGGTGCGCAGCACGATCGTCGCCAGCCCCTGCTCCAGCCACGCGATCCGGCACAGCCCCTCGGCGGCGAGCTTGGTGACGCCATAGATGTTGCGCGGCTCGATCGGCCCGCTCGTCTCGTCGAGCCATACCGCCGAGTCCCCGGCCTCGTCGCGGATCGCCTGGCTGATCATCAGCGAAGTGGTGGAGGTGAAGACGAACCGGTCATGCCCCGCCGCCTTGGCGCATTCGAGCAGGTTGAGCGTGCCGGTGACGTTGACGTCGACGAAGGCCTGCGCCGGGTACCGCACGATGTCCGGCTTGTGCAGCCCGCCGGCATGGATCACCGCTTCGATCCCGTGCTCAGCGAAGACCTGCTCGACCAGCCCGCGATCGGCGACCGAGCCGAGCACATCGGTGTCCGCGCCGGGCGCGACGTCGAGCCCTATGACCGCGTGCCCCGCCCCCCGCAGCATCGGCGCCAGGAAGCGCCCCAGCCAGCCCGACGATCCGGTGAGCAGCACCCGCATCAGGCGCGGCTTCCGTATTTGCGCGCCAGCACCGCGCAGACGAACAATTGGAGCTGGTGGAAGATCATCAGCGGCAGCACGATCAGGCTGACCGCGCCGCCGGGAAACAGGATCGTCGCCATCGGGATGCCGCTGGCCATGCTCTTCTTCGACCCGCAGAAGACGATGGCGATCTCGTCCTCGGTCGAGAAGCCCAGCTTGCGGCTGCCGAACATCGTCACGACGATCACGATGCCGAGCAGCACCGCGTTGAACGCCAGCACCAGCGCCAGATCGAACAGCGAAACGCGGCTCCATACGCCTGCGACCATGCCCTCGCTGAACGCGGCGTAGACGACAAGCAGGATCGATCCGCGGTCGACCACCATGGTCAGCAGCTTGTGCTTGAGGATGAAGCCGCCGATCAGCGGCCGCGCCGCCTGCCCCGCCGCGAACGGCAACAGGATCTGCATCGCGATCGATTCGAGCTGCGCAAGCGAGAACCCCGCCCCGCTGCCATGGGGCAGCAGCAGCGCCACCAGCAACGGCGTGATGATCACCCCGATCAGGTTGGAAAGCGACGCGCTGCACAGCGCCGCCGGCACGTTGCCCCGCGCAATCGACGTGAAGGCGATCGAGGACTGCACGGTCGACGGCAGCAGGCAGAGGAACAGAATGCCGAGCGCGATGCCCCCCGGCAGCACCTGCCCGGCGAGCGCATAGGCGCCAAGGCCGAGCAGCGGGAAAAACAGGAAGGTGCTCAGGAACACCGTCAGCTGCAGTCGCCAGTTGGTGAGGCCTGCCCAGATCGCCGAGGGTGCCAGCCGCGCGCCATAGAGGAAGAACAGCAGCGCTACGGCGATCGTCACCGCCTCGTCGGAGATATTCGCCCACATGCCGCGCGCGGGAAACAGCGCGGCGAGCCCCACCGTGCCGAGCAGCATCAACAGATAGGGATCAATCCAGCGTCGAAGGGCAGCCATGCGGGTACTCGCAACGGAAAACTGCCGCGCAGATGCGCGCGCCTGCGTAATCGCGCAAGCCTTTCCCTTGCCGAACGAGGGACATATTGATATTCGATATGCGAATCATCGACGTTCGATACGCATCGCATCGATTTTCGAGAAAGGGGACGTCGCGTGCTGCGCATGGTGCGGATACTGCTGATCGGCATGAACCTGCTCAACTGGGCCTTGGCAGCCGGCTTCGGCGCGCTTTTGGTCTTGCTGTTCGCAGCCCCTGCCACCGTGGCGCCGACCTTCGCGAAGTTCGGCAGCCATGCTGCGATGATGGTCCGTGCCGGGGCTGCCACGCTCGGTATCGGCCTTGTCTCGGTGGTGGCAGCGCACATGATCCTCACCCGGCTTACCGCGATGGTAGACAGTGTCGCCACCGGCCGCCCGTTCACCCTCGCCAATGCCGATCGGCTGCGAACCATGGCCTGGGCGCTGCTGGCGTTCCAGCTGCTCGATCTTGCCTATGGTGTGCTCGCCATCCGGATGAGCGCCGCCACCGGTCGCTATTTCGGCTGGAGCCCCGGCATCGGCGGCTGGCTCGCCGTCGTGCTGCTGCTCGTCCTTGCGCGGGTGTTCCGCCAGGGCGCGGCGATGCAGGACGAGGTGGAGGCGACCGTCTGATGCCGCTGCGCGTCACCCTGGACGAGATGCTCTACCAGCGCCGCATGACGCTGACCGAGCTGGCCGACGCGGTGGGCATCACGCTCGCCAATCTGTCGATCCTCAAGACCGGCAAGGCCAAGGCCGTCCGCTTCTCGACCCTCGAGGCGATCTGCGCGGCGCTCGACTGCCAGCCCGGAGACATCCTGATCTATGAACGCGAGGAGAGCGCAGAATGACCTGGCTGAAGCGGTTCGGCATCGACCTGATCGGTGCACATGTCGATGGTGTCCGCGCGATCCGCGCCCTGCCCTGGCTGTTCGGCGTGCTGATCGCGTGGGAACTGGCACAGCACGTCGTCGAGGTGCGGATCGGCTTCTTCACCAGCGTCGACGCCGCGCGGGCGGTGCAGGAGGATGGCGGTCGCATGCTGCTGGGCTGGATCAAGATGCTGTCGGTCTATGTCGGCGGTTTCTTCGTCCTCCGCCAGCTCGCCGGCAGGGTGAATGCGCCGATCGGCACGGCGGCGCTGCGCTACCTGCCGTACCTGGCCTATGCACTGATCGCCTTCGCGCTGATCTTCTATGCGGGCCGGTGGGCCCCCGACCGGGTCGACGAAGCGCGGGCCGTGGTTGCCCTGGCGCAGATTGCGATCGAGCCGCTGCTGATGCTCTGGGTGGTATCCGCCGCTACCGACGGCGAAGTGCGCACGCCATGGCAATCGGCGCGGATGCTCGGCTGGCGCTATGCCTATGCACTGCCGCTGTTCTTTGTCGGGCGGATCCCGGTCAACGCCGTCCACCAGTTGCTGAACCGCTATGCGATGGGCCAGCCGCCCGCTTTGCTTTGGCCGATGCTGGTACTCGACGCGATCACGGTGGGGCTGATCATCGCGGTGATCCCGGCGATTGCGGTGCGCGTGGCGCGCCGCGTACGCGAGCATGTAGCCAGCCGACCGGCCTTGGCCCTCGCCTGATCAGGCCGCGACCGGGAGCGGCGGCACCGCCGCCTCTCCCGCGTCCGCCCATTCGGTGCGCCGCCGCACGAACGGGTTGAGGAACAGGAAGGGCAGCTTCACGAACAGCAGTTCGGAATGGATGAAGCTGTCCACCGCGCGCTCCCACCAGCGCGGTTCGCGCTTGCCGTGCGCGCGCAGCCAGCCGTCATAGGGCGCCCAGTGGCTCGGCTCGTCCTGCTCGATGATGCGGAAGATGCGGGTCAGCACCTTGTCGCCAAGCACCGCCGGATGGTTGAGCAGGACATGGACCTGGCGGTAGCCGCGCTGTTCGGTCAGCGAGATGACACGGCACAGCTTCTCGAACTGGGCATCGTCGTCGATCACCGCCTGGGTATCGAGCGCATCGATGGTGCGGCGGAACATGATCTCCACAAACCGATCGATATGGCCGCAGGTGCGGTCCACTGCGAGCGGCATCCGGCCCTGCAGCTCGAACCAGCGGCGGAACATGTAGTAGTGCTTGCGCTCGTCCGCGCGGTGCTTCTCGATCGCGGCGATCAACGCGGTGTCGTCGGGCGCCCGCACCCGCACCGCTTCGAGCACCCGATCGATGCTCGTATAGCCGCGATGCTCGTTGTAGATGTAGATCGACCCCAGCAGGTCGAGATAGCGGCGGCGGAACGCGGACAACATGGCCAGACGCTATGCGTCTGATATGTTTCCGTCAATCGGCCGCCTTGACGAAGAAATGGTCGATCACGTCCTTCGCCAGCCGCGCCGGGCGCTTGGTCTCGGCATCGAGGCAGCACCAGCTCGACTTCACCTCGGCGAGCACCTCGGAACCGCGCCGGATGATCGTCTCGTAAAAGGCCCGCGCCCCCTGGACCTTCTCCAGCAGCACGGTCGCAACGACATCGTCCTCGAGAAAGGCCGGGCGGCGATAGGTGATCTCGTGCTTGAGCGCGACCCAGAGGTGCTCGGCGACCGCCTCGACCGGGGCCAGCGCCTGCCAGTGGCTCACCACCGCTGCCTGCACCCATTTCAGGTAAGAGGCATTGTTCACATGCCCCATGAAGTCGATGTCGTCCTGTTCGACATCGACCCGGAATTCGAAGGGAATCGCAGCGTTGCTCACCCCTTCATCATAGACCAGCGCGGCCGAACAAGCGACCCGGTGCCCAAGGAAATTCCGCCGAGTCGGGCAGCGCCGCGAAAGCCGCACTTGCCGTAGCGGAATGCGTCAGGCCGGGCCGATTTCCAGCCGCTTGGCCAGCGTGTCGCGCCGCGCGTCGAGCTCGTTGCGGGCGCGTTCGATCAGCTCCAGCTCGGTCGCCTCGAGCAGATCGTCGACCACCCCGCGCAGATGCCGCCGCATCGCCGCGCGGGCGCCGTGCGGATCGCGCGCGTGCAGCGCGTCGAGGATCGGGCGGTGCTCGTCATAGCGCGGATTGACGCCGTTGCGGCGTGCACGATCGAACATGTTCGCGCACAGCGGCGAGCGGCTGCGCAGGTCCCACAGATACTCCACCACGCTGCGGATCGCCGCATTGCCGGTGGCATTGGCGACGGCGATGTGGAAGCGGTGATCGGCATCGAACAGCGTCGCATTGCCGGTGGCGGGATCGGCCATTTCGTGCGCGATCTGGTCGAGTTCGGCGAGCTGCTCGGGCGTGATCGACACTGCCGCCAGCGCCGCCGCCTCGCCTTCGAACAGGATCCGCGCCTCGGTCAGGTCGAACGCGCCGATGTCGAGGTTCAGCGCGTCCTCGCGCAACCCGCCCGAGCTGTCGCGGTGGGTGACGTACAGGCCCGATCCGTGCCGCGCCTCGATCCAGCCCTTCATCTCCAGCGCGATCATCGCCTCGCGGATCGTCGGCCGGCTGACCTTGTATTCCTCGGCGAGATCGCGCTCGCCGGGCAGGCGGGTGCCGACGGCCCAGCGACCGCCCTCGATGCCGTCCGCGATCGATGCGGCGACGCGCTGGTAGAGTTTGCTTCGATTGAGTTTCATCACCCTTGTCTCATAGGCGCGACGCGCATTTTCGCAAAGCCTTTGGTCTTACCAATCAGGCAAGGAACCGCGCCGGGGTGTAGGGTTCGGGATCGAGGTCCGCGGTCTGCCGCAGCAGCAACTGGCAGGCCAATCGGGCCGCCGCGGGCGCGGTCTGGATGCCGAAGCCGCCCTGCCCAGCGCACCAGAACAGGCCCGGCGTGGCGGGATCGAAGCCATAGACCGGCCGTCGATCCGGCGCGAAGCTGCGCAGCCCTGCCCAGCGATGCTCGAGCGCCGCCACCCGCCAGTCGACCACCTGTTCGAACCGGTGGATGGCGGTCGCGACGTCGATCTCCTCGGGGGCGGCGTCGCAGGGCGGGCTGTCGACCTCGTCATGCGGCGTCAGCCAGAGGCGACCGCCGGCCTCGGGCTTGAAGTAGAAGCTGCCGGCGAGATCGCTGACCAGCGGGCAGGCCGAAGGCGGTGCGGGATCGGTCCGGAGCTGGACCATGGTGCGGCGATAGGCGCGGATGCCGATCGGCGCGGCGCCCGCCATTGCCGCGACGCCGTCCGCCCAGGCGCCGGCGGCGTTGACCAGCAGATCGGCGGCGAAGCTCCCGGCACGCGTCTCCAGCCGCCAGTGACCGTCCGCGCGCACCGCGCCGGTCAGCGCCGCCGAGCAGTGCATCACCGCGCCCGCCGCCCTGGCGCGCGCGAGGAAATGCTGATGCAGGGCGGCGACATCGATATAAGCACAGCCGGGTTCGTGCACGCCGAGCGCCCACTCGTCGCGCAGCCCCGGCACGATCCCATGGGGATCGACGACCTCCAGCGCGACCCCGCTGCCCTCGAACGCGCGGAGGAATGCGTCGACACGCTCCGCGTCGCTGCGCCGGGCGAGATGCAGCTCGCCCAGCGGATCGAGGAAGCCGCCATCGCGCAGCATCGGCCCGGAGGCGGTGGTCAGCGGCTGGATATCCGGCCCGCCATAGGTTTCGGACCAGAAGGCGGCGGAGCGGCCGGTGGCGTGATAGCCGGGCCGCTCCTCCGCCTCGAGCAGCAGCACGCGCGCATGCGGCGCCAGTTCGGCCGCGAGGCTCGCCCCGGCGATGCCGGCGCCGACGATGGCGATGTCGAACCCGCTCACCGGCGCGGCGCCCGCGCATCGAGAAAGGCGTCGATTGCGGCGAGCGCGCGGTTCCGCACCGGATCGGCCTCGCGCAGGATCTCGTGCGCGCTTTCGGGGCCGAACCGCACGACATCGGCATCGGGCAGGCGCGGCGCGATCCGCAGCGCGGCGCGGGCATCGACCAAGCCGTCCGCCTCGGCGACGAGCAGCAGCAGCGGGGTGTGCACCCGCTCCAGCGGCGCCTTCTCCAGATCCGCCATCGATCGGAACGCCGCGACCAGCCATTGCCAGCTCGGCGCGCCGGTCAGCAGCGCGCGGTCCTGCGCCTGCCACCACAGCTCGTCGGCATAGCGATCGGGGTCATGGGTCAGCAGGTTGGCGCGGGTCTCGGTGGTATAGGGCTTCTCATTGCCCTTCCAGGCGGGGCGGCGTGGATCGCCGAGCCGGGCGAGCAGCCCGGCCAGCGGCGGCGCCAGCTTGCCGAGCGCGCTACGCACCCCCAGCATCGGCGCAACCAGCACCGCCGCGTCGGGCGCGATGGCGCCTTCCATGAGGCCACGCAGCACCAGATGCCCGCCCATCGAATGGCCGAGCACGACATGGGGGCCGGAGGTCTCGGCAGTCCATTGCGCGGCGAAGGCACGCAGGTCGGCGACATAGGTCGTGAAATCGTCGATATGGCCGCAATTCGCCCTGGGTGTCAGCCGCCCCGAGCCCCCCTGCCCGCGCCAGTCGAACGCGGTGACCGTCCAGCCCAGCGCGTGCCAGTGCGCGAAGCTCTCCAGATATTTCTCGAACACGTCGCCGCGGCCGGTCTGGAACAACAGGCTGCCGCGCGCCGCGCCCTCGGCGGGCCAGTGGAAGCGACGGAGCCCCCAGCCGTCGGGCGCCTGCCACTGGTCCACCTGTGCGCCTGCGGGGATCTCACGGCGAACGGTACGGGAAACTGCCATGCGGCGTGGTTACGGTTTCGTAAGCCCGCCCGTCTACCCCTTCGCGCATGGGGGCGATCTTCCAGGCACTGCTGCTCGGCGCGCCCGCGCTGCTCCTGGTCGCGGCCGGGATCGAGGATATTCGCTATCGTACCATCGCCAATGCCAAGACCGCGGCGCTCGCGCTTGCCGCCCCGCTCTGGTGGTGGGCGAGCGGCATGGGACTCTGGCCGGACATCGCCCTCCAGATCGGATGTGCGGCGCTGGTCTTCGCGCTGTTCGTCGGCGTCTTCGCGCTCGGCATGATGGGCGGCGGCGACGTCAAGCTGATCGGCGCGCTGGCGCTGTGGCTGCCGCCGATGCCGCTGCTGCGCATGCTGGTGCTGATGTCGCTGCTGGGCGGCGCGCTCACCATACTGATGTTGCTGGAGAAAAAGGTTCGCAGGGGCGGCAGGCGCGGCCCGATCGAGGTGCCATACGGCGTCGCGATCACCCTTTCGGCCCTGATTGTCCTTAGCGAACCGATTCTTAACCGGATTGGATGATGCTTAACGCCGCCACAACCGGGTCGGCCAACGAGTCTCTAAAGGGCGTGATTCAACATGGACGCACGTAGGCTTCTGCTGCTCGTCGGAGCGTTGGTGATCGCCGTGATCACCGCGTTTCTCGCGCGCACCCTGGTGATCGGCACGCCGGCGCCGGTCGCGGGCGCGATGGCGAACGGCGCTGCCGGTGCCGCCGCGCCGCCGGTCAACACCACCGAAGTACTCGTCGCCAAGCGCGCCTTGCCGGTCGGCACCATCCTCGATGCGACCGCGCTCGAATTCCGCCCCTGGCCGAAGGACCTGGTGCAGGGCGCCTACTACGTCCGCGGCCAGAGCGAGCCGGCCAAGCTGCAGGGCACCGTGGTGCGCTTCGCCGTTCCCGCCGGCCAGCCGGTGACGCAGGGCGCGCTGGTCAAGCCCGGCGACCGCGGCTTCCTCGCCGCCGCGCTCGGGCCCGGCATGCGCGCGGTGACGGTGCCCGTCTCGGCCCAGAGCGCCGTCGCCGGCTTCGTCTTCCCGGGCGACCATATCGACCTGATCCTCACCCAGACGGTGAACGGCGAAGGCCCGCCGCTGCGCGCCTCCGAAACCGTGCTGCGCAACCTGCGCGTGCTCGCCACCGACCAGCGCACCGACAAGCAGATCGACGACAAGGGCAAGACGATCGTCACCGCCTATTCGACGGTCACCGTGGAGGCGACGCCGAAGATCGCCGAGAAGATCGCGGTCGCGCAGACCGTCGGCACGCTGTCGCTGTCGCTGCGCTCGCTCGCCGACACGCAGAGCGACCTCGACGAGGCGATCGCCAGCGGCGCAGTGAGCGTGCCGGAGGATCCCGCCAAGGAAAAGGCGTTCCTCGCCCATGCCGCCAGCCGCCCGCAGGATGCGAGCGACAGCTTCGTCACCGGCGCCGATGTCTCGCGCTTCCAGCGCCGCACCGTGCCGGCCAAGTCCGAAGGCGCGGCACCGCCGCCCGTCGCGACCAGCTATCCGGGCGCGGCCCCGTCGACCGGCCCGGTCGTGCGTGTCGTCCGCGGCAGCGATGCCAGCCTGGTACCCGTGGGGGGGAAGAACTGAACATGCACCGCACCCTGCCTCTCGGCGCGGCGGCCGTCGCTGCCCTGCTCGCCGCCCAGTCGGCCTTCGCCCAGAACCGCGCCGCCAAGCCCGCCCGGCCCGTCGCTCGCATGGCGCAGCTGCCCGCCGGCAGCCAGCGCCCGGCCCGCGACGTGCTGCTGTCGATCGGCGAAGGCGAGCTCGTCACGCTTCCCGCCGCCGCCGCCAATGTCTGGACGTCGAACCCCGGCGTCGCCGACGTCTATGTCGCGAGCAGCCGCCAGATCCACCTCTATGGCAAGGCGTTCGGCGAAGCGACGGTGTTCGCCACCAATGCCGCCGGCGCAGTGGTCTATTCGGCCAATATCCGCGTCAGCCAGAACATCAGCAGCATCGATGCGATGATGAAGGCGGCGATGCCGGATTCGGACATCACCGTCACCACCGTCGGCCAGATCGCCGTGCTCAACGGCACGGTCCGCTCGCCGCAGGACAGCGAGCAGGCGCAGCGGCTGGTCACCAGCCTGCTAAACCCCGGCGTGAAGGTCGACGATACCAACGCCGCGCTCAAGATCGGCGTGGTCAACCGGCTGCGCACCGCCACGCCGCTGCAGGTGCAGCTGCAGGTCCGCTTCGCCGAGGTGAGCCGCAGCTTCGTCAAGAACCTCAACGTCAATCTCACCAATCGCGACCATGGCAGCTTCCTGTTCGGGATCAGCCAGGGCAAGCAGGGATCGATCACCACCTGGACCGGCGACACGCAGGACCCGGCAAGCGGGGCGGTGAAGGGCGGCAAGGTGTTCACCTTCCCCAATCCGAGCGCGGGCAACACGCTGGTCGGCGCGGCGGGCCATTTCCTCGGTACCGATCTGCTCGCCAGCCTCGATTTCGGCGAGACGATCGGCCAGGTTTCCACCCTCGCCTCGCCCAGCCTCACCGCACTGTCGGGCGAGACCGCGAACTTCCTGGCGGGCGGCGAGATCCCCATCCCGATCGCGCAGGCGCTCGGCACGACGACGGTCGAGTACAAGCAATATGGCGTCAGCCTCGCCTTCACGCCCACCGTGCTGGCAGACGGGCGCATCTCACTGCACGTTCGGCCGGAAGTGTCGCAGCTCTCGTCCTCGGGCGCGGTGACACTGGCCAATACCACCATCCCTGCGCTCACCACCCGCCGCAGCGAGACCACGGTGGAAATGGGATCGGGCGAGAGCATGGTGATCGGCGGGCTGCTGCAGAACAGCCACAACAACTCGATCACCAAGACGCCGGGCCTGGGCGACATGCCGATCCTCGGCGCGCTGTTCCGCTCGAACGGCTTCCAGCGCAACGAGACCGAGCTGGTGATCGTGATCACCCCCTATCTGGTCCGCCCGGTCAACGCGAACCAGATCCGCCTGCCGACCGACGGCTACAAGGCGCCGAACGACTTCAACCGCCTGTTCCTCGGCGAACTGGCCGGGGGCAAGAGCGGTAGCGAACGCCCGATGCCGCAGATGGCCCCGTCCAGCGCCGCGCCGGCGACGGATGCGCTGGTGCCCGCGCCGGTCGCGCCGCCCAGCCCCGGCCGCAAGTCGAAGAACGCCGCCGCCACGCCGGGCTTCGGCCTGTGATGCGCTCCCCGAGGAGAACCGCCTTGTTCCCGCGCCCCGCCTTCGCCCTTCTCGCCCCCAGCCTGCTGCTGGCGGGCTGCGCCGGCTATAATGGCAGCCTGGATTCGGTGCACCAGCCGGTGGTCGCCCGCCAGGACCTGACGCTCGACCTCCAGGCCGATAGCGGCCGCCTCGCCCCCGGCGAGGATCGGCGACTGACCGAATGGATGGCGGCGATAAACCTGCGCTATGGCGACCGCCTGTCGATCGACGACGGCGGCGACGGCAGCACCGGGCGCGCCGAGGTGGCCGCCGCCGCCGGCCGCTACGGGCTGCTGCTGGCCGATCGCGCGCCGGCCACCGGCCGTCCCGATGGCGCCGGCACCGTCCGCATCGTGCTCACCCGCACCACGGCGAGCGTGCCAGGATGCCCCGATTATTCGCACCCGACGACGATGACCGCGGACGCCAGCACCAGCTCCAATTTCGGCTGCGCCACCGCATCCAACCTTGCCGCGATGGTCGCCGATCCGGCCGATCTGGTGCGCGGCGCGCCGGGCTCCCCCACCGCCGATCCGCTGACCATGAGCAAGGCCATCGGCGCCTATCGCGCCGCCGTCCCCTCGGGTGCCGGCGGTGCGACGGTGAAGGGCGACTCGGCCGGGAGCAGCCCGAAGTGAACATGCCCTTCAACCCCGCGCGCGCCGCGAGCCGCGAGCCGTTCACCGCCTTTGTCTGCGACGAGGCAACGGCAGAGCTGATGCGCCCGATCGCGGTCGAGCTCGGCTGGTCGCCGGAAAAGGTCAACAAGGGCGGGCTGCGCAACGCGGTGCAGACGCTCGCCGTCTCGGCCAGCCCGAACATCCTGTTCGTCGACCTGTCCGAATCGAGCGACCCGCTGAACGACATCAACGCGCTCGCCGAAGTGTGCGAGCCGGGCACCATCGTGCTCACCGCCGGCGCGGTGAACGACGTGCGGCTCTACCGCGACCTCGTCGCCAGCGGCATCCACGATTATCTGCTCAAGCCGATCCACCCGGACATGCTGCGCGACGCGTTCCTTCAGGCGCAGAGCGCGCTCGCCGCGCCCAAGTCGAGCGACGCCGGACTGGCCCGCCCGCACTGCGCGGTCGCCGTGATCGGCACCCGCGGCGGTTGCGGCGCGACCAGCATCGCGACCTCGCTTGCCTGGCTGATGAGCGAGCGCCAGGCACGCACCACCGCGCTGCTCGACCTCGACGTGCATTTCGGCACCGGCGCGCTGGCGCTGGACCTCGAGCCCGGCCGCGGTCTGACCGACGCGATCGAGAATCCGAGCCGCATCGACGGGCTGTTCATCGAGCGGGCGATGGTCCGCGCGTCCGAGCGGCTAGCCGTCCTGTCCGCCGAAGCGCCGATCAACGCACCGCTGCTCGGCGACGGCGCCGCCTTCTACCAGCTGCAGGAGGAGATGCGCGGCGCCTTCGAATGCACCGTCACCGATCTGCCGCGCCAGATGCTGGTCCAGCATCCGCACCTGATCGCCGATGTGCAGGTGGCAGTGCTGGTCACCGAGTTCACCCTTGCCGCCGCGCGCGACACGATCCGCATCCTCAGCTGGTTCAAGTCGAATGCGCCGCAGACGCAGCTGTGCATCGTCGCCAACAAGGTTCCCCAGCCGGCCCTCCTCGAAATCAGCCGCAAGGACTTTGAAGGCTCGATCGAGCGCAGCATCGACATGGTGCTGCCGTTCGAGCCCAAGATCGCCAGCCAGGCCGCCAAGCTGGGCAAGCCGATCGCCGAGGTGGGCCGCAACCATCGCGGGATCGCGCCGCTTGCCGAACTCGTCCGCCGCATCCTCGACACCACCGATGCCGGCGAAGGCAGCGAGCCGCAGGTCGCCGCCAAGGGCGGGTCGCTGCTCAGCAAGCTGGGCGACCTGAAGGCGCTGATGGCGAGCAAGAAGAAATAGCCGGCCGATGGCGCTGATGCCGCTCCTGATGCTCGTGATCGCCGCGGCGGCGGTGCTGGTGCTGCTGGTGCTGGCGCTGTCCGGTCCGTCGGCGCAGCGCGCCAGCGCCCGGCGGCTGACCTCGCTGCGCGACCGGCACATGGTGAGCGCCAGCGGTACGAACGCGATGGAGGCGCAGCTTCGCCGCATCTCGACCGCCCAGGCCTCCGGCTTCGACCTGACGCTGGCGCGGCTGCTGCCGAACCAGGAACAGCTCGAGCGCCGGCTGGCGATGACCGGCAAGAGCTGGACGCTGGGCCAGTACGGCCTCGCCACTCTGTTGCTCACGCTCGCCACCATGAGCCTGTTGCTGCTCAAGGGTGCGCCGCTGCTGCTCGCGCTGCTGTTCGGTATCTTCGTCGGCGTCGGGCTGCCGCACTTCGTCGTCGGCTTCTTCATCGGCCGGCGGATCGCCAAGTTCACCGCCGCCTTCCCCGACGCGATCGACCTGCTGGTGCGCGGCCTGCGCTCCGGCCTGCCGATCACCGAGACGATGGGCGTGGTGGGGCAGGAAGTGGACGGGCCGGTCGGCGAGGAATTCCGCGCGATCAGCGACAAGATGAAGATCGGCCGCACGCTCGATGCCGCGCTCCAGGAAACTGCGGATCGGCTCGGCACGCCCGAATTCCAGTTCTTCACCATCACCATCGCGATCCAGCGCGAAACCGGCGGCAACCTCGCCGAGACGCTGAACAACCTTTCCGACGTGCTGCGCAAACGCGCGCAGATGAAGCTGAAGATCAAGGCGATGTCATCGGAGAGCAAGGCCTCGGCGCTGATCGTCGGCGCGCTGCCGTTCGTCGTCTTCGGGCTCGTGTGGTTCATCAACAACAACTACATGATGCACTTCTTCACCGATCCGCGGCTGATCGTCGCCGGCGGCGGCGGGCTGGTCTGGATGGCGATCGGCGCCTTCATCATGGCCAAGATGGTCAATTTCGAGATCTGACGGCGATGGACCCCACCGGCCCCACCCTGCTCGGCATCGATGTCACCTGGGTCGCGACGATCCTGTCGGGCGTCGCCGCCTTTTCGGTGCTCGTCGCCATCTACGCCGCGACCACCGTGCGCAATCCGATGGCGCGGCGGGTGAAGGCGCTCAACGAACGGCGCGAGCAGCTGAAGGCCGGGATCGCCGCCGCGCAGGTGAAGCGCCGCGCCAAGCTGGTCCAGCGCAGCGAGACGACCGACCGCATCCGCAGCCTGCTCACCGGCCTCAAGGTGCTGCAGGACGAACAGCTCAAGGTCGCCCAGCGCAAGCTGCTCCAGGCCGGCATCCGCCGCCGCGAATGGGCGGTGGGCGTGATCTTCGGGCGGCTGGTGCTGCCGATCGTGATCGGCGGGCCGATGCTGTACCTCGTCTACGGCACGCAGCAATTCGCCACCTGGTCGCCGCTCAAGGCCTATGGCCTGGTCGCCGGCACGCTGATCCTCGCCTACAAGACACCCGACCTCTACCTGAAGAACCGCATCCAGAAGCGCAGCCACGCCATCCGCAAGGGCCTGCCCGACGCACTGGACCTGCTGGTGATCTGCGCCGAGGCGGGTCTCACCGTCGACGCAGCCTTCGGCCGCGTCGCGCGCGAGCTGAGCCGTGCCTATCCGGAACTCGGTGAGGAATTCTCGCTGACCGCGGTCGAGCTCGGCTTTCTCACCGATCGCCGCACTGCCTTTGAGAATCTCGCGGTGCGGATCGATCTTGAGGCGATCCGCGGTGTCGTGACGACGATGATCCAGACCGAGAAGTACGGCACGCCGCTCGCCTCCGCGCTGCGCGTGCTGGCTGCAGAGTTTCGCAACGAACGCATGATGCGCGCCGAAGAAAAGGCCGCCCGGCTGCCGGCAATCATGACCGCCCCGCTGATCCTGTTCATCCTGCCGGTCCTGTTCATCGTCATTCTCGGACCGGCCGCCTGCTCGATCAACGATGCCCTGATGCATTGATCCGACCGGAACCTCATGCGGCCTGACCGGTTCTTGGCGGGACGCCAGGAGCCTTATCGATGAGCGACTTACCCTATACTACCCCGCTGCAGTTCATCGGCCTTGCGCTCGCGCTCGTCGCGGGCTGGCTGCTTGGCATGGCGACCAGCGCGGGCGGGCGGCGCTGGCGCGAGCGTTACGAGGCAGAGCGCGATGCGCATGCCGCGGCCCGCAACGAACTGACGGCGGCCAACGCGCAGATCCGCGAGCTGGAGACGGCGAATGCGCAGCTCGAACGTCGGCAGACCGAGATGCGCGCCCTCCCCGCGAGCGATCCGGCGCCCCGCCGCGACTCGGCGATCCGCAGCTGGTTCTATGGCGGCACCGATGTGCTCGCGCGGATTCACGGTATCGACGAACATCGCGAGCGCCAGCTCAACGAACTCGGTATCCAGCACTTCCGAGACATCGAGGACCTGCGCCCGGAGGACGAGCTGGCGCTGGAGGAGCGACTCGGGCTTCCCCGCGGCACGATCGTCGGCGAACACTGGCGCGAACAGGCGGCACTGCTGCGGGCCGGGCGGACGGACGAGCATCTGCGACGCTTCGACCATTTGGCGTGACGTCGCCAAACTAGTTGCGATATTTTAGTTGACTGTCGCCCGGGCGCCACGCTCGGGCGATTTCGTTGGTGCGCCGCCCGCCATCCGCCCACATCGTATGGCCCGGAAACCGCCCGGAACTTTCCGCTGCTTTTCCGCTGCTTGAAACCGCTTTTGGCCATCAGGCATCGAGCAGGCCCCACCGCTGTTGCACCAGCTGCAGATAGCGCACGGCGATACCATTCACAGCCACGTCTTGAATAGGTCATGTATTTGTCCCTGAGTGGCTTGACAATTGGTCAGGCCTCCCGGAGATTTGTCGGACCACGGGTAGCAAGCTCGGGACAGAAAATAGAGCACCGCAGCAGGGTTCGCCATTTTTGATGAGGGGTGGTTTGATGCTGAGTCACACGACATGCAAGGCGCGTAGCGCTGTTACCGGTACCAAGTTGGTACTGCTCTCGGCAGGCTGTATTGCCGCCATCGCGCTGGGTGACCCGGCGCTCGCCCAGACGAGCGACGCCCCGGCCGCGCAGGGTCAGGACGATTCCGGCGGCGAGATCGTCGTTACCGGCTTCCGCTCCAGCCTCGCCTCCGCGCTCGACGCGAAGCGCAAGGACATCCGTATCACCGACGGCATCTCGGCCGAGGATATCGGCAAGTTCCCGGCGCAGAACATCACCGAAGCGATCCAGCGGATCCCCGGCGTCCAGATGTCGAACATCAACGGCCGCGGGTCGACGATCAGCATCCGTGGCCTTGGCGCACAGTACGCCCGTACCACCATCAACGGCCAGACCTTCGCCAGCGCCGACTTCAAGGACGGCTTCCGCTACGACATCATCCAGACCGATCTCGCCAGCGCGATCCAGGTGGTGAAGTCGCCGACCGCGGACATGGACACCGGTGGCCTTTCGGGCACCGTCAACATCGATACCGTGAAGCCGCTCGCCTATAAGGGCCCGCGCTTCATCGTCGGCGTGAAGGGCTACAACTCGGAATATCGCGGCAAGGAGTGGACGCCCAAGGTCAGCGGCGCGTACATCGACACCTTCGCCGGCGGCACGCTGGGCGTGATGGCGAACGTCAGCTACCAGAAGCTGAAGGACCGCGGCGATTACGTCTTCATCAAGAACTGGTACAATGCCGGCGTGATCGATCCCGACGTGCGTGTGCCGGGCAATTTCCGGTTCCGCCGCATCGATCGCGATACCGAGCAGCTGATGGCCAGCGGCGCGCTCCAGTGGAAGCCGAGCGACAATTTCGAAGCGCTGCTGCAGGGCGAATATTCGCGCGACCACACCCGCTACACCACCCGCCAGTACGTGTTCGGCCGCTGGGCGTCGAGCGCGGTGAAGGTGAATGGCAAGGCCAATGGCATCGCCAACAACATCACCATCAGCAACTTCAACGTCGACAACAATACCCAGCCCGAACTGCGCAACCTGAAGACCCAGGCCTATACCGGCACGATCAACTGGCAGCCGGGCGACACCTGGAAGGTGCACGCCGTCGCCCACTACACCAAGGGCGACGCGGCGCTGTACGAATGGGCGTCGATCGACGAAGTCAACTTCGCGCAGGGCGGCACGCTCGACATCTCGAACCCGAGCAACATCAAGTGGACCACCCAGAGCCTGACCGACGGCTCGCTGTGGAACACCGCCAACCGCACCTGGTTCGCGTTCGTCGATGGTGCCACGCACATCCAGACCGCCAAGGACAAGGCCGCACAGTTCGACGTCACCAAGGACCTCGGCTGGCACGGTATCCAGTCGCTGGTGATCGGCGCCAAGTATCACCACGAGAGCTTCGCCACCAACGCCTATCGCCATGACCGCGATGGCGATGTGACCGATACGGTGAAGTACCCCGAATATGCCTGGATCCCGAACCTCGGCACGACGGGCCAGCTGGTCACCAACTTCCTCGACGGCGCGATGTCGATCCCGCATTCGTTCCTGTCGACCAATGCCGACGAATGGCAGCGCGTGCTCGCCTCGAAGGGCATCACCGTGCCGGACGTGCCCGATTGGCCCAGCACCTATCGCGTCGATCGCTACGTGCCCGCCGTCTATGCCATGGCCAATGTCGACACCACGGTCGGCGGCATGGCGCTGCGCGGCAACCTGGGCGTGCGCTACGAGCACACCCACCAGAACGTCACCGCCAGCCTGACCGACGGCACCGGCAGCGACGCCGCGCTGCTCGGCCAGCAGCACATCATCCAGGATTATGGCAACGTCCTGCCGAGCGCGAGCTTCGCCCTCGACCTGACGCCGAAGCTGGTCGCCCGCTTCGCCGCGGCCAAGGTGCTGGTGCGCCCGCTGCTCAACAGCCAGACGCAGATGGCCGACACCATCAGCACCGGCATTTCGCAGCAGAAGCGCCCCTTCACCAGCGTTTCGGCAGGTGAATCGCGCCTCAAGCCGCTGACCGCGAACCAGCTCGACCTCAGCCTGGAATTCTACCATGGCCGCGGCAACTCGATCAGCGTCGCCGGCTTCTACAAGGCGGTGAAGAACGGCACCTTCACCCAGTTCTACTGCCCCACCTCGTACAACGGCGTGGCGCTGAACGGCGTGACCACCGACTGCCAGTCGGCGGACCTGAAGAGCGACTACAGCTTCAGCCGCGTGCTGAACGACAACCGCACCATCCACATCAAGGGCGTCGAATTCTCGGCGACTGAGAATTTCGATGGCTTCCTGCCGGTCAAGGGCTTCGGCGCCACCGGCAACGTGACGCTGGTCGACACCAATTCGAGCGCGCTGGGCACCGGCTTCAACCTGCGCGACCTGTCGAAGTTCACCGCCAACATCACGCCCTATTGGGAAAACGAGATGTTCAGCGTGCGCTTCTCGGTCAACCACCGCAGCTCGTACAAGCAGGACGCCGCCAGCAGCTTCTTCGTCAACGGCGGCGAGATCCACACGGTGCGCTCGCGCACCCAGATGGACCTGGCGCTGGGCTTCACGCCCAACAAGTGGCTGAGCTTCACCGGCGGCATCATCAACCTGAACAACACCCACGAAGACGCCTATCAGACCACCGCGGACACCTTCCAGATGGCCAGCCGCACCGGTCGCACCTTCTACCTGTCGGCCACGACCAAGTTCTGATCGACCGACACCGGGCTATCCCCGGAAGCGCCCCTCTTCCCACGCGGAAGGGGGGCGTTTCTCGTTTGGGGGGCGGATAAGCGAAAAAAGCCCCTCCCCTTCAGGGGAGGGGTTGGGGGTGGGGCCTGACGGAGAAGCCGAGTGCCGGGGACGCAGAAGGGTCCCGCCCCCACCGTGAAAGGCGTTGGATCGGAGATATTGAAACAGAAGCTGGTCTGCGAGACACTGCCCCACCCCAACCCCTCCCCTGAAGGGGTGGGGCTTGCGGGCGGAAGCGCTTACCGAAGCACCGCCGTCGTGTAATTCTCCACCACTTCCGCCAGCGCCCGGCCCTCGCCATCCAGCACCAGCGCACGGTGGCGGAGCACGTATGGCGCAACGCCCGTCAGCACCTGCTCCAGCGGCTTACGGTGCGGGTGGAGCGGCCGGATCACCGCACCGAACGGAGTATCCCCCTGCTCCAGCGCGGCGTTCATCTCCGGGGTCAGCCGCGAGGGCACATACCAGTTCTCGGCGAGCGACAAGGCCACGCCCGCGCAACTGAGCACGACGCTGCGATAGACCACCCGCTCGTCCGGCCCCACGCCCAGCCGCGTCCGCTGCTCGAGCGTCGGGTCCTTGTGTGCCGTGCGGTCCACTTGCGCCCGGATCGGCCCGCCGCAGCGGCGTTCCAGCACGGCGGTGGCGGTAGGGCTGGCGAGAAGGTCGCGGCTGAGTGCCGCCGCATCGTCCGTCGCTACCGCTACCGCCACTACCAGCATCACTTTCCTCGAATTGCCGCCTGCGCTGCCGCAAGCCGCGCGATCGGCACGCGATAGGGCGACGCCGAGACATAATCGAGCCCCGTCTTCTCGCAGAACGCGATCGACGCCGGATCGCCGCCATGTTCGCCGCAGATGCCGAGCTTGATGTCGCCCCGCGTCTTACGCCCGCGCTCGGCGGCGAGCGCGATCAGCTGGCCGACACCCTCCACGTCGAGGCTCACGAACGGATCCTTGGCGTAGATGCCCTTCTCGACATAGGTCGTCAGGAAGCGCGAGGCATCGTCGCGGCTCACGCCCAGCGTGGTCTGGGTGAGGTCGTTGGTGCCGAACGAGAAGAAGGCGCCGACCTCGGCGATCTCGCCCGCCATGAGTGCTGCGCGCGGCAGCTCGATCATCGTGCCGACCAGATAGTCGAGCGTGCGGCCCTTTTCGGCGAACACCGCTTGCGCCGCCTTGTCGACCACCGCCTTCATCAGCTCCAGCTCGCGCTTGGTGGCAACGAGCGGGATCATGACTTCCGGCACCGGCGCCGCACCCGACCTCTCGGCCACGGCAATCGCCGCCTCGAAGATCGCGCGCGCCTGCATCTCGTAGATTTCGGGATAGGTCACGCCGAGGCGGCAGCCGCGATGGCCGAGCATCGGGTTGAACTCGTGCAGCTCGGCCGCCCGACGCTTGAGCGTATCCACGTCCACCCCCGCTGCCGTGGCGACTTCGGCGAACTCCGCCTCTTCGTGCGGCAGGAATTCGTGGAGCGGCGGATCGAGCAGGCGGATCGTCACCGGCAGCCCCGCCATCACCTCGAAGATTTCGAGGAAGTCGCTGCGCTGTTCGGGCAGCAGCTTCTCGAGCGCGGCGCGTCGGCCGGCCTCGTCCTCGGCGAGGATCATCTGGCGCACCGCGGTGATGCGGCTCTGCTCGAAGAACATGTGCTCGGTGCGGCACAGGCCGACGCCCTCGGCGCCGAACTCGCGCGCGGTGCGGCAATCGAGCGGCGTCTCGGCATTGGCGCGGACCTTGAGGCGGCGGACCTCGTCGGCCCAGGTCATCAGCGTGCCGAAATCGCCCGACAGCTCGGGCTGCACGGTCGGCACCTGGCCGGCCATGACTTCGCCGGTGGCACCGTCGATCGTCACCATGTCGCCCTCGCGGACCTCACGGCTACCCACCCGCATCACCTTCTCGCGCGCGTTGATCGACAGGCTGCCCGCGCCGGAGACGCAAGGACGCCCCATGCCGCGCGCGACGACCGCCGCATGGCTGGTCATGCCGCCGCGTGCGGTGAGGATGCCGCGCGCCGCGTGCATGCCGTGAATGTCCTCGGGGCTGGTCTCGACGCGGATCAGGATCACCGCATCGCCCGCATTGGCGCGCTTCTCCGCCGTGTCGCTGTCGAACACCGCAAGGCCCGAGGCCGCACCCGGCGAGGCGGGCAGCCCCTTGGTCAGCACGTCGCGCGGCGCCTTGGGATCGAGCGTCGGGTGGAGCAGCTGGTCGAGCGCGGCGGGGTCGACGCGCAGGATCGCTTCCTCGCGGGTGATCAGCCCCTCGTTCGCCATGTCGACCGCAATCTTGAGCGCCGCCTTGGCGGTGCGCTTGCCGCTGCGCGTCTGCAGCATCCACAATTTGGCGCGTTCGACGGTGAACTCGATGTCCTGCATGTCGCGGTAATGGGTTTCGAGCCGGTCGAACACCGCCGCCAATTCGCCATAGACCTCGGGCATCGCCTCTTCCATCGAGGCGGGCTTGGCGCCTGCCGCCTCACGGGCGCGCTGGGTGAGGTATTGCGGCGTGCGGATGCCGGCGACGACGTCCTCGCCCTGCGCGTTGATCAGGAACTCGCCATAATAAGCGCGCTCGCCGGTCGAGGGGTCGCGGGTGAAGGCCACGCCCGTCGCCGAGGTGTCGCCCATATTGCCGAACACCATCGCCTGCACGTTCACCGCCGTGCCCCAATCGGCCGGGATGTCGTTCAACCGGCGATAGACCTTGGCGCGCTCCGACTGCCACGACCCGAACACCGCGCCGATCGCGCCCCAGAGCTGGTCGTGCACGTCCTGCGGGAACGGCTTGTTCCACAGCGCCTCGACGATGCTCTTATATTCGGCGACCAGCGCCTGGAGATCGCTGGCCGACAGCTCGGTATCGAGCGTGAAGCCGCGATCTTCCTTGGCGATCTCCAGCGCTTCCTCGAACCGGCCATGGTCGAGGCCGAGCACCACATCGGCATACATCTGGATGAAGCGGCGATAGCTGTCCCAGGCGAAGCGGTCATCGCCGCTGGTGGCGGCCAGCCCCTGCACGGTCTGGTCGTTGAGGCCGAGGTTGAGGACGGTGTCCATCATCCCCGGCATCGAGACGCGCGCGCCCGATCGGACCGAGACAAGCAGCGGATCGGCCGCGTCGCCGAACTGCTTGCCGGTGATCGCGGCGATATGCGCGATGCCGTTCGCGACCTCGGCCTTCACGCTCTCCGGGAAGGTCTCGCCTTCCTCATAATAACGCGTGCACATCGCGGTGGAGATGGTGAAGCCCGGCGGCACCGGCAGCCCGATCGAGGCCATCTCGGCAAGGTTCGCGCCCTTGCCGCCGAGCAGATTCTTGTCGCCCGCACCGCCGTCCGAAACACCACCGCCGAAGCGGTACACATATTGCGTCATTCTGATCCCCTTCCGGTCGAAAGCGCCCCTTCGAGACAGAAGGGCCGCTACCGCAGCTGCGAAGACTCAGGAACCACTGATTGCGTTGTCGGCCTCGGTTTATTTCAGGACAATGGCAGTTTCTGGCCAATTTTACCGATGATTAATCGTACAATTGAGCCGTCAACCTTCGATCTTGGCGAAGTCCGCCACCTTGTGCACTGCATCACGCATCCGTGCGAGCAGGCCGAGGCGCGCGGCGCGCTTGGCCGGATCGGCATCGTTGACGGTCACCTGATCGAAGAAGGCATCGATCGGCGCGCGCAGGATCGCGAGCGCGGCCATGGCGTCCTCGAACTGCTCGGCTTCGATCGCGGCGGTCGCCTTGGGTTCGGCCGCGTCGAGAGCGGCGGCAAGCGCGGCCTCGGTGGGTTCGGGATCGTAGGCGAACCCGGACGCGTGCTGCGCGACTTCGCTCCCCTGCGAAAGCAGGGGCCCAGGGTTGCCCTGCCCTTCACTACCCTGGGCTCCTGCTTCCGCAGGAGCACTGGCAGTGCCGACGCCTTCCTTCTTGAGGATGTTTGCCGCGCGCTTGTAGCCGGCGAGCAGGTTGGCGCCGTCCTCGGTGCCGACAAACGCCTGCAGCGCCTTCACCCGCGCGAGCAGGCGGACGAGATCGTCCTCGCCACCGAGCGCAAACACCGCGTCGATCAGGTCGTGGCGAACGCCCGCCTCGCGCTGCTGGACCTTGAGGCGGTCGGCGAAGAAGTCGAGCACGTCCTGGCTGACCGAGCGAAGCAGCGGAAAGCGCAGGCCATTGTCGAGCAGGATCGCCAGCACGCCCAGTGCCGAGCGCCGCAATGCGAACGGGTCCTTGGAGCCGCTCGGCTTGAGGTCGACGCCGAAGAACTGGGTGATGCTGTCCAGCTTGTCCGCCAGCGCCACCGCCACCGTCACCGGATCGGTGGGGACGTCGTCGCCCTGCCCGACCGGCTTGTAGTGATCGCGGATCGCCGCGGCGACCGCCGGGTCTTCACCCTGCGCAGCGGCGTAATAGCCGCCCATCAGGCCCTGCAACTCGGGGAACTCGCCGACCATGCCGGTGACGAGGTCCGCCTTGGCGAGCCGCGCGGCGCGTTCGGCGAGGTCGGCAAGCGT
>NZ_BCTR01000025.1 GCF_002091475.1 Sphingomonas azotifigens NBRC 15497
GGGGGGGGGGGGGGGGGGGGGGGGGGCTGAACTGGGAGCGAGTCCTTCGGTCGAGGCGGAGTGCCCCACCCCAACCCCTCCCCTGAAGGGGAGGGGCTTAGAAGAAGTGACGACCCCGCTTTCCACCAGCCAGCGCGCGAGCTTGGCGACGCGCTCGACCTTGTCGGCCACCGTGCCCAGCTTCTCGTGGAAGACGATCTTCTCGAGCTTCCCCGCCTGCGCTTCCAGCGGCACCTTGAGGTCGGTCTCGTAGAAGAACCGCGCGTCGCTCAACCGGGCCGCCAGCACCTTCTGGTTGCCCGCGACGATCTTCTCGCCGCCATCGGCCGCGTCGATATTCGCCACGCAGACGAACGCATTGGCGAGCTTGCCCGCGCTATCGCGGCAGACGAAATATTTCTGGTTCACCCGCGCGGTGAGCTGGATCACCTCGGGCGGCACCGCCAGGAAGGCCTCGTCGAACCGGCCGAGCAGCGGCATCGGCCATTCGGTGAGCCCCGCATTCTCGAACAGCAGGCCCTCGTCTTCAACGAGCGTAAGCCCGGCCTTCTGCGCCGCCATCTTCGCGCCCAGCGCGATGATGTTGCGCCGCTCGGCACCGTCGACGATGACATGGCAGGCGCGCAGCTTCTCGACATAGTCGTCGGCCGAACCGATCGTGATCGCACCCGGATGGTGGAAGCGATGCCCCACCGTCGCCGCACCGCTGGCAACGCCGGCGATCTCGCACGGCACCACCTCGCTGCCGAACAGCGCGACGATGCCCTGGAGCGGGCGCACCCAGCGCAGGCTTTCGGTGGAAAGCGAATCCGCCCCCCAGCGCATCGACTTGGGCCAAGGGAAGGCGCGGATCACCGCGGGGATCGCGGCGGCGAGCACCTCGGCGGTCGCGCGGCCGGGCTTGTCGACGATCGCGAACAGCACGCCGTCGCGCTCGACCAGCTGGTCGGCGGTCAGCCCGGTCTTGCGCAGGAAGCCTTCCAGCGCCTGCGGCGGCGCGCCGACGCGCGGGCCCTTGGTCTCCTCGGAGACGGCGGCGGTCTGCTCGGGCAGGCCCTTCAGGATCAGCGCCAGCCGGCGCGGCGTGGCGTAGCTCACCACCTCGGCGGCCTTGAGCCCGGCCTTGTCCAGCTCGGCGGCGAACAGGCGGGCGAGATCCTCCCGCGCCTTTTCCTGCATGCGCGCAGGGATTTCCTCCGAGCGGAGTTCGAGAAGAAAGTCAGTCATGAGCAATTCCAAGTGCACCTGCGTAGCCAAGTGCCCAGTGTTGGAGAGCGAGTCGCTTGGGGCCCTGGGCTCCTGCTTCCGCAGGAGCACGAAGGGGGGAACGGCAGGCGCGGATCACGCCGACCATCCCGGATAGGCGGCTTCCCATTCGGGGGTCTTCTTCTCGATCCACGCCGTGCAGGCGCCCTTCGCCAGATCGCGCACCCGGCCGATATAGGCCTGGCGCTCCGCCACCGAGATCACGCCGCGCGCGTTCAGCAGGTTGAAGATGTGGCTTGCCTCGATCGCCTGCTCATAGGCCGGGATCGGCAGCTTCGCCTCCAGCGAGCGCTCGCACTCGGCCGCGGCCTTGCGGAACAGGTCGAACAGCGCATCGGTATCGGCGATCTCGAAGTTCCACTTCGACATCTCGCGCTCATTCTCCAGGAACACGTCGCCGTAGGTCACGCCCGCGTCGTTGAAGGCGAGATCGTACACGCTGTCCTTGTTCTGGATGTACATGGCGAGGCGTTCGAGCCCGTAGGTCAGCTCGCCCGCCACCGGCTTGCAGTCGAACCCGCCCATCTGCTGGAAATAGGTGAACTGGGTGACTTCCATCCCGTCGCACCACACTTCCCAGCCCAGCCCCCAGGCGCCGAGCGTCGGCGATTCCCAATCGTCCTCGACGAAGCGGATGTCGTGCTTGGTGAAGTCGATGCCGATCGCGGCCAGCGAGCCGAGGTACAGCTCCTGCAGGTCGGGCGGGCTCGGCTTCAGGATCACCTGATACTGGTAATAATGCTGGAGCCGGTTGGGGTTCTCGCCATAGCGGCCGTCGGTCGGGCGACGGCAGGGCTGGACGAAGGCAGCGTTCCACGATTCCGGCCCCAGCGCGCGCAGCGTGGTGGCGGGGTGGAAGGTACCGGCGCCCATGCGCATGTCATAGGGCTGCAGGATCAGGCAGCCGCGCGTGCTCCAATAGTCATGGAGCGTCAGGATCATGCGCTGGAAGCTGAGAGGTTCGGACAAGTTGGTCACCCTGTAAGGTTTGGGGAGCGCTTTGGCGCAGGGCGCGGAGGGGGTCAACCGGGGTGGGAAGCTGGCCCCGCCCCCTACGCCGTCATCCCGGCGAAAGCCGGGATCCATTGGGGTCCCCGGCGCGGCTCTATCCCAAGCCGAGTGGCGAATGGATCCCGACTTTCGTCGGGATGACGGGCGTGGGAACAGCGGGACCCGTTGACTTCCTTGCCCCCGCGCCGCCAAGCCCGCCCCCATGTTCCGCGCGCTCCTCCTCACCGCCCTGCTCCTCCTCGGCAGCTGCGGCGCCGCGCCGCGCGAGGCCAGGCCCGCGCTCTGGGGAGTGCGCGACGGCGACACTACCGTCTACCTGTTCGGCACCGTCCACCTGCTCCGCCCGGACCTGCGCTGGTTCGGAGGCCCCGTGCGCACCGCGTTCGATCGCGCGGACACGCTGGTCCTCGAACTGGTGATGCCCCCCGACGCCGAAACCCAGTCGTTGCTCGACAAGCTGGGCCGTACTCCCGGCGACCCTACCGTCGCTGCCCTGCCCGCGCCCGAGCATGCCAAGCTGGAAAGCGCGCTCCGCCAGGCCGGGCTCGCGCCGCAGTCGCTCGATCGCGACGAGCCCTGGCTGGCGGCGCTCACCCTCTCCCTGCTGCCGCTCCAGAAGCTCGGCTATGACGATGCGCGCGGCGTCGAGCAGGTGCTGCAGGCCGCGGCGAAGAAGGCGGGCAAGCACGTACAGGGGCTGGAAACCGCCGAGCAGCAGTTCGGCTATTTCGACCATCTCTCCGCCGCCGCGCAGAGCCGCCTGCTCGGCGACACGCTGGCGGGGCTGCCCGAGACCGGCGCCAATCTCGACGCCGCCGTCACCGCCTGGAGCAAGGGCGATGCCGATACGCTCGCGCGGCAGTTGAATGCCGATCTCGCCGGCAACCCAGAGTTGCGCGAGACGCTGCTGCTCCGCCGCAACCGTGCCTGGGCGGACTGGATCCGCGCCCGGATGCAGGCGCCGGGGACGGTGTTCGTCGCGGTTGGCGCGGGGCATCTGGCGGGGGATGCAAGCGTGTTGGCGTTGCTCTCCGCGAAGGGCCTGAAGGTCGAGCGCATACAGTGAAAGTGTTTCCTCCCCCGGAGCAAGGCTCCGGGGGAGGGGGGACCGCGCCGCGCCAGCGGCGTGGTGGAGGGGGCATG
>NZ_BCTR01000026.1 GCF_002091475.1 Sphingomonas azotifigens NBRC 15497
ATGCCCGGCCGCCCCCTCCACCACCGCCTTCGGCGGCGGTCCCCCTCCCCCGCGTCGCGGTGGAGGAAACACTGTGGTTGCGATTCGCCCCCATCTCGATTATAGGCGCGCGCTTGCCGTGGCAGGGTCATCCCTGGAGGCCTGCCGCTGCATGCACGTTGAAACATTTAGCGCATTGGAAATCGACACATGAGCGACACGCTTACGCTGTCGGCCGAAACGCGCGACCGGGCTGGCAAGGGAGCCTCCCGGGCGCTGCGTCGTCAAGGCCGCGTCCCCGCCGTGATCTATGGCAACAAGCAGGATCCCGCCAGCATCCACGTCAACGAGCGTGAGCTGCAGAAGCTGCTGAACACCGGCCACTTCTTCAACTCGGTGATCATGGTCAACGGCGAGCGCACGCTGGCCAAGGACGTCGCCTTCGACGTCGTGACCGAGCGTCCGCTGCACGTCGACTTCCTGCGCATCTCCGAGCACGCGACCGTCCACGTCGAAGTGCCGATCGTGTTCGTCGACGAAGAGCTGGCCCCGGGCATCAAGCGCGGCGGCGTGCTCAACATCGTCCGCCACGAGCTGGAGCTGGTGGTCGACGCGGCCGAGATCCCCGAGCAGGTCGAGATCTCGCTCAAGGGCCTCGAAGTCGGCGATTCGCTGCACATCTCGGCCGTGACCCTGCCCAAGGGCGCGACCCCCGCGATCACCGATCGCGACTTCACCATCGCCACCGTCGTCGCACCGTCGGCGCTGAAGTCGGCGGACGGCGAAGCGGAAGCCGAGTCGGCCGAGGGCTGATCGGCCTTCCCTGCACGGGTTCAAAAGATCGCCTCCGCGCCTTAGGTGCGGGGGCGATTTTGTTTTTCGGGAGTGTGGACGATGCAGCTGTGGGTGGGTCTCGGCAATCCGGGGCCGCAATATGCGATGCACCGCCACAATGTCGGGTTCATGGCGCTGGACGCGTTGGCCGAGGTGCATGGCTTTTCCGCGCCCAAGAAGCAGTTCCAGGGCTGGACCCAGGAAGGCCGGATCGGCAGCGAGAAGATCGTGCTCCTGAAGCCCGGCACGTTCATGAACGAGAGCGGCCGGGCGGTGCGGGCCGCGATGGACTTTTACAAGCTCAGCCCGGAGGACGTGACCGTCTTCCACGACGAGCTCGACTTGCTTCCGATGAAGGTGAAGGTAAAGCGCGGCGGCGGCACGGCAGGGCATAACGGCCTGCGCTCGACCGACGCGCATCTGGGGCCCGATTTCCGCCGGGTGCGGCTCGGCATCGGCCATCCGGGGCACAAGGACCGGGTGACCGGCTATGTTCTCGGCAATTACGCCAAGACCGAGATCGAGCCTTTGTCCGACATGCTCGGCGCGATCGCCGCCGAGGCGCCGTGGCTGGCGGCAGGCGACGACGTGCGCTTCATGAACGAGGTCGCGCGGCGGCTGCAGGAATGAGCCCGCGGCGCGACTTTTCCAAGCGAATTTAGCCGGTTGCCGCTTGCCAGCGGCAATGGCCGTGGCATCCTTCCGCCGACCTCGACGAAGGGATGCCCGATGCGCCTCATGCTCTCCGCCTTGCTCGCTCTCCTGCCCCTCGCCTTGCCCGCCGCGGCGCAGACTGCCCCCACCGAGGCGCGGCAGGAGCCGGTGTATGAACTGCGCATCTACACCCCCGCCCCCGGCAAGGCCGAAGCGCTCAGCGCCCGCTTCCGCAACCACACGCTCAAGCTGTTCGCAAAGCACGGGATGCGCAACATCGCCTATTGGAACGAGCTCCCCCGCCCCGACGCGCCCGAGGGCCGCGTGGTCTATATCCTCTCCTACCCCAGCCGCGCCGCACGCGACGCCGACTGGAAGGCGTTCGGCGACGACCCCGAATGGCAGAAGGTCGTCGCCGAGTCCGAGGCGAACGGCAAGCTGGTGACCCGGGTCGACAGCATCTTCATGACGATGGCGGCGTATTCGCCACCGCTGGGTCAGGATCGCTAGCGCCGGCGCGCGGCGTACGGACAAGAAAAAGGGCCCGGTTTCCCGAGCCCTTTTCCGCTTCGACAGTGCGGGACGGTTACTGCTTGATGCCGACGATTTCGCCGACGATCCGCGTGTCCGCGCCGTTGATCGTGCCCAGCGCACCGAACACCATGCCGATGTTCGCGCCCTGGGAGCCATAGAAGGCGCCCGCGATCGTGCCGGTCACCGGGCTGCCGCTGGTGAAGCTGCCGTTGAACTGCATCGAGGCGATCGGGATCGCGCCCTGGGCGTTCAGCGTCAGGTACGGCGTCTCGGCGCCGCTCGTCGGTACCGTCGTCATGTTGAGCGTGGTGGTTACCAGCCCGGTGGCGAAATTCACCGTCACCTGCGCGGTGCCGCCCACGCGGTTCAGCGTGGTCGCGCCGTTCGCCGCGCTTACCGCGCGACCGACAATGCGCGCCGTGTAGGTCTTGCTGCCGGTAACCGGCATGTCGTAGCTGAGCGTCGGATAGCCCCACACCGCATAGGTCAGGCGCTTCTGGCCGGTGGTCGAATCACCACGCCACCAATTGGCATAGCTCACCACGGTCAGCTGGCTGAGCAGGCTGTCGCTGGTGATCACCGCCGCCGGGGCGCCGGCAGTGGTCGAGGGCCGGTTGCCGATGTTGTTCAGCACTTCGAGCTGGCTGAAATTGCCCGCCAGCGCGCCGGTCGCGGTGTTGACGCTGCGATAGACGAACTCGGTGACGGTCGGCGCCGCCTGCGTCGTCACGTTGGTGCTGGTGAAGCGCGATTCCTCGCTGCCCTCGTCGATCACGAACGTACCGTTGGTGAGATCCGCGGTAGCGGCGATGTTGACGCGCGCATTGATATTCTCGGTCGACGTCAGGCCAAGCGTGACGGCACTTGTCGCCGGATCGCCGGTATAGTTGGTCGTCGCGTTCAGCATGTTGAAATTGGCAGCCGCCGCCAGCGGGAAGGCGGTGTAGGTCGGCGTGGGCGACGGGGTCGGCGTAGCAGATCCGGTGGGGGTCGGCGTGGGGGTCGACGAGGAGTTCCCACCGCCGCTGCAGCTTGCCAGCACGGCCGCAGCCGCGGCGCTGCCCAGAATGACATAACGGCGAATCATACGAAAACTCCTCGAGAACCTGGCGCACGCAGGAAAAGACGTGGGCCCCTGTACCTCAGATGAACGCCCCTGCGTCAAGGCCGCGCGCGTTACACTGGAAAAACCCGGCGCCTGCGCGTATCGAGCCCGCAATATCGCCGGCGCACCCGCCGGCCCCTTCACGACAGGATCGAAGTACATGGGTTTCCGTTGCGGCATCGTCGGCCTGCCCAATGTGGGCAAGTCCACGCTTTTCAATGCGCTGACCGAGACGGCCGCGGCGCAGGCGGCCAATTATCCGTTCTGCACGATCGAGCCGAATGTCGGCAACGTTGCAGTGCCCGATCCGCGGCTGACCAAGCTGGCGGAGATCGCCGGCTCGCAGAAGATCATCGAGACGCAGCTCGGCTTCGTCGACATCGCGGGGCTGGTGCGCGGCGCCAGCAAGGGCGAAGGCCTGGGCAACCAGTTCCTCGGCAACATCCGGGAGGTCGACGCGGTCGTCCATGTGCTGCGCTGCTTCGAGAATGACGACATCCAGCATGTCGACAATCGTGTCGATCCGATCGCCGATGCCGAGACGGTGGAGACCGAGCTGATGCTCTCCGACCTCGAAAGCCTCGAGAAGCGCGTGCCGAACCTCGCCAAGAAGGCAGCGCAGGGCGACAAGGAAGCCAAGGCCGCGGCGAGCGTGCTCGGCCAGGCGCTCGACCTGCTGCGCGACGGCAAGCCCGCGCGGCTCACCGTTCCCAAGGACGAGGACGAGGCGCGCCATCTGCGCCTTGCCCAGCTGCTCACCGCCAAGCCGGTGCTGTACGTCTGCAACGTCAACGAGGAAGATGCCGCCAACGGCAACGACCTATCGGCAAAGGTCTTCGCCAAGGCGGCGGCCGAGGGTGCACAGGCGGTGGTCGTCTCGGCGGCAATCGAGGCCGAGATCGCGACCATGCCGCTGGAGGAGCGCGGCGAGTTTCTCGGCGAACTGGGCCTGGAGGAAACCGGCCTCGCCCGCGTTATCCGCGCCGGCTACAAGCTGCTCGACCTGCTGACCTTCTTCACCGTCGGCCCCAAGGAAGCGCGCGCCTGGACCGTCCATCGCGGCGCCACCGCACCCAATGCCGCCGGCGAGATCCACAGCGACTTCGAGAAGGGCTTCATCCGCGCCGAAACGATCGCCTATGACGATTTCGTCGCACTCGGCGGCGAAGCCAAGGCCCGCGAGGCCGGCAAGCTGCGCGCCGAAGGCAAGGCGTACATCGTCAACGACGGCGACGTGATGCACTTCCTGCACAGCTGAGGACGTCCCCCTCCCGCTTGCGGGAGGGGAGGATAAAAGGAGAAGGGGCTTAAGAACCACAGGCCTTCGCGATCAGCGCCGCGAGATGCTCGCGCAGGAACGGCTTGGCGAGCACCGGCCGCTCGCGATACGCCCCCTCCAGCCCAAGCGCGCCATAGCCGGTGGCAAAGGCAAACGGGATCGCCCGCTCGGCCAGAATGTCCGCGACCGGGAAGGAGACGTGCCCGTCCAGATTGATGTCGAGGATCGCCAGGTCCGCCTCGACCTGGCGTGCCACTTCCACCGCTTCGGACAGCCGCATCGCCACTGCCACCACTTGGTGGCCCAGATCCTCCAGCATATCCTCGATCAGGAAGGCGATCGTCATTTCGTCTTCGACGATCAGGACACGCACGGCACCACCTTATTCCACGCTGACTGCAGCGAGCGGCGCCTCGACGGTACAGCGCAGCCCCTCTGTGTCGAAGTAAAGCGTCACCTTGCCGCCAAGTTCCCCCGCCAGGCCGCGTTCGATCAACCGCGATCCGAACCCCCGCCGCGCGGGCGGCATCACGGGTGGTCCACCACGCTCGCGCCATTCGAGCTGCAGTTGCTCCCCGGCGATCGACCATGTGATCGCCACCCTGCCCGTGTCGCTCGACCAGGCACCATATTTCACCGCATTGGTGGAGAGTTCGTGCATCGCCAGCGCGATGGCCAGCGCAGACTTGGGCGACACCCGCACATCGGTGCCCGAAAGCGTGCAGCGCGCCGGATCATGCTGGTGGGGCCGCACCGCCTGGGCAATCGCC
Source organism: Sphingomonas azotifigens NBRC 15497 (assembly GCF_002091475.1). Taxonomy (GTDB): domain Bacteria; phylum Pseudomonadota; class Alphaproteobacteria; order Sphingomonadales; family Sphingomonadaceae; genus Sphingomonas; species Sphingomonas azotifigens. Next base: position 5,156 of record NZ_BCTR01000026.1, read on the forward strand.
TCGTGCAGCGAAGCGCCGGCCCAGCGTTCGCCGGTCAGCAGGTCGTTCGCCTGCGCCAGCGCCACCAGCCGCGCGGCGAACTGCTCCTGCGCTACCGCGAGGTCGGGCGCGGCACGGAAGGTGCGCATGGCGATCGCCTGCACCATCGCCAGCGTGTTCTTCACCCGGTGATTGAGCTCGTTGATCACCAGCCGCAGATGCTCGTTGGTGCGGCGCTGCTCGGTGATGTCGGACGCCGCGCCGAACCATTCGACCAGCCTGCCCTCGTCGTCGGTGAGCGGCACCGCGCGCGAGGCTACCCAGCCGATACTGCCATCGGCCTGGCGGACGCGATGCTCGAGTTCGAGCGGCTGCCGCGCCGCCACCGCGTCGTCGATCGCCGCCTGTACCCGCACGCGATCCTCGGGATGAATATAGGAATCCATCCAGTCGCGCATGCCTTGGTCGGCATCGGCGAGGAAGGTGCCGCCGTCGAGGTGGAGCAGTTCCGACCAGTCGGGATTCATCCGGTAGATCGCATCGGATGTCGCCTCGACAAAGGCGCGCAGCCGCCGCTCGCTTTCGCGCAGCTGGCGCTGGGCGATCACTTTCTGCGTGGTCTCGACGACAATTGCGATCACCCCCGCCGGCGTTCCCGATTCATCGAGCACGGGCGAATAATCGAGATCCATCCACACCGGCTCGAGCTTGCCGCGTCGCTGCAGCGCCAGCTCCTGGTCGCGATAGGCGAGCGTGCGCCCGCTCAACCCCACGCGCATGACATTGTCGTTGAAATCGGCGATTTCGGACCAGCCTTCGCGCACCTTGGAACCCAGCAGCGCCGGGTGCCGGCTGCCGGCGAACTCCGAATAGGCGTCGTTATAGATCATTACGCCGTCCTCGCCCCACAACAGCACGATCGGCACCGGCGACAGCAGCAGCATCTGGGTGACCGACTTCAGGCTCTGCGGCCACTGCGCCAACGGCCCGATCGCGGTCGCCGCCCAATCGAAGTCCCGAATCAACTGCCCCAGCTGCCCCCCGCCGATCGGATAGCCTTCGTTCCCCACTGCGCTCCTCCTCTAGCGTACACCCTGCCCCGGCGGCGGGCAGAATGTTTCTGAACCGCAATCGTTCAAATCGAGCTGGTGCCACGATAACCTATGTTGGTCCGCGCTACGGCGCGGTTTTGATCCCAAGCACGAACAAATCGTCGTTCCCTCAGAAACTCACGCGTGAACGTTCCTACAATGAGGCCATTACGGTGGCAAAGCCACTCGGGGGAACTTCATGACGATCACCGCGCGGGTTCGCAGCGGCGCGATAGCGCTGATCCTGCTTCTGGCCATCGCCTTTGCCGTATCGGCGTGGCGCATCCACACGATTCGGATGGGCGGACCAATGCACCGCGCGTCTATGGAAATCGCCGATCTCAACGCCGACATCCTGCCGCCGCCCGAATATATCATCGAGCCGTATCTCGAAGCGACGCTGCTGCTCGATCACCCCGAGCGGATCGACGCCACCCGCACACGGCTCACCGAACTGCGCAAGGCCTATGACGAACGCCATGCGGTATGGGAGCAGTCGCAGCTGCCAGCCCTGCTGAAGCGCGCGATTCTCACCGACACGCACGCGCCGGCGATGCGTTTCTGGCAGGAGGCGCAGGGGCCCTTCCTCGACGCGGTCGCCGCAAAGGACATGGCCACCGCCCGCGACCGCTACGCGGTGCTGACCCAAGCCTATGACGCGCACCGCAAGGCAATCGACGCGCTGGTGCGCGCCACCGCCGAGGAACAGGCCGCGTTCGGCGGCCGCTCCGCTCAGTCGCTGGGGGTCTCCATGGGTGTGCTGACGCTCCTCGCGCTGGCGCTGTTCGGCACGATCGGCTGGTTCGCCTGGTGGCTCACCCGCCGCATCGCGCAGCCGCTGTCGCAAGTCGCACAGGCGACGACCCTGCTCTCGCGCGGGCAGGACACCGTCGTACCCTATCGCGACCGCACCGACGAACTTGGCGACATCGCCCAGGCCGTCGCGCGCTTCCACGCCGCCGCCCGAAGCCGCGCCGAGATGGATGCGGCACATCTTGCCGAGCAGGAGAATGTCGGCGAGGTGCTGGGTGCCGCGCTCGCGGCGCTCGAAAAGGGCGACCTGCGCCACCGCATCACCACCCCCTTCCCCGGCCTTTACGAGCCGGTGCGCCTCAGCTTCAACCGCGCCGCCAGCGCGCTCTCGGCCATGCTGCGCACGGCGATCCAGAGCGCACGCAACATCGGCACCGGCTCCAGCGAGATCGCCACCGCGTCCGAGGATCTCGCCCGGCGCACCGAAACCACAGCGCATACGCTGCAGGAAGCCAGCGCGGCGATCCAGCTGATCGAGAATCGGCTCAAAAGCAGCAGCCTCTCGGCCGAGACCACCATGGAGCGCGCCGAACTGGCGGGCGCGCTGGTCCATTCCGGCCGCAGCACCGCACAGAATGCGGCAACAGCGATGAACAGTGTCTCCGAACGCGCGCATGCGATCGACACGGTGGTCGAGGCGCTCGACAAGATATCCTTCCAGACGCGCGTGCTGGCGATGAACGCCGCCGTCGAGGCAGGTCGCGCCGGTGAAGCCGGGCGCGGCTTCGCCGTGGTCGCCGACCTCGTCTCCGCGCTCGCGCTGCGCGCCGAGGAGGAGGCCAAGCGCGGTCGCGAGCTGATCAACGAAACGCAGGTCGATGTGGCGCTCGCCGCCAGCGAAGTCCGCGCCGTCGACGCGGCGCTGGGCGAGATCGTCGAGAATTTCGATGGCGTCCAGGCGCTGCTCCAGGCGCTGCGCGAGGACAATCGCTCGCAGGCCAGCGCGATCTCCGGCATCACGCGATCGGTGGTGGAGATGGAAACCGCCACCCAGCAGAACGCCGCGATGGTGGAGCAGACGTCCGCCGCCGCCCGCTCGCTCGACCGCGAGGCGGCGACCCTGCTCGGCAATGCCGAGGCGTTCCGGGTAGACGAGGACGTGCCGGAGTATCGCAGCGGCGGCGCCGAGCCAGCGTTCGAGATGGCGTACTGAGCCGACAAATCCCCCTCCCGCAAACGAGAGGGAAGAAAAAGGGGCTATTCCTCGAACGCGGTCAAAATCGGGCAGGGCCCCGCCTTGCCCGATCCGCACTCTCGCGCCAGCCGCGCCAGTCCCTCGCGCGCCTGGAGCAGCTCGGCGATCTTCGCGTCCAGCGCCGCGATCCGCGCCCGCGCCAGTTCGCGGGCCCGCGCCCGATCATCGGTCGCGTCCAGCTCGAGCAGTTCGCCGATCTCTTCCAGCGTGAACCCCGCCGCCTGGGCCGAGCGGATGAAGCGCAGCCGGCGCAACTCGGGTTCGCCGTAGCGACGTACCCCCGCGTCCGGGCCACCGCCGCGCGCCGGTGTGGGGAGCAGGCCGCGGCGCTGGTAATAGCGGACCGTCTCCACACCCACCCTGCCCGCTTCCGCCAGCTTTCCGATCGTGAGGCTAGACATCGCTTGACTCCGTACCATGGTACGGACCGTATAGGAGCGGCGGAGCGAAGGAAAGCAACATGGCATCCGCCTCGAACAAAAGCGCAATTCTCTATCGTATGGTCATGGACAAGCATGTCTGCCCCTGGGGCTTGCGGGCACTCCATCTCCTGCGCAGCCACGGCTATGCGGTCGACGATCGCCACCTCACTACGCGCGAGGAGACCGATGCGTTCAAGGCGCGGCACGGCGTCGCCACCACGCCGCAGGTGTTCATCGGCGAGCAGCGGATCGGGGGGCATGATGATCTCCGCCGCTATCTCGGGCTCAAGGTGCGCGATCCGAAGGCGCTGACCTACCGCCCGGTATTCGCGCTGTTCGCCATCGCGGCGCTGATGGCGCTCGCCGCCAGCCAGGCCGCCTATGCGACGCCCTTCACCCTCCGCGCGGGGGAGTCGTTCGTCAGCTTCTCGATGTGCCTGCTGGCGATGCTCAAGCTGCGCGACGTCGCCGGCTTCGCCACGATGTTCCTCGGCTACGACCTGCTCGCGCGGCGCTGGGTGCCCTATGCCACGCTCTACCCCTTCGCCGAGGCGACAGCCGGGCTGCTGATGACGGCCGGGGTGCTGACCTGGTTCGCTGCGCCGCTCGCGCTGGTGATCGGCGGGATCGGCGCGGTCTCGGTGTTCAAGGCGGTCTATGTCGATCGCCGCGACCTCAAATGCGCCTGTGTCGGCGGCGACAGCAACGTGCCGCTCGGCTTCGTGTCGCTCACCGAAAACCTGATGATGATCGCGATGGGCCTGTGGATGCTCGCGCGACCCGTGCTGGGAGCCTGATCCTTTGCGTACCACCCTCGCCGCGCTCGCCCTGCTCGCCCCCCTGCCCGCTTTCGCGCAGGAGGACCACAGCATGCACGACATGGCCAGCATGCCCGCCGAAGCGACGCCGCAGGATCATGCCGCGATGGGGCACGGAATGCCCGGCATGGACATGGACCCGCCGATGCCGTCGATGCGGATGGGCGGCTCCGATCACGCCGCCGGTGGCTCGGGCACGTCGCTGCTTCCGCAGGCCGATGGGCCGGCGCGCGGCGTGATGCTGTCGCACGGCGACTGGATGGTGATGGCGCACGGTTATGTCTGGGGCGTCTATACCGACCAGGGCGGCAAGCGCGGCAGCGACGAAGCCTTTGTCGAGTCGATGGCGATGCTCAGCGCCACGCGGGACTGGGGCGGCACGTCCCTCCAGCTCCGCGCGATGGGAAGCCTGGAGCCCGCGATGGGCCAGCGCGGCTACCCCAATCTGTTCGCCAGCGGCGAGACCGCGCACGGCGCGCCGCTGGTCGACCGCCAGCATCCGCACGACCTGTTCATGGAACTGAGCGCCCGCGTCGACACCGAGGTGGCAGCCGACACCAAGCTGTTCGTCTATGGCGGCCCGGTCGCCGAGCCGGCGCTGGGCCCGAGCGCCTTCATGCACCGCCGCTCGGCACGCTATTTCGCGCTGTCGCCGATCGCACACCACTGGTTCGACAGCAGCCACATCACCTACGGCGTCGTCACCGGCGGCGTACAGACGGGGCGGGTGCAGCTGGAAGGCTCGTGGTTCAACGGCCGCGAGCCCGACGAGAATCGCTGGGACATCGATCCGATCCGGCTCGACAGCTGGAGCGTCCGGGCCAGCTGGTCGCCTTCGGACAACTGGGTGGCACAGGTCTCCACCGGACACCTCAAGAGCCCCGAAGTCACCCATCAGGGCGAGGACGAGCAGCGCACCACCGCCAGCCTCCACTACAGCAATGGCCCCGTATCGACGATGGTCGCCTATGCCGCCAAGCACCGCCTGCCGGGCCCGGTGCTGAGCGCCTTCACCGCCGAGGCCAACTGGGACCTCAGCCGCCACCACAGCCTGTTCGGCCGGGTGGAGAATGTCGCCAATGACGAGCTGTTCCCCGATCATGCGGATCCTCTGCACGACCGCAAGTTCCGGGTGACGCGGTTCGAGGGCGGCTATGCCTATCGCATCCCGCTCGCCGGCCAGGCCGAACTGGCGCTCGGCGGATCGGTGGCCGCCTATGCCAAGCCGAGCGCGCTAGATGCCGCCTATGGCACGGCGCCGGTGAGCTACACGCTGTTCGCGCGGCTGGCGCTGGGGCGGTAGCTTCAGGCCCCCTCCACCGCTTGCGCGGTGGAGGAGACGCTATCCACAAAGGCGGTGGTGGAGGGGGCACGCCCCCGGTCTTCCCCCCGCAACAAATCCGGCGCATGGGGCCGCCATGCGCTGGACCACCAGAATCGCCGCCGCCGCCCTGATCGCGATCCTTCAGGCCTGTGCCACCCCGCCAGCGCAGACCCCGCCGCCGCCCGCCGCTATCGCCGAGGCGCGGCCGCCGGTGACGATCCTCATCTCGATCGATGGGTTCCGCGCCGACTATCTCCAGCGCGGCGTGACCCCCAATCTCTCCCGGCTCACGGCGGAAGGGATTACCGGCCCGATGCGGCCGAGCTTCCCCAGCAAGACCTTCCCCAACCACTGGACGCTGGTGACGGGCATGGTGCCCGATCACCACGGCATCGTCGGCAACCGGATGGAGGACCCCGCCCATCCCGGCGAGACCTTCACCACCGCCAACGACGCGCCCTATTGGTGGAACGCCGCCCAGCCAATCTGGGTCGCGGCGGAGAAGGCGGGCATCCACACCGGCACCGTGTTATGGCCCGGTGCCAATGTCGCCTGGGGCAGCAGCGCGACCAAGGCCGATCATGGCGACTATCCCGGCGGCATCCGCCCGCGCGACTGGCTGCAGTACAACCAGGCGATCAGTAACAAGCAGCGCGTCGATACCGCGCTCGACTGGCTGCGCCGGCCGCCGTCGAACCGGCCGCGCTTCCTCACCCTCTATTTCGATCGGGTCGACATGGTCGGCCACGACCATGGACCCGATTCCCCCGAGGTGACGCAGGCCGTCGCGCAGATCGACGCACAGATCGGCGCGCTGGTGGACGGGCTGGCGGTGCTCCACCAGCCGGCCAACCTGGTCGTCGTTTCGGATCACGGCATGTCGGAGACCAGCGACACCCGCGTGGTGACGCTCGACCTGCCCGCCGACAGCTATCATCTGATCGAAGCCGGTCCCTTCGCCGCGCTCGATCCGCTCCCGGGCAAGGAAGCTCTGGTCGAAAAGACTCTGCTCGGCCGCCATCCGCACATGGAATGCTGGCGCAAGGCCGAGATCCCGGCGCGCCTGCGCTACGGCACCAATCCGCGCATTGCCGCGATCTTCTGCCTCGCCGAGCCGCGCTGGATGATCCAGGAAAAGCGCCCCGAGGCGCCATTCACGCATGGCGAGCATGGCTATGACAATCGCGCGCCGGACATGGCGGCGCTGTTCATTGCCGCCGGGCCCGCGTTCGGCCACGGCACGGTGGCCGCCTTCGACAATGTCGATGTCTATCCGCTGCTCCGCGACCTGCTCGGTCTCCCGCCACGCGCCGATGTCGACGGCGACGACGCCCCGTTCCGGCCGCTGCTCCGCAGCCGCTGAAACCGCTTGCCAGCTACGGGTTTCTGATTGAAACTCGTCGGCATGCGCATGTTCGACGACATCCAGGTGGGCGACCGCGCCAGCTTCGGACGCTACGAAGTCACGCGCGAGGAAGTGCTCGACTTCGCGCGGAAATATGATCCGCAGCCCTTCCACCTCTCCGACGAGGCCGCCGCCCGGACCCATTTCGGGCGGTTGGCGGCAAGCGGGTGGCACACCAATGCGATGACGATGGCGATGCTGGTCGCGCACTATCAGGAGCACCCGATCGCCAGCCTGGGTGCGGCCGGGATCGACGAACTCCGCTGGCTGAAGCCGGTCTTCCCCGGCGACGTGCTGCGCTGCGAGACCGAGGTGCTCGAGGCGCGCGCCTCGCAAAGCCGCCCGGAAATGGGCATCGTCCGCAGCCGGATCATCACCTTCAACCAGAAGGACGAACCCGTCCTGACGTTCATCGCCAACGCCCTGATCGCGCGCCGCCCGCAAGGCTGAGCGGTACGATCCCGCCGGGCGCGCACATTGTATTGCGGGACTCGCGGCCCGCGCTGGGATATAGACGGCATCTGCAGGCCGGAGCGATGCCCCGGCGCAATGTTCGGGAGCCCGCCATGCCCGTGACGTCCGCAGACCTTGCTTCGGACGATTCCGCCACCGCCCTGATCGATGCCAGGATCGCCGCCCTGCCCGACTGGCGCGGCGCGGTGCTGGCCCAGGTTCGGCGGCTGATCCACGCGGCGCTTCCCGAGGTGTACGAGGACGTGAAATGGCGCAAGCCGAGCAACCCCGCCGGCGTGCCGGTCTGGTCGCTCGGCGGCATCCTCTGCACCGGCGAGCTGTACAAGGACAAGGTGAAGCTCACCTTCCCCCGCGGGGCGGCGCTGCTCGATCCCACCGGGCTGTTCAACGCCAGCCTCGACGGCAATGCGCGGCGCGCTATCGATGTGCGGGAGGGTGCCGCGATCGACCCCGCCGCCTTCACCGCGCTGGTCCAGGCTGCGGCCGCCGCGAACCACGCCGCATGAGCCGCCTTTCGGCACTACGCGTGCTGTGGCAGGACCTGCTGGCGCTGGACCGCACCGATCCAATCCCCGCCCCTGCCTATGCGATCGGTGCGCTCGGCATGGCGGTGCCGGTGCTGGTGGGCCTTCTGCTTGGGCAGGTCCATGCCGGGTTCGTGATAGGGCTCGGCGCGGTCCTGCTGGCCAGCGCCCCCGCCGATACGAGCGCCCCGACCGCCAGCCGGACCGACCGTCTGCTGGCGATGCTGCTGCCCGCCGTCGCTGCGGTGCTCGTTGCCACGCTGCTCGGACGCCTGCTGCAGCCCGAGCCGGCACTGATCGCCATCGTCGCCTGCGCGGCGCTGTCGGTGAACTACAGCCGGCCGGCGGCCGCGGCGGCGATCCGCTTCAACATCTATCTGGTACTGGGCATGAGCCTGCTGGACGGCGCGACCAGCCATCGGGACGGGGCGGCGCTGCTGTTCGGCTGCGGCGCGCTGTGGAACATCGGGCTTCGCCTGCTGCTGGAGCGGGCGCGCGCCCGCGATGCAACGCCCGCCGCGCCACCACGCCGCCAGCCGACGCCGGCCCAGCGCCGCGCCTATTTCCGCAGCCAGCTGCACAGCCTGGCCGGCTGGCAGTTCCCGCTCCGCCTGGCGATCGGCCTTACGATCGCCAGCCTGCTCCGCCACGCCTTCCCGGCGCACCATTATTACTGGATCCTGCTCACGGTGGCGCTGCTCACCGAGAACGCGATCGAACACCTGCCGCGCAAGACGCTCCAGCGCCTGCTCGGCACGATCGGCGGCGTTGTGCTGGCAGGCCTGATCTTCGCGCTCGCGACGGGGCCGATCGCGCTCGGGATCTTCGCGGCGGTGCTCGCAGCACTGATGCCGGTGGCGCGGGCACGCAGCTACCTGCTCTACGCCGCCTTGTCCGCGCCTCTGGTGTTGCTCGCGATCGACATCGGCAAGCCGGTGGCGCCCGCGCTGCTGATCGATCGCCTGGTCGCCACCCTGCTCGCCGGCGGCATCGTGATCGCGCTCAACCTCTTGTTCGATCGCCTGATCGGTGCCCCCACGCCGCCCCGCACCGCCCGCCCGCGAACGCCGGCGGGCTGAGCGTCAGCGCTTCGGCCACGCCCAGTCCGGCACGCCGACCTGCGAGGTGTGCGTCTCGCCCCATTCCTTGCGCAGTTCGATCACCAGCGTATCGGCGGCGCGATCGAGCGCCTCGACCAATGCCCGGGCATGGGACACGATAATGATCTGGGAGTGGCGCGATGCCGTCACCAGCAGCCGGGCCAGCGGATCGAGCAGATCCGGGTGCAGGCTCGCCTCGGGTTCGTTGAGGATCATCAATTCGGGTGGTCGCGGGGAAAGCAGCGCGGCGGCGAGGAGAAGATAGCGCAGCGTGCCGTCGGACAGCTCCGCAGCGACCAGCGGGCGGAGCAGCCCCGGCTGTTGCATCTCCACTTCGAAGCGCGCGCCCACCGCCAACGTGGCGCCGTCGAACGCATCGGCGATCGTCTCGCGCAGCGTATCCGCCGCACCGATCTCCACGATCGTCTGGATGGCGGCGCCCAGATCGGAACCATCGCTCGCCAGCACCGGCGTGCGCGTGCCGATTTGCGGGCGGCGGGCCGGGGCATCGCGATCGGTGCGCAGATCATCGTAGAAGCGCCAGCCGCGCATCCGCTCACGCAGCAGCAGCAACTCATGCCCGTCCGCCGCATCCGGGCAGTGCATCATCATGCTGTCATAGGCGGGGAGCTCGGCGAAGCGCGCCTGCCATTCGCCCGTGCTGCGGTTGCGCAGACGCACACGCTGGCCGTTGCGATCGGCGAAGCTGTTGCTGCGGCCGAGCATTTGCCCGGTCCAGACGCTCTCCGCCTTGATCTCGGGATCATGGCTGAAGCGCGTAAGCGATGGAATCGGCAGGCCGAGGTCGATCGCATATCCGAAATCTTCGGAGGCAAAGCCGAGCCTGAGGCTTACCGGGCCGTCACGCCGCGTGCCCTGCACGGGGAAGCGGCCGCTGCGCATATCCCGGCTGATCTTCTCCGGCCCGGCCCACAAGGTGGATTCGAGCCCGCCCTCCGCCGCGAGCGACCCGATGGCGCGGCCCTGCGCCACATCGGACAACAGCCGCAGCGCGCGATAGAGGCTGGACTTGCCGCTGCCATTGGGTCCGGTGATGACGTTGAGCGGCCCCAACCCGAGCCGCACGTCGCGCAGCGAGCGATACCCGGAAACGGCAAGGCAGGTCAGCATGGGTGCATGCTACCCGCCCGGTCGTCGCCTCACCAGCCGTTGCGATGGGTGGAGAGCACGCTCAGCGCCGGCGCCCGCCGCCCGGGCGACCGCGGAAATCGCGCCAGTTGTTGCGCCAGCGCTGGTCGCCGCGCCACGTGCCGCGGCGCTGTTCCCAATAGGCGCGCTGGCCGTCGTTCCAGGCATGCCGATGGCGATAGCGATCATACACATAGGCGCCGGTGCCGGGGTAATAATAGTCGCCGTACCAGCCCCAGTACGGGTTGCCCCAATTGCTGCCGTACCCGCTGCCATAGCCGACCGCCACGCGCGAGCCGCCATAGCCATAGCCGTCGTCCATGCAGCCGCCGAGCGCCGCCGCCCCGCCGAGCAGGACTGCGCCGAGTACCGTTTTCACGCCGATGTGCATTGATCACGCTCCTGTACCCAAGGCGCGCGGCGGGGCGATGCCCCAGGCCGCGCCCCTCGATCAAGGAAGCGCATGGATGCCGGCCGGAGTTCCCTCAGTGCCCTTCGAAGGCGACGAGCGACGTGACGGCGATCCCGTCGCTGCGCAGCGCATCGGCACCGCCGAGATCGGGCAGGTCGACGACGAAGGAGGCCTGGACGACCTCGGCCCCCGCCTTGCGCAGCAGTCGCACCGCGGCGCGCGCCGTGCCGCCGGTAGCGATCAGGTCGTCGACGAGCAGCACGCGGGCGCCGGGCACCAGCGCATCGGCATGGATCGCGATCCGGTCGGTGCCATATTCGAGCGCATAATCCTCGGCGATGGTCGCGCCAGGCAGCTTGCCGTCCTTGCGGATCAGCAGCACGCCGGTGCCGAGCTGCACCGCCAGCGCCGCGCCGAACACGAAGCCGCGCGCCTCGACGCCGGCGACGAGGTCGACCTTGCCGTCCACCTGCGCGGCCATCTTCTCGATGGTCAGCCGCAGCCCCTCGGGGTCGAGCAGCAGCGTGGTGATGTCGCGAAAAAAGATCCCCGGCTTCGGAAAGTCGGGGATCGTGCGAATGCGACTGCGAATGTCTTCGTTCTGCTGGATGTCCATCAATGCTTTATGCCGCGCCAAACCGTGAGGTACGCGCCATAGGCGAGCCCGGTGGCAAACAGCAAGAAGATCACGACCGCCACGCCCGCCTGATGGCGGGTCTGTAGTGTCGGCTCGGCGGTCCAGACGAGGAAGGCGGAGACGTCCTTCGCCATCTGGTCGACCGTCGCGCGGGTGCCGTCGTCGAACTGCACCTGGCCCTCGCTGGTCAAGGGCGGCGGCATCGCGATGTTGAGGTTCGCGAAATAGGGGTTGAAGTGCATGCCCTCGGGCGTCTTCATCGCCTCCGGGAACCTGGCGGCTACCGCCGGATCGGGCTTCTCGCCATAGCCGGTCAACAGCGAGTGGACATAGGCCGCACCATCATGCCGCGCCTTGGTGATCAGACTCAGGTCCGGCGGGTTGCCGGTGCCGGCATAATAGACCTTGGGGATATGGTCCGAGGGGATGTTATCGCGTTCGCCCCAGGTGCCGGCCTTCTCGTCGAACACCGGCTGCTTGTTCGCCCATTCCTTGGCAATCTTCTTCACCTGGGCATCGCTGTACCCCAGGTCCTTGAGGTTGCGGAAGGAAATCATGTGCAGCGAGTGGCATGCCGCGCAGACTTCCTTGTACACCTTGAACCCGCGCTGGAGCTGGGCGAGGTCGAACTTGCCGAGCGGCCCGTTCGAGGGCAGGTCCAACTCCTTCGGATGCTTGTGCAGCGCCTGCTCGGCGGTCTGCTTCGGAGGTTCCTTGATCAGGCCGGTGATGCTGCCCAGCAGGGCGAGCAGCAGCACGAAGACGAAGCCACCACCAATCAGGAACTTGATCGAGCGAAAGAAGATCGAGGTCATGGTTCCCGGCCCCCTTATGCCGTCGCCGCGGTGGCGGTGATGCGCGATCCGCCTTCATTCCCGAGCACCGCTTCGGTGATCGAGTTGGGCAGCGGGCGCGGCGTCTCGATCCGCGAGATGATCGGCACGATGATCAGGAAGTGCGCGAAATAATAGGCCGCCGCGATCTGGCTGGTGATCACGTAGAAGGGCTCCGCGGGCGAACCGCCGCACCAGCCGAGGATCAGCACGTCGGCGACGAGCAGCCAGAAGGCGACGCGGTACATCGGCCGGTAATTGGCCGAGCGCACCGGCGAGCGATCGAGCCAGGGCAGGAAGAACAGCAGCAGGATCGAGCCGAACATCGCCAGCACGCCCCACAGCTTTGCCGGCAGGATGAAATCCGCGGTGAAGGCGCGCAGGATCGCGTAGAAGGGCCAGAAATACCATTCGGGCACGATGTGCGCCGGCGTCGAGAGCGGGTTGGCCGGGATGTAGTTGTCCGGGTGGCCGAGATAGTCCGGATAGAAGAAGATCAGGATCGAGAACAGGATCAGGAAGATGCCGACCCCGAAGCCGTCCTTGGCGGTGTAATAGGGGTGGAAGGGCACCGTATCCTGCTCGCCCTTCACCTCCACGCCGGTCGGGTTGTTCGAGCCGGGAATGTGCAGCGCCCAGATGTGCAGGATGATCACGCCCGCGATCACGAAGGGCAGCAGATAGTGGAGCGAGAAGAAGCGGTTGAGCGCCGCATCGTCCGGCGCATAGCCGCCAAGCAGCCAGATGCGGATCCAGTCGCCAACCACGGGGATCGCCGAGAAGAAGCCGGTGATCACCTGCGCGCCCCAGAAGCTCATCTGCCCCCAGGGGAGCACATAGCCCATGAAGGCGGTGGCCATCATCAGCAGGAAGATCACCACGCCCAGCAGCCACACCATCTCGCGCGGCGCCTTGTACGATCCGTAGTGGAGGCCGCGGAAGATGTGGATGTATACCACGATGAAGAACATGCTGGCACCGTTGGCGTGGGCGAAGCGCAGGAACCAGCCCGCGTTCACGTCGCGCATGATCGTGCCGTTGACCGAATCGAAGGCCCCGGCGGCCGAGCTGTGGAAGTGCATCGCCAGCACGATGCCGGTGACGATCTGGATCACCAGCGAAAGCCCGGCGAGAATGCCGAAGTTCCAGAAGTAATTCAGGTTGCGCGGCACCGGATAGCCGGCGCCGATCGCGTTATAGACGAACCGCGGCAGCGGCAGCCGATCGTCCACCCATTTCATCACCGGGTTTTTCGGCTCGTAATGGCGCGCCCAGGGAAAGCTCATCCAGGTCTCTCCTCACCCGACTGTGACAACCGTGTCGGACGTGAAATTATATTTTGGTACTTCGAGATTCTTCGGTGCCGGCCCCTGGCGGATTCGGCCGGCGGTATCATAGGCCGATCCGTGGCACGGGCAGAAATAGCCGCCGAACGGCCCGCGATTCTCGCCTTCGCCCGCGCCCAGCGGTACGCAGCCGAGATGGGTGCACACGCCCAGCGTGATCAGCCAGTTCTTGTGGCCTTCCTTGGTGCGCTGCTCCAGCGTCTGCGGATCGCGCAGGCTCGAGATCGGCACCGCCTCGGCCTGCGCGATCTCCGCCGGCGTGAGATTGCGGACGAACAAGGGCTGCTTGCGGAAGCTGGCCTTGATCGCCTGCCCCGGTTCGATCGCCGCGAGATTGACCTCGGTGGTCGACTGCGCCAGCACGTCGGCCGACGGATTCATCGAATTGACGAGCGGCAGCGCCACCACGCCCGCGCCGACCGCGGCGACGGCGGGTGCCGCATATAGGAGATAATCGCGACGACGGGGATTCTCGAGGATTTCGCCGCCAGGGCCTACGGTCTGATCGGGAGTAACGCCTTCTTCAAACGTTGCCATGCTCTAGCCCTTGCACTTCGGGAACTCTTCCGCATGAGAACCGCGGAGAGGAACGCGGACGAAACGAAGCTCAGTGCCCGCCGGGTTTCCGGTGGCTATGCTAAGTTTGATAGACGGCGCGATGCAGCTTTGCCAACAGGGTTTTTCATCTTCTCGTCTCCAAGGCCTTAATGTTGCACTGCAAAATGACTTCGCCCTCCACAATTCGCGTCGCGTTGTTCCAGCCTGAAATTGCTGGAAATGTGGGCACCATTTTGCGGCTGGCGGCGTGCATGGGCGTGGCGGTGGACCTGATCGAACCTATGGGTTTTCCCTGGGGCGATCGCGCCCGCAAGCGCGCGGCGATGGACTATGAGCCCGAGACCGTGCGCCATGCGGACTGGGATGCGTTCGAGGCGAACGTGCCGGGCCGGCTGGTACTGTTCACCACCCGCGGTGGCATCCGCCTGCCCGAAGCGCAGTTTGCGCCCGGCGACACGCTGCTGTTCGGCGCGGAGAGCAGCGGCGCGCCGGACTTCGTGCACGACCGGGCCGATGCTGCAGTGCGAATACCGCTCCGGCCGGAGCTCCGCTCCTTGAACCTCGCCGTCGCAACGGGCATCGGGCTCGCCGAGGCGCTCCGCCAGACCGAAGGATTCCCGCAGTGATCACGCTCGACGACCAGCAGCAGCGCGCCCGTACCTGGTTCGAGGGCTTGCGCGATTCGATCTGCGCCGAATTCGAGGCAATCGAGCGCGAGGCCGGATCGGACGCCTCGTTCGAATACCTCGCCTGGGATCGCACCGATGCGAGCGGCGCGCCGGGCGGTGGCGGCGTGCGCGGGGTGATGAAAGGCCGCGTGTTCGAGAAAGTGGGCGTCAACGTCTCCACCGTCGGCGGGGCCTTCGAGGGCGATTTCGCCAAGACCATCCACGGCGCGGGCGAGGACCCCAGCTTCTTCGCCACCGGCATCAGCCTGGTCGCGCACATGGCCAACCCGCATGTCCCCGCCGTCCATATGAACACGCGCTTCCTGACGACGACCAAGCGCTGGTTCGGCGGCGGCGCCGATCTCAACCCGCCCTTGCCCTATGCCGAGGACACCGCCGACTTCCACGCCCGGCTGCAGGCGGCCTGCGACGCGCACGATCCGGCCCATTACCCGCGCTTCAAGGCCTGGGCGGACGACTACTTCTACATTCCCCACCGCAAGGTGCATCGCGGCGTCGGCGGCATCTTTTACGATCACCTAGAAAACGACTGGGAGGCAGATTTCGCCTTCACCCAGGATGTCGGCCGCGCGTTCTTGGACATCTATCCGAAGCTGGTGCGGCGGCGCATGGACCAGCCGTTCGACGATGCCGATCGGCAGCGCCAGCTCGAATGGCGCGGCCGCTATGCCGAGTTCAACCTGATCTACGATCGAGGCACGCTGTTCGGCCTCAAGACCGGCGGCAATGTCGACGCGATCCTGATGAGCCTGCCGCCGATGGCCGCCTGGAGCTGAGCCCATGAGTCTGCTGCCCGTCGCGAACGATCACCTCGCCACCATCGTCACCGCGCTGGAGATGCACGAACGCCCCAATCCCCGGCCGGTGCCGCCCTCCCCGTTCCGGCTGGTCCACTGGCACGCGCCCGAAAGCGAGAAATACCGTGCGCTGTTCCGCCGGGTCGGCGGCCCGTGGCTGTGGTTCTCACGGCTGGTGATGGACGAAGCGCGGCTGCGGGCGATTCTCGACGACCCCCAGGTCGCCGTCTATGCGGTGGTGGACCGGGCGGGCGTCGAAGTCGGCATGCTCGAACTCGACTTCCGTGACGACGCCACCTGCGAGCTCTCCTATGTCGGGCTGGTGCCCGAGATCACCGGCAAGGGGCATGGCGACTGGCTGATGGCCCAGGCGCTCGCCTTCGCCTGGCGCAAGGACGTGACGCGGGTGTGGGTCCATACCTGCACGCTCGACCACCCCGCCGCGCTGGGCTTCTACCGCCGCCACGGCTTCGCGGCCTTCAAGCGGACGATCGAGACGTTCCCCGACCCTCGCATCCTCGGCGTGCTGCCCGCCGAGGCGGGGCCTCACATTCCCCTGCTCGGCTCGGTCGCGCGATAGGCGGCGACGCGCAGGACGACCAGCGCCGTCCACACCCCCGCGCCGATCACCGAGAGCAGCAGATAGCCGAAGAACTCGGGCAGCACGCCGCCGCCCGCCGCGGTGGCGATCAGGCCGGTGAAGATGCTCGCCACCGCCACCGCGCCGATGCCCGCCACGAACACCATCGCCGCGACCAGCAGGAACAGCAGCCAGACGACCCCGGCGCTGCGCATCCAGCCCTGTTTGAAGGCGGTGATCAGCCCTGCCTCGGGCTGCGCGGCATAGGCCGGCGCCGTCAGCCAGGTCCGGGCGAACAGGAACAGGCCCGGCGCGATGAACAGCGAGAAACCGAGCTGGAAGGCAATGCTCACCGCCACTTCCAACAACAGGAAAGGAAACAGCCGCCGCAGTGCCTGCAGCAGTACTTGGCCGAGCGTCTGCCCGCCACCGCGCAGATAGAGGGTGAGGATCGCGAAGATGCCGTAGTCCACCGCCAGATAGGCGAACATCAGCGGCACCACATTGGCCCGCACGAACTTTTCGTAGAACGCCAGCATCGCCGCCTGGTCGGCGAGCGATTCGAGCTGCGGCGCACTTTGCGCCATCAGCAGCAGAATGCCGAGGCTGGGGAGCAGGAAGAACAGCCCCGCCACCGGCACGACCAGCCGATGCTCGCGCTGCCAAAGGGTCTTGGCGTCGGCAAACAGGCCGGCGAGGCGCAAGGTCATGCCGGCCACGCCGAATCGAGCGCCAGCGCGGCGTAGAGCTTGCCCTGGAACGCGGCGAGCAACAGCTGCACCACTGCCATCACACTGCCGGTGGCGATGGTCGTCAGGACGAACGCCGTCGTCAGCCCCTCGCCCGCCCCGAACCACAGCGTGAAAACGCTGCCGAACACGGTCTGCGCCGCCAGCTGCGCGACTCCGCCGATCACGCCGAACAACAGCAACGTGCCGAAGATCCGCCAGCCATGCCGCCGCGTCAGCACCCAGGAGCGGCGAATCGCGCCGAACAGCACAGCTTCGCGCAGCACCACCGGGCTGACGAGGAGAAGGCGCGTGAACGCGAACAGCAGCACCGGGATCAGCGCCAGCATATAGAGTGCCACCATCGCCGAGGTCTGGGGATCGACGACGACATTGCCCGCCCGCCCGGCGGAGAGCGCGGCCACGTCATATCCTCGCAGTGCCAGGATGATCGGCACGGGCAGCGCGAGCGCAATCGCCGCCACGCCCAATGCGACCGACACGATCACCGTCGCCAGCAGCCGCCGCGTCGCGAGGCCGCCTGCCGCAGCGATGCCGCTTTCGCCGGTCGCGAGCCCGATCACCGCCAGCGATCCCCATATCGTGGGCAGCGACAGCAGCAACACCAGCGCGCCGAGCCCCCAGCGGATGGGCACGCTCGACGTGGCGGCGACCAGCTGCAGGCAGGTGCCGATCGCGCCGGGCACGAGGAACACAACGATCGCCAGCGGCAGCAGCACACCGGCACGCTCGCCCACAAAGGCGGCGGTGCGATCCCAGACGGTACCCATTTTAGCCATGCGGCGAAGTCCTTGCGTGAGGGGCCCGGGGTGTTAGCCGGGGGTCTGCGGCTTGCCAATGCTTGCCTTGGGGCGCGGAAGGGCGCAAGCGGCGCCGATCATGCACGAAACCATCGAATGGCGGGTCGAGCCCCAGCCGATCGACTATGCCGAAGCCCATGCCGCCATGGAGGCGCGCGCCGCCGCGGTCACCGCGCACACGGCGCAGGAGCTGGTCTGGCTGCTCGAACACCCGCCCGTCTACACCGCCGGCACCAGCGCCGATCCGGCGGAGATGCTCGATCCGCGCTTCCCGGTCCATCGTACCGGACGCGGTGGGCGCTATACCTATCACGGCCCCGGCCAGCGCATCGGCTATGTCGTGCTCGACCTGCGCGAGCGGCTGCGCGACGTGCGCAACTATGTCCACGCTCTTGAAGGCTGGGTGATCGCAGCCCTCGGAGAATGCGACATCGAGGCGTTCCGCGCGCCCGGCCGGATCGGTATCTGGACGCTGGATCGCGGGGTGGAGGCCAAGATCGGCGCAATCGGCGTGCGTATCCGTCAATGGGTGACGCTGCATGGATTCGCGATCAACCTCGATCCCGACCTTACCCATTTCACCGGCATCGTGCCTTGCGGGATCGCTGAATTTCCGGTTACCAGCGCTGCCGCTTTGGGTAAGCCGCTTGCGGCAAACCGCTTCGATGCGGCGCTTCAGGCCACATTTTTGCCATTTTTGGACGGTCTGGATCGCGCGGGATAAATTCGAGTCTTGAGGGTGTCCCCCGAACCGTCTAATGTCCAGCACGGTTTGGGTATTAACGGCGTACAACCGCCGTCCAAATCCATTATCTAGGGAGCTATTACATGCGTGCAGTCCTTTCGAAGATCGTTGCTGGTTCGATGATCGCCGGTGCGGCCCTCCTGGCCTCGGCGTGCACCAACAACGAGAGCACCAGCGTCAACAACACCACCGAAGTCGTGGCTCCGGAGAACGTCACCGACGCTTCGGTCACCAACGTTGACACCGCTGCTCCGGTTGACAACGCTGTGGTCGACAACGCGACCGTGAACGCTTCGAACGCGATGTAATCATCGCGCTTCGGCGTGAACTACGAAAGGGCCGTCCGGGCGACCGGGCGGCCCTTCTCGTTTCGGCACCGGCCCCTCCCGCTCGCCACGGATCGTCGCGTTTGCAAAAAAGGGGCTTGGGCGACGAATCGAAACGCCCTAACGAACATTCCTCATAGCGGTATCAAGAGGATGGGATGCTCGGTCGGCGTATCACTTTGGGCATGGCGGCCCTGGCGGCAATGTGCGTTTCGGCACCCGCTTCGGCGCAATTCTTCTTCAAGTCGGTGGATCTTTCCGGCCCGCCGGTAACCGGCACGGAGCCGGGCATCATTGCCCAGTCGCTCCCCGGCGCCTCGCCCGCGGAATTCCGTGCGGCACTGGTGTGGAGCCTGCGCGCCGCGCTCAACGTTGCTGCACTGCAATGCAAGTTCGAGCCGACGCTGCTGTCCGACGACATCTACGTCGCAGTCCGAAAAGACCATGATGACGAGTTCAATAAATCTTACGATACGCTTGAGAAATATTTCCTAAAAACCGCGAAGACGAAAAAGGCTGCCCAGACGGAGCTCGATCGCTTCTCGACCCGCGTCTATTCCAGTTTTTCGACTGTCTCGGGGCAGCTGTCTTTCTGCCAGACGGCCGCCTCAATCGGCGAGGACGCGGTGTACGCCCCGCGGGGCCGGCTGGGCGACGTTGCCGTGGCCCGCATGCGCGAGCTGCGCGAGAGCCTGAAATCCTGGGGCGAGCAGCATTTCCGCACGCGCCGGGTGACCTTCGTCTGGCCGGTGCTGCGCCCGCTGCCGCAGTTCGGCAACGACCGATGCTGGCGCAGGGGCGAATATGACGCCCGCCGCTGCGGCTCCTTGGGCTGAATCAAACCGGGGTGGCCGATGCGCCACCCCTTTCGCTAGCGCAGGCCGAGCAGCTTGTGGGTCTGCAGGGTGAGCCGCCAGCGCGGCCGCTCCATCGCCACCGCGATCGCAGCGCGGGTATTCGCCTCGGCCTCGGCGCTGTCCATTGGCTGGATCAGGAAATGAGTGAAGTCCCAGCCCTCGATCGCCGCGATGTCGGTGCCCGGCTGCGGCCAGACCAGCTTGAGCTCGTCGCCGCGCCGCTGCACCACGTCGCTGCCCGCCTTGGGGCTGATGCACACCCAGTCGATGCCAGGGTGCACCGGCAGCGTCCCGTTGCTCTCGATCGCGATGCGGAAGCCGCGGGCGTGCAGCGCCTCGACCAGGGCATCGTCGATCTGAAGCATCGGCTCGCCACCGGTGAGCACCACGAAGCGCTTGTCCTCGCCGGCACCCCAATGGCCCTCCACCGCCTCGACCAGCGCCGCCGCATCGGCGAACCGGCCCCCGCCCAGCCCGTCGATGCCGACGAAATCGGTATCGCAGAAGCGGCACACCGCCGTCGCCCGGTCCTCTTCCCGACCCGACCACAGGTTGCAGCCGGCGAAGCGGACGAACACCGCCCGCGCGCCGGCATTCACGCCCTCCCCCTGCAGGGTGAGGAACATCTCCTTGACGGCGTAGCTCATGGATGGGTGGCGTAGCGGGTCGGATCGGGCAGCCCGGCTTCCTCGAACCCGCGCGAACGCAGCCGGCAGCTGTCGCACAGCCCGCAATGCAGCCCCTCGGGCGTCGGATCGTAGCAGGACCAGCTAAGCCCCGCATCGAGCCCCAGCCGCGCCGCCTCGCGGACGATGTCGGCCTTGCTCATGTTCTGAAGCGGCGCCTGGATGCGGAAGGGATGCCCCTCCACCCCGGCCTTGGTGGCGAGTTCGGCCAGCTTCTCGAACCCGGCGATGAACTCGGGCCGGCAATCGGGATAGCCCGAATAATCGAGCGCGTTGACGCCGATATACAGGTCGCGCGCGCGCGCCGCCTCGGCCCAGCCGAGCGCGAGGCTGAGGAAGATGGTGTTGCGTGCCGGCACATAGGTGACCGGGATGTCGCTGCCGACGCCGGTCTTCGGCACGTCGATATCGGCGGTCAGCGCCGATCCACCGAACGCGCGCAGATCGAGCGGCAGGACGACATGGCGTTCGGCGCCGAGCAGGGCGGCAATCTTGGCGGCGGCGTCCAGTTCCACCTTGTGGCGCTGGTTATAGTCGATGGAGAGCGCGAGCAGGCGGTGGCCGTCCTCGCGGGCACGCGCGGCCGACACCATCGAATCGAGTCCGCCCGAAACCAGGGCGATGGCGATGCTTTGAGTCATCGGCGCCATCTAGGGACTTTCGCCGGCAAAAAAATGGCCGTCCCCAAGGGAACGGCCGGAAAAGGATAGAAATGGGAAAACCAAGCCAGGGAGGAAACTCTTCCCGGGACCCCTTCTTTCTACCCCGTTTCGGTTAACAAAAGGTAACTGACCCGGTCAGGAACAATCCCCGAGCCGCTTGGCGTCATAGGTCTCGGAGAAGGGCTGGCCGTCGATCACGCCCTGCATCTCCACCGTGACCTGCCGCGGCGTGTCGACCGCGATCCGGGTGAGCAGCGTGCCATGGCCGGTACAGGTGCTGCGCACCGTCGCCCGGCTGGCGGCGCTTTCCATCACGATATGCTGGCACGGCGTGGTGACCCGTTCGGGCCGCAGGATCTGATAGGGATCGCGCACGCACATGGTGCGCTCGCTGCCCTCGCTGTCGCGCACCGCCCATTTGCCCTTCTGGACCGTGTTCAGCGCGGGAATGTCCACGCTGTGCGGGACGCTCCCCTGCTGCTGCGCCGAAGCCCCCATCGTCATCATGCCCAGCCCGGCGATCGCCGCCAGGCGGATCCATGCCACTCGTTTGTTCACCCGTCCAAACTCCATTCGAGCACGGTGCCGCTCCCACGGCACCGCTCCCCGGGTTGACATATCATAGGAGAATTACGGCTTTACAACGACGGCGGAACGAAATCGGCGAGCGCCACCGGGAACTGCTTGGAACAGAAGGCGCAATCGACCTTGATCACGCCCCCCTCATCGGCCATCGCCGCGCGCTCCTCCTCGGGGAACTTGGCGAGCACCTGCTGGATGTAGTCCGCCCCGCAGCGGCAGCCGCGCGACAGATCATGGCCGGCGAGCATGCGCACCTCGCTCTCCTCGTTGAACAGCCGCCACACCAGCCCTTCCAGCGGGATCGCCGGATCGGCCAGCTCGTCGGCGCCCATCGTGCCACCGAGCGCCTCGACATGCTGCCATTCGGGATGGTCGAGCCGCACGTGCAGCCGCTCGCGCCCCACCTCGCCCTCGGGCAGATGCTGGAGGAACAGGCCGCCGGCGATCACCTTGCCGGTCGTCTTGTCCTTGTGCACGCCGAGGCGCACCAGCGTCGGGATCTGCTCCGACTGGAGGAAATAGCTCTGCGCCGCCTCGGCGATCGAGGCGCCTTCCAGCGGGACGATGCCCTGGTAGCGTTCGTTGGTGAGCGCCTGGTCGAAGGTCACCGCCAGATAGCCGCCGTTGAACAGCGCGCTGAGCGACGGGTTCTTGCCGAGCTGGCTCAGCCGCTTGGCATCGAACTGCACATAGCCGCGCAACTCGCCATTCTTGTAGTCGCACACCATCAGGCTGACGATGCCACGCTGGGTCTGCGCCTGCAGCGTCATCTGCCCCTCGGCATCCTTGAGCGTGCTGCCAAGGAGGGCGGTGAGGGTCAGCGCCTCGGCCAGCAGCTTCTCGATCGGCGCGGGATAGGCATGGGCCGAGAGGATCTCGTTCAACACCGGCCCCAGCCGCGCGACACGGCCGCGGACATGGCGCTCGGGGATGGCAAAGCCGGTCACGCGATCGAGATCGGCGGCGGGAACGGGATGGGTCACGACAAGTCTCCGGCATTCGCTTGCGGCCGCGAGAAGTCGGGGTGACTCCGCGCGTTCGGACGAACGCATTTTCTGGGTTCGGAGGTGTAAATAGGGGCTTTGCGGCGGGAAACAATGTGGCGGCGGCGCTGTGTCGCGGCGGAGGCGAAGTTGTGGAAGTTGCGGCTCGCGGCAGGGTTGCAGGACAAGCGAAGTTTAGGAAGTTTAGGGCCTCACGCGCGCGAAAGCAGGCGCAGCGGCGCAGAGGCAGGGTACCGAAGGCGTGGCGAACATCCGTTGGGTCCATCGTGGAAAGCCGACATTGCCCCCGCCCTACAAACGGGGCAGCATCGCTGCATGCAGCACCCGGAAGCGCAGTTCGTTGTCGAGGTCACGGCGGAGGATGCCATTGTCTGCCGGGCACCCGGGCAACCGGATCAGCGCATCAGGATGACCGACCTTGCGTCTGTCCATGTCGAGACAAACGACAGCGGCCCCTGGGGCGCGGACGTCTGGTGGCTTCTAAACGACAACACCGGACACACGCGCGTGGCGTTCCCGCAACTGGCAACCGGTGAAGACGCGGTGCTTGCACGGTTGGGACAACTCCCCGGTTTTGCGGTGCAGGGGATGAACGCACGCAGCAATGCCCGCTTCCTGTGCTGGAGAAAGCCTGCACGCTCCACGGGCGCCAGCGGGGCGTAAACGCTCAAGCCTTGTCGGCCTGGTGGCGTTCCCATCGGGCGGCAAGCCAGCGCATCGACAATGCCAAAGAGCGTCTTCAAGCCGAGGATCATAAGAACATATAAGGAACGAGCAGCAGCTTTACAAGTTTTTACCTTGTTCGTCCGTCAAGATGCCAACAACGGCCGCGATCGCATTCTATATGAAGTAGATATGAAGCTCTCGCTCGCCCCCTTCGCCGCCCTCGCCCCCGCCGCGCAACGGCGCGGCACCGGCACGGCTTCTGCTGCCACCGCGCCGCTCTCCAAAAAGGACGAGATGGACGCGCGCAAGCTGCAACAGGCAAAGGACGCCGTCGCGACGCTGGCGACGGTCAAGACCAAGAGCAGCGACGACCAGAAGGCCCGCGCCGCGCAGAAGGTGAAGGAGCTGAAGGCGCGGCTGCAGGCGCTGAAGCTGATCTACGCCAGCGATCCGAAGAAGCTGGCCCGCGCCGCCGCGCAGATCGCGCGCGAACTCGCGGGTGCGGTGAAGAGCTATACCAGTGCGGGTGGCAGCGCAGGCGACCTGGCCGGGGGCGCTGCGGGGGACGCATCGACCGGCGCAGCGGCGCCGGCCGGCGAGCCCAAGGCGGACGGCGAGCCCAAGGCGGACGGCGCCGGCGAAGCAGCACCCGCCGCCGAGGGGGCCGAGGCCGCGGAGAAGGACAAGGCGGAGGCCGAGGGCACCGACGCCGCCAAGGGCGAGGATGCCAAGCCCGATGCGCCGACGCCCGCCGCTTCCAAGTCGGCGGACGACAAGAGCGCCGCCGCGGCAGCACGCGCCAAGGCCGATGACGAGTTCAAGAACGAAGCCCGTGCGCTCGCCCGCGAGCTCAAGGCGGCGCTGCGCCGCAAGGATCCCAAGCACCGCGACGACGACGACCAGCGCTCGGGCGAGCAGGCGCTGGCGGAAGTCGACAAGGCGGTAGGGGCGCTGCCGATCGCCGATGTCGGCGCGGTGAGTGCGGTAGCGGGAATCTGAAGCCCCTCCCGCTTGCGGGAGGGGTTGGGGGAGGGACTGACGTGGCGGCTCCGTCCTGAGCGCCACCGCACGCTAGACCGTCCTCCCCTCCCCTAGCCCCTCCCGCAAGCGGGAGGGGAACACACGCCGAAAGGTTGGCCCTTAAATCTGCCCGAAGCACCACCGCAGGACGGACTTCTGCGCGTGCAGCCGGTTTTCCGCCTCGGGCCAGATCAGCGATTGCGGCCCGTCGATCACCGCGTCGGTCACTTCCTCGCCGCGGTGCGCGGGCAGGCAGTGGAGGAAGCGGGCGTCGGGCTTGGCGGCGGCCATCAGCGCCTCATCGACCTGGAAGGGCATCATCGCCTTGAGCTTGGTCTCGGCATGGGCCTGGCCCATCGAGATCCAGGTATCGGTGACGATGATATCCGCGCCTTCCACCGCCTCGCGCGCGGTGCCGACCACGCGGGCGCGGCCACGCCCACGGGCAACATCGGCGTCGCTCGGCTGATAGCCCTGCGGGCAGGCGGCGACGACGTCGAACTGCATCAGCCCGCCGGCTTCCATGATCGAGGCGAGCACGTTGTTGCCGTCGCCCAGCCAGGCGACCTTGAGGCCGGGGAGCGCCTTGCCGCTTTCGAGGATGGTCAGCAGGTCCGCCATGATCTGGCAGGGGTGCGAGGCATCGGTGAGGCCGTTGATCACCGGCACGCTGGCATATTTCGCCATGTCGATCACCTTCTGGTGATCGTCGGTGCGGATCATGATCGCGTCGACATAGCCCGATAGCACGCGCGCGGTATCGGCGATGCTCTCGCCGCGGCCGAGCTGCATCGAGCCGGCGTCCATCACGATGCTGGTGCCGCCGAGCTGGCGGATCGCCATGTCGAACGACACGCGGGTGCGCGTGCTGTTCTTCTCGAAGATCATCGCCAGCACATGGCCGGCGAGCGGGGCGTCCGCGTCGGGCTTGCCCTTGGGCCAGCCGGCGCGGGCGGCCTTGCGGGCCATCGCGTCGTTCAGCATCGCCGCGATGGCATCCGGGCCGGCATCGGTGAGATCGATAAAGTGGCGGGTCATGGTTTCCTCCCTCGCTTGCATTGGGGAGGGAGACCGCCGGCGAAGCCGGTGGCGGAGGGGGAGTTCCCCCTACGCCATCGACGCCTCACGCGGGGGAAGCCCCCTCCACCATGCTGCGCATGGTCCCCCTCCCCCGCTTCCGCGGGGGAGGAAACACTTCAGTTGGCGGTCGCGGGCGCGAAGCTGCGCGCGCCGGCGCTCAGCTTGTCGACCGCCTCGGCGATGTGGTTTTCGTCGATCACCAGCGGCGGCAGCACGCGGAACACGTTCTCGCCCGCGGCCACGGTCAGCAGCCCGTGATGGTCGCGCAGGTGGGCGACGAAGTCGCGGCTCACCACGCTGTCCTTCATCTTGATGCCGAGCATCAGGCCCTTGCCGCGGATCTCCTCGAACAAATGATCATGGTTGGGGAGCAGCTGCTCGAAGGCCTGGCGGAGACGCTCGCCCATGCGGGTGACATGCTCGAGGAAGCCGGGCTCCTCCATCACGTCGAGCACCGCCATGCCCGCCGCCATCGCCAGCGGGTTGCCGCCATAGGTGGAGCCGTGGGTGCCGGCGACCATGCCCTTGGCCGCTTCCTCGGTGGCGAGGCAGGCGCCGAGCGGGAAGCCCGCACCGATGCCCTTGGCCGAGGTCATGATGTCCGGCGTGATGCCGTAATGCTCATAGGCCCACATCTTGCCGGTGCGGCCATAGCCGCACTGGATCTCGTCGAGGATCAGCAACAGGCCGTGCTCGTCCGCGGCCTTGCGCAGGCCCTGGATGAACTCGACATTGCCGGCGGTCATCCCGCCCTCGCCCTGGATCGTCTCGACCAGGAAACCGGCGGTCTCGCCGTCGATCTTGGCGAGCGCGCCTTCGAGATCGTTGAACGGCACATAGTCGAAGCCCGGCAGCAGCGGCTCGAAGCCATCGCGCATCTTCGGCTGATCGGTCGCCGAGATGGCGCCGAGCGAACGGCCGTGAAAGGCGTTCTTGAAGGTGATCAGCTTGTGCCGCTGCGGGTTGCCATTGGCATAGTGGTAGCGGCGCGCGGTCTTGATCGCGCACTCGATCGCCTCGACGCCCGAATTGGTGAAGAACACCGTGTCGGCGAAGCTGTGCTTGAGGATGCGCTCGGCCAGCGCCTCGCCCTGCGGGCTGCCGTAGAGGTTCGAGACGTGCATCAGCGTCGCGGCCTGGTCGGCGATCGCCTTCACCAGATGCGGATGGCCATGGCCCAGCGCGTTGACGGCGATACCGGCGGCGAAATCGAGATAGCGTTCCCCTCGTTCCCCGATCAGGTAGCAGCCCTCGCCTCGCACCGGCCGCACACCGCACCGCGGGTAGACGGGCATTAGCGGGGTGATGGTCATGGGAACTGTACTCCTTACGACGAAAAAGTTGGGGGAAACTCCAGAAACGCAAAAGGGCGACCAAGTCCGGGCCGCCCGGCGTGGTGTGTACGGCGGCTTGGGGGCGCAGGTCAACCTGCCTGTGCGGTTCAGGGGAGCTGGTAGTTCCAGTTCGCAGCCGCCCCGCGCGCCCGACCATAATCGACGGTGCAGGCCATATAGTGCGGATAGAATTGCAGCGGCTTGGCCCTGGCGTCGATCGCCAGCCATTCCGCGCAGCTTTTGCCGTCGAAGCGGTGGTCGTCGGGGGCCTCGCCACCGGTGCCGGCCTGGCTGAGATAGGCCATGTCGAGCCCGCCCAGTTCCATCCCCAGCTGCTCGACGCTGCCTGCCGAGAAGCGATAGACCTGCGTTTCCAGCAGATCGACTGCGCGGAGCGCCGCGGTGACCGCCGACCAGCGCTGCACCGGCTGGGCGGTGCCGCTCCACGGGCCGGCATCCATCGTCGTGTTGACGAGCAGCGTCACTCGCGCCTTGCCGTCGCTGCCGGCGCCCTTGAGCGCCGCGACCACCGGCGCGAGGAACATGCCGAAGCGGGCGCCGCCATCCATGTACATCGCGGACTGGCGCGAGCCGGGCGCATCGCCGCCGCCCGCCGCCTCGAGCGACAGCGGCGGCACGCCCGGCGGCACCGAGGACGACGCCAGCATCGCATCGATATAGCAGCCCTGGAGCCGCGCGAGCTCCTCCGGCGCCGTGGTGGTCAGCGTCCGCCCGGCCAGCTCGCCCATGTCGATGGCATAGCCCTCGCCATCGTCGAGATTGCTCACCCCGACATAGAGCTGGCGGTTCCGGTCGCGCCATTCATGGCCCACCGCCTGGAGCGTGCCGACCGTCATGATCTTGCGGAGCCGGGCCTGCAGCGGCGCGAAGCTCGCCGTCGAGCCCTTGAGCAACGCGCCGAGCGCCGCGCCGCCGCTGCGGACCCGCATCAGATCGGCCTCGCGGGCGATCGAATAGGCGAGCACAAGATCGCCGACATTCGAGGTGCCCGGCGTCACCACCAGGGGACTCGGGCCATCCTTGCCGGACATCGGGCCGTCGACCCAGCTATAGTCGGTCCGGTCCGCAGGCACCGGCTGGTTGGCGAGGAACAGCAGCGTGCTCTGAAGCGAGCCGGTGCTGACCCCGGTGACGATGTCCCAGGTCGGCAGCGTGCCGCGCTTGGCCAGGCCGTAGAAGAAGCCGGCGCCGAACGCCCCGTGCTGGCCGCCGCCGCTCAGCGCGAGGAACTGGTCCTCGCTGGGCGCCGCACCGCCCACGCCTTCCAGCGGCGCGCGCTCCTGCTCGCGGCGGACGCGGCGCTCGCGCAGCTGGGCGCCGAGCCGCCGGCTGATCGCCTCCTGCGCGACATCGGCGGCGGTCGCGTCGACCGGGCTCTCGGTGATGTCCGGCTTCTTCAGCCGGGAGCCAACGTCGAGCCGGAGCATCTGGTAGTTGCAGCCGGCGATCGGCTTGGGCCGCGGCTGGCTGCAGCCGGCGACGGCAAGCCCCGCGACGGCCAGCAGCACGAGTGATCGAAGCAGGCGCATGCATTCCCCCGTGACGGCGCGACTCCGCCCCCGCGAAGTCGTTGCGCCGCCCTAGTATGCACCCGTTCGTTTGGTTTTCGTAACGCTTTGCGCGCGCCTGTCGCTCAGCTCTTGATCTTCCAGCCGCGGCGGAGAAGCGCGTAGCAGAACAGCCCCAGCACCACGTCCAGCGTCAGGATCACGAGCGTACCGAGCAGGATCGGGGAATCGGCGACACCGAGGAAGCCGTAGCGGAAGCCCGAGATGATGTAGAAGAACGGGTTGGCATGGCTGATTGCGCGGAACACCGGCGAGAGGTTCTCGACCGAATAGAAGGTGCCCGAGAGCAGCGACAGCGGCGCCACGACGAAATTGGTGATCGCCGCGGCATGATCGAACTTCTCCGCCCAGATCGAGGTGAGCACCCCCATCAGCGCGAGGAACAGCGAGCCGAGGAAGCCGAACCACAGCACCGCCCACAGGTGCGCCGGGAAGACGTGCACGCCCCAGAGCGCCATCGCCAGCCACACCGTGCCGCCGACGCAGAAGGCGCGCGTCACCGATCCGCCGGCCAGCGCCGCCAGCATCTCGCCGGTCGAGAGCGGCGGCATCAGATAGTCGACGATCGTGCCCTGGATCTTGCCGACGAGCAGCGAGAAGCTGGCATTGGCGAAGGCGTTCTGCAGCATGCCCATCACGATCAGGCCGGGTGCGATGAAATCGGCATAGTGGATCGCGACGCCGTCGAGCACCACCATCCGCCCGCCGCCGCCGAGCGCCACGGTGAAGATCACCAGATATAGCAAGGTGGTAACGGCCGGCGCCCACACCGTCTGGAGCTGCACCTTGAAGAAACGGCGCACCTCCTTGATATAGAGGGTGCGCAAGCCTCCCCAGTTGACGTTGCGAATCACCGGAACGCCCGGCTCGGGAAGCTGTGAACCGATTTCGGGGTGGCTGCTCATGGCGCGATCGCGTACCCGCTGATGCCGCCGCCCGCAAGACGAAGGAACCGAAGTGAGCTGGACCGACGAGCGTATCGAGACGCTGAAGAAGATGTGGGACAGCGGCCTGACCGCGACGCAGATCGCCGAGGAGCTGGGCGGCGTGTCGCGCAACGCGGTGATCGGCAAGGCCCATCGCCTCGGCCTGCCCTCGCGCCCGTCGCCGGTGAAGGCCAACGAAGCCAAGGCCGCGGCGGCGCCTGCCGCGCCGGCCGAGCCGAAGCCGG
>NZ_BCTR01000027.1 GCF_002091475.1 Sphingomonas azotifigens NBRC 15497
CCTCCGCCTGGGAAAAGGGGAGACCGGCTTACTGCTTCAAAGGAGAACTCCAATGCGAAACTGCATGGCTGCAGGGCTGCTCGCCCTGCTGACGGGCGCGTGCGCGCTCGATGCGCAGACCGGAATCGCGGTCGGGGCCGGGGTGACGGTGGCGACGGCCGACCGCGATGGCGACGGCATGCTCGATGCCGCCGAGGTGCAGGCTTTGGTCGAACGTGTCTTCCCGCCGGACCGGTTCACCGGCGGCTTCTGGGACGGGATGCGCGCCAGCCTCACCGCCGCCTATTGGGCGCGCGACCTCGATCATGACGGCAAGCTCTCGGTGGCGGAGCTGGCGCGATGAAGTGGTTCGGGCGCAAGGCCGCGCGCGAGGGGCAGCGGCCGGCGCTGGCGCGCGGCGGCTGGGGCAGCTTCGGCGACTGGCCGCGCAGCTACGAGGTGCAGCTGCGCGAAGGCTATTGCCAGAACCCGGTGGCGCAGCGCGCGGTGCGGCTGGTCGCCGAGGGCGTGGGCGGGGCGCCGCTCCATGGTTCGGATCCTGCACTGGTGGCGCTGGTTTCCGCCGCCTCGGGCGGGCAGCGGCTGCTTGAGACGCTGGCGGCGCAGCTGCTGCTGCACGGCAATGCCTATCTCCAGCCGCTGACCGACGGGGCCGGGGCGGTCCAGGCGCTCTACGCGCTGCGGCCCGAGCGGGTGACGGTGGAGCCCGACGCGAGCGGCTGGCCGGTCGCCTATCGCTACCGGGTCGGCGAGCATGTCACCCGGCTGGCGGCGGACGATGGCGGGCGGCCGCAGATCGTCCACATCCGTGCCTTCCATCCGGCCGACGATCATTACGGGCTGGGCTGCCTCGATGCCGCGGCGGGCGCGATCGCGATCCACAATGCGGCGACGCGGTGGAACAAGGCGCTGCTCGACAATGCGGCGCGGCCGAGCGGGGCGCTGGTCTATGATCCCGGCGACGGATCGGCGCTGGCGCCCGACCAGTTCGCGCGGCTGAAGGACGAGATGGAGGCGGGCTTTGCCGGCGCCGCCAATGCCGGGCGGCCGATGCTGCTCGAAGGCGGGCTGAAGTGGCAGGCGATGAGCCTGACGCCCGCCGACATGGATTTCGTCGGCCTCAAGGCGGCGGCGGCGCGCGAGATCGCGCTGGCGTTCGGCGTGCCGCCGATGCTGCTCGGGCTGCCCGGGGATGCCGCCTATGCCAATTACCGCGAGGCCAATCGCGCGCTGTGGCGGCTCGCGATCCTGCCGATGGCCGAGCATCTGCTCGGCGGCATCGCGCAGGGGCTGGGCGCCTGGTTCCCGGGCGCGACGCTGGCGGTCGACCTCGATCGGGTGACGGCGCTGGCCGAGGACCGCGAGCGGCTGTGGCGGCAGGTCGCCGGCGCCGATTTCCTGACGAGCGACGAGAAACGCAAGATGGTGGGGTTGCCATGAACGACGGGACGATGCTGGCCCAGCTGATCGAGCAGGCCGAGAATGACGGTGCCGAGCTGACGACGCTGCGCGCGATCGCCGAGGAGGCGGGCACGGTGGGCGCCACGCGGGCGCTCGCGCGGCTCGGGCTCGAGGACAGCGGCGCCGCCAAGGACATGGCCGAGCTGCGCGAGCTGCTGGCGGCATGGCGCGACGCCAAGAAGTCGATGCTGAAGGCGGTGGTGCAGTGGGTGGGGCGCAGCCTCGCCGCGCTGGTGCTGGTGCTGCTGGCGATGCGGCTGGGCTTTCCCGGCTGGCTCAAATGAGCGTGCGCTTCGCCGGCTATGCGGCGGTGTTCGACGCCGTCGATCGCGGCGGCGACGTGGTGCGGCCGGGTGCCTTCGGGGCGGTGCGGCCGGTGCCCCTGCTCTGGCAGCATGGCGGCCGGCCGGTGGGCGCGATCGAGGCGATCGGCGAGGATGCGCGCGGGCTGCGGGTGATCGGGCGGGTCGATGATCCGCGGCTGGCGGCGCTGGTCGCGGACGGCGCGGTGGCGGGGCTGTCGTTCGGCTACCGCGTGGCGGCGGCGCGGCGCGGCCAGGTGCGCGAGCTGACCGCGCTCCAACTGATCGAGGTGAGCCTGGTGGCCGAACCGATGCAGCCGCTCGCGCGGGTGCACGCGGTGGCCTGAGTTTTTCCAATCTTTCTGGCGTGGGAGAAGATCATGGATGCGATGGAAACGAGCTTCGAACAGGTGACGCTGCCGCCGGTGCGGCCGATGCTGGCCGGCGGGCGGCCGGTGTCGAGCGCGGCGTTCGACGGCTATCTGCGCGGCGGCGTCGAGACCAAGGCGCTGTCGGGCAATAGCGGCGCGGAGGGCGGCTATGCGGTGCCGCGCGAAATCGACGCGCAGATCGACGGGACGCTGCAGGCGATCTCGCCGATCCGCAGCATTGCCAATGTCGTGAAGGTCGGGACGAGCGGCTATCGCAAGCTGGTCGCGAGCGGCGGCTTCGACAGCGGCTGGGCGGCCGAGACCGCCGCGCGGCCGATCACCGCTACGCCCACGTTCAACGAAGTCGCCCCGCCATTCGGCGAGCTTTACGCCAATCCGGCGGCGAGCCAGGCGATGCTCGACGATGCGATGTTCGACGTCGAGGCCTGGCTGGCCGGCGAGATCGCGCGCGAGTTCGCCCAGGCCGAGGGGACGGCGTTCGTCAGCGGCACGGGGGTGAACCAGCCCAAGGGCTTCCTCGCCGCGCCGACCGCGACGACGGCGGACTCGGCCCGCGCGTTCGGGACGCTGCAATATCTGGCGACCGGCGCGGCGGGCGCCTTTGCCGCCAACCCGGAAGAGAAGCTGATCGACCTGGTCCAGGCACTGCGCGCGCCCTATCGCCAGGGGGCGAGCTGGGTGATGAACTCGGCGACGCTGGCCCGGATCCGCAAGTTCAAGACCAGCGACGGCCAGCTGCTGTGGCAGCCCGGCATTGCCGCGGGCCAGCCGGCAACGCTGCTGGGGTACCCGGTGGTCGAGGCCGAGGACATGCCCGACATCGCCGCCAACGCCTTCGCGGTCGCCTTCGGCAATTTCCAGGCCGGCTATCTGATCGCCGAGCGCGGCGAGACGCAGCTGCTGCGCGATCCCTATTCGAACAAGCCGTTCGTCCATTTCTACGCGACCAAGCGGCTGGGCGGCATGGTGAGCAATTCGGAAGCGATCAAGCTTCTGAAGTTCGCCGCGAACTGAGCCGGGAGGGACGCATGGCAGACAGTTTCGCGAACCGCGCCGACGACGTCTCGGCGCCGGCGACGCTGGCGGTGGCGGTGGTGCCGAGCGACACCACGCCTCTCCCCGACATCCCCAAGGCGCTCTACGTCGGCACCGGCGGCACGGTGACGATGCGTGGCGTGGGTGGCGGCGCCGATTCGGTGTGGAGGAACGTGGCGAACGGCACCCTCCTGCCGTTCCGCGCACAATATGTGCGGGCGACGGGCACCAGCGCCGCCGACCTGCTGGCGCTCTACTGATGGACGGGCTGGCACTCTCTATCCCGGCGCTGGCGCGGCGGCGCCCGCCGCCGGCCTCGCCCGCGGGCGTGTCGACGCGCGTCGACCGCACCACCAGCACGGTGGATGCCACCGTGCGCACCATCGACAGGAGCTGAGCATGGCCAAGCAGAGCATCTATGTGGGTGCCGCCGCCAATGACGGCACCGGCGACTCCGAACGAGCCGCCTGGATCAAGGCCAACGCCAATTTCGACGAGCTGTACGACGCTGCGGCACGGCTGCCCAAGATCGAGAAGACCGTGGCCTACACCGCGACGAGCGACGATTGCGGCAAATCGATCCGCGCCGATGCGAGTGGCGGTGGCTTCACCGTCACCCTGCCGGCGAGCGCAGTGCGCGACGGCGACTTTCTGCGGGTGCAGAAGGGCGATGCGAGCACCAACCGGGTGACGGTGCGCAACGCCGCGAGCAGCGACATCGCCTGGCTCTCGGCGCCGGGCGACGCGGTGTGGCTGGTCTGGTGGAAGGGGGCGTGGGAGGCGTTCGACTGGCGCCTCGCACCGCTGCGCCTCGTGTTTGCGAGTTCGGGGACCAGCACCAAGCCGCCGCTGGCGACGGCACTGGAGGTGATGGTGGTCGGCGCGGGCGGCGGCGGCGGCTCCGGGCGATGCGGCGCGAGCGGAACCGTGCGCACGGGCGGGGGTGGCGGTGGCGGCGGCATGGTGCAGGTGGTGCGCTTCCCCGCAGCAGCCCATGGCGCGACGGAATCGGTGACGATCGGCGCCGGGGGCAGCGGCGGCGTTGCCGCCGGTTCCGGCGGTGCGAACGGCTTTGGCGGCGGCAGTGGCGGCGGCAGTTCGCTGGGCGGGCTGCTGCGCGCCGATGGCGGCAATGGCGGCGGCAGCGGCCAGACCACGAATGCGACCGGGGGACTCTCGCTGCCGAGCGGGACCTTCGGCCCGTTGGGGTCGGGCGGGATCAGCACGTCGGCCAACGCGTCGGGCGGGGGCGTCGGTGGGGGAACCGGCGGCGGAGCCGGCGGCGCGAGCATCGATGCGTCGAACAATGTGCGGGCGGCCGCCGCGGGCGGCGGGGGATCGACCCACTGTGCCAGTCCGGCCGCCGGCGGTGCCGCAGGGACCGCGTCGAGCCCGGCCGGCGGCGCCGGCGGCGCGGCCGATCCCAATCTTCATGCCGGCGGTGGCGGCGGCGGTGGCGGCTATTCCGGCAATCTCGTCGGTGCCGGCGGCGCCGGCGGCATGGGCGGGGCGCCGGGCGGCGGCGGCGGTGGTGGCGGTGCCTCCGATGTCGGCTTCGCGAGCGGCGCCGGGGGCACCGGCGGGCGCGGCGAGGTGCGCATCACCTGGACCTTCGGCTGAGGAGACTTGCAATGGCAGTCTATCGCGTGATCGAAGGCGGCGCGGTGGTGAACCGGATCGAGTGGGACGGGGTGTCGCCCTATGATCCCGGCGAGGGCCGGTCGCTGGAAGAAGAGCCCGCCCCGGCGCCCGCCGCCGAATAGCAGCGTCGCCGCGCCCCGCCGGACGGCATCGCGCGGCCCAATCAACAGAGGGAGACAGACCATGGACGCACCGCCCTTTCCGGCGGCGGCGATCGCGGACGCGTGCGCGGCGGTGAAGGACTATCTGCGGATCGAGGGCAGTGCCGCCGATGGCGCGATCGCCGCCGCCGCGCAGACCGCGCTGGCGCTGGGCGAACGCTTCACCGGCACCGCCTGGATCGCGCGCAGCTGGCAGAGCTGGCTGAGTCGATCGACCGATTGGCAGCGGCTGCCGATGGCGCCGGTGACCGCGATCGGGCTGGTGGAGCAGGTTGCCACCAGCGGCGCCGCGACGGCGCTGCCGGTGGATGCCTATGCGATCGATCTGGATGCGCGCGGGGAGGGTTGGGTGCGGCTGCTCGCGGTGGCGGACCCGACGCGACTGCGCGTCACCTTCGCCGCGGGCACCGCGCCGGGCTGGAAGGAGCTGCCGCCGCCGCTGGCGCAGGGGGCGGTGCTGCTCGCGGCGCACCTCGTGGAAGGCCGGGGCGATCCCGGCGCGCCGCCCGCGGCGGTGGTCGCCTTCTGGCGGCCATGGCGGCGGATGCAACTGATGGCGGGAGTGCGGCGATCATGCTGGAGCAGCTGAAGGCGCGCGGTTCGGTGCTGGGACACGACCGGGCCATGGCCGCCGCCGTGCGGCTGGCGGCGCAGGTGCACGAGCGCGTGCCCGGCGTCGCGGTATCGGTGGAGGAGACCACCGTCACCCTGTCCGGACGCGGGCTGTGGCGGCGCTGGCTCGCCGATCCGGGGCTACGCTGGCTGGGAGGGCTGCTGCGATGACGCCGCAGGAAGCGATCACCGCTGCGCTCCGCGCGGCGCTGGCGGGGCAGGCAAGCCTCGCCGCGCAGACCAATGGCGTCTTCGACGCGCCGCCGGTGCGGGAACTGCGCCCCTATCTGCTCATCGACGATCCGGTGATGACCGACTGGAGCACCAAGGACCAGGACGGGCGCGAGGTGCGGATCGCCGTGCTGGTCCGCGACACCGGGCAGGCCCGGCAGCGCGCGCGCGCGCTCGCCGGCGCGGTGGAAGCAGCGGTGGCGGCGATGCCCGCGGCGCTCGGCGATGGCTGGCGGGTGGTGAGCCGGGTGCTGCTCCGCACGCGGATCGTCGCGGAAGACGCGGCGACGCTGAGCGCGATCGTGGAGTTCCGGGTGCGGATGCTGCGGACGCCGGCGGCGTAGCTGAGCAACTTCGGGATAGCGCTGATCCTTGCCGTGCAAGTGCAGGCAATCGCCCGCAGAGCGGGAGGAGGCCAGCACTTCCGACCTCCCCGTCATTCCCGCGAAAGCGGGAATCCATTCGCCTGTGCGTCCGAGGAAAGAACTGCGGCGTCAGTGCCAATGGATCCCCGCCTTCGCGGGGATGACGGCCGCTTTGGATCACATGCAATTGTTCCCCCCGGAAGGGAGGGGCTTTCCGAGCAAAAACAAGGAGACATTCTATGGCAGCGGAGAAGGGCAGCGCCTTTCTGCTCAAGGTGGGCAATGGCGCGACGCCGGTGGTCTATGCCACCGTGGCGGGGCTGCGGACGACGCAGCTTTCGGTGAATGGTGAGGCGGTGGCGATCACCAGCAAGGATTCGGGCGGCTGGCGCGAGCTGCTGTCCGGCGCTGGGGTGCGATCGGTGAGCGTGTCCGCTGCCGGGGTATTCACCGGATCGGCGGCGGAGGTGCGGGTGAAGGCCAATGCGCTCGCCGGCACGCTCGACGATTACCGGCTGAGCTTCGAGAGCGGCGAGACGATGACGGCCAAGTTCCTGGTCACCCGGCTCGACTATGCCGGCGATTTCAATGGCGAGCGCAGCTACACGCTGAGCCTGGAGAGCTCCGGGCCGGTGGTGAGCGCATGAGCGGCGCGGCGAACCCGGTGCGTGGGGAGGCGACGCTGGAGGTGGGCGGCGTACCGCTCGTGCTGCGGCCGAGCTTCGAGGCGCTGGTCGCCGCCGAGGCCGAGCTGGGGCCGCTGTTCGCGCTGGTCGAGCGCGCCGCCGGCGGGCGGCTGGGGCTGGGCGAGATGGTTGCGCTGTTCTGGCATTGCCGCAAGGCGGCGCCCGAGGGACTGACGCGCGAGGCGTTTTCGGAAGGCGTGGCAGCAGGCGGTCTGGCGGCGGCGACGCCCGCGCTGAAGGCGCTGATCGGCCAGATTTTGGCGGGGCGATGATGCGGTTCGCCGATGCCGCGCAGCGGCTGGCGGGGCTGGCCGGGCTCGCCTTTGGCTGGAGCCCCGACCGGTTCTGGCGGGCGACGCCAGCCGAACTGGCGGCGCTGGTAGCGGCGGCCGGGGGCGACGCCGGTGCGCCGCCGACTCCCGACCTGATCGCCCGATTGCAGGAGCAATTTCCCGATGGATGAGGAAATCGAACGGCTGGTGGTCTCGGTGCGTGCCGATACCGCCGGCTTCGCGCGCGATGTCGACGCGATGCGCGGCACGCTGGAGGGGCCGCTCGAGGCGGGGGCCGAGCGGGCCGGCAGGTCGATCGAGACGACGCTGTTGCGCGCTGCCCGGACCGGCAAGATCGGCTTCGACGATCTCGCCACGATCGCGCTGAAGGCGATGGACGAAATCGCCAAGGCGGCGCTCGACATCGCCTTTTCCTCGATCGGCGGCAAGGGCGGCGGGGCGGGCGGCCTGATCGGGCTGCTGGGCGGGCTGATCGGCAGCCCGGGACGCGCGACCGGCGGGCCGGTGAGTCCTAGCCGCCCCTATTGGGTGGGCGAGCGCGGGCCCGAGCTGTTCGTGCCGACCAGCGCGGGCCAGGTTGCGGCGCCGATGCAGGGCGGCGCGCGCGACGTCCGCGTGTCGATCACCGTCAACGCCGCCGCCGACGCCGCGCCGCGTGCGCTCGCGCAATCGAGCCGGCAGGTGGCGCGGGCGGTGCGCAGCGCACTGGCGGGGCTCGACTGATGGGCTGGTGGCTCGCCGATCGGCGGCGCGACCAGGCCGAGGGCGTGATCAGCCGCTTCGACCCCGTCTATTGGACGGTGAACTTTCCGCGGCCGATGATGGCGAGCGTGGTGACCACTGCGCCCGACGCGCTGCGGGTGGATCTGGTGTTCCAGCGGCGCGGCGATCTTGCCGGGCTGATCTGGGAGGCGGAGGACCGCTACGACCATCCGCTGCTCGGCTATGCGACGCAGCGGGACTTCCGCGACTGCCGGTTGCGGTTTCGCTGGCGCTCGTCGGGCGTGATCGCGCTCGATGGCGTGGGCGGCCCGGTGCTGACGATCGAGGGGCGCGACGCCGGCGGAGCGGCGCGGACCTGGTATGTGCGGCTGTGGAACTATGCCAGCGGGACTCCCGAGGAT
Organism: Sphingomonas azotifigens NBRC 15497; assembly: GCF_002091475.1. Lineage (GTDB taxonomy): Bacteria > Pseudomonadota > Alphaproteobacteria > Sphingomonadales > Sphingomonadaceae > Sphingomonas > Sphingomonas azotifigens. Next base: position 8,304 of record NZ_BCTR01000027.1, read on the forward strand.
GCCGCGGTCGAGCTCGATTTCGCCACGCTGCAGGGCGGGTTCCTGCTGCCGGGCGAGGCGGATCCGGTATGGGCGGGGGATGTCGACCGGATGTTCGTCTCGCTGGTGCCGCCGGGCTATGTCGCCGGGGACACCACGCCGGCGGCGCGCGAGGGTTGGGTAGAGCTGCGCGAGATCGCCTGCGACGGGCCGGGATCGGTGCTGGCGATCGGCGATGTCGTCGTGCCCGAACACGGCCTGTCGATCGCGACCGGCTATGACGACGCCTACAACCAGACGCCGGCGCGCCTGCTGCGCAGCATGCTGCAGCTCGGCTATCGCGGCGACATTCTCCATTATGTGGGAATGAGCCATTATTTCCGGCTCGAGCCGGCCTCGGGCGGGTTCTACGCGAGCCTGGCGGGCGGCGCGCTCAACCGGGCGTGCGCGGCGTGGCATGCGGATTTCGCCGCCCGCGCGCACGCGCTCGGCTATGGCGTGATCTGGTCGTTGAGCTATGAACTGCTCGACCAGCATTGCTGGGGCGACTGGAAGCAGCGGGCTGCCGATGGCAGCCCGGCGCTGACCGGATGGGATCCGCCCTCGACCCTGCTGTCGCCGGCGCATGGCGGGGCGATGGCCTATCTGCGCGCGGTGGCGTTGGCGTTCGTCGGCATCGCGCAGGCGGCGGGGCTGCCGGTGCAGGTGCAGATCGGTGAGCCCTGGTGGTGGGTGATGGCCGATGGCCGGCTGTGCATCCACGATGCCGCGGCCAGGGCCGCGCTGGGCAATCCGGCGGCACAGAATCTGCGGGGCGCGGTGAACACCGGCGTGCTCGACGCGGCGGGGGCGCTGCTCGCCGCGTCGACGCTGGCGCTGCGCGACGCGGTGAAGGCCGCGGCGCCCGGCGCGCGGGTGCTGCTGCTCGCCTATCTGCCGACCCTGCTCGATCCGGCGATGCCCGAGGCGCGGCGGGTCAACCTGCCGTCGGGCTGGGCATCGCCTGCGTTCGAGGTGCTGCAGCTCGAGGATTATGACTGGGCGGCGGCGGGCAATGCCGCGGCGTCCGATCAGGGCGTGGCAACGGCGCAGGCGCGGCTCGGCTATCCGCCGGGGCGGCAGCATTATCTCGCCGGCTTCGTGCTGCGCGCAGCGGACAAGGCGCAGTGGCGTGCGATTGCCGACGCCGCGGCGCGGGCGCGATCGCGGGGCGTCGCGGCGACCTATGTGTGGGCGCTCCCCCAGGTGGCGCGCGATGGCTTCACCCATTTCGACCAGGAGGCGGATGTGGCGCCCTTCGACGACGTGCTGTTCCCGATCGCGCTCGGGCGCGAGGCGGAAGTGGCGCCCGAGCTATCGACCGCGATCGTGACCAGCGCCGGCGGTGCCGAGCGGCGCAACGCCGCCTGGGCCGAGGCGCGGACGCATTATGATGTCGGCCCCGGCGTGCGGTCCGAGGCCGACATCGCCGCGCTGCTCGCCTTTTTCCGCGCCCGGATGGGGCCGGCGCGCGGCTTTCGCCTCCGCGATCCGTTCGATTTCCAGGCGACCGACGAGCTGCTGGGTATGGGCGACGGTGCGACTGCCCGTTTCCAGCTGGTCAAGACCTATGGCGAGAGCGTGCGGCGGATCACCCGTCCGGTGGCGGGTACCGTGGCGATCAAGCTCAACGGCGTCGCCACTACCGCCTTCACGCTGGGTGTCGGCGGCGCGGTGACGCTTGCCGTGGCGCCCGCGGCGGGGGGCCGGGTCACCGCCTCCTTCCTGTTCGACGTGCCGGTGCGCTTTGCCGAGGATCAGCTGCGGGTGAGCCGCGCGACCTTCCTGGCGGGCGTCGCCGCCTCGGTGCCGCTGGTGGAGATCCGCGAATGAGCTGGCTGGAGGGAACGCTGACCACCGTCACCCTGTGCTGGCGGATCGAGCGGCGCGACGGGGTGACGATCGGGCTGACCGCGCATGACCGCGACCTGATGGTCGACGGGCTGCTCTACCGCGCCGCGCCCGGCATGACGCCGAGCGCGGTGGAGCGCAGCGCGTCGCTGGAGGCGGACAGCATGGACGTGCACGGGGTGCTGTCCAGCGAGGCGATCGCCGAGGCGGACCTGCTGGCCGGCCGCTGGGACGGCGCGCGCGTCGCGCTGTTCGCGATCGACTGGATGGCGCCGGACACGCTTGTGCCGCTCGGCTCGGGCACGATCGGCGCGATCGAGACCCGTGACGGCGCGATCACCGCCGAACTGCGCGGCCTCACCGCCGCCTTCGACGCGCCGGTGGCCGAGGCGACTTCGCCGGACTGCCGGGCGACGCTGGGCGATGCGCGGTGCCGGGTGGCGATGGCGGGGCGACGTCGTTTCGCGCGAGTGCTGGGGGTCGTGGACACGGTGGTGACTGTCGATACGTCCGAGGCGGTTGCAAATGCCTATGGCGGCGGGCGCCTGCGCTGGTTCGGCGGCGCGAACAGCGGGCTGGAGGACGCGGTCGCCGCCTCCGACGGCGCCCGGCTGACGCTGGGGCGCCCGCCGCGGTTCGAGGGTGCCGGCGCGCTGGTCGAACTGATCGAGGGCTGCGACGGGAGGTTCGAGACCTGCGCAGGGCGGTTCGCCAACGCCGCCAATTTCCGTGGCGAGCCCTATCTGCCCGGCAACGACCTGCTGACCCGGTATCCCGGCGCATGAGCAGCGCGGCAGTAGTCGCGGCGGCGCGCGCGGCGATCGGCACCCGCTTTCGGTTCCACGGGCGGGGGGATGCGGACGGGCTCGACTGCGTCGGGCTGGCGGCGCTGGCGCTCGGCCGGAGCGCGCCCGACAGCTATGCCGTGCGCACCGGCGATACGGCGCGGGTGACGGCGGCGCTGCGCGCGGCGGGGCTGGTCGCGGTGGACGAGGCGCAGGCAGGCGACCTGCTGCTGTGCCGGAGCGGGCCGGGGCAGCTGCACCTGGCGATCCGGACCGAGGACGGGATCGTCCATGCCGATGCGATGGCGCGGCGCGTGGTCGAGCGGCCGGGGCCGGTGCCCTGGCCGGTCCTGAGCTGCTGGCGGCGGGGGGAGGACGACTGATGGCGACGATGGTGCTGACGGTGGCGGGCGGGCTGATCGGCGGTCCGCTCGGCGCCGGGCTGGGCGGGCTGATCGGCAATGCGATCGATCACCAGCTGCTGTTCAAGCCGGGTACCCTCGAGGGGGCGCGGCTCGCCGATCTGCGGGTGCAGACATCGAGCTACGGCACGGCCATCCCGAAGCTGTTCGGGACGATCCGCGTCGCCGGCTGCGTGATCTGGGCGACGGACCTGATCGAGCACCGTTCGACGCAGGGCGGCGGCAAGGGGCGCCCCTCGACCACCTCCTACAGCTATACCGCCTCGTTCGCGGTGGCGCTCTCCAGCCGGCCGGTCCTGCGGGTCGGGCGGATCTGGGCGGATGGGCAGTTGCTGCGCGGTGCCGCGGGCGACTTCAAGGTTCGCACCGGCTTCCGGCTATATGCGGGCGGCGAAGACCAGCCGGTCGATCCGCTGATCGCGTCGATCGAAGGCGCGGGTCGCGCGCCCGCCCATCGCGGCCTGGCCTATGCGGTGTTCGAGGATCTGGAGCTGGCGAGCTTCGGCAATCGGATTCCGCAGCTGACCTTCGAAGTCGTCGCCGATGCCGATGCGGTTCGGGCGGGCGATGTCGCCGCGACTGTGGGGGCCGTCGAAGCCGGGGAACTGGTGACCCAGCTCGCGGGCTTTTCCGCGCAGGGAACGGTGCGCGAGACCCTGGATGCGCTGTGCGCCGCGGCGGGTGGCTGGCTGTGCGGCGCCGGGGACGGAATCGCACTGCGCGCCGGTATCGGGGAGGGGGCCGCGCTTGCCGATCAGGGTTTTACCGATGGCGCAGCCGCGGGCGGGCGCGGCGCGCGGAGCATCGCCGCCCCGGATGCGGCCCCGCGGCGGCTGAGCATTGGCTATTATGATCCCGCGCGTGACTATCAGGCGGGCGTGCAGCAGGCATGCCGACCGGGCCCGGGCAGCCGCGAGACCCGTATCGACTTGCCCGCGGTTCTCGATGCCGCGGCGGCCAAGACGATGGCTGCCGCCGCGCTCGCGCGGGCCGAGCTGGCACGCGAGCGGCGCACGCTGGCGCTCGGCTGGGAGGCGTTGGATGTCGCACCTGGCGCGCGGGTCACCATCGACGGCGCGCCGGGCCAGTGGCGAGTCGATCGATGGTCGCTCGAGCATATGGTGGTGAAGCTCGAATGCGTGCCGATCGCCGCGGCGCCGCTTGCCGGCCCGGCCAGTGCGGGACGCGCCGTCGCGGCGCCGGATGAACGGAGGGGGCGCACCATTCTGTGCCCGTTCGAATTGCCGCCGCTGGACGATGTGGCCGCAACCACCCCGAAACTGGTGGTCGCCGCCGCTGGCGCGGCGAGCGGATGGCGCAGCGCCGCGCTGCTCGCCAGCGTCGATGGCGGGGCCAGCTGGGCCGCGGCGGGGGATACGGCCTATCCGGCGGTGCTCGGCACGGCGCGCACGCCGCCGGGGACGGGCCGCGCCGCGCTGATCGACATGGCAAGCTTTGCCGAGGTCGAGCTGGCGCACGCCGGGATGGCGCTTTCGCACGCCGATATGGCCGGGCTGGACGCTGGCGCCAATCTCGCCATGCTGGGGGACGAACTGCTCCAGTTCGGCCGCGCCGATCCGATCGGCGGCACGCGCTGGCGGCTCTCCCAGCTCTGGCGCGGCCGCCGTGGTACCGACATCGCCATTGGTACGCAGCAGCCGGGAGACCGTTTCGTGCTCGTGGCGCGCGACACGCTGAAGGCGCTCGATCTGACGATCGCCCTCGGCGGGACGGTCGCGCTGCTCGCGCAGGGCGTCGACGACTCGACGGACGCCCAACCGCAGCGCGTGACGAGCAACGGCATCTCGCTGCTGCCCCCGGCGCCGGTGCAACTCTCCGCTAACCGTGAGGGCACCGCGACCCGGCTGCGCTGGGTGCGCCGCAGCCGCAGCGGTTGGGCGTGGCGGGATGGCGTCGACGTGCCCCTGGTCGAAGAGCGCGAGGCCTATCAGATCGAGATCGAAGGTGCCGTGGGACGACGCGTGGCCACGGTCGAGGTGCCCGTCTACCTGCTTTCGGCGCAGGATCGCGCGGGCCCGCTCTTCATCCGGGTGCGACAGATCGGTACCCACGGAATGTCGGCGGCCGCGCAGCTATTGCTTTCAAGCCTCGGAGACGAACAATGACGGTCTCGCCTACCCCGCGACTTGCGCTGCCGCTGCTGGAACCCGGCCAGGCGCAGAAGGAGATGTTCCACAACGAAGCGCTGGCGCTGCTCGACATCAGCGTTCAGGCGGCCGCCTTGGCTGTGGCGACGGTGCCGCCGGACGCGCCTGCGCTCGGCCAGTGCTGGATCCTCACTGCTGCACCGCAAGGCGCATGGGCCGGACATGCAGGCGGGCTGGCCGCCTGGACGGACGGCGGCTGGCGTTTCGTTGCACCGCGGGAGGGCATGCGGGTCTGGGTGATCGCGGACCGTGCGGTTGCAACCTATCGCGACGGGCAATGGTACCAGGGCCAGACCTATGGCAGACTTTTTATCGAGGGACGTCAGGTAGTTGGCCCGCGGGAGCCAAATGTGTCGGAACCGACGGGCGGCGCGACGGTTGACGCACAAGCGAGAAGCGCAATTACGGCGGTCTTGCAAACGTTGCGCCGTCACGGCCTGATTGAAGGTTAGTTGATGTGACGTTTGTGCAACAGTCCGCGGTTTTGTGCGCTTGCGCCGAAACTTTGGTTTGAGTAGTGAGTTTGGCCTGTCCGAATGGACGACCATGAAAGGGGATTATGATGCGGAAGCTTGCCGTCACTTTGGCGCTCGCCACGACCGCGCTGAGCACGCCCGCCTTTGCCCGCGATGACGCGTGGTACGTGGGTGTTGAAGGCGGCGCGATGCTCGTCGAGGACATTCACTTCGACGTCGGCGCCAGCAAGGATGTTGTGACGCAGAATAACCATGTCGGTTACGACGTGGGCGGTAACATCGGTTACGACTTCGGTCCGTTCCGCGCGGAAGCCGAAGTGAGCTATCGCCGCGCTCGCGTCGACAGCGCGCGCACCTCGATTCTGCTGCCGAGCGGTCCGGGCCTCGTTGCTCCGGCCGGCAGCTACGAGCAGGCGAGCGGCAGCACCTCGGCTCTGTCGTTCATGGTCAACGGCCTGCTCGACTTCGGTGAAGACAACGGCCTGCAGGGCTTCGTCGGCGGCGGTGCGGGTGTGGCCCGCATCAAGGATCGTCTGCGCGTCGGCGCGAACGACACCGTCAACGACTCGGACACCGTGTTCGCGTGGCAGGCAATTGCCGGCGTCCGCGCGCCGATCAACAAGAATGTCGACGTGTCGCTGAAGTATCGCTTCTTCAACGCGCCCGACGTCAAGCTGGTCGACATCGGCGGCAACCAGTGGAAGGGCCGCTATCGTTCGCACAGCCTGCTGGTCGGCCTGACCTACAACTTCGGTGCGCCGGAAGAGCCCGCTGCTCCGCCGCCGCCGCCGCCGCCGCCGCCGGTTGCTGAGCCGGCTCCGCCGCCCCCGCCGCCCCCGGCTCCGGAAGCCAAGGTCTGCACGCCTGGGCCGTACATCGTGTTCTTCGACTGGAACAAGTCGGACATCACGCCGGAAGCAGCGAGCATCCTGGACAATGCGATCAGCAACTATGCCGATTGCAGCAACACCAAGGTTGTCATCGCCGGCTACACCGACCGTTCGGGTTCGGCGAGCTACAATGTCGGCCTGTCGCAGCGTCGTGCGGACACCGTGCGCAGCTACTTCACCGGCAAGGGCATTCCGGACGGCGTCATCACCGCGCAGGGCTTCGGCGAAAGCAACCCGCGCGTTCCGACCGCCGACGGCGTTCGCGAACTCCAGAACCGTCGCGTGGAAATCACCTACGGTCCGGGTTCGGGCATGTAATTGCCGCCTTCCCGCAAGGGATGGGAGCAAAGAGGGGAGACCGGGCAACCGGTCTCCCTTTCTTTTTGTGGGATGCGTCCGTGCCGGGAGCCAGAACGGCCCGTTGCTTGGCGACGTCGTGGATCAGGGCGAGGGGACATTTCACCTCACGTCATCCCGGCGAAAGCCGGGATCCATTCGCCTCTCGGTATCGGCAAGTGCGGCGACGGGGCCCCAAATGGATCCCGGCTTCCGCCGGGATGACGGTGTGGTGGTGGGCGGCCGAGTGCAGCGCTGCCGTCAGTCTTCCGCCGAGAGCGCTGCCGCGAGCCATTCCGGCACCAGCGCGTCACCCAGCGCTTCGACCCGGCGCAGCTCGACCATCTTGCCGAGTTCGGGATAGACGGCGCGGCTGCGCTCGCCCGCTTCGGCGAGTGGCACCACGACGAGCCGCCGATTCACCTTGGCGCGATAGTGCATGCGTGCGGTGTTCTCCTGTCCGACATAGCAGCCCTTGGTGTAGCTGACGCCGTTCAGTTCCTGCGCGTTGCATTCCAACCACAGGGTCTTGTCGCTGCCGAGCTCCGCCACGCCTTCGGTTACGCCGAGCGCGAGCCGATGCGCGCGCCACGCATCCGCCGCGCTGGGGCAGGCCGTTCCGCCCAGCCAGCGATAGCCGAGCGCCGGCAGGCGCGGGTCGGGAACGGCGGTACCACGCGGCGACGGCGACCAGTGCACGCCGCCGTCGATCGCCTCGATCGCGATTTCCCGGCGCAGGCGGTACATCGTCAGTCGGCGCGCGAGGGCGTCACGTGCGCTCGCCTCGCAATCGATCAGGATCGCGTCGCCGTCCGCCCACAGCACGAAATCGAACAGCGCCTTGCCTTGCGGCGTAAGCAGCCCCGCCCATTGCGGCGTCTCGGGCGTCACGCTCGCAAGGTCCTGCGTGAGCAGGCCCTGGAGGAAGCCGCGAACATCGTCGCCGGAAAGGCGCAGCAGCGCGCGATCGTCGAGCCAGGTGCTGGTATCGTCCATGCCGAACAGGTAGGACGCCGCAAACGCTGACAAAAGAGGCAAGCCATGGCGAATGTCGAACTCAAGCTGCGCGGCGGCCGCGTGCACCTCCCGAGCGGACCCGCCGAGGTGGATGTTGGCGTATCCGGCGGCAAGATCGTCGCGATCGGCAATGTCGGCGATGCCGCCGAGACGATCGACTGCACCGGGCTCGACGTGTTGCCCGGCGTGATCGATAGCCAGGTCCATTTCCGCGAGCCGGGGCTCGAATATAAGGAAGACCTGGAAAGCGGCAGCCGATCGGCGGTGCTGGGCGGGGTGACCGCGGTGTTCGAGATGCCGAACACCAAGCCCAATACCGACAGCGCCGACGCCGTGGCCGACAAGCTCAAGCGCGCCCATCATCGCATGTGGTGCGACCATGCCTTCTATGTCGGCGCGACCAACCATAATGCCGAGCATCTCGCCGAACTCGAGCGGCTCCCGGGGACGGCTGGCGTGAAGATCTTCATGGGCGCCTCGACCGGTGACCTGCTGGTGTCCGACGACGCCAATCTCGCGCGGGTGCTCGCCTCCGGCCATCGGCGGGTGGCGATCCATGCCGAGGACGAGTTCCGGATGCAGGAACGGCTTGGCGAGCGGGTGGCGGGCGTTCCCTCGTCGCACCCGGTGTGGCGCGACGACGAGAGCGCAATCCTCGCCACGCGCCGTATCCTGCGGCTGGCCCGCGAAGCACGGCGGCGGATCCATGTCCTCCACGTCACGACACCGGCCGAGCTCGAGTTGCTCGGGCAGCACAAGGATATCGCGACCTGCGAGGTTACCCCGCAGCATCTGACGCTGGCGGGCGAGGAGGCGTATCCCGCGATTGGCACCTATGCGCAGATGAACCCGCCGATCCGCTCGGGCGCGCATCGCGATGGGCTGTGGCACTGGCTGCGCCAGGGCGTCCCCGACGTGCTCGGCTCGGACCATGCGCCGCACACCCGCGAGGAAAAGGCCAAGCCCTATCCGGACAGCCCCAGCGGCATGCCCGGCGTGCAGACTCTGCTGCCGCTGATGCTCAACCATGTCGCAGAGGGCCGGCTGACGCTGCAGCGGCTGATCGACCTGACCAGCGCCGGTCCGCAGCGGATCTTCGGGCTGGTCGGCAAGGGCAGGATCGTGCCGGGCTATGATGCCGACTTCACCGTCGTCGACCTCAAGGCGCGCTGGACGGTGGATGCGGCCTGGCTCGCCTCGCGCTGCGGCTGGTCGCCGTTCACCGGTATGGAACTCACGGGCCGCCCGGTCGGCACGATCATTCGCGGCAACCGGGTGATGTGGGAAGGTCAGCTGGCCAATGCGGCGATCGGCGAGCCGGTCAAGTTCGAAGCCGTCGCATTCGGCTGAAGGCGGGGCGGGGCTGCGCGTGCGGCCCCGCCCCGTGCCCGATCAGAAGGGCAGCCAGCGCTGCTTTTCGCTGAACTTCATGTATCCCGCGTTGACGCCCAGCCGCCAGCCGACGCCCAGCCGCACCGGGATCAGCACGATGTCCCCGCGGCGCAGATACGAGGCCGAGAAGCCGCCGACCAGATAGGCATGGCCCTCGCCCTGCGGGAAGCGCTTGTAGAGATCCTGGGTGTCGTAGAGGTTGTAGACCAGCACGAACACCTTGTTCGCGTCCCCGCCAAGATCGAAGCCGATCGAAGGGCCGGTCCAATAGACGGGGCGCTGCCCCTCCACCTTGTGGAACATCTCGCCCTTGCCGTAGCGCAGGCCCACGCCGATCGCGCCCGAGGCCTCGCTGCCGGCGATATAGGCGTTCGGCTTGCCCTGATCCTTCAGAATGTCCTCGAGCAGCTTGGCAAGGCCCGAGGCGCCCTTGCCGAACGTGCCCTCGGCCGCGGCGAGCAGATCGTCCTTCTCGAACGTGTCGGTCGCCGCCTGGCGTGCGGTGGTCGCCGTCGGATCGGCGGCAGTGGGGGAGGCGGGCGCAGGCTGTGCCGGGGGCGGCGGGTTGTCCACCGGCGGCGGCGCCGTGTCGGCCGGCGGATAGGATTCCTGCATCTGGGTAGGCGGCGGCGGCGCGCTCTGCTGCGGTGCCGGCGACTTCAGGTCCGAATCGATCGCGGTATTGGGGTCGATCGTCGTCATCTGCGCGGCGGCAGGCGTGCCGCCCAGCCCGATGGCGGCGACTGCCAGAAGCGTGAACCAACCCGATCGCATCATCAAAATTTCCCGAACCCAGCTGTTTTTCGCCCGCTATCCTAGGGGGGTGGGGCTGTCGCGGCAATGAATGGGCGCTCGATCGACTCGATTTCGCGTTGATGTGGTTATCCCCGTTGATTGCGGGCGAAGGGCTCGTTATAGGGCTCGACCTCAGCGCATCCGGAGACGTGGGTGAGTGGCTGAAACCAGCGGTTTGCTAAACCGCCGTACGGGGATTACTCGTACCGAGGGTTCGAATCCCTCCGTCTCCGCCAACACATTATGCGCGCATGGTCGTAGCCGACCACCCTTCCTCTCGAAAAGGCGACTATCCTTGCCGCGCAATGCGGGGGACGGCGTTCGCGTTTGTTCTCATCCGTTCACCGTCTGGCATGGCATGTTGCCCGGGATGCCCCCGTATCGGAGATTTGCCCCGTCCTGACGAACGCCAAGATCGAGGCCGCGGGCACGCTGGCGCTTGACGACAAGCATAGCCCGCTCACGAACTGTTGCATTCGGATCGTATAAACACCGTATAACTGCAGCGGTGTTTACGTAGATGTACCTATGCTCCGGTCAACCGATTCGGGAAGAAGCAGCCTTATTCCCCTGCAGCTAAATCTTAGGGAGGAATAAGCATGCAGATGGAAGGTCGGGGATTGCTTCGTACCGGTGTGTCTCTGGTGGCCTTGCTGTATGCATGGAGCGCGCCTTTGGCCCATGCGCAGGAAGCGCCTGCGCCCGTAACGGCCTGGGAGGCCAGCCGTACGGTCGACGACAATGCGGCCATCTCGACCGGCGTCGCAAAGGCACGCGATCCGCTGAACAGCGCCACCTCGACCAGCGCGTTCAAGGAGCGCGACGTTTCGATGCTCGCGCCGATGTCGCTCGCCGACCTGCTGCGCAACGTGCCGGGCATCCGCGCCGAAGCCGGCACCGGCATCGCCAACAACAGCTACACGGTCCGCGGCCTGCCGCTCGTCAACGCCGGCGCGAAATATCTCCAGCTTCAGGAAGACGGTCTTCCGGTGCTCGAGTTCGGCGACTTCTTCGTCGCGCCGTCGGATATCTTCCTGCGCGCGGACCTCAATGTCGCGCAGATCGAATCGATCCGTGGCGGTTCCTCGTCCACCTTCGCGTCCAATGCGCCCGGCGGCGTCGTCAACCTCGTCTCGAAGACGGGCGAAGTCGAGGGCGGATCGGTGCAGGCCTCTGCCGGCGTCGACTACAAGACGCAGCGCCTGGATGCGGACTATGGCGGCCAGCTGGGCGGCGGCTGGCGCTTCCATATCGGCGGCTTCTATCGCCAGGGCGAAGGGCCGCGCCACACCGGCTATGACGCTTCGCAGGGCGGGCAGGTCAAGCTCAACGTCACCCGCCAGTTCGCCAACGGCTATATTCGCTTCAACGCGAAGCTGCTCGATGATCGGTTCCCTTATTACTACACCTATCCGGTGGCGGTGAGCGGCACGAACGACCATCCCAGCTTCCACAGCGTCGCCAATTTCGACATCAATCGCGACAGTGCGCAGTCGCGCTACATCAGCACGCGCATCGCACCGGGCTATAACGGCGCGATCGCCAGCACCAACATGCAGGACGACATGCGCGCCAAATCGAAGGCGATCGGCTTCGAGGCGCAGTTCACCCTGGGCGGCTGGACGCTCGCCGAGCGTTTTCGCTATGCCGACAATAGCGGCGTGCTGAACCAGGTCGTGCCGCTTTCGGTCGCCCCGGCCGCCGATCTCGCCGCCCTGTTCACCGGCCAGCCCGGCAATGTGCTGACCTATGCCACCGGCCCCGCCAAGGGGAGCACCCTCAACCCGGCGACGGTCAACGGCAATGGCCTGCTGATGGCCACCGGCTTCTACCGCGCCGGCATCAACAGCATGCGCGACGTGACCAACGACTTCCGCGCCAGCCGCGCCTGGAACCTGCAAGGCAGCACGCTCACCACCACCTTCGGCGTGTACAAGGCGCTGCAGGACCTGAACACCGCCGAGGGCATGACGTCGGTATTCCAGGATGTGGTGGGTGGCGGCAAATCCGCGCTGGTCGACGTGCGGCGTGCCGACGGCACGCTGATCACCCAGAACGGCGTGGTCGATTACGGCTTTCTCGGCCAGCCGGGCGTGGCGCGCAATGCCGACGTCCGCTACGACATCACCGCCCCCTATGCGTCGTTCAATCTCCAGAAGGGCCGCTTCGCGCTGGGCGGCTCGCTGCGCTACGACATGGGGCAGGTGCGCGGCAGCGCCTTTGCCGATCAGACCACGCACCCGCAGGACATGAATGGCGACGGGCGGATCGACCTGAACGGCCCGGAAGCGACGGTGCCGGTGATCGATCCGGCAACGCGCTGGCCGGTGCACTACAATTATCACTATGTGTCCTATTCGGCCGGCCTCAACTACCGCGTCGCGGACGCGCTGTCGGTCTTCGCCCGCTATAGCCGGGGCGCGCGGGCGGGGGCGGACAGCGTGCTGTTCTCGCCGGCGCTCAACCAGGCGACGGGCGGGCTGGCGGACAGCAAAGCGGCCTATGATCCGGTGCGCCAGGTGGAAGGCGGGTTCAAATATCGCAGCGGCGGGGTGATCGTGAACCTCACCGCCTTCCACGCTCTGACCCGCGAGACCAACTCGCAGATCTACAACGACGCCAACGGCAACCAGGTGTTCGGCGTGGTGCAGCGTTCCTACCGCACCTATGGCGCGGAGCTCGAATCGCGGGTGCGCAAGGGGCCGTTCAGCGTGACCGGCAACCTGACGCTCTCCGGCGGCAAGATCACCGCGGCGAACGATCCGGCGGTGGTCGGCAAGAAGCCGCGCCACCAGGCAGCGGCGATCTACAGCCTGACGCCGCAGTTCGAAAACGATCTGGTGACGGTGGGCGTCAACGTCGTCGGCCAGACCTCCAGCTACTCGCAGGACGTCAACCAGCTGAAGATGCCGGGCTTCACCACCGTGGGTGCGTTCGTGCAGGTCCGCCCGATCGAGCGGCTGTCGCTGGCGCTCAATGCCAGCAACCTGTTCAATACCACCGCCTTTGTCGACATCGGCGATGCGACGATCCCAAGCTATGGCGTGGTGCTGGCGCGCACCCTGCCGGGGCGGATGGTCACCGCGTCGGCGCGGGTGTTCTTCTGAGCATGGCGTGCCCCGCAGCCTGGCTGCGGGGCACCGCTTCGCCGGTTCGGGTCAGGCGTCAATGCCGCCGAACAGCGCGTATTTGATTTCCATATAATCGGCGAGGCCGTGCAGCGAGCCTTCGCGGCCCTGGCCGGACTGCTTGATCCCGCCGAACGGCGCGACCTCGCTCGACAGGCGGCCTTCGTTCACGGCGACCATGCCATATTCCAGCGCCTCCATCATCCGCCATGCCCGCGCCTGGCTGGCGGTGAACAGATAGGCGGCGAGGCCGTAGGGCGTCTCGTTGGCGAGGCGGATGGCCTCGGCTTCGTCGGCGAAGCGAAGGATCGGGGCGACCGGGCCGAAGATCTCGCCCTGCGCCACCGCCATGTCGGGGCGGACGTCGTCGAGGATCGTCGGCGCGACGAAGCTGTCCGACAGCGCATCGGGCAGCGGCGCGCGGGCCGCGAGCCGGGCACCCTCGGCGAGCGCACCGTCGATCAGCGCCTGCACCCGCCGCGCGGCCGCGGGATCGATCAGCGGACCGATCTGCGTGTCTGCTGCGCAGCCTGCGCCGACCCGGAACTGCTGCACGCGCGCGGCCAGCTTCGCGACGAATGCATCATGCACGTCCGCATGGACGAGGATGCGATTCGCGCAGACGCAGGTCTGGCCGGCATTGCGGAACTTGGCCTCGACCAGCGCCTGGACCGCGCGGTCGAGATCGGCATCGTCCATCACGATAAAGGGCGCGTTGCCTCCCAGTTCCAGGCTCAGCCGCAGCACTTGGTCGGCCGCCTGCGCCATCAGGATCTTGCCGACACGGGTCGAGCCGGTGAAGCTGAGCTTGCGCACCAGCGGATGGGTGCAGAACAGCCGCCCGATCGCCACCGGATCGTTGCTGGGCGTCACGCGGAACAGGCCTTCCGGCACCCCGGCGTCGCGCGCGAGCTGCTCCAGCGCGAGTGCGGAGAGCGGCGTCGCTTCGGCGGGCTTGGCGACCATCGAGCAACCGGCGGCGAGCGCAGGCGCGACCTTGCGCGCGATCATGGCGAGCGGGAAGTTCCACGGCGTGATCGCCACGCAGGTGCCGACCGGCTGGCGGATCGTCAGCACGCGGCGATCGGCGGCGAAGGTCGGGATCACTTCGCCGTACGCCCGTTTCCCTTCCTCGGCGAACCATTCGATATAGGCGGCGGCATAGGCGACCTCGCCCATCGCCTCGGCCAGCGGCTTGCCGCATTCGGCGGTGATCAGCGCGGCGAGATCGGCCTGGGCGGCGAGGATGCGGTCGTGCCAGGCGCGCAGCACCTGTGCGCGGTTCTTGGCGGTGCGCCGCGCCCAGGCGGGGCGGACGCGGTCGGCCTCGACGATCGCCGCCGCCACTTCGGCTTCGGTCCAGGCGCGGACCCCGGCGATCCGCTCCCCGGTGGCGGGATCGTGGACGGCGAGAGCGTCGGCGGAATCGTCGAGCGTGGCGCGGATCTGCGCGAGCATTGCAAGCATGGGGAACCTCGTTCGGAAGGAAAGTGCGGCGCCTCAGAACATCCGGGGCAGCACGTCGTTGTCGCGATCGGAATCGAAATAGCGGTGCTTGATCACCCCGGCGACGTGCAGCACGACGCAGGCGAGCAGGGTATAGGCCAGCACCATGTGCAGCCAGTCGAACACCGCGAAGGCGGCGTCGTTCTTCGGCAGCAGTTCCGGCACTTCCAGCCCGAAGAACGGCACGCCGTCGCTCTGGGTGAAGCTGCTCGACATCGCATAGCCCATCATCGGCACGACCAGCGCGAGCACGTACATCGCGACATGGACGATATGCGCGGCGTGGCGTTCCCACGCTTTCAGCCCGGCGGGCGGCGCCGGTCGCGGGCTGCGCGCGCGGAGGACGAGTTGGACGAGCACCAGCAGCCAGACCAGGACGCCGAACTGCTTGTGGTTGGGGTACATCCAGGTGAACTTGGCGGTGACCGTGTCCGGCAGCCAGGTCATCGTGATCCCGAGCGCAAGCAGGCCGAGGATCAGGACCGCCCGGATCCAGTGCAACGCACGCATCGCGAACGAATAACGGCGAACCAACGGCGATTCAGGCATGGGGTCGGGGTCCTTCAGAGATACACGCCGCGCGAATAGCCGCCGTCGAGGGTGATCGATTCGCCGGTGATCGACTGCCCGGTCTCGCCCGCCAGCACCAGCACCAGCCGTCCGATCTCCTGCGGATCGATCAGCCGCCGCGTGGGGATGCGGCCCAGGAACTCGGTTTCGATCGCCGCCGGTTCGGTGCCGCGCTCGTGCGCCATCTCGGCGAACAGCTCGGTCAGGTGCGGGCTGGCGACGATGCCCGGATGCACGGCGTTGACCGTGATGCCCTCGGGCGCCAGCTGGTCCGACAGCGTCTTGGTGAAGTGGCTGACCGCGGCGTTGCGCAGCCCGCTCAGCGTGTCCGAGGAGCGCCCGGTGAGCCCGCCGATATTGACGATCCTGCCGCCCCCCTGGCGGCGCATCACCGCCACCACTGCCTGGAGATAGCGCAGATAGCCGCCGACCTTGACGTCGAGATCGGCGATCAGCGCAGCGACGTCCACCGTCTCGATCGCGCCGCCGATCGGCGTGCTGCTGGCGGCGGCGTTGACGAGCAGGTCGATCCGCCCGTGCCGTGCCACGATCGTCGCGACCAGTGTCGCGATGGTGGCGGGATCGGTCGCATCCGAGGTCAGCGCCTCGGCGCCGATGCGCGCGGCGACGGCTTCGAGCGGGCCGGCGCGGCGGGCGGTGAGCACCACCTGCCAGCCGGCGCCGATCAGCTGCTCGGCGATGGCCGGCGCGATGCCGCCGCTACCGCCGGTGACGAGTGCGACGGGGGCGACGCCGCTCATGGCAGTTCGATCGCGATCAGCATCGGGCCGTCGGTGGCGAGGCCCTGGTCGATCGCGGCGCCGAGATCGTCCAGCGCCTCCACCCGGCGCGCGGGCACGCCATAGGCGGTGGCGAGGGCGACCCAATCGGTCCTGGGGTCGTCGAGCACGGTCATGCCCGCGATCGCCGCATGCGCGAGATCGGCGCCGGCG
Source organism: Sphingomonas azotifigens NBRC 15497 (assembly GCF_002091475.1). Lineage (GTDB taxonomy): Bacteria > Pseudomonadota > Alphaproteobacteria > Sphingomonadales > Sphingomonadaceae > Sphingomonas > Sphingomonas azotifigens. The sequence continues at coordinate 24,611 of NZ_BCTR01000027.1, forward strand.
CGGCGCAGCTCGGTCTGAAGGATGCCATAGCGGTGGTTGGCGGCGATCAGCATCGTGATCGGCAGATTCTCATGCGCCATCGTCCACAGCGCCTGCACGGTATATTGCGCCGAGCCGTCCGACTGGAGCGAGACGATGCGGGTGCCCGGCGCGGCCAGCGCGGCACCGAGCGCGCAGGGCAGGCCCTGGCCGATCGCGCCGCCGGTATTGGTCATCACCCGGTGGCGGCGGGCGCGGTGCGCCTCGCGCAGCCACGGGCCGCCCAGCGTCGAGCCTTCGAGCGAGATGATCGCATCCTCGGGCAGGCGGGGCAGCAGCGCTTGCACCACCGCCTCGGCGTTCAGCGTCGTGGCGGCATCGGGCAAGGCGGGTAGCGGCGGGAGATCGCCCGCAGGCAGATCGGCGAGCGCTTCGGCGAGCGCGGACAGGGCGGCGATGCCGTCCTCGTCCGGCTCCGACAGCGAGACCAGACGATCGTCGGAGACGAGGCGGCTGGGATAGCCCTCATAGCCGAAATAGCTGATCGGCGCGCGGGCGCCGGCCAGGATGACGAGCGACTCGCCCATCTGGCGCAGTACGTCGTCGGGGAAATAGGCTTGGCGCTCGACGCGGGGCAGCGCGCCGCCCAGCGTGACGATCGCCGGATAGGGCTCCATCAGCAGCCGTGCACCGACGCGACGCGCGACCTCGGCGGCGGCGGCGATGCCCGCTTCGGTCAGCGTGTCGCTCCCGAGCAGCAGGATCGGGGCGTCGCTGTCGCGCAGCCGCGCCGCGACGGCGGCGATCCGGGCGGCGGGCACGCGCTCGGGCAGCGGATCGCCGGCATCGGCCGGTTCGGCGGCGCGCGCGGGTGCGTCCATCACATCGGTCGGCACAATCAGGGTGCTGATCGCGCCCGGGGCGGTGCGGGCGTCGTTGAGCGCGCCGGAGACTTCCTCCTCGATCGCATCGACCGAATCGAGATAGCGCACCGATACCGATACCGGCGAGGCCAGCGAGCGGATGTCGCTGGTCAGCGGCGCGTCATGCGGCAGGTGCCACTGCGCATGGTCGCCAATCAGGTTGACGATCCGCGAATGCGCGCGGCGGGCATTGTGGAGATTGGCGATGCCGTTGGCGAAGCCTGGTCCCAGGTGCAGCAGCGTCAGCGCCACCTCGCGCGAGACCCGCGAATAGCCGTCCGCTGCGCCGGTCGCCACGCCTTCGAACAGGCAGAGCACCACCCGCATTTCGGGCACGTCGGCCATGGCGCGGACCAGGGTGAGCTCGGTCGTGCCGGGATTGGCGAAGCAGATGCGCGCGCCGCCGGCCCGCACCGTCTTCAGCAGCGCCACCGCGCCATTGGTGGTCGTGTCGGCCGGTTCGGTCATGGCTGGGAGTTCCTCAGAGGGGTGCGGCCGAGGCGGCATCGACGCCGCACAAAAAGCCCTGGACCAGCGCGTGGAAGGTCGCGGGCTGATCGTCATGCGCGTAATGGCTGGCATCGGCGATGGTGACGTGGCGGAAGCGCGGATTGCGCCGCTCCATCTCCGCCACCACCTGTGCCGGGCAGAAATCCGATTTCGCGCCGCGCAGGACGAGCGACGGCGTGCGGATCGCCTCGACCACCGGCCACAGATCGACGACGCGGGCCGGATCGGGGGCGAGGCGGGTGCGCGCGATGCCGGCGGCGTCGTAGCGCCAGCGGATGCGGCCGGCACCATTCTCGCACAGGCTTTCGGCCAGCCGCTGTTCGAGTGCGGCGAGGCTCACCTGCGGGCGCGTCCTGCGCCAATAGGCGCGGGCTTCCGCCCAGTCGGCGAAATCGAGCGGCAGTGCCGCCATCTCCGCCTTGATGCGCTCGGCACCGGCGCCGCTGGCGGAGGAACCGGGGGCAATATCCTCGATGATCAGCGCGTGCAGGCGATCGGGATGGCGCGCGGCATAGACATAGCTGGTGGTGCCGCCCATCGAATGGCCGAGCAGCACGAAGCGCGGCAGGGCCAGCGCCGCCACCACCGCTTCGAGATCGGCGAGATAGGCGTCGGTATAATAGTTGGCGTCCGGGTCCCAGTCGCTGTCGCCGCGGCCGCGCTGGTCGATCGCGATGATCCGGTAGCCGGGCAGCGCGGCGGCGAGGGCACGCCAGGTGCCGGAAAAGCCGCGCAGGCCGTGCAGCGCGACGATCGGCGGTGCCTCCGCCGCGCCCCATTCGCGGACCCGCAGGCGCAGCCCGCTGGACTCCACGAAATGCGTGCGCTCGCCGGGGAGCAATTCCACCGGCGCGGGCGGGGCGGTGTCGTCGTCGCGCTGCGTCGCCATCAGACCAGCCCGTCCTCGCCCTTGACCTCGCTGGCCTTCAGGCCGCCGAGGCGCGCGTTGAGGCGGCCGCGGGTGGCGAAGGCCCAGATCACCAGCACTTCGTCGCGATTGGGCGCGTCGTTGAAGCTGACGCTCACCGTGTCATAGTGCGAGCGGACATAGAGCGCGTCCTTGTGGGCGAGCGGGATGTCGAGCACCGTGCCGGGCACGCCGCGCTTGCCGGTGGAAGGCACCCAGCTCTTGCCGCCGCCGACCGCGTCGCGCACCGGATTGGCCGCCGGGTTGGTGAGCAGCGCGTTGCCGTGCTCATATTCGCCGTCGATGCCGACCAGGATCGCCTTGCCATAGCTTTCGATCGCGGCGCCGCCGCTCAGTTCGTTGAGGCGACGGCCGATCTCGACGCCGAGCGCCGGCGAGGCATCGATCCAGGCGCCGAGATCCTCGACATAGTCGCCGGCATAGGGGTTATGGATCGCGGCGGCGATGACGTACTTGAACAGCGAGGCGCCGTCCGCTGCCTTGCCCATTTCGCCGGCAAGGGTCTCCTCGGCGAAGGCGAACCATTTGCGGATGTGGAACGGGCCGAAATTCGGGGTCTTGGTCGTCATGATCGTTTCTCCATTCAAGCGACGCGCGGAGCGTCAGCCATGCAAGGGGTCAAGCGCGGTGGGATCGGCCTGGCCGCCATTTTCGCGCAGCTGGCGGATCGCCTGGCCGTCGTCATGGGCGGTGCGCTGCAGGAGCACCTCCAGCATATGGCCGTCGGGATCGTAGAAATAGATGCCGGTCGACACGCCGTGATCGAGGATCTCGGCGATGCGCACATCGTTGGCGAGCAGATGCGCATAGGCGCGCTGCAGATCCTCCATCGTCTCGCCGGCGAGCTGGAGGCCGACATGCTCGAACTCCTTGCCCTGGGTCGCACCCTCGGGCGCGGGGAACAGCGCGATGTCGTGATCGCTCACCCCGAAGGTGAGGAAGATGCCGCCCTGATAGGGCCCTTCCTTCACGCGGGCGCTGATCTCCATGCCCAGCACCTTGCCGTACCAGGCGGCCGATGCCTCGGGATCGGTGACGTAGAGGACGATGTGCGCGATGCGCTTTACCTCAATGGGTTTCATGCGGCAGCTCCATGTCGACCGGGGTGGCGGGCAGCCAGGCCATGCCGGTGATCTCGCTGAATTCGCGCGCCTGCTTGGCCCAATGGCGGCCGCCATCCTCGCTCAGGAAGAAATGGCCGAACTTGGTGCCGGCCATCAACAGGGCCGGATCGGCGGGGTTGGCGCCGAACGCCCAGAGGCAGGAATTGGGCTGGGCATCCAGCGTCGTCGGCGTCCAGCTGGCGCCGCGATCGGTAGAGAGCAGCACTTCGGCCGTGGTGCCGGGGGTGCCGTCGCCGATGCCGATCGCGATCTCGTCGTCGCTGCCCGGCTTCTTGAGCAGCACGCGGGCATAGCGCAGGCCCCAGCTCTCCTTGGCATGCGCGCGCGTCCAGGTCGCGCCACCATCCTCGGACCGGTAGAGCGCGGTCACCACCAGCACGAGCACGGTGTTGGGGCCCTGCTCCTTGCTCGGCAGGATGACGATGTCGTGGATGTCCGAATTGCCGGGATGGTTGGGCCAGGCCTCGTCCAGCCGCGTCCAGCTGTCGCCGCCGTCGCGGGTGCGGAACAGGCCGCCTTCCTCGACGCCGACCCACACGTCCTGCGGATCCTTGGGATCGACGGCGATGGCGAGCATCCGCGGGCGGCTGACCCCGGCGCAGCGCTCGGGCATCAGCAGCGTGGTCTGCTGCCAGGTGACGCCGCCGTCCCGGCTGCGGAAAAAGGCCGAGCGGGTAGGCGAGCCGGTGCCGGCATAGAGGATGTTGGGATCGCTTTCCGACACCGCCAGCTTCCACACCGCATAGTCGTTCAGCGCGCAATCGACGCGGTGCCAGTGGGCGCCGCAATCCTCGCTGCGGAACAGGCCGCGCTCGCTGCCCGCCCAGACCGCCTTGGGATCGCGCGGATCGACCAGCAGGCAGCGCACGCAATCGTCATATTCGAGGTCCTGGCCGATGTTCAGCCGATACCATTTCGCCCCGCCATCATGGCTGCGCATGATCGCCTGGCCGTCGGTGGATACCAAAAGGGTTCTCTGCATGATCTTGTCCACTTGATGATAACGGGGCGGGGCTCAGCTCAGATTGACCCAGACGCTCTTGGTTTCGCTGTAGAGTTCCATCGCCGCGCGGCCATGCTCGCGGCCCCAGCCCGATTGCTTGAAGCCGCCGAACGGGCTCGCCGGATCGACCATATTGAAGCAGTTGACCCACACGGTGCCCGCCTTGATCGCCTCGGCGAGGCGGTGCGCCTGCTTGATGTCGTTGGTCCAGATTCCGGCGGAGAGGCCGAAATCGCTGTCGTTCGCCTGGCGAACCAGCTCTTCGGGATCGGTCCAGCGCAGCGCGGAGAGCACCGGGCCGAAGATTTCCTCGCGCACCACCCGCATGTCCGGGCCGGCATCGGCGAGGATGGTCGGCTGGAAGAAATAGCCCTGCTGCTGGTCGACCGGGCGCTGCCCGCCGATCATCAGCCGCGCGCCTTCCGCCTGGCCGATCTCGACATAGCTGCGCACCACGTCGAACTGTTCCTGCGAGATCAGCGGGCCGAAGGTGGTGGCATCGTCCAGCCCGTTGCCGATGCGCAGCTGCGCGGCCTGGGCGGCGACGCGCTCGAGCAGCTCGTCGGCGATGCTGGCATGGGCATAGAGGCGCGAGCCTGCGGTGCAGGTCTGGCCCTGGTTGAAGAAGATCCCCGCGGCGATCGAGGCAGCGGCCGCGTCGAGATCGGCATCGGCGAGCACCACCTGGGGCGACTTGCCGCCCAGTTCCAGGCTCACCTTCTTGAGGTTGCCGGCGGAGCCGCGCACGATCGCCTTGCCGACCGCCGTCGAGCCGGTGAACGCGACCTTGTCGACGCCCGCATGCTCGACGAGCGCCGCGCCCGCTTCGCCGAAGCCGGGAACGACGTTGATCACGCCGGCGGGGAACCCGGCTTCCAGCGCCAGCTCGCCGAGCCGCAGCGCGGTGAGCGGGGTCTGTTCGGCCGGCTTCAGCACCACGCAGCAGCCTGCCGCCACCGCCGGCGCGATCTTCCACGCCGCCATCGACATCGGATAGTTCCACGGCACGATCAGGCCGGCGACGCCTACCGGCTCGCGCGTGGTGTAGTTGAGGATGCGCGCGCCGCTGCGCGGCGACACCGGCAGCGTCTCGCCGCCGAACTTGGTGGGCCAGCCGGCGAAATAGCGAAAGGTCTTGATCGAGCCTTCGATCTCCACCGCGCGGGTGAACAGCCAGGGCTTGCCGTTGTCGAGGCATTCGAGCACCGCCAGCTCATCGGCATGGCGCTCGATCAGGTCGGCGAGGCGATAGAGCAGCAGCGAACGGTCATTGGCGTTCATCCGCCGCCAGGCCGGGTTCTCGAAGGCGCGGCGGGCGGCGGCGACGGCGAGGTCGATATCGGCGGCGTTGCCGCGCGCGACCCGGGCGAGTTCCTGCCCGGTCGCCGGATTGAGCGTCGCGAAGGTCTCGCCCGACACCGAGGGGACGCGCTTGCCGTCGATCAGCAGGCCGAGCGGCGCCGCGGCCAGTTCGCGCTGCAGTCGTTCGGCCACCTCATACGCGTTGATCTGCGCGGTCATGCCTTCTTCTCCCTCCAGGTCCGGCGCCGATGCCGGGGGCGCTCGGCGGCGCCCTGCGCGATGGGATGCACTGCCCATCGTTCGAGTCGCAGCAGCAATAACGCGGTGATCCAAACGGAACAATCAAAATGTTTGGAGCATCACTGTTGCGTTTGAGGGACAATTTTGCAATGTCGGTTTTCGACAAGCAACGGGTTTGATGGAGGGCGCCTTGTCCGACGGGATGGAAGGGACGGTGGAAGGCGTCGTCGCGCCTTTGGCCGACGCGCTGGCAGCGGCGCACCGGGGCGGTGCGGCGGTCGCGCCGGTGTCGGCGCTCTCGCTCGACCAGGGCTATGCGGTGCAGGCGCGGGTCTTCGCGCAGCGGGGCACCCCGCGCGCCGGCTACAAGCTCGCGGCGACCAGCCCGGGCGGGCGGATCGCCCTCGGCGTCGATGCGCCGCTGGTCGGGCTGGTCGGGGCTGCGGACCTGATCGCGAGCGGCGCTCCCGTACCGATACCGCCGCGCCCGCTCTATGCCGAGGCCGAACTGGTGCTGCGGATCGGCGTCGATCTGCCGCCGGTCCCCGAACCCGCGGCCGAAGGGCTGCTCGCCCGCCTCGCCGAGGTCGTGGACGGCGTGTTCGCCGGGATCGAGCTTTGTTCGAGCCGTTTCGCCAACGACGATCTCGCCGCCGACGCGCTGGTGGCGGACAATTGCCTGCTCCATGCGCTGGTGCTGGGCGAGCGGCTGGCGGCGCGATGGGACGAGCGGCTCGCCGACTGCCCGGTGCAGCTGTGGCAGGGCGAGACGATATGGGCGGAGGGCGCGACCGCGCTTGCCTATGGCCATCCGCTCAAGGCGCTCGCCTGGCTCGCCGGCTGGCTGGGGCGGCAGGGGCAGGGGCTGCGCGCGGGCGACTGGGTCGCCACCGGCAGCGCGACCGGCATCACCCCGGTCGCGCCGGATCGGCCGGTCGGCGCGCGCTTCGGCGCGTTCGGCGGCGTGACGGCGCAGATCGGGTTGCACGAAAAGGACGAGGGAGAAGCGAAATGACTCTGGATCTGGGCCTGGCCGGCAAGGTCGCCATCATCACCGGCGGCGGCGTCGGCATCGGCAAGGAAACCGCCCGCAAGATGGCGGCGGCGGGCGCGAAGGTGGTGATCGCCGCGCGCACCGCATCGACGCTGGAGGCGGCCGCGGCCCAACTCCGCGCCGAAACCGGCGGCACGGTGCTGGCGGTGCCGACCGATACCACCAGCATGGAATCGGTGCAGGCGCTGATCGACCGCACCGTCGCCGAGTTCGGCGCGATCCACATCCTGGTCAATTGCGCGGCCGCCCCCGGCGGTCTGGTCCGCAACGCGATCGAGGAGGCCGACGAGGCCAATCTGCTGCTCGACCTGAACACCAAGCTGTTCGGCTATTTCCGCACCGCCAAGGCCTGCGCCCCGCACATGCGCAAGGTCGGCTGGGGCCGCATCGTCAATGTCGGCGGCCTCACCGCGCGGTGCACCGAGGCGCTGAGCGGCATGCGCAACGCGGCGCTGGTGCATTTCACCAAGACGCTGTCGGACGAGCTCGGCCGCGACGGGATCACCGTCAACATCGTCCATCCGGGGGTGACCCGCACCGAGCATATCGAGCAGTGGTTCGCCGAAATGGCCGCCGAGGAGGGCACGACCTTCGAGGCGATCGTCGAGCGCGAGGCGGCGGCGCCGGCGGCGGTGAAGCGCATGCTGGAAGCGCATGAGGTGGCCGATCCGATCGTGTTCCTCGCCAGCAACCTGGGCAGCGGCATCACGGGCGAATCGATCGCCGTCGATGGCGGGCTGTCGCGCGCGGTCTATCTGTGACGCTCGGGGGATGTCGGCGCGGCGCCGGCATCCCCGACGGCTTCAGGCGGGGATCGCCAGCGACGCGCTGAACTGCGCGAGCGCGCCGTCGAGCAGCGCGGCGGTGCGCGGCGCAAAGCCTTCCTCCTGCCAATCGGCATCGGTCACCACGATCGACTGGACGATATGGCGCGCCCCCATCGATTGCAGCACCGGCCGCAGCGCATAATCGAGCGCCAGCACATGCGCGAGCCCGCCGGCGGTGGCCAGCGGGAACACCACCTTGTCGGTCAGCCCGAACTGCGGCAGCACGTCGAGCGCGAGCTTGACCAGCCCGGCGAACGACGCCTTGTAGATCGGCGTCGCGACGAGGATGCCGTCGGCCGCGGCCACTGCCGCTGCGAGCCGGGTGGCACTCGGCCCCTGGACGTCGCCGCGCGCCAGCTCGGCCGGATCGAGATCGCCGAGTAGCAGGCATTCGGTCGCAGCGCCCGTTGCCGCCAGCCGGTCGAGGACATGGCGCGCTAGGCGGTTGGTGCGCGAGGCGGCCGAGGTGCCGCCGGCCAGCGCGAGGATCTTCGGCATACCTGCTCCTTGCGCAGTCTCCCGCCGTCGCCGCCAGGGTCCGGCGACGGCGAGAGCCCGGTCAATATTTCCAGCCGAGGCTGCCGCCGATCCAGCGCGGCCGGGCATAGGTGGCCTGGGCTGATCCCAGCGAACCGCTATTGTCGAGGTCGTAGACGCGGTAGCGGCGATCGGTGAGGTTGTTGACGAAGCCCGCCACCGTCACGCGGCCCTGCGTGTAGCTGATCCGGGCATTGCCGACGACGCGACTGCGCTCATAGTCGATCGCGGCGTTGAAGGTGGAGAAATAGGAACCGCCGTCATAACGCCAGTCGGTGTCGAGCGAGGCCTGGCCGCGCGCCACGGCGAAGCTGTAGCCGGCGTTCCAGCCGACGCTCCATGTCGGCGCCTGCGGCATCACCCGCTCGGCGATGCGGCCCGAGGGCAGCGCGACGTTGCTGATCTTGGTATCGAGATAGGTGACGAACGCCCCCAGCCGCATCCCGTCGATCGGGCGCGCGCTCACTTCGAATTCGGCGCCCGAGACCTTGGCCGGCAGGTTGGTGATCACCGCGGTCAGGCCCTGGATGATGAAGGCCTGGTAATTGTCATAGTCGTAATGGAACACCGCGCCGGACAGGTCGACCCGACGATCTAGCACCGAGACCTTGAAGCCGCTTTCGTAGCTGGTCAGCACTTCCTGGCGATAGGGAATGCTCTCGACGATATAGCGGGCGTTGGCGTCCTGGATCAGGAAATTGGGGATGTCGAACCCGCCGCTCTTGGTGCCGCGGTTGACCGAGGCGTAGAACAGCACATCGGCGGCGGGGCGGAATTCGACCCCGGCCTTGCCCGACCAGTTGCGGTAATATTGCACCGCCAGCGGGTTGTTGTCGGGATTGAAGGTGACGTCGACGCCGTTCAGCGCGACCACCCCGGTCGCATAGCCGTAATTGCCGACCACCGAGTGGCTGTACCAGTCGCTCTTGCGATCCCAGCTGTAGCGCGCGCCGAGCGTGAGGGTGAGCTTGGGCGTCAGCTTGTAGTCGAGCTGGCCGAACGGGGCGAAGGACTGGGTGTGCTGCGGCCCGCCCGCGCGCAGCCGCCCTTCCAGGAAGCCGGGAATCTGTCCGTCGATCGTGGCATGGGCATCGGCATCGACATAGAGGCCGTACAGCCCGGCGACCCAGTTCCAGCGATCATATTTGCCGGTCAGCCGCAGCTCCTGCGACACCTGCCATTGCTTCTGGTCCTGATAATAGTTGAAGACATTGAACGGCGTCATGTCGCTGTCTTCGCCGTAATGCTTGGTCACCCGCTGATAGTCGCTGATCGAGGTGAAATCGACATGGTCGCTCAGCGGCTGTTCGTAGCGTGCGGTCGCGCTCCAGAAGGTGCGGCGGAACAGCGGCACGTTGTTGACCGACTGGGTGAAGGGATCGTTGCCGGGGTTGCTGTAGCCGAGATTGTCGGTCTGGCCGGGGGCGGGGACGCCGAGCCCGTCGGCATCCGTCTTCGCCGCCAGCCACGAATAGGGGGCGCTGGTCTCGCTGCGGTTCTGCAGATATTGCAGCTTGAGGCGGAACAGCCCGGCATCGCCGACATCGCTCTCGATCTGGAAACGGCCGGCCAGGAAATGGCGGCTGCCGATATCGGCGCCGATCCGGTTCTTGACGTAGCCGCCATAATCGTCGCTGCTGACGGAAAGGCGCGCACGGACGCGGTCGCTCAGCGGGCCGCTGACGAACGTGTCGGTGCCGACCTCGCCATAGGAACCGAAGGTGACGGTGGCGCCTGCGTGGAGATCGCGCGTCGGCTTGGCGGTGATGTACTGCACCAGGCCGCCGGTGGCGTTGCGGCCGAACAGCGTGCCCTGCGGCCCGCGCAGCACCTCGATCCGCTCGAGATCGAAATTCTGGCCGCTGATCGCCGACAGCGCCGCGCCATAGACTTCATCATTGTAGAAGGCGATCGGCGCCTCCTGGCTGTCGGCAAAGTCGTTCTGCGAGACGCCGCGGATGTTGAACGAGACCGTGGTCGGACTGAACTGCTGCACCTGGAAGCTGGGAACGTGGTTGACCAGCGCGGTCACGTCCTGATGCCCCACCGACTTGAGGCCCTCGCCGCCGATGGCGGAGATGGCGAGCGGCACATCGCGCAGGCTCTGCTCACGCTTCTGGGCGGTGACGACGATCTCGGCCTCGCTGGCGGGCTGCTTCGCGGCGTTCTGGGCGTCGGCCGACGGTGCGGCGCTGGTCTGGGCCTGTGCCGCCGTTGCCGCCAGCGCCGGAAAAACCGAAACGGCAGCGAGCATCACCGCGCGCGCACGGTGTAGACGATAGGACATATCTCCCCTCTCTCTTCGCTAGGGTAGCCACCGCCACGTGCGGCACGGTTCCTGCTGCGGACCCTCCGTTTACCCGGAGGCAATTATCTATGTCTCGCGCTGGTCATTGTTGTGAATTTTCAAAAGCAATGCAATGGGGAATCGCATGGAAAACTGCAGGTGCGGGAAAAGGCAAATCGGGGGCGGTCGAGCAAAATAAAACAAGTCGAATCAATCATATATGCCAAATTGGCAGTGTTGTTTGGATGCAACAATGTGGCCGAATTTGACGCAATGATCGCCGATATGGCAACATCGTGCTTCCCGTTGAGCGACTCGAAGGGGAAGAAAAATGACGATCTCCGAAACCATGGACGGAGTTGAGAGGATGCCATCCGAAACGCTTGCCGCCGATCTCCTCCAGCGCGCCGCGGACATGGTGCCGATCCTGCGCGAACGCGAGGCGGCGGCCCGCCAGGCCGGCCAGGTGAGCGACGAAACCATCCAGGCCTTCACCGACGCCGGATTCTTCCGCGTGCTCCAGCCCAGGCGCTATGGCGGCTATGAACTGCCGCCCTCGGTCTATGCCGGGATCACCCGCACGCTGGCGCAGGGCTGCATGGCCAGCGCCTGGGTGTACGGCGTCGTCGCGGTCCATAATTGGCAGCTGGCGCTGTTCGACGATCGCGCCGCGCAGGACGTGTGGGGCGAGGACGACAGCGTCCGCATCAGCTCTTCCTACATGCCGGTCGGCAAGGTCGAGCGCGTCGACGGCGGCTATCGGCTGAGCGGCCGCTGGGCCTTTTCCAGCGGATCCGAGCATTGTTCCTGGGTGATCCTGGGGGCGAACCTGCCGCGCGCGGACGGCAATCCGGGCGCCGAGCCCTATAATTTCCTGGTGCCGCGCGCCGACTATCAGATCCTCTCCACCTGGAACGTGATGGGGCTGCAGGGTACCGGCAGCAACGACATCCTGGTCGAGGATGCGTTCGTACCCGAGCATCGGGTGATCCGCGAATTCGACATGTTCCGCATCGATTGCCCCGGCCATGCGGTGAACCACGGCGCGCTCTACCGGATCCCGTTCGCGCAGATCTTCAACCGCACCGTCTCCACCAGCTCGCTGGGCAGCCTGCAACGCGCGCTGGAGGTGTTCGTGCAGGCGACGCGCGAGAAGCGCGCCACCTATACCGGCGCGCGGCTGGCGGGCGACACCACCATCCAGGAAGCGGTGGCGGACGTGATGATGACGCTCGACGATCTCGACCTGCGGCTCCAGCGCGACCTGACCGAACTGATGGTGCGCGCCGAGGCGAACGACTGGCCGATCGAGCGCCGCGCCGAGCTCGGCGCCTCGACCACGTCGATGGTCAGCCGCTGCGTCGCCGCGGTCGACAAGCTGATGCTGTTCAGCGGCGGCAAGGCGATCTATCGCGGCCATGTGGTGCAGAATGCGTTTCTCGACATCCACACCGCCCGCGCCCATGTCGCGAACAATCCCTACCCCTATGTCCGCAACCAAGGTGCGATGGCGTTCGGTGCACCGAACGACTGTTTCGACCTGTGACGCCTGCCTATTGGGCCGGCGCCTGCCGGCTCAATAGGCGCTGGCCAGCGCCATGCCGGCGGCTGCCGCGTCGGGGGCGCCGTCGCGCAGTTCCCCGGTCAGGAAGTCGACAAAGGCGCGGACCTTGGCCATCGAGTAATTGCCCTTGGGGAACATCAGGTAGAGCGGGATCGTCTCGGTGACGATCTCGGGCAGCAGCACTTCCAGTCGGCCTTGCTCGACATCGTCGGAGACGAGGAAGCGCGGCAGATAGCTGATGCCCAGATTCTCCAGCGAGGCCTCGCGCGCCATGCGCACCGAGTTGGAGGCGAGCGGACCGCGATTCACCTGCACCGTCACATCCGCCGAAAGCCGCCATTCGCCAAGCTGCGACAGGTGCGTCTCGAAGATGCAGGCATGTTCCTTCAGGTCGTGCGCGCTGCTCGGCCGGCCGCGCTCCTCGATGTAGGCGGGGGAGGCGACCAGCACCATCGGATATTCGCGCAGCAACAGCGAATCGAGGTTCGAATCGTACGGCGCGCCGATCCAGAAGGCGACGTCGAACCGGCCCTTGAGCAGATCGGCGCGGCTGTCCGACAGGTTCAGGAACAGGCGGATGTCCGGATAGGCCTTCAGGAAATGCGGGATGATCTTGGTGAGATCGAACAGCGAGGAGACGACCGGCGCATTGACCTTCAGCTCGCCGCGCGGGCGCTGCTGCATGCCGGTCATCACCCGGTTCACTTCGTTGACTTCCTCGACGATGCGCGCGCAGCGGGCATACATTTCGCGCCCGGCCGGGGTGAGCGAAACGGTGCGGGTGTTCCGCTCCAGCAGCTTCATGCCGACATTCGCTTCCAGCCGCGAGATCTGCCGGCTCACCGCCGCCTTCGAATAGCCCAGCGTCGCCGCGGCGGAGGAGAAGCTGCCCGCACGCACCACCTCCGCGAAGGACATCATGGCAATGACGTTGTTGATTTCCAGCTTGTCTTCCATCGGTCCACATTCTCCGCCTGCACCGTCAAGTCAACGGTGGCCATGGCGCGTGCGCCGGCCAATCCGCATTTCCCCTTGCGTTTACGATTGACAACAATGAATCAATAAGTAGGTTTACTGTTGCATCAGTGGAAAGCTCCGGCGCGCCGGCTCGGCCGCCCTTCGGGTTTTCCGCTCCCGTCCCCGTTTCAGCAGGACAGCAGCATGACTCTCGACATCCAACTCGCCGGCCGAATCGACCAGGAAAGCCTGTTCCATCCCTTCACCGCGATCACCGATCTGAAGGCCGACGGGCCGACGGTGATCAGCGCGGGCAAGGGCGTGCGCATCACCGACATTCATGGCCAGGAATATCTCGATGGCATGGCCGGCCTGTGGTGCGTCAACCTCGGCTATGGCCGCGAGGAGATCACCGAGGCGATGGCCGAGCAGAGCCGCAAGCTTTCGTTCTTCCACGCGTTCAACGGCATGTCGATCGACGTGACGATCGAATGCGCCGAGGCGCTGCTCAAGCGCGCGCCGGTGCCGATGGCGCGGGTGTTCTTCGGCGCTTCGGGCAGCGACGCCAACGAGACCCAGGCCAAGCTGGTCTGGTATTACAACCAGCTGCGCGGCAAGCCCGAGAAGAAGAAGCTGATCTGCCGCTGGAACAGCTATCACGGCTCGGGCGTGCTGACCGCGAGCATGACCGGGCTGCCCGGCATGCACACGCCGTTCCTGCTGCCGATGGGGCCGGTGGTGCACACCGAGGCGCCCTATTATTACCGCAAGGCGCCCGAGGGGATGAGCGAGCGCGACTTCTCGCGGCACCTGGCGCGCGAGCTGGAGGAGCTGATCGCCCGCGAGGGTGCCGACACGATCGGTGCGTTCTTCGCCGAGGCGGTGATGGGCGCGGGCGGGCTGATCCCGCCGCCCGAGGGCTATTTCGAGGAGATCGTGCCGATCCTGCGCGCGCACGACATCCTGCTGGTGATGGATGAGGTCGTCTCCGGCTATGGCCGGCTCGGCACCTATTGGGGCTCACAGACCTATGGCCTCGAACCCGATCTGATCACCTCGGCCAAGGGCGTGACCAGCGGCTATTTCCCGATGTCCGCCTGCTTCATCTCGCCCAAGGTGTGGGACGTGATCGAAAGCAATGCCGAGCGTGCCGGCCTGTTCGGCCATGGCTATACCTATTCGGCGCATCCGGTGGGCGCGGCGGCGGCGCTGGCGGCGCTGCGGCTGATCGACGAGGATAACGTCCTCGCCAACGTCCAGGAACAGAGCGACCATCTGTTCGCGGGCCTGCGCGCGCGGCTCGGCGATCACTGGGCGGTGGGCGACATTCGCGGCAAGGGCCTGATGATCGGCGTCGAACTGGTCAAGGATCGCGCCACCAAGGAAGCCTTCCCGATGGCCAATCGCACCGGCCGTCAGGTCCTCAAGGCCGCCGCGAAGCGCAGCCTGATCACCCGCGCGCTCGGCGATACGCTGGTGTTCGCGCCGCCGCTCGTCATCAACCGCGCGGAAGTGGACGAGCTGGTCGAGAAGTTCGGCGACGCCGTGGAGGCGGTGCTGCCGCGCTGATCGACGAAGACCCAAAAGAAGATACACATATGTGACGGTGGAGGGGAAAGCGCGTGGACCATGTCGTACCGATCGAAGGCCTTGTCCTCAGGGGTACCCATGGTCCCAGACTTTCCACCGCCGGCCTGATCAGCGCGATCGCGATCGGTTTCGTCGGCGCGCTGTTCATCTTCATCACCCCGCCGATGTTGGCGCTGATGGGCGAGGGCGCCCGGCTCAGCGACAGCCAGATCGGCTATGTCGCGGCCTGGGACATCAACGCCACGGCGGTGGCGATCGGCGGCAGCACCTTTCTGCTGCTCCGCTGGAACTGGCGCCGCGCGGTCGGGCTGGCGCTGGCGCTGATCGCGCTGGGCAATGCCGCGACCGCCTTTGCCGGCAATTACCCCGCGATGGCGGCGGCGCGGTGCATCGCCGGGCTCGGCGAGGGGCTGGCGATCGGCTTCGCCTTCGCCGCGCTCGGCCGTGCGCGCAATCCCGATCGGGCCTTCGCGCTCTATCTGATCGTGGGCGCGCTGCTCGGCGCGGCGCTGCTCTATGTGCTGCCGCTGGCGCAGGGCCATGTTTCGCCGCGCCTGCTGTTCCTGGCCAATGTCGGGCTGACCCTGCTGGTCGCGCTCGGTATTCCCGCCTTCCCCAACGGCCGCCGCTATGAAGACGACCTGCCCGGCGAGGGTCGGCTCGATCGGCGCCTGGCCCTCGCGGCGCTGTGCGCGGTGTTCCTCATCTTCTTCGCGATCGGCGCGGTGTGGAGCTACGCCGAGCGGATCGGATCGGCCAGTGCGCTTGATGCGGGCATGATCGCCCGTGGCTTGTCGGCGGGCACGCTCGCCGGCGTGCTCGGCGCGGCGCTGGCAGGGATCGTCCCGCAGCGGGTGAGCCGGGTGGTGCCGCTGCTCGTCGCCAGCGCCTGCATTATCGCCGGTTTCCAGATGCTGGGCGGGCAGGTTGGGGCCACCGTGTATCTCATCGCGATCGTGCTGATCCTGTTCGGCTGGAACCTCGCCCAGCCGCTCTTGTCGGGCATGTGCAGCGACGCCGATTCAGGGGGGCGCGTCGTGTGCCTGATGGGCTCTATCCAGACCTTCGGCATGGGGCTCGGCCCGGCGCTGGCGGCGCCGATGGTTGCCGGGGGATCCTTTACCGGCCCGATCTGGATGGCGAGCATCGCCACGGTCGCCGGTCTCGCTCTTGCGGCGACGGGGGCGATGCTGCGCAAGGCCTGATCGCGGCGCCTTCCTCACACGAAAAAGGAGCCGCCCGCGGGCGGCTCCTTTGCGTTGGGTCGGGACGCGCCGTCTCAGGCGGCGACCACCGGGTGGCGCAGCGTGCCGATGCCTTCCACGGCCGCGACGATCGTATCGCCCGGCCACACCCATTCCTGCGGCGTGCGGCCCGCGCCGACGCCTTCGGGCGTGCCGGTGGCGATGATGTCGCCCGGCTCGAGCGTGATGCCCTGCGAGATGTCGGCGATCAGCTCGTCGACCTTGAACAGCATGTGGCTGGTGTTCGAACGCTGCTTCTCGACGCCGTTCACCGTCAGCCACAGGTCGAGCGTCTGCGGATCGGGCAGTTCGTCGGCGGTGACGATCACCGGCCCCATCGGTGCGTAGCTGTCCTGGCCCTTGGAATAGATCCACTGGCCGGCACGACGGCAGTCGCGCGCGCTCATGTCGATCAGCACGGTATAGCCGAACACGTGGCGCAGCGCCTGTTCGCGCGACACCCGCTTGGCGCGCGTGCCGATCACCGCGGCGAGTTCCACTTCCCAGTCGAGCTGCTGGGTGATCGCGGCATCGTGGAGGATCGGTTCGTTGGGGCCGATCACGCTGGTCGGTGGCTTGGAGAAGATCACCGGCTGGCGGGGCAGTTCGGGGGAGGTATCCAGTGCCGCGGCGCTTTCGGCGACGTGATCGATATAGTTGAGCCCGATACCGAAGATGTTCTTCCGCGGCCGCGGAATCGGCGCGAGCAGCGTCACATTGTCCAGCGGCGTCGCCAGACCAACCGGCAAGGCGCCGCCCAGCGCCGCGAGCAGGGCGGTGGCGTGGCGCACCGCGTCCGGGCCCAGATCGATGAAATCGAGCATCGTCGCGGGCAGCGCGGCGCCGGCCGACTGGCCCAGCCGTTCGATGTCGACGATCCGATCGTCGACCACCGCGCCCAGGCGGGCGGCCGCCTCCACGGTCGAGCGATAGGTGGCGAGACGCATGGTATCTTCTCCTCATTTCGTGTCGGTCGGGCAGCGGCCGGCAGTCCCGGCCGCCGCGCGCTTGCCAGACACCGTACATATGCTTTAAGCTTAAAGCAATTGGAGGGTGTGTGCCATGAGACCTCGGTTGTCCGAACGCGACGCGGCGAAGCGGGCTTTGCCTTTGCGCCGCCCGCGCCGCATCCTATGCGCGGCGGACCGTGGCGGCAGATCCGCCCCGGCAGGGGGCAGAAGGCGCAGAGCGATGGGTGACGATATCCGCGAAAAGCATGACGGTGCGCTGGCAGGCCGGTTGGACGTGCGCGTGCTGCTCCGCCTGCTCAGCTGCTCGATGACGATCGAGAAGCGGCTGCGTCGCCGCTTTGCCGACCAGTTCGGGACCACGCTGCCGCGCTTCGACGTCCTCGCCGCGCTCGACCGGCATCGCGATGGCCTGACGCTCGGCGATCTGTCGCGCGCGCTGCTCGTGTCGAATGGCAACGTCACGATGATGATCCGGCAGCTCGAAGCCGATGGCTTCATCGCCACGCGATCCACGCCGGAGGATCGGCGGCGCACCGTCGCGGTGCTCACCGATGCCGGGCAGGCGCACTTCGCCGAGCTGGCGGCGGCGCATCATGCGTGGATCGGCAAGATGTTTTCCAACATGTCGGAGCGCGACCTGACCGCGCTCTACGACCTTCTGGCCGCGCTGAAGCTGTCGATCGGCGCAGACGAAGAGGAGCAGAAGTGACGTTCGTCTCGACGCAACAGGTCCGTTTCGCCCATGTCGATCCGGCGGGGATCGTCTTCTACCCGCGCTATTTCGAGATGCTGAATGCGGCGGTGGAGGATTATTTCGACTCCGCGATCGGCGTGAGCTTCGCCGAGATGCACCGCGGCCAGGGCCTGGGCGTGCCGACGGTCAAGCTGGAGGTCGATTTCAAGGCGCCCAGCAGGCTTGGCGACCGGCTCGCGTTCGAGCTCGAGGTGGTTGAGGTCGGGCGCAGTTCGGCGCAGCTGGTCTGCACGGTCCGGGGGGAAGACGCGAGCGAGCGGCTGGTCGCGCGGGTGGTGCTGGTCTGCATGGACCTCGCCGCCGCGCGGGCCGTTCCCTGGCCCGAGGCGCTGCGTCCGCCGGTCGATCGTGCGGTGCCGGCGGCCTGAGCCGCCGCGCTGCCGGGTATCAGCCGAGCAGCGGCTGATGCCCGCCATTCTCCGCCAGGGCTTCGGCGCGATACAGGCCGAGCGCGCGCATCGCCGGCAGATCGTGGAAGGAAAACAGGCAGGCGTCGTCGCGGTCGGAGCCGTTGACATGCTCGTGCCACATCCAGGCCGGCACCACGAAGATGTCGCGCTCCTTCCAGTCGAGCCGCTTGCCGCCGACGATCGAGTGGCCGGATCCCTTGGCGCACTGGTAGACGAAGCTGCCCACCTCGCGGTGCGCGCGCGTGTGCTCGCCCGGCCGTAGCAACTGCATCGATGCGCCGATCGTCGCCATCGGCGGTCCGCCGGTGAACGGGTTCACATAGTCCATGTGGATCCCGTCATAGGGCGAGCCATCGGTCACCGCCGCATAGCGCAGCAAGGCTTCGTAGGTCGGCGCCCATTCATATTTGAGCAACGGCGAATAGCGTTGCGACCAGGTCGCCCCGGCAGGCTTGAGCGCCGGATTGCCCCAGGTCGCGGTGGAGTCATTGATCGGGAAGCCCACCGCCTGGTTCAGATCGGGGTGGACCTCGTAGAAATTCGCCTCCAGCGCGTTCATCAGCGGGATGTCGAGCCCGTCCTGCCAGATGCAGACGGTGCCGTCCTCGGCCACGCCATGTTCGTGCCAGGTGCCGTTGGGGGTCAGCACGAAATCGTTGCGGCCTAGCGTCATGCGGTGGCCGTCGACATTGGTGAAGGCGCCCGAGCCTTCCATGATGAAGCGGAGCGCCGAGGCCGAATGGCGATGCGCCGAGGCGACTTCGCCGGGGCCCATCACCTGCAGGCCCGAATAGAGCCAGCCTACCGCCGCGGTCACGTCGCGGCGGCCCGGATTGGCGAGATAGACGACGCGCCGGCCGGCTTTTTCCGGGCTCACCAGGTCGAGCGCGCGCAGCACATGGCCGCGCAGCGAATCATAGCGCCAGACCACCGGTACCGAGGTGGAGGCAGGCTCCCAGGGCTCGATCTTGTTGGCGACCGTCCACAGTGCGCCGGCATGCTGCCGCTCAAGGTCGCGATAGAAGGCGCGCAGCTCCGCCGTATCGGCGACATTGGCGCGGCCGGCCACGTCCTCCCGATAGGTGTCGTAGCTCTCCACGGACATGCGGCTGCTCCTCGGTCGATATATTTGAAGCTTAAAATATATTGCGTCGGGCTGTCAATCTGGGGCAAGAGGCAGCCGAGTTTGCGGGAGAGCGACATGCTGGAGCTACCGAGCTTCAAGGCGGCGGCGGTGCAGACCGCGCCGATATTTCTCGATCCGGATCGTACGGTCGCCAAGGCGGCGTCGCTGATTCACGAGGCGGCGCGCAACGGTGCGGCGATCGTCGCCTTTCCCGAGGTGTTCGTCGCCGGCTATCCCTATTGGAGCTGGATCGCCGACCCGATCACCTGCAGCCCGTGGTTCGAGCGGCTGATGCGCGCATCGGTGCTGGTGCCGGGGCCGGAGATCGATCAGGTTCGCGCCGCCGCGCGCGAGGCCGGCGTGCATGTCGTGATCGGGGTCAACGAACGCAGTCCGGTGTCGCTCGGCACGCTCTACAACACGATGCTGTTCATCGGCCCCGATGGTGCGATCCTCGGCAAGCATCGCAAGCTGGTGCCGACCTGGGCGGAGAAGCTCACCTGGGCGCCGGGCGACGGGTCTGGTCTCAAGGTTTATGACACCGCCATCGGTCGTCTGGGCGGGCTCGCCTGCGGGGAGAATACCAACACGCTCGCCCGCTTCGCGCTGCTCGCCCAGGGCGAGTTGCTGCACGTCGCCAGCTATATCGCCCTGCCGGTCGCGCCGGCGGACTATGACATGGCCGAGGCGGTCAAGGTGCGCGCCGCCGCCCACAGCTTCGAAGGCAAGCTGTTCACCCTCGTCTCCTGCTCGACCATCTCCGAGGAGATCATCGTCGCGATGGAAGCGCTGGTGCCCGATGCCCGTGCGCGGCTGGAGCGCCGCAACAGCGCGTTTTCGGGCGTGCTCGGTCCCGACGGGCGCACCGTGGGCGAACCGCTGATCGACGCGGAAGGCATCGTCTATGCGGATATCGATCTCGCCCGCTGCATCCAGCCCAAGCAGATGCACGACATCATCGGCCATTATAACCGCTTCGACATTTTCGACCTGCGGGTGAACGGCGCGGTGCAGCAGCCGGTCTCGATCGCGCCGCTGTCGCCGCCGGCCGACACCGACGCCGCAACGCCCAATTCGTAAAAGTCCAGGAGAGCGCCATGTCCAGCCGTGTCTATCGGATCGGCCAGATCGTGCCGTCGTCGAACACGACGATGGAAACCGAAATTCCCGCCATGCTCCACGCCCGCATGGCCGTCCGCCCGGAGCGGTTCACCTTCCATTCCAGCCGCATGCGGATGAAGAAGGTGGTGAAGGAAGAACTGGAGGCGATGGACCGCGACAGCGACCGCTGCGCCCTCGAACTCTCCGATGCGCGGGTGGACGTGCTCGGCTATGCCTGTCTCGTCGCGATCATGAGCATGGGCCGCGGCTATCACCGCGTATCGGCCGAGCGCCTGCACCAGCGCACCGTCGAGAACCAAGCCGCCGCGCCGGTGGTGACCAGCGCGGGCGCATTGGTCGACGGCCTCAAGGTGCTCGGCGCCAAGCGCATCTCGATCATCTGCCCCTATATGAAGCCGCTGACGCGGCTGGTGGTCGACTATATCGAGCATGAAGGCATCGAGGTGCGCGATTTCGTCGCGCTCGAAATCCCCGACAATCTCGACGTCGGCCGCCACGATCCGGAGCGGCTGCTCGAGATCTACAAGCAGGTCGATCGCACCGGGATCGACGCCTTCGTCGCGTCGGCGTGCGTGCAGATGCCGTCGCTGCCGGTGGTGCAGCGGATGCAGGATGCGGTGGGCGTGCCGGTGGTCTCCGCCGCCGTCTGCACGACGCACCAGATGCTCGATCGGCTGGGGCTGGAGCGTTTCGTGCCGAACGCAGGCGCGCTGCTCGGCGGCAGCTACTAGCGGCGGGGAGCCGTATCGCGCGGGAGGGCGCGGTGCGGCTCAGCCGGCGGCGCGCGAGGCGTCGTCGATGAGGAAGCGCCAGCCGCCATCGGCCTGCTTGCGTACCACTTCGATGCCGCCGCCGGTCAACGTTTCCTTGCTGCCGTCGGGCTTCGGGATCGTCATCGTCCAGCGATTGGTGGTGATCGCTGTGTCGCGATAGGCGATGTGGTGGCGGTCGTGCAGGTCGATCACCGGCCGGACCGCGAACATGCTCTCGAAGTCGGCGCGCAGCCCCGCATGGCCGATCAGATGCTTGCCCTCGGGGTTCACGTAGACCGCGTCGGCCACGTAGAGATCGAGCATCGCGTCGAGGTCGAAGGCGTTGAACCGCTCCTGCCAGGCATCGTAGAACCGGTCGAGATCGGTCACCGGCGCGATCCGCCACCGGCCAGCGGCGAGCGCCCGCCCCGCCGGCAGCGCCACCGCCGCCGTGACGAGCAGCCCCAGAAAGGCCGATCGCGTCAGCTGGCCGGTTTCCCCGCCTTCGCCGCACAAGTGGCGGCGGATGGATGCGATCATGACGGTCTTCTCCTTCGATGCGGATGCTGCCTCCCGGGCGTAGAGCTGGGAATACCCACGCTCAATTCCCGTTTCGGACAGCAGCCTGCCGATTTGGCAAAGCCACGAGCAATTGACTCCGCCGCGCGCAAGAAATATGCAAATGCATATAAATGGGAGGAGCCCGATGGCCGAGCGTTCGTTTGCGCGGGAAGTGGAGCATTTGCGTCTGGGAGCCGGCGACGTCTTCTCCGGCGAGGCGATCCTCGCGATCACCAAGGGGCTGCTGCAATCGGGCGTCGCCTATGTCGGCGGCTATCAGGGCTCGCCGATCTCGCATCTGATCGACGTGCTCGCCGATGCGAAGGACGTGCTCGACGAACTCGGCGTCAATTTCCAGAGCTCCGCCAACGAATCCACCGCCGCGGCGATGCTCTCGGCGTCGGTGATGTACCCGGTGCGCGGCGCGGTCGCCTGGAAGTCGACCGTGGGCACCAACGTCGCCTCCGATGCGCTGTCCAACCTCGCTTCGGGCGGGGTGACCGGCGGCGCGATGGTGATCGTCGGTGAGGACTATGGCGAAGGCTCCTCGATCATGCAGGAGCGCAGCCACGCCTTCGCGATGAAGTCGCAGATGTGGCTGCTCGATCCCCGGCCCGACCATGCCTGCATCGTCGACCTGATCGAGAAGGGCTTCCAGCTTTCCGAGGCGTCGAACACGCCGGTGATGCTGCAGGTGCGCGTCCGCACCTGCCACATGCATGGCAGTTTCCCGTGCAAGGACAATGTGCCGCCGCCGCTCACCGTCGCGCAGGCGCAGAGCAACCCGAAGCGCGATCTCGGCCGGATCGTGCTGCCGCCCGCCGCGTACGAGCATGAGCGCGAGAAGATCGCCCGCCGCCTGCCCGCCGCGATCGATTTCGTCCGCGAGCACCGGCTGAACGAATGGTTCGGCCCGCAGGAGGCGCCGGTCGGGCTGATCCTGCAGGGCGGCATGTACAACAACGTCATCCGCGCGCTGCAATATCTCGGGCTGTCCGACGCGTACGGCAACACGCAGATCCCGCTCTATGTGATGAACGTCACCTACCCGATGATCGACACCGAGGTCGCCGTCTTCGCCCAGGGCAAGGAGGCGGTGCTGATGATCGAGGAGGGGCAGCCCGAATATCTCGAACAGGCGCTGCACACCGTGTTCGGTCGGCGCGGCATCGCCACGCGGGTGCGCGGCAAGGACGTGCTGCCGATGGCCGGCGACTATACCGCCCAGGCCATCATGACCGGGCTCCAGCGCTTCCTGGAGGAGAGCGCGCCGCGCTTCCTCGGCAACCGCCCGCCGGTGCCCGATGCGGGCCCGGTGCTCACCCACCCGGTGGTCGAGAAGCTGAAGGACGTGGTGCCCAGCCGTCCGCCGGGCCTGTGCACCGGCTGTCCCGAGCGGCCGATCTTCGCGGCGATGAAGATGGTCGAGCAGGAACTGGGCGCGCATCATGTCGCGGCCGATATCGGCTGCCACCTGTTTTCGATCCTGCCGCCGTTCAACCTCGGCAACACGACGATGGGCTATGGCCTCGGCCCGGCCTCGGCCGCGGCGTTCGGCGCCAAGGCGGAGAAGCGATCGATCGCGGTGATGGGCGACGGCGGCTTCTGGCACAACGGCCTGACCAGCGGCATCGGCAATGCCGTCTACAACAAGCACGACGGCGTGTTCCTGATCGTCGACAATTTCTATTCCTCGGCGACCGGCGGGCAGGACATCCTATCCTCGCGCGCGCAGAACAAGGCACGTGCGACCAACAATCCGATCATCGATGCGGTGAAGGGCATGGGCGCAAAATGGGTGCGCGAGATCGATCGCACCTACGACGTGGCGCGGATGCGCGACACGCTCAAGGAAGCGCTGACCACCGAGGCGGAGGGGCCGAAGATCATCATCGCTTCGTCCGAATGCATGCTCAACAAGCAGCGCCGCATCAAGCCGCTGGTCGCGAAGAGGATCAAGAATGGCGAGCGGGTGGTGAAGGAGCGGTTCGGCGTCGACGAGGATGTCTGCACCGGCGATCACGCCTGCATCCGCCTGTCCGGCTGCCCGTCGCTGTCGGTGAAGGCACTGGACGATCCGCTCCGCGACGATCCGGTCGCCGCGATCGACAATAGCTGTGTCGGCTGCGGCAATTGCGGCGAGGTATCGGAAGCGGTGGCGCTGTGCCCGTCCTTCTATCGCGCCGAGGTGGTGCACAATCCTACCGCCTGGGAGCGCCGCTGGAACCGCTGGACGCTGTCCGTCATCGCCTTCCTGCAACGGCGCCGTGCCACGCGCCGGCTGGCGCTGGAGGTGGCATGATGCGGACGGACGCAGTGACCCTGCCGCTGGCGCCCGCGGGCGCGGCGACCGAACGGCCGATCTCGATCGCGATCGTCGCGATGGGCGGCCAGGGCGGCGGCGTGCTGACCGGATGGCTGGTCCGCCTGGCCGAGGATGCCGGCTGGGTGGCGCAATCCACCTCGGTCCCCGGCGTGGCGCAGCGCACCGGCGCGACGATCTATTATGTCGAGATGATGCCCGCCGCGAACGGGCGCAGACCGATCCTCGCCCAGATGCCGACGCCGGGGGACGTCGACATCGTTCTCGCATCCGAATTCATGGAAGCCGGCCGTTCGATCCTGCGCGGCATCGTCACGCCCGACCGCACGACGCTGATCGCTTCCAGCCACCGCTCGCTGGCGATCGGGGAGAAGAGCGCGCCGGGCGAGGGCATCGCCGACAGCGGTGCGGTGGTCGAGGCGATCGGCGTCACCGCCCGACGGCAGATCGTGTTCGACATGGACGCGCTCGCGGTGCGGAACGGCAGCGTGATCTCGGCGGCGATGTTCGGCGCGCTGGCGGGATCGGAGGCGCTGCCATTCGACGTCGCAGCCTTCCATGCGGTGATCCAGCACGAAGGCAAGGGCGTCGCCGCCAGCCTCAAGGCATTCGACGCAGCCTATGATCGGGCCCGATCGGGGCCACCGCCCGCGGCGACCGCGCCGGCGCCGGTCCCCGCAGCCCCGACGGCGCCGGCCGACCGGCGTGCCGCACGTCTGCTCGCGCGCCTGCACGACGTGGTGCCGGAGCCGTGCCGCGCCATGGCCCGCGCGGGCCTGGCAAAGGTCGTCGATTTCCAGGACGAACGTTATGGCGACGAGTATCTGGACCTTCTCGGCCAGGCGGTCGAACTCGATCGCATGCTCGGCGGCGAGGCGCAGGGCCACGCCTTATCGCTGAACGCGGCCAAATACATCGCCAACGCCATGGCCTATGACGATGTGATCCGCGTCGCCGACCTCAAGACCCGCGCCGGCCGCCGAGCCCGTGTCGAGCGCGAGGTGGGGGTACGGCCCGAGCAGCTTCTCCACACCGTCGAGTATATGCACCCGCGGATGGAGGAAGTGACCGGTACCCTGCCGCTGCGCCTCGGGCGCTGGGTGCAGGCGCGGCCACGCCTCTATGCCTGGCTCGATCGCCGGGTGAACAAGGGGCGGCGGGTGCGGACCTATTCGCTGCGCTGGTTCGTGGCGCTGTACCTGCTCGGCGGGCTGCGCGGCCTGCGGCGCGGGTCGCTCCGCCATGCGGAGGAAGTCGCGCATCGCGACGCCTGGCTGCGCCACGCGCGGGAAGCGGCGCTGCGCGACTATGCATTGGGGGTCGAGGTGTTGAAGTGCCGCCGCCTGGTCAAAGGCTATTCGGACACCCATGCCCGCGGCCTGTCCAAGTTCGACCGCGTCACCGCGGCGATTCGCCGGATCGAGGATCGGCCCGATGCCGTCGACTGGGCACGCCGCCTGCGCGAGATCGCGGTGAAGGATGGCGACGACGGCAGCCTGGACGGGGCGATCCGGACGGTCGAGTCCTTCTGCTGACCGGCGATCCGATTGACCCGCGCCGCCGCCCACCGGCATAGCGGCGCGGTCGATCGGTGCAGGGAAGGGCGAACATGGCAGAACTGGAGATGGACGGTTTGGCCGTACCACGCCCGCCCGAGACGCAGGACGCGCTGGAGCGCAACCTCTCCTACCTCGTCAATCGCCTGTCGGCGGTCGGCCAGGCGGCGCAGAACCGGCGGCTGGCGGCGTGTGGGGTCAACACCGTCACGCTGCGCACGCTGTCGGTGCTCTACATCCAGGACGGGCTGACGGTGAACGAGATCACCGCCCGCGCCTTTGCCGAACAATCCACCGCCAGCCGCGCGATCGATTCGATGGTCACGGCCGGGCTGCTCGAGCGGCGGATACCCCCCGGCGACCAGCGTCGCCGCGAGATCGGCCTCACCGAGGCGGGCCGGGCGCTGCTTCTCCAATGCTGGCCCCATATGGCCGAGCACAATGCCCGGTTGGTCGAGGGGATCGACGCCGACGACCTCGAAACCTGTCGGCGCGTGCTGGCGCGCATGATCGAGAATGTACGCGCGCAAGGCAGCTGACGCTTGACTCCCCCTCGCGGCTGCCTAGGATGTATGCAAATGCATATATAGGCGCGATGGCGATCGATGCGCCGGCGAAGGGGAGGGGTGATGCGCACCGAAACGACATTTTCGAGGTTCGTCTCGGCGGCCGAGACCTATCGCGATCGCCCGTTCCTCGCGGTGCTGCCCGAAACCGCTGCGCTGTACGGCATCGAGGCCGGCGAGATCGGCTATGGCGCGATGCTCGATCGCGTCCTCGCATGGCAGCAGCGACTGGCGCAGGCCGGGTTCGGCGTCGGCACGCGCGTGGGCCTGCTGCTGCAGAACCGGCCGGTGTTCGTCGAGATCTGGTTCGCGCTGAACGGTCTCGGTGCGTCGGTCGTCCCGCTCAATCCGGACCTGCGCCGCAGCGAGCTCGAATATGTGATCGGCCATTCCGAAATGCAGGCGGCGTTCGTGCTGCCGGAGCGCCGCGAGGAAGTGGCGGCGGCAGCGCGCAGCGTCGGCAATGCCATGGCGGTGACGACGCCCGGCGAGGCGATCCCGCCGCTCGCCCGTCCGGCCGCCGCCGCGCCGGCACCCGATTCCACCACCGAAGCGGCGCTGCTCTACACCTCGGGCACCACCGGAAGCCCCAAGGGTTGCGTGCTCACCAACGCCTATTTCCTGCAATCCGGCGACTGGTACCGCGATGTCGGCGGATTGATCTCGCTGCGCACCGGTGCGGAACGGATGCTGACGCCGCTCCCCGTGTTCCACATGAATGCAATGGCGGTCTCGGTCCTGGCGATGGTGACGATGGGCGGCTGTTTGATTTTGCTCGATCGCTTCCATCCGAGCAGCTGGTGGCAGTCGGTACGGCAGAGCAGGGCGACCTGCCTTCACTATCTGGGGGTGATGCCGTCGATCCTGATGAAGGCGCCCGAAACCCCGGAGGATCGCGCGCACGCGGTGCGCTTCGGCTTCGGCGCCGGCGTGCCGGGTGCGCTGCACGGCGCGTTCGAGGCGCGTTTCGGCTTTCCGCTGATCGAGGCCTGGGCGATGACGGAGACCGGCGGCGGCGGCACGATCTGCGCGTCGCGGGAGCCGCGCAAGATCGGGACGAGCTGCTTCGGGCGGCCGTCGCGCGACGTCGAGATCCGGATCGTCGACGATCAGGGGGCCGATGTGGCGGGGGAGACGCCCGGCGAACTGCTCGTCCGCCGCACCGGGGACGATCCCCGCAAGGGCTTCTTCCGCGAGTATCTGAAGAACCCGGAGGCGACCGAGGAAGCATGGCAGGGCGGCTGGTTCCACACCGGCGACATCGTCGCGCGCGATGCCGACGGCGATCTGCATTTCGTCGATCGCAAGAAGAACGTGATCCGCCGGTCGGGCGAGAACATCGCCGCAGTCGAGGTGGAGACCGTGCTCGCCCGCCATCCGCGGATCCAGCAAGTGGCGATCGCCGCGACGCCGGATGCCGTGCGCGGCGATGAGGTGGCTGCGCTGATCGTCTGCGATCCCGCGCAGCGCAGCGCCGAAACCGCCGAGGCGATCGTGCGCTGGAGCCTCGACCAGATGGCCTATTACAAGGCACCCGGCTGGGTGGCGTTCGTCGACGCCCTGCCGCGCACGCCGACCGAGAAGATTCTCCGCGCCGCGCTGAAGGACCAGGTGGCGCAGGTGATGGCGGAGGGCGGGTTCGTCGATACGCGCGCGCTCAAGAAGCGGCAGGTCTGATGCGGGCGCGCGCGTCGTACGAGGGGGTGGTCGTCTGCGCGCCGGTGACGGTGCCCTATCGGCGCTTCTCCGATCGCTCGGCCCATTGGTGGGCCGGCCGCGCGATGCGCGGGCTCGTGGACGCGGCGGGGCTGGCGCCAACCGACTTCGACGGCTTCTGCTTCGCCAGCTTCACGAGCGTGCCGGACAGCGCGGTGGGGATGATCCAGCATCTCGGGCTCACGCCGCGCTGGCTCGATCATCTGCCGACCGGCGGGGCGAGCGGGATCATGGCGCTGCGCCGCGCGGCGCGGGCGGTGCAGTGCGGCGATGCCGAAATCGTCGCCTGCGTCGCGGCCGATACCAACCATCTCGACAGTTTCCGCCAAGGGCTGGCCGGCTTCTCGCGCTTCTCGCGGGATGCGGTCTATCCCTATGGCTTTGGCGGGCCGAACGCGACCTTCGCGCTGATCACCGATGCCTATATGCGCCGTCACGGCGTCACCCGCGCGGATTTCGGCCGGTTGTGCGTCGCCCAGCGCAGCAATGCGGCGAGCAACCCCTTGGCCTTGCAGCGTCGGCCGCTGACCTTGGAGGCGTATCTGGCCGCCCGCCCGATCGCCGATCCGGTCCATCTCTATGATTGCGTGATGCCCTGCGCCGGTGCGGAGGCATTCCTGGTCACCACCCCCGAGGTCGCCGCACGCCGCGGCCTTCCGGTCGCCCGGCTGCTGTCGACGATCGAGCGGCACAATGCCTTCCCGACCGATCCGGTGCAGGGGCGCGGCGGCTGGGCGATGGATGTCGATGCGCTGTGGGAGAGCGCCGGTATCGGGCCGGGCGACGTCGATACGGTGCAGGTCTATGACGATTATCCGGTGATCGTCGCCATGCAGCTCGCCGATCTCGGCTTTTGCGCGCCGGGCGAGATCGCGGCCTTTCTGCGCTCGACGCGCTTCGAGATCGACGGCGACCTGCCGCTCAACACCAATGGCGGCCAGCTTTCGGCGGGGCAGGCCGGCGCGGCGGGCGGCTTCCAGAACGTGACCGAGGGGCTGCGCCAGGTGCTGGGCTGTCCGCTCGGCGCGCAGGTGCCCGAGGCGCGGCGGGCGCTGCTCTCCGGCTTCGGCCTGGTCAATTATGATCGCGGCGTCTGTACCGGCGCCGCGGTGATCGAGCGGCTGGCATGAGGCGGCAGCAGCCCCCGCGCCCGGTGCGCGATCCGCTGACCCGCCCGGTCGAGCGGCAGGTGCCGCCGGCCCCGCGCAGCCGCGCGATGCACGCGATGTCGGCGCGCGCGGCGCAGGGCCGGTTCGTGCTGCAACGCT
Organism: Sphingomonas azotifigens NBRC 15497; assembly: GCF_002091475.1. Lineage (GTDB taxonomy): Bacteria > Pseudomonadota > Alphaproteobacteria > Sphingomonadales > Sphingomonadaceae > Sphingomonas > Sphingomonas azotifigens. The sequence goes on from NZ_BCTR01000027.1 coordinate 53,805, forward strand.
GCACCGAATGCGAGGCCGTCACCTATCCGCCGCGCGACATCTGCCCGGTCTGCTGGGGCGAACTGGCCTGGGCAGACCAGCCGCGCGGCGCGACCATCCTCGCCGCGACCATGATCCGGGTGACGACGGACCTGTATTTCCACGCGCATTTGCCCTGGCGGATCGGCACCGTCGCGCTCGATGCCGGGCCGGTGGCGATCGTGCATCTCCACCGCGACCTCGCGGTCGGGGATCGCGCGACGATGCGGCTGATGCTCGACAAGGGCGGCAATGCGGCGCTGTTCGCGCTGCCCGAACAGGAAGGGAACCCGATGGCCGATCCGCAGTGGCGCGAATTCGTGGTGCCGGTGCAGGACCGCGCCGTGCTGGTGACCGATGGCGACACGGCGCTGGGCAAGGCGGTGGTCCGCGCGCTGGTGGCGGCGGGCGCGCACAGCGTCCTGGTCGGCACGTCGACTCCCGGCGTGCCGATGCCGGCGGAAGGCGATCCGGAGCAGGTGCGGCAGGTGCCGCTCGATCTTACGGACAGCCAGTCGGTGACGCATTGCATCGCCCAATTGGGTGGCCCGATCGACATCGTCGTCAACACCGCGCGCTTCGTGCGGCCGGGCGGCGTCAGCGCCGGTGGCCGCCTGCTGCACCAGCAGCGCGCGCTGGACGTCGGGGTTCTCGGCCTTTTGCGCCTCGCCGAGGCGGTGGCGCCGGTCCTTGCCGGGCGGCCGGCGGGCGCCTTTGTCGACCTGCTCTCCATCCATGCGCTGGTCGGCGACGCGCGCTTCGCCGGCTTCTCCGCCGCCGAGGCCGCGCGCCATTCGCTGCTGCAGAGCTTCCGGCACGAGATGCGCGCCACGGGCGTGCGCGTGCTGTCGGTCTTCTTCGGGGCGATCGACGACGAGGATCACCAGTCGGTGCCCTTTCCCCACATTGCGCCCGATCGGCTTGCCCAGGGCGTGATCGAGGCGCTCGCATCGGGCCGCGAACAACAGGCGGTCGGCGACGTCGCGCGTGACCTGATGGCGCGCTGGCTCGCCGATCCGGCAACCACGAACCGGGAGAACAACCTATGACCGACCCCGCCGATGCCCTCGCCGCCCTGGTCGACGGCCTCGCCGCCGGCGCAATCCGGGTCGTCGATCTCACCAATACCTTGTCACCGGACTTTCCGGTGATCGTGCTCCCCGCCGAATTCGGCCAGTGCGCGCCGTTCCGGATGGAGCCGGTCTCGCGCTATGACGGCGACGGTCCGGCCTGGTACTGGAACAACATCTCGATGAACGAGCATACCGGCACGCATTTCGACGCGCCGGCGCATTGGATCACCGGCCGCGACCTGCCGGAGGGCACCGTCGACCGGGTGGCGCCGCGCGACTTCGTCCATCCCGCTGTCGTGATCGACATCAGCGCGGAGAGCGCGGCGGACGAGGATTTCGTCGTCACCCGCGCGCTGCTGGAGGCGTGGGAGGCGCGCCACGGCCGCATTCCCCCGCGCCACTGGGTGTTGCTGCGCACCGATTGGTACAAGCGGGTCGGCACGCCCGAATATCTCAACCTGAAGGCCGATGGCGCCCATTCGCCGGGGCCGGACGGCGACGCGATGCGCTTCCTGGTCCATGCGCGCGATTGCGTCGGGCTGGGCGTGGAGACCGTCGGCACCGATGCCGGGCAGGCCTCGCGCTTCGACGAGCCGCTGCCGGCGCACACCATCCTGCACGGCAATGGCCGCTACGGGCTGCAATGCCTGACCAACCTCGACAAGCTGCCGGTGTTCGGCGCGGTGATCCTGGCCAGCCCGCTGAAGATCCAGGGCGGATCGGGCAGCCCGTTGCGGGTCGTCGCGCTGGTCGCGGGGCGGGCCGGCTGAGCGCTGGCCGGAAATACAAAGGCCTGGGCCGCCCGCGCAATACCGCCCGCGTGCCCCAGGCCCAAAGGTGCGGATAACGCTTCGAAAAACGGGGCAACGAAGAGGAGGGCGCGGCATGGCCGAGACTGCAGGGACCATCGCCGCGCAACCCGCTACGGCACCGTCCGGGCTGATGGCCGGGACGCTGGGCAGCGGCGACATCATCTTCATGATCCTCGCCTGCGCGGCGCCGATGGGCGTGCTGGCGGGGCTGATCCCGCTCGCGCTCGCCTTCGGCAACGGCGTGGGGACGCCGGGCACGCTGCTGCTCGTCTGCGGGGCGATGCTGCTGTTCGCGGCCGGCTATGTCCGCATGATCCCGCACATCCGCAATGCCGGCGCCTTCTATGCCTATATCGCCGCCAGCCTGAACAAGGAGGCGGGGATTGCCGCGGCCTATGTCGCGGTCGCCGCCTATGTCTGCGCGGCGACGTCGATTTTGGGTGCGCTCTGCTTCTTCCTGTCCGATTTCGTGCGGCAGATGCTCGGCGTATCAACCCGCTGGGAGCTGTGGGCGGTGGCGAGCATCGCGTTGGTGGCGTGGCTCGGCTATCACAAGATCACCATGGCGGCGAAGGTGCTGACGGTGGCGCTGCTGCTCGAAGTGGGCGTGATCCTGGTGCTGGACCTGGCGATCCTGGTCGACAAGGGCTGGGCCGGGATCAGCTTCGCCAGCTTCACGCCCGCGGCCATCTTCGCGCCGGGCCTCGGCATTTCGGTGATCTACGCGATCAACGGCTGTGTCGGCTTCGAGGCGACGGCGATCTACCAGGAAGAGGCGCGCGACCGCGAACGTACGATCCCGCGCGCCACCTATGGCGCGATCCTGGTGCTCGGCACCTTCTACGTGCTCTCGTCCTGGTGCCTGGTGCTCAGCATCACCCCCGGCGACGTCAAGGCGGCGGCCGGGGCAGACCCGGGCCGGCTGGTGGCGCGGGTCGCCGAACGCTATCTCGGCGGCATCGGCCGCGACGTGCTGTCGTTGCTCACCATCACCAGCCTGTTCGCCTCGGTGCTGGGCTTCTTCAACAACATCACCCGCTATCTTTTCGCGCTCGCCCGCGACGGCCTCGCGCCGGGCGTGCTGGCACGGGTCCATCCGCGCCATGGCTCGCCCTCGGCGGCGTGCTTCGTGCTGACCGCGATCCTGTCGCTGGTGGTGGGGGCCTTCGCGCTGGCCGGGCTCGATCCGCTGCTCAACCTGGCGACCAGCCTGTCGTCGATGGGCGCGGTGGGCCTGATGCTGCTGCTCACCACGACCTCGCTGTCGGTGCCGATCTTCTTCGCGCGGCGCGGCGAGGTGTCGTTCGGCAAGACGCTCGCGCCGTTTCTCGGTGGGGTGCTGATCGCGATCGCGACCTATCTGTCGCTGACGAATTATTCGGCGCTCACCGGCACCACGCTGGCGATCGTCAATGATCTGCCGTTCCTCTTCGTCCCCCTCGCCGCCGCCGGCTTCCTGCACGGCCTGTATCTGAAGCGGCGGCGGCCGGCGCTCTATGCGCGCGTCGGCACCACCCAGGTCGACATCCTGCCCGGCGAGGAAAAGGCCGGCGCGATGGCGGCCGCCTGATCGCCGGATCGACCTTCCCCTTCGGAGTATAGGATGACCACCACCGATTTCGCGCCCCTGCCGGACGCCGCCGCGCTGCCCAAGGTCCGCCTGCCGCAAGGCCTGTTGCTGCTCGACGGCGCGCTGGTCGAGCCGCTCGACCCCGCCCGCCGCATTGCGGTGCGCGATCCGAGCACGGGGCAGACGATCACCACCATCCCGGCCTGCACGCCCGCCGATGTCGATCGGGCGGTCGCCGCGGCGCATCGCTGCTTCGAAAGCGACGCCTGGCGATCGATGCGGCCGCTGGATCGCGGGCGGCTGCTCGAGCGGCTGGCGCTGCTGGTGGAGGACCATGCCGACGAGCTGGCGGCGCTGGAATCGCTCGACAGCGGCAAGCTGATCGGCGTCACCCGCGCGATCGACCTGCAGTTCACCATCGACGGCCTGCGCTATTTCGCGGGCTGGAGTTCGAAGACGCCGGGCGAGTACATCACGCTGTCGCCGCTCGTCGAGGAGCCGGCGCTCTACCGCGCCTATACCGAACGGCGGCCGGTGGGGGTCGTCGCCGGCATCACCCCTTGGAATTTCCCGATCGGCCAGGCGATCCAGAAGCTCGCCCCCGCCATCGCCTTTGGCTGTACCGTCGTGCTCAAGCCGTCCGAGGAAACCTCGCTGACCACGCTGCGGCTGGGCGAGCTGATCCTCGAGGCCGGTTTCCCCGCCGGCGCGGTGAACATCGTCACCGGCTATGGCAACGACGTCGGCGCCGCGCTCGTCGAGCATCCGCTGGTCCGCAAGATCGCCTTTACGGGCTCGACCGCGACCGGCCAGCGTATCCTCGCCGCGACCGCCAGGACGATGAAGCGGGTGACGCTCGAACTGGGCGGCAAGTCGCCGACGATCGTGCTCGCCGATGCCGACCTGGAACGCGCCATCCCCGGCGCGGCGGCGGCGATCTTCTCCAATGCCGGCCAGATCTGCACGGCGGGTTCGCGCCTGCTGATCGAGGCGCCGGTCTATGACCGGGTGCTGGAGGGCGTGGCGGACATCGCCCGGTCTTTGCGCCTCGGCGGGGCGTTCGATCCCGCGACGCAGGTGGGGCCGCTGATCTCGGCCGGCCAGCGCGACCGGGTCGCCGGGCTCGTGGAGACCGGCGTGGCCGATGGCGCGGTCGCGGTAGCCGGTGGCGCCACCGGCGCGGGCGAGGGCTGGTTCTACCGCCCGACCGTGCTGGCCGGGCTGCGGCCCGACATGGCGGTGCTGCGCGAGGAGATTTTCGGGCCGGTGGTGTGCGCCGTGCAGGTCGCCGATCCGGCCGCGCTGATCCCGATCGCCAACGATACGCCCTTTGGCCTCGGCGCGAGCATCTGGACGCGCAACCTCGATCGCGCGCATCTGCTCGCCGACCGGATCAACGCCGGCACGGTGTGGCTGAACACGCACAATGTGCTCGATCTGGCGATGCCGTTCGGCGGCAACGGCCTGTCGGGCATCGGCCGCGAGTTCGGCAGCGCCGCCGTCCATGCCTTCACCGAGCCGCGCGCGGTGTGCATGCGGCTCGATCCGCAGGCGGCGCTGCGCTGACCGGCGCGGGGCACACAAAATTGCATTGACCAAATCCGATCGCTGCACCCCACATATCGTCACCCCGGCGGAAGCCGGGGTTCATTGGGGTCTCGCACTCGGTTCTTGTCGACGCCGAGAGGCGAATGGATCCCGGCTTTCGCCGGGATGACGGGGGTTTGGCAGGATGAGATTTGCTTAGCGCCCCTTGCTATTGGAAGCGGTCGAGCCGGTAGGGCGCGGGATCGAGGAGCGGCGTCTCGCCGGTTACCAGATCGGCGGCGAGCGCGCCCGCCGCCGGCGCGGTGCCGAAGCCATGGCCCGAAAAGCCCGATGCAAGCGTGAGGCCAGGCACCGAGGGCACGCGCGCGATGACCGGATGCGAATCCGGCGTCACGTCGATCATGCCTGCCCAGCTTTGCGCGATCGTCGCGTCCGCAAAGGCGGGCCAGGCGGCGATCAGGTTGCGCATCGCCTCCTGGATCAGGCCTTCGTTGACGGGCGGGTCCATCGTGCGGAGGCGCTCGAACGGCGCCACCGCCTCGCGCCGCCAGCGCCGCCCCAGCGCCAGATAGGCGGCGAAGTCGCTGCCATAGCCGAGCCGGAGATTGTGCCACTGTGCCCGCAGCGTCGGCAGATAATGGAGGCCGATCCGCAGGTGATCGGGCGTGATCGAGGTCTGCAGCGCGCCGCGCTGGGTGATGGTGAAGCCGCCGTCCAGCCGCTTGCGGAACGAGAAGTCGGGGCCGCCCACGGCCATGTCGGTCGGGCCCTCCATCGGTGCGGTCCGCAGCACCGAGGCGACCAGCGGCAGCGTCGGCAGCGAGATGCCGAGATTGCCGAGGAAGCGCCGTGACCAGATGCCGCCCGCGAGCAACACCTGGTCGCAGCGGATCTCGCCGCGTTCGGTGACGACGCCGGAAACCGCGCCGCCGGTTCGCGACAGCGCCTGCACCGCGCACTGCTCGACGATCACCGCGCCCTTGGCCATCGCCGCCCGGGCGATGGCGCTCGAAGCGAGCGTCGGCTCGGCCCGTCCGTCGGAGGGGGTGCAGATGCCGCCCGCCCAGCGTTCTGTGCCGCCGGGCACCAGGGCGTCGATCTCGCGCGGCGTGAGCAAGCGGGAATCGAGCCCCGCCGCGCGGACCGAGGCGATCCAGGCCTCGTGCGGCGCCATCTCGGCTTCGCTGCGCGCCACGTAGAGGATGCCCGCCTGGCGATAGCCGACATCGGCGCCCACCCGTTCGGGCATCTTCGCCCAGAGCCGATCGGCGGCGACGGCCATCGGCAGGTCGGCGATGCCGCGGTTGGTCTTGCGAACCCAGCCCAGATTGCGCGACGACTGCTCGCCGGCAAGGCGGCCCTTCTCGATCACGGTCACCGGGATGCCGCGTTCTGCCAGCACCAGTGCGACGCTCAGGCCGACGATGCCGGCGCCGATCACCACCACCGTGGTGGCGGCGGGCAGCGTGGGCGAGGTGGTGACGGGCGTGATGACGGGGGCCATGGGATCGCAGTCGCTGGGAGGTCTTGGGGTCAGAGCGTGATGGTGCGCCGCTGCACCTCGGCCTGTGCGGCGCCGCGATAGGCGGTTACGTCGATCTCGACCTTATATTCGGTCGCGCCGAGCTGCGGGCAGGTCATGGTGAGCGTCGGGTCGATCCCGCGCATCCGCTCGCCATAGGCGGTCATCACCGTCTCGACGTCCTCGGGGAACTGCACGAAGACGCGCGCGGCGATCACGTCCTCCAGCCGCGCGTCGACCGAGGCCAGCGCGGCTTCGATATTGGCGAGGACCTGGCGGGTCTGCTCGGTCAGGTCGGCGGGAATCTGCTTGGTGCGCGGGTTGCGGCCCGCGGTGTTCGACACGAAGATCCAGTTATCGACGGCGACGAGCCGCGAATAGCTGCCATGATCCTCGAACTTCGATCCGGTCTTCACTTTGACGATGCTGGTCATGCGGTTTTGCCTATGGTGCGAGGGGAGGGTCAGCGGAGGATCGGCTCGTCCCAGAGGTTGAGGTCGATCCCGATCCCGCGGGCGAGGGCGTTGCGATAGACGATGGTGCCCCAGGCGACGTCCTCCACCGCCATGCCGCCGACCGAAAGGAGGATGATCTCGTCCTCGTCGCGGCGGCCGGGCGTCGCACCGGCGACGATCGCGCCCAGATCCTCCAGCGTGGCGGGGTCGATCCGGCCTTCGTCCACCAGGTCGAGGAACTGCACGCCCACCGCCGGGATGATGGCGTGGACGGGCCTGGGGTTCTCCTCCTGATACGCCTCGTAGAGCCCGCGATTGTCGAGCACCTTGCGGATCTCCGGCGTCTCCATGCTCGGGTCGATCGTGCAGGGGGCGGGCATCGACAGGAAGGCGCCGGGCTTCACCCAGTCGCGCTTGATCAGCGGGTACAGCGACGGATCGCCGGTGGCGACCGAGGCGCAGAAGGTGGCGATGTCGCTGCCGCGCACCGCTTCCTCGTCGCTGTCGACGACCTGGACGGCCAGCTGCGGAAAGGTCTCCGCCACCCAGGCGCGGAAGGCGTCGAGATTCTTCTGGCCGCGTCCCTTTATCTTGACCGTGTCGATCGCCGGGCAGACCGCCATGAAGGCGGCGAGCGAGGTCCGCGCCATCACGCCCGGGCCGACGATGCCGACGACGCGCGAGTCCTTCCGCGCGAGGTGCCGCGCGCCCACCCCCGGCACGGCGCCGGTGCGGTACGCCGACAGAAGATTGGCCGACATCAGCGCGAGCGGCGCGCCGGTATCGACGTCGTTGAGCATGAAGGTGAGGATCGAGCGCGGCAGGCCCTTGTCGCGATTGGCGACGTTCGAGCCATACCATTTCATTCCCGCCGTGCCGAAGCTGCCGCCCAGATAGGCCGGCATCGCCATGAAGCGGCGATCGGTGGTGGCGAGCGGCATGGTCGGGAAGGGCGAACTCTCCGGGAACATCAGGATCGCGCCGTGCGAATTGTTGTGCGGCCCGGCCATGCGATAGTCGCCGCTGTGGAGCAGCGCGAACATCGCTTCCATCGCGTCGACGCAGGCCGGCATGTCGGTCACGCCGGCGCGGACCATGTCGGGTTCCGAAAGATAGAGGAAATTGATCTTGGTCGAGCGGGTCATATCGTCCACAATGCTGATGCCGGGCGCCGCTTTCGGACGGAATGTCCTGCAGGCGCGGTGCCCCGAAAGCGGGCCTCCTTCTCCCGCAGCGCCCCCGGGGCGTGAATTGCAGAGAGGGTTACCGCCGTTGCCAAATCGGCCAATCGGAAGGCTGGGGAGAGATGGAGCAGAACGTCGCTGAGACCATGCGGGCGAACGGGGGCGAACGGGCGACGATCCGCCTGCTGTTCGTCTCGGCGCTGATCAACGCGCTGCCCGATGTCCGCTCGCGGATGGAGCCGTTGCTGCGCGACCATGGCTTCCTGCTGTCGCAACTGGCGACGCCCTATGAACGCGCGCCGCTCCACCGCTACGTCGCGCTGGTCGAGCATGCGGCGGCGCGGTTCGACCGGCCGTTTCTGGGGCTCGACATGGGCAGCCGCTTCGGCCTGGCCGAGCTGGGACCCTTCTACGCGCTGTTGCGCGCCGCCGGCACGCTGCGCGCCGCGTTCGACCTGCTCGCGCTGTTCCAGAGCCGGCTGCAGACGCGGACCCTGTTTGATCATGTGATTGACGAGGAGGTGACGACCTACAGCTATCGCATCGAGGATCCGGCGATCTGGCCGCGCGCGCAGGATGCGGAGTTCACCATGGCGGGGCTGACCACGCTGACCCGCCAGCTGCTGCATGCGAAATGGGCGCCCGAGGCGGTGCATTTCGAGCATGCGATCAAGGGCCGCGAGGAACGGCTGGCGCGTACCTTCCGGGCGCCGGTGCAGGGTGGCAAGGTGGCCAACCAGCTCGTCATCCGCAATGCCGATCTCGATCGGCCGTTTCCCAACGCCGTGCCCACCGAAGACCGCAAGCTACGGGCGATCCTGGAGGTGCATCTGCTCGATCTGATCGGGGCCGCGCCGGCGCCGAGCACCAGCCTGGTCACCCAGGCGCAGGAGCTGATCGAGCGGCGGCTGGGGCGGATGCACGTCGATTGTGCATCGCTGGCGGCGGAGTTCAACCTTTCCGAACGCTCGTTCCGGCGGCGGCTGATGGAGGAGGGCACGTCATTCCGCGCGCTGCTCCAGATGGCGCGCCAGGCGCGGGCCTGCACGATGCTGCGCGCTTCGGACCTGCCGATCGCCGAGGCGGCGCAGCAGCTGGGCTATTCCGACACCGCCACCTTCTCGCGCGCGTTCAAGGACTGGACCGGCACGTCGCCCGGCCGATACGCGCGCGACGCGGAATAGCCGCCCCGCTTACTGCGTGGGCTTTTGCGAATTGGGGTACCAGAAGGCGACGTGGCAGGATTCGCACCGCTCGTCGAGCTCGCCGCCGACGCGGTAGAGCGCCTGGACGTTCTTCGCGTCGATCGCCTGCAGCGCCTTCACCGCCTGTTCCTGGGCGGCATCGGCATAGAGGTTCCAGCTGTCGCGATCGCGGCCGATGCGGGTCTCGATCTCGGCGGGGGAGAGCTCGCCCAGGCCCGGCTTGGCGCCGGCCGGCGCGGCGTGGCGGCCTTCGATCTTCACCAGGTTGAACGCTTCGATCAGCGCGACGGCATGGCGGCGGACCGCCTGCCATTCCTCGTCGGTGCGCGGCGCGTGCTGCTCGGTGCCGGCCTTGGTGACATGCACGCCCACCGCATCCCACACGCCGTCGGCGGCGGGATCGACGGCGGAGTCCATCAGTTCCTTGATGCTCATCAGCGTCTTGGGCGCGCTCGAGCTACTGGCTGCGCTCGCGGTCGGCGAGGGCGCCGGCGCAGGCGTGCCGGTCCCGCAGGCCTGGACCAGTCCGGCGGTGGCGAGCGCGAGGAGGCGAAGGCCGGTGGTGGCGAAGGGCTTTTTCATGGTCAGAACACCGAAAGCGTGAAGCCGATCAGGCGACCGAAGACGATCACCGCGATCCAGAGCAGGAGCGAAAAGGCGCCGGACAGCCGCGCGGCGAGCGGCGGCCGATGGGCGTCGTCCCAATCGCCGATCCGGCGATAGGCGGTCAGGTGGAAGACTGCCATGTTCAGCCCGGCGGCGAGGATGGCGATCATCTTCCACTGGAACTGCGCATTGTGGGCATAGGCGACCGCGTTGGAGGTGAACAGCAGCGCGCCGGTCACGATCGCCACGGCAAAGGCGGCCCAGGTGAACGGCAGCAGATCGACGATCAGCCGGCGCGCGCCGCGGCGGTGCGCGCGGTAGCCGAGCAGGCGCAGGTCGACAATGCAGATCGTGCCGAACACCAGCGTGATCGCCAGCACGTGCAGCGATTCGATCCAGGGGAAATAGCTGGTGTTCTCGCGGATCGCCGCGGCGAGCGGGGAATCGTAGAGCTTTTGAAACAGTGCTTCCAGGGACATGGCGCCCTCTCCATTGCTGTGTGGTGTCGATGGACGGGCGAGGTCAGGTATAGGCGATCCAGCGGCCGCAGAAGATGACCGCGACCCAGACGACCAGCGAGATCCAGGCGGCCGGCTTCACCGCGCCGCGCCAGCTGGCATGCTCCAGCGCAAAGGCGGGATCGAGCAGCGGCTTGCGGAAGAACAGGGTCAGCGCGAAGGCGAACAGGACCAGCGCCATCTTTGCCCAGAACACGGTATTGCCCAGCGTTCGCCCCGGCTCGGCGATCAGCATGACGATGCCGGTGAGCAGCAGCACGATCAGCGCGATCCACATCCAGGGGAGATAGCGGCGGACCACCGTTGCCGGCGATTCGTCGGTCGCCAGCACGCCAGCCAGGCGCAGGTCGGACACCAGCGCCGACCCGACGACGATCGCGATCGACAGCAGGTGCACGCTCTGCACCGACGGGATGATCCAGGTGACCTCCCGGATCGAGGTGCTGAGCGGCGTTTCGTACAGCCAATTGCCGAAACTCTCGATCGACATGCTGCGGGCTCTCCCTTGCTTGCGTGGCGGCGATCCATTGCCCGGCGCATGCCGGAGCCGGTCGGCCATCGATGTTGTGGATCCCCGACGCGGGGAGACGCTGCGCATCTAGGCACAGAAGCCCGCATGCCGGAACGCTGAAACGGTTCGCAACGGCGACAGGGAGGCGGTGAAACGCCGCTTTGCGCGCCCGGCGCGCAGCAAAGGCGTTGCGGACCGGACGGCTTCGATTAAGACGGCGTGCATCATGAGCGATGGCATTGACGGCCCCCCGCCGGGATCCGTGCCCGTGCCGAACGGGCCTGCGGAACCGGATGAAAGCGCGCGGCTGCTGGCCGAGGCGCAGGGCGTGCGCGCCGCGATCCGGGGCAAGCGATCGGACAAGCTGTCGCGCCTGTTCGAATTCCTGCTGGAGCGGACGATCGCCGGCCGCCCCCCGTCGGAACTGGAAATCGCCCGCGAAGCCTTTGCCAGCGGCCGCGAAGGCGAAGGGGGGCAGGATGCGACCGTGCGCGTCTATGTCCACCGCCTGCGCAAGGCGCTGGAGACGGTCTATGCCGCGCGGCCGGGCCCGCGCATCACCATTCCCAAGGGCGAATATCGGCTGGTCCTGATCCAGGACGAACCAGCGGAAGAAACGCCGGAGGCCGTGCAGGCCCCGTCGTCGGCACCGGCGGCCGCGCGGTTTCCGTGGAAGCTGGTGGCAGCGGCGCTGGTGGTGCTGCTGTCCGCGAATCTGGTGGCCTGGATGGTGCTGGTCCGCCCCGCGCCGGCGCCGCCCGCGCTGGCGGGGACGCGGCTGTGGCAGGCGATCGCGCAGGACCACCGGCCGATCACCGTCGTACTGGGCGATTATTATCTGTTCGCCGAATCTCCCGCCGGAACGACGGACGGCACCGCACCGCCGCGGCTGGTGCGCAATCCGGCGATCAACGCGCGCGAGGATCTCGACATCTACCTGATGGCGCATCCGGAGAAGATCGGCCGCGCGGTCGACCGGGACCTGCGCTACGTGCCCTCCGGCGCCGTCGCGGCGCTGGGTGACCTCTTTCGCGCCCTGTCGGCGCTGCGCGGAGGGCAAGCCGCACCGCCCAGCCTGATCGCGGCATCGCAGTTGACCCCGGACATTCTGAAGACCTCCGACGTGGTCTATGTCGGTCAGTTCAGCGGCCTCGGCACCTTGCTGCGCAACCCCTTGTTCCAGGCGTCGGGCTTCAAGGTGGGCAGCACCTATGACGAACTGATCGATGGCGCGTCGGGGCACCTCTATCGCTCCGATGGCGGCATCGTGCAGGCGGACGAGCATATTCCCCGCCGCGATTTCGGCTATCTCGCCAGCCTGCCGGGGCCGTCGGGCAACCACCTGGTCGTGATTGTCGGCATGCGCGACCCGGCGCTGCTGCAGATGGCCGAACTGGCGGTCGCGCCCGATCGGCTGAAGCCGCTCGACCAGCAGGCGGCGCGGGGGATCGGCGGGTTCGAAGCACTGTATCAGGTGCGGACGATGGGGGCTCTGAACCTCGACGGCGCGCTGCTGCTGCTGCGACCGCTGCGCTCCGGCGGCATCTGGGACCAGCCCAATGCGAGCCAGCGCTTTCCCGACGACGCCTATGAGGGCGCGGGGCACGCCCGGCGCTGACGGCGCCCCCGATCGTACGGCCATGGCCGTTTTCGCATCGCGCGCGGCCGGTCGGGCAATAACGGTCCGCGCCAAAGCGCGCCACCATGGTGGCCGTGTTCCCGCGTCTATCCTTGAAGAACCTTCCGGTTCGTTCGGCCGCCTGGCTCGCCTGGATACTGGCGCTGCTGGCGTCGGCGTCGGCGCATGCCGATCCGGTGGACGACTATGTGCGCGCCCAAATGGTTCGCTATCGGGTGCCCGGCATCGCCATTGCGGTGATGCACCACGGGCAGCTCGTGCGTGCGCAGGGCTATGGCATTGCCAATCTGGAGCATGCGGTGCCGGTTCATCCCGACACGCTGTTCAAGAGCGGCGCGCTCGGCATGCAGTTCACCGCGGTTGCGGCGATGCTGCTCGTCGAGGATGGCACGCTGCGGCTGGATGCGTCGGTCCGCACCTATCTGCCCGCCGCACCGCGCAGCTGGGCGCCGATCACGATCCGCCAGTTGCTCAACCATAGCTCCGGCCTGCCGGCGACGCCCAACGGCGATTTCCGCACCGATTACAGCGACGATGCGCTGCTCGCGATCCTGTACGGCCAGGCGCTGAACTTCCCGGCGGGCATGCGCTGGCGGTTCAGCTATGTCGATTATGTAGTGCTCGGGTTCATCATCCGCAAGGCGACCGGCCAGGGCTATGCCGATCTGCTGGCGCGGCGCGTGTTCGGGCCGCTGGGCATGCGCACCGCGCAGCCGATCGACGAGCGCGCGGTGATCCCCAACCGCGCGGCCGGCTATGAACTGGCAGGCGGCATCCCGCGCAACGCCGAATGGGTGTCGCCCACCGCCAATTCCACCGCCGACGGCACGCTCTATCTCTCGGTGCTCGACCTCGCGGCCTGGGAGGCGGGGCTTTCGCGCCATGCCCTGCTGCGGCCCGAAAGCTGGGCGGCGATCGGCGCGCGGGCGACCCTGCCCGGCGGCCGCGTGCTTCCCTATGGTTTCGGCTGGTACCTCGATCGCCGGGCGGCGCAGGACGTCTGGTGGCACAGCGGCAGCTGGCAGGGCTTCCGCTCCAGTATCACCCGCTATCTGGGCGCGGGCTGGACGGTGGTGGTGCTCGCCAATGGCGACAGTGCCGACCCCGATCGTATCGGCCGCCATCTCGCCGGCCTGTTCGATCCGGCACTGGCGGAGCCCGATGCCGCACCGCTGGCCGAGCAGGATGCTGCAGACAATGCTGCGGCCGCCGCGCTGCTCACGCAGATCGCGAACGGCTCGCCGGACTTTGCGGCGTTCTCCTTTTTCTCGAAGCTCGACTTCACCGAGGGCATGGCGGAATATCGTCGTCTGGTCGCGCCGATGGGCGCCGTGCAGGCGGTCGCCGCCTTCGCCCGGACGCGCGAGGGCGGCGAGGACTCGGTCCGCTACCGTGCGCGCTATGCCGAAGGAGTCCTCGAGCTGCGGATCGTCCGCACCGCCGGCGGCAAGATCGCCGATCTCGACCTTGTGCCGGTCGAAAGCTGGACCGCCCCGCTCTAGGCGCGGGGCGTTACGGCGCGTCGCGCTTCGGTGTGGCCGTTGTCGTCGTGCCGCCACGCAGCGGCCGCAGCACCACCAGCGTCCGCGCCAGCCGCACCGCGCCTGCGGACCGGATCTGGAACAGCGCTTCGAACGGTGCAGCCGAACCGATCCGCCGGGTGAGTTGCTGGATCTGCGCGGGATCGCGCACCAGATCGGCCATGGCGCGCACGCCGCCGTCGCCCAGGCCGGAAATCACCAGGATGTGGCGACCCGAAGGGCCGGCGATGCTGGCCAGATAGCCATAATCGTCGCGCGATTCCTGGCCATCGTTCGGGGCGGATCGGATGGCGTAGCTCCGGCGCGAGGTTCGATCGGTCAGCCGCGTGCCCGATGCGTCGAGCGAAAAGCCGGACGCCTGGAACAGCGGGGCGGCGAGGATGCCGAGTGCGGCAAGCGGCCCGACATAGACGATGTCGTTCCCGTCGAGCGCCTGTGCGGTCAGCCGCGACGATGCGATCAGCCGCGCGCGCGCGCCGGCGGCGCCGCCCGAAGCGTCCGCCAGCAGCGGCAACAGGCTCCAGGTCGCGGCGGCGGTGCCGACCGGCGTATAGTGCAGATCGAGATCGTACAGCCGGTAAAAGGCGTCGGGATGCGTCGTCAGATAGGCGCCGAAATCACCGCGCGAGCGGATGCCCGGTTCCAGGATGATCTGCTTGATATCCTTCTGGTTCTCCGTTTCCGCCAGCATGTAGGAGTCGCCGATCACCAGCAACGGGGCAGCACCTGGGGCCAGCACCTGCCAGTAGCCGGTGCGCTGTGCGCCGCCGGCACCATCGCGGGTGGTCGACGCGACATACCCCCAGCCGAGCGCGTTGACGGCGGCCACCCCCGCCAGCACGGCCCACCAGCGGGCCCGCCCGCGAGGCCGTTCTTCCGGCCGGGATTGGGGCGGCGGCGGCGGGGCAGCAACGGGCGCCGTCGCGGGGGCCAGGACGATCCGATATTCGCCTTTCGGAATGTCGAGCCTGAGCCCGGCATGCCCGGCGTAGAATTCATCGAGCCGCTTGCGCAGCCGATACATCGTCACCCGCACCACCGAATCGGGGGCGTCGCTCTGGCCCGGATCGCGACCGAAGATGGCGAGGGCGATCTCCACCTCCTTCGGCGCACGATCGTCGCGCGATCGCTCCACCAGCAGATCGAACAGCTGGAGGAACACCGGAGACCGCCCGGTCGTGAGCACCGCGCGGAATCGTGCGACTTCGGCGGCGAACACCGCGCTTTCGGCGAGCTCCGGGGGGCGCGAATCCGTCATGCGTCGCCGGTTTCCGTCCACGGCATGGCGGGAGGAGCGACGACGGCGATGGTCCTTGCCTTTCTGTAATGCGTGTTTGCGACGAACCTACTGCGATCGACCCTCGCTGCAAGGCGAAAATTGGCACTTTTCCGCCAAAGTGTAACTGTTCCGAACTGTTTATTTTGGGCAACAAGCCTATCAACATCTCGTATCAGTGTTACGAAACCTCATCGTTTTCCGCCTCGTCCGACATCGCTTTTCCGGTGCGACGGCAGCGATCGGAACGCCGATCGCCGGCGGGGAAACGACCCATGGCCCCAGAGAGGGCGCAATCATAGCGCTGCGCGACCACCCGGTGAACGGGCAGGACGCTGCTGCGGAGAGGGAGGATAAGCATGATCCATCGTCCATCGAACCCATGGTGCCGGGCGCAGCGGCGCGCGCTGCTGGCGGGCGCTTTGCTGCCCGGCATCTTGATGATGCCGGCGGCGGTGCGGGCGCAGGCTGCGCCGGAAGGGCAGGAAGCCGCGCAGGCCGCACAGGCCGGGCAGGCGGCGGCCGCAGGCGACGATATCGTCGTCACCGCCAATCGCCAGGCGCAGGTGCTCAGCCGGGTGCCGGCCAGCATCGTCGCGAAGAACCAGGTCGAACTGGACAAGCAGGGCGTGCGCTCGATCACCGATCTCGCGCGGCTGACCCCGGGCGTGACCTTCGGGCAAAGCACCACGGCGTTCGGCACCGGCCAGTCGACGATCGCGATCCGCGGCGTCGATTCGAGCTCGGGCATCCCGACGACCGGCGTCTATATCGACGATACGCCGGTGCAGACGCGTACCGGCGTCAGCCCCTCGCTCAGCAATGCCTATCCGCAGGTGTTCGATCTGGATCGCGTGGAAGTGCTGCGCGGGCCGCAGGGCACGCTGTTCGGCAGCGGCTCGGTGGGCGGGGCGGTGCGCTTCATCTCGCCGGGGCCGGACTATCTTGCGACGAGCCTCTATGGCCGCGCCGAGGTCGCCGCGACCGAGAACGGCGCGCCGAGCTACGAGGTCGGGCTCGCCGGCGGCACGCCGCTGCAGGAGGACAAGATCGGCCTGCGCGCCAGCGTATGGTATCGCCGCGACGGCGGCTATATCGATCGGCTGGATCGCTTCACCCAGAAGGTGACGCAGCGCGACATCAACAGCCAGGAGAGCCTTTCCGCGCGCCTCGCCATCGGCTGGAAGGTGACCGACACGCTGACGATCACGCCGTCGCTGTTCTTCCAGGACCTGCACTATGACGATGGCTCGCGCTATGAACTGGCGACCTCCGATCCGTCGCGCGCGCGCTACAACCTCAGCCTCAACGTGCTGCCCGAATATCGCAAGGACCGTTTCTATCTGCCGGCGGTCAAGGCGTCGCTGGACTTGGGCGGCATGACCCTGGTCTCGGACACCTCCTATTTCACCCGCACCACCCGCTCGGCGAGCGACGATGCGACGCTCAGCCTGGCGATCTATGCCAATATCCCCGATCGCTTCGTGCCGGCCTTTGCCGACTATACGCCGACGACGCTGAACCACACCAAGCAGAAGGCGTTCACCCAGGAACTGCGGCTGCAGAATGCGAACAGCGGCGCGCGGCTCAACTGGATCGCCGGCCTGTTCTACCAGCATTCGAACGTCTACGATCAATATGGCGGCCAGGATCCGCGGCTGCTCGACGTGGTCAACTACAACCAGGTGCAGAACGGCCTGCCGCCCTATGCCTCGCTGTCGGACAATCCGCAGTTCGGGGTGGAACTGTACCAGGGCAAATATTCCACCTATCAGCGCAACATCCATGTCGACGACCAGAAGGCCGTCTATGCGCAGGCGGATTACGAGGTCGTCCCGCGCGTGAAACTCACGGCAGGCGCACGCTACACCATCGCCGATTATCGCTACGATGGCTTCACTGCCGGCCCGCTGTTCGCCACGGCGGGCAAGGTCGACCAGTTGAAGGTGACGAGCCGCACGGTGACCCCGAAATTCGGCATCGCCTTCCAGGCGGACTCGCACAACCTGTTCTACGCGACGGCCGCCAAGGGCATTCGCGGGCCGGGCGTGTCGCCGGCGGTGGGCACCAGCTGCGCGGCGGATGCGGCGGCGATCGGCTTCAATCCCGCTGCCTCCAACACGATCAACCCGGATTCGGTTTGGAGCTACGAGGCGGGCAGCAAGAACCGCCTGCTCGGCGGCAAGCTGCTGGTCGACGCCTCGGTCTATCGGGTGAAGTGGAAGAACGTGCAGACGCTGCTGGTGCTGCCGATCTGCCAGCAGCAGGTGATGCTGAACCTCGGCGACGCGCAGGTCGACGGCTTCGATCTGGCGCTTACCGTGCGGCCCGCGCCGGGCCTGAGCCTGGGGGCGGCGGTTTCCTATATCGACGCGCGCTACACCACCGACATCCCCGGCGCGGGCGGGACGATCATCCGCCGCGCGGGCGAGCCGCTGCCGGCGGCACCCTGGTCGGTGCAGCTCAACGGCGAATACAGCCACCCGATCGGCGCGGACGAGCTCTATCTGCGCGGCGACTATGCCTATACCAGCCATAACGATACGCCGCTCAACCTCAGCTCGCCGCTGGTCGATCCGGCGCTGCCGCGCGCGCCTGCGACGTCGCTGCTCAATCTGCGCCTCGGCATGCGGCTGAAGACCGAGCAGAAGGACAGCATCGACCTGAGCCTGTTCGTCAACAATGTGACCGACAGCCATCCGGTGCTGGCGCTGTACCACGACACGCTGGCATCGACCCGGTATCGCGCCGCGACGTTCCGCCCGCGCACGATCGGGCTGACGGCGACGTTCCGCCGCTGAGCGGCGGGGGAGGGGGAGCCGCGTCGCGGGCGCGGCTCCCTTTGTTCAGTCGAGCTGAAGGTCGATGCGCTGGGCGTTGCAGGCGAAGCGCGGCATGTAGCGGTGGATGAAATCGACCTCCACCGCCGTCTTGGCATGCGGCGTTGCGGCACGCTCGATCGCGGCCTGCATCAGTGCCTCGTCGCGGCCGAAGTCGCGAATGCCGGCGAGGTCCGCCCACAGGATCCACAGCGAGCGCCCGTCGCGCGCGATCCAGCCCGGCACGATCTGCGGCGCATAGGCGCGGGCCTGCGCCTCGCCGCCCGGCGTCCAGGCGGCATCCGCATGGATCTGGCGCCAGGGTCCCCAGGGCGTGTCGCTCACCCAGAAGCCGAAATAGCTGGGCTTGCCGAACTCGGTGCCGTCGGGCGCGCAACCGATCCCGGCGCTGGTCATCATGTAGAGGCCGAGCGCCTGGTTGTAGGCGATGCTGGGCAGCCAGGATTCGACCACCAGATCGCCGGGGAACAGGTTGGTCGTGTTGACCCAGCCGGCGAGGAAGCGATGGACCACGGCGCGGTCGGCCATCGCGGGGCTCCAGGCGGCACTGCCGTCGCGTCGGTGCCCGGCGAAGAAGCGATACGCGCTGCGCTCGAGCAACCGGCCCGTCGGCACGCGGGCGAGCACCAGTTCGTTCATCCGTCCGTCGACGCTGCCGTTGACGCTGTAGAGATAGACGAAGCCGTCGCGATTGGCGGCATAGCCCGGCCCCATCTGGACGATCGACAGCAGCGAGAAGCAGCCGTCCGGCGCCCCGAAAAAGGCCAGCCGGTCGGCGGATTGCTCGCCCCAGTCCTCCCAGCGGACGGGCGCGGACCCGTCCTGGTCGTACCAGCTGTGCCCGCCGTCGGGCGAGTGGATCAGCTTGGCGCCGGTCCAGCGACGCGGGCGATCGGTGGCGCGGTCGAGCGTGCTGAGGAACTGGTAAAGATGGTTGCCGATCGCGATCAGGCCATGGCCGTAATAGGCGGGTGCATCCTCGGCGCGGGCGGCGCGATCGAGCGCGGGATAGCCGGGGACTTCGCGGAAGCGCGGCGCGCCGGGCGGGCCGGCCACCGCCCAGAGCCGGCTGACATAGAAGGTCTCCGCCGGCCGTGCCCAGCCCGGGCCGTCATTCACGCCGACGAACTGCACGCCATTGGCGGCAACGGTGGTCTTGTAGCCGTCGCCGATGCCGCCCAGGCGGAGCAGCCGGTCCGGCCGCGGCGCGATGCCGCGAACCCGCCCCGCCGGGGACTGCGGCACGGCGGCGGCTGGAAGGGCAGCGCTCGCTATTGCGAGGGCTGCGCCTTGCAGAAGCTCGCGACGGCTGGTCATGCTCGCCGTCCCGCCGGCCGCGTCATTTCTTGCCCGGCTGCGTCGCGGGCTTGGCCGCCTCGGGCGGATCGCCCTCGGTCTTCATCGAGACGGTGCCGTCCGCATTCACCTTGAACAGCGGATCGACCCGGTCGCAGATATATTCCACGATTTCATAGCCGTCGTTGCGCTTGTAGCCATAGGTGAAGCTATAGGGCTCGGCGAGCATCAACGGATCGGTGATGGTGATCCGGTCCTCCAGCATGTCCGGCGCGGTCAGGCGGATGCGCTCCTGGATCTCCATCTGCTTGCTGTGCGGGATCTCGAAGAACTGGGTGTCCTCGCGCACCCCGCGGGTGGTGACGACCAGCGTGTCGCCTTCCCACTTGCCCACCGAATAGCCGTAATAGGAGGGCGAGACCTCGTCGATCGGCGGCAGCGGCTTGTTGAACAGGATGCGGCGGGTCTGGGTGAGGAATTCCGCCAGCACCGTCACCTGGCCCGGCGTCTGCAGGATCTGCAGCGGGAAGATCGCCCCCATGATCATTGGCATGCCCTCTGGCGCGCACTGGGTGCTGGGGTCGACGAGCGGGGTGCCGGCCTTCAGCTTGGCGTCGCGCTCGGCACGCTTCGCCTTCCACTGGCTGGCATAGGGTTCCTTCAGCTTGGGCCCGCCATTGGGCACCGGCAGCTCGACGAAGGTGTTGTTCTCCCCGGCGAACGGATCGGGGTAGATTTCCCAGGTGCCCATGATGTCGGGCTCCTTGGCAATGGTCTGTGCTGCCGGCGGCGTGGTCTGGGCGTGCCCGGCGGCGATGGGCAGCGCGGCAAGGCCGATCAGCGCCCATGCGGGCGCGCTGGCGAATTTCATGCATCTTCTCCCGTTCGGATCATTCGCGTGCCGGCCGGGCCTTTCCGGGCGGAGCGTGTGGGCGGCCGGCAGTTTGCCCGTGCCGCCATGGCGGGCGACGGCACGGCGCGTGCCATCGCCTTCGGTCACCAGGCGCTGAGCGTCTTGCCGTCGGCAAGGGTGACCGTCTTGAGCATCCCGCCCGGCTTGCCGGTGCGCAGCGGATAATAGGTGATGCCCACCGCGTCGCCCGGCTTCACCGTGTTCACCTTCCACCCGGCGCGGGTCATCATGTTGGTGCTGTTGCATTCCAGCACGTAGCGGGTGGTCGTCGCCCCGGTCTTCACGTCGACGACGATGAAGGAATGCGGGTTGGTCCAGTGGAATTCGCTGATCGTGCCCTTCGCGTTCAGGATCTTGGTCTGATCGAACATGGCGAAGGAATGGTGCGCCAGCGCCGGCGAACTCGCTGCGGCGAGCGCGACCAGCCCGGTTCCGAACGCCGCCGCCGCCATCGCTACCGACAGATTACCACGCTTCTTCATCCATCCAACTCCTTGTGCATGTTCGTATCGTGCGCGCCGCGGCGCCCTGCGTTCCCCTGCCGGGCGAGGTGCGTCGCGGCCGGAAAAGATCGCCCAGCATTTGCGGGGCTTCGGCCGGTTCGCGAAGGCGATTACAGTTGTGAAACCGTTACAGCGAGGCGACAACGCCATGGCTTCGGGGGGCGGGAAGCCGCCGCGATCGGGTCTTGACGTGCGCGACGGTGATCCGACCGGCGCGTCAGAGGGCGCCGCTTGGGCCGAGGTGCCGGTTACGGCGGGGACGCGAACCGTTCGCCACTTGCGGCGGCGATTCGACTGCGAAAGGCTCTGCAAGCGGGATGCGCTGGCCGACACGGCGCCCTCTCGCAGCACCGCGTTCGCGATGCGCGTTCCCCTCCATCATGGGTGCCCAGCATGCCGCCTTCCCGAGTCGTCGCTCCCGCCCTTGCCGCGTCGTTCCTCGGCCTGCTCCCTGCAGCAGGGGTCCAGGCCCAGACCGCCCCATCCCCGCCCCCGGCGGACGTGCAACCCGGCGAGGGGGACCTCGTCGTGTTCGGACGCGGCGAGGCGAAGATCGGCACCGCCCAGGCCGCGAGCGAAGGCTCGGTCGCGGGATCGGATCTGCTGGTCCGGCCGCTGCTGCGCGTCGCCGAACTGCTCGAGGCCGTGCCGGGCATGATCGCGGCGCAGCATTCCGGCAGCGGCAAGGCCAACCAATATTTCCTGCGCGGCTTCAACCTCGATCACGGCAGCGACTTCACCACCTATATCGACGATGTGCAGATGAACCTGCGCACGCATGGCCATGGCCAGGGCTATCTCGATCTCAACGGGCTCATCCCCGAAATCGTCGCGCGCGAGGATTACCGCAAAGGCCCCTATCGTGCCGATGGCGGCGACTTCGCGATGGCGGGGGCCGCCTATATGCAGACGATCGCGCGCTACGATCGGCCCTGGGTCTCGATCGAAGGCGGCAGCTATGGCTGGCGACGGATGGCTGCGGGCGGGTCGGTAAAGCTCGGCCCGGGGGAACTCACGCTGGTGGGGCAGGCCAAGGCCTATGACGGGCCCTGGCAGCTGCCCGAGCATTTGCGGCACGTCTCCGCCTTCGCCAAATATGCGGCGCCGACGGGCCTGGGGGCGCTGGAGGTGACGCTGCACGGCTATCGCGGCACCTGGCGGCCGACCGAGCAGATCCCGGAGGCGATCATCGGCACGGCGATCTGCCCGGATCGCTATTGCGCGCCCGATCCCACCGCCCGCGGCGAGACGACGCGCTTCGTCGGCAATGTGCGACTGCAGGGGGATGGCTATCGGCTCAATGCCTATGCGCAATATTATGACTGGTCGATGTATTCGAACCCGACCTTCGCCCAGACCGATCCCGCCGCGCCCGATTATGGCAGGAGCGCCCAGATCTTCCAGTTCGACCGGCGCTGGATCTTCGGGCTGAAGGGCGAGAAGCGGTGGCGCCTCGGGGACACGCTCAACTTCGTTGCCGGGACCGAAAATCGCTATGACGACATTCCGAAAGTCGGCGTCTACCACACCGCCGATCGCGCCCCGGTGGCGAGCCTGGGCGCCTATCGCGTTCGCGAGGCTTCGGCGGCGGGCTATGGCGAAATCGTGTGGAAGCCGGTTTCGGGCCTGCGCCTGACGGGTGGCGTGCGCGGCGACTATTACCATTATGCCGTCTTCGCCCGCGATGCACCGGCGCAGGCGCTGGGACAGGGTAGTGGCGATCAGGCGCTGCTCTCGCCAAAGGCGGGCATCGCCTATGCCGTGGCGCCGTTTCTGGAACTCTATGCCAATTGGGGGCGGGGCTTCCATTCGAACGATGCGCGCGGCGCCGTATCCGCCGCAAGCGTGCCGATCCTGTCGCGCGGCAGCGGGCACGAACTGGGCGTGCGGTTCCAGCGCCCCAACCTCACGCTGACGGCGACCTATTGGTGGCTCGACCTGCAGAGCGAGCTGCGCTTCGTCGGCGATTCGAACACGGTCGAGCCGACCGGCGCATCTCGCCGGCATGGCTATGAACTGGTCGGCTTCTGGCGTCCGCTCCCCTGGCTGGCGCTCGATGCGAACTACACGGCCAGCCACGCGCGCTATGCCGATGGCAGCTATATTCCCAATGCCTTCGAAAATGCCGCACAGCTGGGGGTATCGGCGGTTTCGCGCCGGTTCGACGCGAGCATCCGCTTGCGGCACCTCGGCCCCTATCCCCTCCTCACCGACAACAGCGTGCGCGACAAGGGCAGCAGCGTCGTCAATCTGCGCGCGGCGTGGAAGCCGGGCCGCGTCCAGCTCTATGCCGAACTGCTCAACCTGTTCGACAGCCACGACAAGGACATCGCGTATTACTACACCTATTTCGTGCCGGCGGTGATGGCTGCGCCGGCCGATGGTCGGCTGAGCCGGGTGGTGGAACCGCGGACGTTGCGGGCGGGCGTGCGGTATCAATTCTAGGCGGCTGGCGTCTGACGCTGTGCGCCCGTGTCAGGCTGCGAGAATATGTCGTCGAGGATCATGATTGCAGCCGCCGGCGTTGTCGATCTCCCGGCGGCAGATGGGTGGGACCGTGTCGCGCAGCCGGTGGTGGGCAGGGGGGAGCCGGGTCGGGCGGCGGCGATATCCAGCGTTTGCGCGGGCAGTCTTGGCAGCAGACGTGCTTCGTGATGGACCTGTTGCCCCCGCCGCGCAGGGCTATCGCATGCGGCTGGGGTAGCAGCACGCGTCGGTGCACACCAGCAGCGGATCAACGCGCGCCGCGCGTAGTCGCGCCAGCGTTCGGCTCAGGGCGGCCAGCAGGTTCATGTCGATGCGGATCACCGGGCGACGGTACCGCCGATTGGCGTGCCTCGATAGGCGACGGATGCAAGGATAGATTGCATCTGTTGCGCCTTTCCGAGGGGCAAGCCGCGCCGCTGGTAGCGGCGTCCTCGACCCGCGCTTCGTGAAGGTCCGGATTTTAGAAGAGCAAGCCGCAAAGCCAAAAGGCTGCAGCGAGGCAAGCGAGCGGTATGATCCCCATCATGGCGCAACGGATGTCTGCCATATCGATCCAACGCGCGGCACCGACTCTTTTCAGCATATCGCCTCTCCTGGCCACGGATCGTGTGATCTCTTTGGCACCACACGCATGCGGATGGTGCCGTGATGGAGCGGGCACTGCCGTATACGCAGCCACATATATTCCATATTCGCCAGGCGGTGGGGAGGCCGGCGCTCAAAAATCACATTTGCGATACAGGATGCCAAGTGTCCGGAATCAGGACCGTACTCCCGCGGGCGCAGACCGAGCCAAATGATGCACCATGGTCGCTCGGCGAGCAGTGGTCGACGCGCTTCTCGCAACAGTCGAAGA
The DNA here is from genome assembly GCF_002091475.1 of Sphingomonas azotifigens NBRC 15497. GTDB lineage: Bacteria > Pseudomonadota > Alphaproteobacteria > Sphingomonadales > Sphingomonadaceae > Sphingomonas > Sphingomonas azotifigens. Next base: position 78,178 of record NZ_BCTR01000027.1, read on the forward strand.
CCGGTTCGGCCGCGGGCGCCGAACAGGAACGCGCAGGCCTTTTCTTGCGGATCGAGCTCGGAGTCTCTGACGGATATAGCATTTGCGCCGGATCAGCGATCTAAAAGACTACCCCACCATCGGTCGCGGAGATCGGCCCGCGTGCGCTCGCTTCGATCAGCTGCGCGCACGGGGCGCACTGAGATGCGCCTGATTGCCGCGGCGGCGCCTCGGATCGATCATTCCGACCGGGCAGGCGCGCTGCGATTCCACTGCCTCGGATCTCCAAAGGAAGTGTCGGTTCGATGCCAGAGCGATGCGCCTTTGGCGAGCTTGTGTCCCAAATATCGTATGCGTGATGTCACTTTGGGATGCGCATGATTGACGGAACAATCGTCCCGCGATACCAATTTCGAACTTCCGCTTGATAAAAAATTGCCCCGGGCAAAGCGATGACGCTTGAACAGGGACTAGCATGATAGAGGGGCGGGAGGCGCTTTTGGGAGAGGAAAAGAATGCGCCATACTCGTACCTGGTGCCCATTGCTGGGCGCTACAGCTGCCTCGTTCGTGATGTTTGCTGTTCCCGCGATCGCTCAGGATGCGGCGCCAGTGCCGGGCTCCTCGCCGGCCCAGCCGGCGCAAGCGTCGCCGACTAATCAGGAGCAGCTCGAAAACATTATCGTTACCGCGCGACGAACATCAGAGAATCTCCAGAATGTTCCCGTTGCGGCATCCGTGCTGAGCTCGGATTCGCTGGAGCGCCAGCAGATCCGTCGTGCGACGGATCTCCAGTTCAGTGCACCAAGCCTGGTGATCACGCCGGACCCCCTGGGAGGGTCGGGCGCGCCGGTCTTCCAGTTGCGTGGCCAGACTTCGCCGCTGGGTGCCGATAACACCGTCGTAAACTATTTTGGAGACGTGCCCGTCGACTCGCGCGTGATTGCGGCCGGTATCTTCGATCTGGCCTCGGTGCAGATCGTCCGCGGTCCGCAGGGGACCCTTTTCGGTAAGAACAGCACGGGCGGCGCGGTTCTGTTTACCCCGCAAAGAGCAAATACGCGCGACGTGAGCGGCTATGTCACCGGGAACATCGGTAACTATGACCTTCTGCAGTTCACCGGCGCCATCAACCTGCCGATCGTCAAGGACATTCTGGGCGTACGCCTTTCCGGGCAGGTGGCTCGCCAGGACGGCATGGTCAAGAATTTGAGCGGGCCTGACGGAAACGACAAGGATTATACCGCACTTCGAGCAGCGGTTACGCTGACCCCTGTGGACGGGCTCGAGAACGATCTGCTTGTCACCTATTTCAATGGCAAGCAGCACTTAAACCCCCCGATCACGAAGACACTCGGTGGCTTCGGCCTGTTTTTCCCTCCCGCGCTGGCCGGACTTGCACGCCAGCAGCAGTTGGGTAACCGGACGATCGATCAGTCATATTCTCCGGATTACGATAACAACAAGAGCTACCTTATTGCTGACACCACCTCCTATGAGCTTGGCGGTGTTACATTGAAAAATATTTTTGGGTATTACGATATAAAGAACGCTTTTGACCTTAATTCGACGAGCCTTAATTTTCCGATGGTCGATGTTGCGCAGGCTCGTCATCAGACCCAAATCAGTGACGAACTGCAGGTATTTGGTAAATCCTTTGAAAATAGCCTGACGTGGTTGGTGGGTGGTTTCATATCCAGGCAAAAGACTAGAGTGGATCAGACGACAACTCTATTCAGTACGAGCCCTACGCTATTCGATACATCATTCGATCGATATACGTCCAAGGCGTTGTTCGGTCAGGTCACCTATGATTTCAGTAATCTTGGGCTGACCGGCGTTAAAATCACCGGTGGCCTGCGGCATACCTGGGATACCCGCGTAGGATCGAACAGGGGAGTTCCTGATCCCCTACGGATAAGCGACAAGGAACTGAGTTCGACCTTGGGTGTCGACTATCAGGTCACCAGTCATGTGTTGATCTATGTAGCCAACCGGCACAGCTACAAGGCAGGCGGATTCAACCTGATTTCTCCGGCAATCCCACCGGCGCTGCGAACCTACGCACCTGAGAAGCTCACGGACTATGAAATCGGCGTCAAAGCCGATGCGCATATCGGCCGAGTGCCCGTTCGTGCCAATCTGGCGCTATACCAGGGCAAGTATTCGAATATCCAGACGCAGGTCACAGGCTCGTGTGGTACTAGCCAGAACTCCAACTCCTTGATCGTTAATGCAGGCAAGGGTACGCCGAAGGGGGTCGAACTTGAACTGGAGGCGCGGCCGCTGAAGGGTCTGCAAATGAATGGTTTCTATAACTTGACTCTCGGCAAGTACGACCAGTTTGCCATACCGGATGTCAATGGATGCACGCTGGCAGTGGCTTCGCGCAATCTTACCGGGCAGAACTTCGGCAACATTTCCAGGGATACGGCTGGGCTTACGGCAATCTATACCATTCCTCTGAATGGAAATGGCGAAGAGCTGGCGTTCAACGGTAACGTATATTACCGAAGCTCACGCCTGGGCAATGACCTCCAGGGGTTCAATAGCGCGCAGGCAGGCTATACGCTGCTCAATGCGCGCATCGATTACAACAATATCGGTGGGAGCCGCCTTAGCGCGGGCATCTACGCGCGCAACATCACGAATGAACTCTACGGCCTCACGCGCAATTTCCAATTGACGGGGGCGGGTTACGAAACCTTCACCTATGGTGACCCGCGCACCTATGGGGTGGAGGCGACGTTCCGCTTCTGAGTGTCCCCATGCGGGGCGCATCGGGCGTCCCGCATGGCAAGCTGCCAGGTCGCTTTGGCTACAACGCTTTCAAGCCGCCGTGCGCCTTGCCCGGTCCTTGCTGCGGAACCTTCGGTGGATGTTGACCGGGAAGTGATCGTTGCCGCCGTCCTGTGGCGCCGGTGCATGGCTTCTGGTGGCACTATCGTCGAAATATGGAGATACCGAATGACCTCAGGATCGCCACCCGGCGCTCTTTCCGGCTTGACAGTGCTGGATATGACCCGGGTCATCGCCGGTCCGCTTGGCGGGCAGATTTTGGGGGATCTCGGTGCCGAGGTGATCAAGATCGAGCGCCGGGGAGAGGGCGATGACTCGCGGCGGGTCGGTCCTCCCTGGTTACGGCAGCCGACCGAAACCAGCTCCGGGGAGTCGACCTACTTTCTATCGGTCAACCGCAATAAACGCTCGATCGCCGTCGATTTCGCGACCGCGGCAGGGCAGGCGATTATCCGGCGGCTGGCCAGTGCGGCTGATATCCTTATCGAGAATTACCGCACCGGTACATTGGAGCGCTACGGTCTCGGCTATGCGGCGCTGCGCGAGATCAATCCCAGGCTGATCTATTGCTCGATCACGGGCTTCGGCCAAACGGGCCCGTATGCGGAGCGTTCGGGCTATGATTTCCTCGTTCAGGGAATGGGCGGGGTGATGAGCGTCACCGGTCACGCCGATACGGAGGAGGGGGCGGGGCCGTTGCGGGTCGGCATACCCGTCGTCGACGCCTTCGCCGGAATGAATGCCGTCATCGGGATTCTCGCAGCGCTCGAGCATCGGCGCAAGACCGGGGAGGGGCAGCAGGTCGATATCTCCCTGTTCGAATCGCTAGCAGCGGCATTGCTCAACACGTCGTCTTCGTGGCTCAATGCCGGGGTAAAGTTGGGCCGGACCGGCAACGATCATCCCAGTGCCGCGCCGTACGGCGTCTTCCGTGCCTCCGACGGCCATATCATCATCGCGACGTTCAACGATCGGGAGTTCGTCCGGCTCGCAAACGTTCTGGGGCACCCCGAATGGCTTAGCGATACTCGCTTCATGCGCAATGGCGATCGGGTCCGCAATCGTCCAGCGCTGAAGGCGCTGATCGCCGACATCATCCGTACAAAGACACGCGCCGAGTGGGTGTCGATCCTGAACGATGCCACGGTGTCTGCCGGCCCGATCAACGACATTGAGGATATGGAGCGGGACGCGCAGGCGATTGCCCGCAACATGTTCCTGACGCTCTCCTCCGACGCGTTCGGGGATATCCGTACCGTTGCCTCGCCCTATCGACTTTCCGCTACCCCTCCCGCCTATCGTTACCCGCCGCCTGCCGTCGGGGAGCATAATGACGAGATTCTGGCAGAGGCAGGATATTCGGAAACCGAGCGCGCTGCGCTGCGAGCCGCCGGCGTGCTCTGAGCACCGCCGGCGTGCTGGACGATGACGGCATCGCGATACCTGGTCCCGGATCGAGGGAATGGAATTGCGAGCGTGTCGGAGCAGGCCATGAGAATTCGCTGAGATGAAGAAGGATGCCCGCAATGGATAGTCAGCCGACCGCCAACCCCATGTCCCTTGTCGATAGGACGGTCATCGTTACCGGGGCCGCCCAGGGCATCGGCCGGGCAGTCGCCGATCTGGTGGTTGCGCTGGGCGGCAATATCGTGATCGCGGACATGCATGGCGATGCCCTCGAAGCGGCCAAGGCCGAGTACCCTGAAGGACGCTATCTGGGCGTGAAGGCCAATATCGCCGACGCCGCCGAGGTGGATGCGCTGGTGCAATACGCCGTCGACACGTTCGGCGCCGTGCATGGCCTGGTGAACAATGCCGGCATCACCCGTCCCGCGATGTTGTCGAAAATGACGCTTCAAGAATGGGATCAGGTGATCAGCGTTCACCTGACCGGCGCGTTTCTGTGTTCGCAGGCCGTCGGCAACCATATGATCGAACGTGCAAAGGCGGGGGACCCCAACCCCGGATCGATCGTCAACATCTCCTCGGATGCCGGGGTCCAGGGAACGATAGGCCAGGTAAACTACGCAACGGCCAAGGCGGGCATCATCGGCATGACGATGTCTACGGCGCGCGAATGGGCGAAGTACAATATTCGCGCCAACTGCGTCGCCTTTGGCGTGGTGGTCACGCCGATGACGGAGACGGTGCGCAGCGAGAAGTTCGCCGAGACCTATCTGTCGCGGATCCCACTGGGCCGGTGGAGTTCCGCGGAAGAGGCGGCGAAGCCCGTCTGCTTCCTGCTCTCCGATGCGGCTTCTTTCATCACGGGCCAGCGGTTGTCCGCCAATGGCGGCATGCAGATGGCCGGGTGATCCATGGGCTGGCGCACCGATGACGAACTGCAGCAGATGCTGCGCGACAGCGCTATCGCATTCCTCGGCGATGCGGGCGGCCCGGGCCATTTCCGGGCGGTGCGTGCGTCCGAAACCGGTTTCGACGCCGACACGTGGCGGCGCATGGCCGAACTCGGCTGGACCGGCATGCTCCTTCCGGAAAAGCTGGGCGGCGCCGAACTCGGACTGAGTGCGGCCCTTCCGTTGGCGGAGGAACTCGGCCGCGCGCTTGCGCCCGAACCCTTTGTCGCGTCGGCGATCATGGCGGGGACGCTCCTGGCCCGCGGCGCCGGGCCGGTGGCCGCGGCGCTCGCTACGGGGTTGGCGCAAGGCCATCAATCGGTCACGCTCGCTTGGCAAGAGCGGCGCGGCGGCGTCGGCATTCCGGCGTTCGGGACGCGCCTGGCCGCTGGCCGGCTGCAGGGAGCAAAGGTGCACGTGCCCGCTTGGCACCCTGGCTCGGCACTCTTGGTTGCCGCACAAGGCGATGACGGCCCTGTCGTGGTAGCGGTCGATCCATCGGCCTCGGGAGTCACCCTCGTCGTTGCGCGTGCAACCGATGGTACCCTGACTGCCGACGTCGTGTTTGACGATGTTCGTGTGACTGCCGATGCCGTGATTGTGGAGGGCGATGCTGCGCGGGTCGCGCTCGAGCACGCAATCGCACGCGGCACCGTCGCGCTGAGCGCGCAACTCGAGGGCCTGGCAAAGGCGCTGTGGCACGAAACGCTGGCCTATATGCAGCAGCGTGTGCAGTTCGGCGGCGCGCTGTCGGAGTTCCAGGCGCTGCGGCATCGCATGGTGGACCTCTATAGCCAGATCGAACTCGCCGCCGCCAGTTGGCGCAAGGCGGCGCACTGCGTCGAAGAGGGCAAGCTTTGGGGGCCAGCCGTGCCCGCAGCCAAAGCCCGTTGCAGCCAGGCAGCCCAGGAAATGGGGCGCTGGGCGATCCAGTATCACGGAGCCTTCGGCTATACCGACGAAGCGGATGTAGGCCTCTACGTCCATTGCGCGCTGCGCTGGTCCAGCTGGCTCGGCGGTGCCTCCGCGCATCGCCGGGCAGCCCTGATGGCGCATCGCGGCGGAAAGGGCGCATGATGACGCAAGACCTCAACCTGCTGTCCAACGACGCGTTTCGCGCCCGATGGCGCGACTGGCTGGAGCAAAATTATCCGGCGGAATGGCGCATCCCGATCATCCGCCGGCTTGCCGGTGATGAGGAACGGCGGTGGCACCGGATGACCTATGAAGCCGGCTGGCGCGCGCCTGCCTGGCCAAAGCAATATGGCGGCCTGGGCCTGAGCCTAGAAAAGCAGCTCATCCTGAACGAGGAGATGGAACGCCATCGCTGCGCCCGCGTGCTCGACAGCGGCGGGGTGCTGCTGGCACCGGTGCTGATGAAATATGGCACCGATGCGCAGCGATCGCGCTACCTGCCGGCGATCCTGCGCGGGGAAGATCTGTGGTGCCAGGGCTATTCCGAGCCCAATGCGGGTTCCGATCTGGCCAGCCTGCGGACCTCGGCGGTGCGGGATGGAGAGGCGTTCCTCGTCAACGGCCAGAAAATCTGGACGACGCTGGCCGGCTGTGCGGACCGCATCTTCGTGCTGGTGCGGACCAACAAGGAGGTGAAGAAGCAGGCAGGTATCAGCTTCCTGCTGGCGGACATGGATACGCCCGGCTTGACCGTGCGCCCCATCCTCAACCTCGCCGACGAAGACGAACTCTGCGAGATCTTCTTCGAGAATGTGCGCATTCCTGCGGAAAATCTGGTCGGCGCGCTCGACCAGGGCTGGACGGTGGCCAAGGCCCTGCTCGGGGATGAGCGCATATCCAACGGCGCCCCCACCTTACCCAGGCAGGCGTTCGAAGTGCTCGAGCAACTGATCGAAACGCGCGGGCTCGCCGAAGATGCCGGGGTGACGGATAGGGCTGCTTCCTTGTTCTGTGACGTGCACGATCTTGCCGCGCTGCATTCGCAAGTTGCGGACGCGGCAATTCGCGGCGAGGTCGACAATGCCGTGCTGGGCATGATGAAGGTCCTCGCGACGGAGGCGTTCCAGAATATCTCGGAGGAGATACTGAATGTCATCGACGAGGATGCCGGGCTGCAGACGCCGACGATCGGCGCGGAAAGCCCGTTGGATCTCCGCAAGATATACATGATCGCGCGACCGTCGACCATCTATGCCGGCGCAAGCGAAGTTCAGCGCAACATCGTTTCCAACGCGCTGATGGGCAAAAGCTGAACGCGGCAATTTCTCCGGCACCTCGCCTTTATACGTGGGGCGAACCCTGGGGCATAGGGGCGATCGCTGCTGAGCAAGGAGGTGAGACAGCGTGACTTCTTTGGTAGATCGAAGCGACGCGGACGGCGTTGCGACCCTGACGCTAAACCGTCCGGAGGTTCTGAATGCGCTCTCAGCGGGCAGTTTCCGGGAACTGCGCGCTCATATCGACGCCATCGCTACCCAGACGGAGGCAATCGGTTGCGTCGTCCTGCGCGGTGCCGGGCGGTCCTTCTGCGCCGGAGCCGATCTCAAGGCGTTCAAGGAACGGAAGCCGACCGATCCCGACCCCACCGCCTTCAATCGCGCCACCCTGTCAGCCCTGGCCGCGCTTCCGCAACCCGTGATCGCAGCCGTACAGGGCCATTGCCTGACAGGCGGCCTGGAACTGGCGCTGACCGCCGACATCCTTTTCGCGGCGGAGGATGTACGGTTCGGGGATACCCATCAGAAATGGGGATTGCACGCAGGCTGGGGGCTGACTCAACGGCTCCCGCGGCGGATCGGCCGTGCCAGGGCGAAGGAAATGATGTTCTCCGGTCGCGAAGTCCTGGCCGAAGAGGCGGTGCGCATCGGGCTGGCGAACAGGTCGTGTCCAACGGACCGCTTGCACGAAGAGGTCCAGGCGTTCGCTGCGCGGATCGCCAGTCACCCGCGCGGCGTGACCCGTTGGCTAAAGACGATGATCGATTGCGGCGCCGAGATGCCGCTCGCCGACGGGCTGGCGATGGAGATCGAGACCAATCCGGGCCGCAACGCCGATCTGGCGTCGCGTCTGGAAAGCGGCGGCTTCTAGGGGATGCGGCGCGGGCGGGAAGTGGCAGGAGGTCGTGCTGCGGCGCTGCTGCACACCCGCAGCCCCGAGGATGAACGAGGTAGTCACAGGGAGGCTAATGATGGAACTCTTGGACACGCCGCTATTCTCGGGAATGCGTCTGCCGCTGGTGGCGGCGCCCATGTTCCTCGTCACCGGCCCCGATATCGTCATCGCGGCATGTTCCGCCGGTATCATGGCCGGCGTTGCCTCGGCTTCGGCGCGTTCTGCGGAGGAATATGACGAATGGCTCGATCGGATTGCCGGGGAACTCGCCGCCTTTGAAGCGCGCACCGGCCAGCGGGCGGGGCCTTATGCCGCCAATCTCAGCGCAGGCGCGGGCAGGGACGCGCACCGTGCCGGCTTGTTCGAGAGGCAATTGGAGGTCTGCAGGCGGCGGCGGGTACCGATCGTCATCAGCGTGGGCGGTGCACCGGCTGATCTTGTCAAGGAAGTGCACGGATGGGGGGGCGTCGTTTTCCATGACGCAACGAGCGTTCGCCATGCCGAAAAGGCGGCGGAGGCAGGAGTCGACGGCATCAATCTGATCGCAAGTGGTGGTGGTGGCCATGCTGGCGCTGTCAGCGCCTTCGCCTTGGTCCCGCAGGTTCGCGCCTTTTTCGACGGCGTGATCGTCCTTGGCGGCGCGATCGGCACGGGCGGCGGCATTCTGGCGGCGCAGGCGCTAGGTGCGGATCTCTGTTACATGGGCACCCGCTTCATCGCCACGAAGGAATCGATGGCGCCGGATGCCTATAAGGCGATGTTGGTGGCAGCGGATACCAGCGACATCCTCTACACGCCTGCCTTCACGCGCGGGGTGCCTTGCAATTTCATGCGATCGTCCATCCGCGCGAACGGGTTCGACCCAGACCACCTGTCCGTCGACACCGTCGCGCAGGATCCCCGTTCCTCCGAGCGCAAGCCCTGGCGGGATATCTGGGCTGCCGGCCAAGGCGTCGGGCTGATTGACGACGTTCCCGCCGTGCAGGATCTCGTTGACCGCATTGCCGCGGAATATGGTGAAGCGGCGAAGCGCCTGCGCGAGCGCACGCGACGCTCGTAGGATCTTCATATATTCTATTGAACATTAGATTTAAATCGATACCCTTGTTTCGAGCGGTTTCCCGCAAGAAGAACCCGAGCAGGAGAGAGAAATGGCGAAAAAGCGTGTTGCCGTCTGGGGTACGGGCCCCATCGGAATGCCCGGCCTGCGCGGCCTGATCGGTCATCCAGAATATGAGCTGGTCGGTCTTCTGGCCTGGTCGCCCGACAAGATCGGTCGCGATGCCGGCGATATCGCGGGGCGTCGGAAGACAGGCGTCATTGCGACCGCCGATCCGGCCGAGCTGTTGGCGCTCAAGCCCGATTGTCTGGTTTACCAGGGAAACTATTCGCATCGCGAAGCGGAATGTGTGGCGGATGTGGTTCCGTTTCTCGAGGCCGGCATCAATGTCGTGGGGCCTGCGCTGATGGATCTCATTGCCCCCGAATTCGGCCGCAGCGCGTTTGTCGAGCCGATCGCGCAAGCCTGTGAAAAGGGCGGAGCCTCGATCTTCTGTGGCGGCACGGATCCCGGCTATATGACGATCGGCCATCTGTTCAGCCTGTTGTCGGGTGCCGGTGAAGTCGACACCGTCGATGTCTGCGAGATATCCAACCTGAACGGCTATGGCAGCTTCCTGTCCATCATGAACTGGGGATTCAACCAGCCGCTCGATTATCGCGCACCGATGTTTTACGATGATATCGGCAAGGGCTGGCATGAAAGCACCATCTGGGGGATCGCCGATTATCTGGGCGTCGAGCTGGACGAAATCGTTCAAACCTATGAGACGGCGGCGCTCGATCATGATTATGATGCAGCCTGGGGCAAAGGGCTTGCCAACACGATCGCCGCGGTCCGCTGGACGATGCGCGGCATGTACAAAGGCAAGCCGCTGATCATCTACCGCAAGGTGGAGCGGTGCCATGTCGACGCCGGGCCCGAATTCGAGCAGCCGCTGAACGGCGCCGAGTGCGGCTATCAGGTGATCATCAAGGGTGAGCCCAATATCCACACCGAGATGGCGCTCAGCCTCTATGATGGGTGTGCGATCACCGCCCTGCACCCGATCAACGCCATCAACGAGGTCTGCGCAGCGAAGCCGGGCATCCTCGGCCAGCTGGACATGCCGCACTTCTACTCCAGGAACATCCGCCGCTGAGGGGGGCGTGCGGGCCGCAGCATCTCCCTGGCTTTCGGCGGACGCGCGGCGTTGCGTGCGTCCGCCCTATCAGGCGCAACGGTGCCGGTCAGCAGACCGGGAATGCATCCGGATACGCACCGATCTTCGCGGCATCCGGGATATCGTCCTTTGCGCGCAACCCCCGCATCCGGCCGGGTGAGGGGAAGGCCTTGCCCCGGGGAGCGTGATAGTGGAGGTCCGGCCCGCCGAGCAGCACCGCATAGGCGCGCCGGGGGGTAGGGTGATTGGGATGCCCCCCGGCACCGTGCACGACGTTCCCCTGGAAAGCGAGCACGTCGCCGGGCGCCACGTCGAAAGTCAAGATGTCGAAGCTTTCCGGGAAACGTGCGACGTCTGGCACCATCGGCATCCCGGGATCGCCAATTCCCGTCGCGCCTTCCTTGGCGGACGGGTCGCCCGATCGAACCTGGGTGCTGAAGATCATCTCCCACCGGTGCGAGCCTCGGAGGACCTGCACCGTCAAGTGTCGCGGCGAGAAATCGCAGGGAAACCATAAGCGAACGATGGACTCCCCGCGCACGCGCAGAAAAGGTGTGTCCTGATGCCATGGCGTCGCCACTACCGGCCCGCCAGCCTTATAGAAAACCTGGTCCAGGATGAGCTGCGCCGATGGGGCTTGCATCAGGGCCGATCCGATCGCTCCGATCCGTCCCGACCCCAGGAGATCCGCCAGAACCGGGCTCTCCATCGAGGCATAGTCGCGAACGACCGTGGCGCCGCCGGTCGCGCCGCCTTCGACCACGGTCGCGGGACCCCGCTCCTCTCGATAGCATTGCTCGATGCCGCGCTCGAGCTGGGCGACGTCGGCGCTCGACAAAGCGCCTTTGATGAGCACGGCGCCGTCACGGCGATATTGTTCGATATGGGCTGACGTAACGACCGACATGGACCCTCTCCTATTTGACACAAAGTTCCACTTTGGAACTTTAGAGTCAATCTGGAAAACGGCGTTGCAATGTGCGAGGCTTCGCGCTTGCCCGTCATTCTGCCGGAAAGAGTTCATGAAGCCCCTCTCGACTGCCTCGCATCCGCTGGTTCCCCTTGTCGACGAAGTCATCCGGCTGAAGGGCCGGCTGGACGGTCTGTTCGCGGATGTGGCGCCGTCGGTGAACCTCTCGCAAATGGAACTCACCATCCTCACCGCGGTCGTTGAGGCCACGCGCGCCCCGACGGTGCCGCAGATCGGCCGAAGCCTCGGTCTGCATCGCCAGGTCGTTCAGCGCACGGCCAACCGCTTGGTGACGGCAACACTGCTACGGACGGAGCCCAATCCCGATCACAAGCTCGCCCATTTCCTGCAGGTCACCGAGGCGGGAGCGGCCGTCTATCAGGCCGCAACCGAACGTGCGACGCGGACGGCCGAGGCGGTGCTGGAGGCGCTTTCCGTGGAGGCATGCCAGCGCGTGGCCGCAGAGCTACGCGCGGTGCGGACGACGATCGAGGCATATTTGCGGAAACCGGACGGGAAGCGGTAGCGGCGCACAAGGCAGGCATCGCCTGCAGTTGGGCCGGTGCCTGTTGCCTTGCGCGCGATGCGGGGCAGAAGGGTTTGCCGGGGCGGGGAGAAGGCGCCCGGCTACGCCTCCTCCCTCATTACGCCAAACCGCGCAGGCTCAAATGCCCCAGAGCTGGGCGGCGTTGCCGCCAACGATTTTCTTGAATCGCGCTTCCCCGGCCTTGTCGTAGATCTGCCTGGCGATCTGCATGGATTCGCCGAAGACGCCTTCGGGGTGCGGATAGTCGATCGACCACATCAGCTTGTCCTCGCCGATCCAATCGATCAGATCGAGCGCGACCGGATCGTCCATGAACGTCGTCCAGCAATTCTGATACCAATAGTGGCTGGGCTTGTGTTCGATGCGCGGGCGAATGGCCGAGATATAGTCGCGGTAGATCTTGTCCGCGCCGGTGATCGTCGGCGGAACCCAGCTGGCGCCGCCTTCGGTGAAGACGATCCGCAGATTGGGAAACCGATCGAAGAGACCCGCGAAAACGAGTTGGCCGAACAGCGCGTTGAACGGTTGGAGATTGCGGTTGATGTTCGCCGCCAGCGCCCCCGTGCCCGTATATTCGAGCGCCACGCCGATATGAATCGAAAGCGGCAGACCGGCTTCGGCGATGGCTTCCCACATGGGGAGCATTTCCGATCCGTTATAGCGGACGCCGCGCGGTGCCGACGGGATTTCGACGGCCTTGAAGCCCAGCGCCTTGATCTTCTGCATATAGTCCCGGGTCATCTCGGGTTTGTAGAAGGTCGGGAGATAGGCGACCGGGAACAGTCGGTCGGGCGCGATCATTCGCCATTCGGCCAACCACTCGTTGAAAACGTCGATGCACTTGAACCAAAGGTCCTTGTCCTTCATGCGGATCAGTGCGGCAGCGCGCGAGTGGAACGTGATCGACGCATCGATGCCTTCGGCATCCATGTCTTCGAGCCGCTTCTGGGTGTCCCAGAAGCCGGGTCGTCCCTCCGGAAACGAAAGATCGAAGCCCGGCGTGTTGTAGGATTCACCATCCACGACCAGATGGAAGATGCCGTGTTCGTCTTGCCAGAATTTGGGCGCGCGGTCCTTGTCTGTGCCGGTCAGCCGCTCTTCCCAAAGATTTTGGGCCTCCATCAGATGATCGTCGGCGGAAATGAACCGCGTGCCGGCCGGCGGTGTCCAGTCGCCCTTCGACAATTTCCTGTTCTTCGGCCAGAATTCGGTCAGGTCATTCATAGCGCTAGCTCCTAAGACAACGTCATTTTTTCTTCGAAAGCTTTTCGATCATGGCAGCGATCAGGCTGCGGTGCTCGTCACCGAGGAAGAGGATGCTGTTGGCGAGGCGTTCCACGTTACGGGCCTGTTGCCGCTCGAGATCCGCCGTCAGCTCGATCGTCAGCTTGGAGATGGCGACCGCTTCGGGGGGGAGGGAGGCCAGTTTTTCGCAGAACGCCTCGACGCGGGCGCCGAAATCCTCATCGGAAAACACGTCATGCAGCAGGCCCATGCTGAGCGCTTGCTGCGCGCTCGCCGTTGCGCCGGCCAGCACGAACCAGCGCGCCCAATGGGGGCCGATCAGGCGCGTCAGCCGGCTCGTCCCGCCCGAGCCCGGGATGCAGCCGATATCGATTTCTGGCATCCTGTAGGTCGCCGAGGAAGCGGCGAGGCGGAAGTCGCACGAGAGCGACATTTCGAACGCGCCGCCAAAGCAGGGCCCCTGATGCGCGACGACGATCGGCTTCTCGATGGCCTCCATTTCGTCGAACATGCTGTGGAAGCTACCACGCCCGCGGCGATACCATGTCCGTTCGTTCGACGAGCTTCCCGCCGTGTCGCCCTTCTTGATGTCGGTCAGGTCGGCCCCGGCGGAAAAATACTTCCCGTTCGCGCGGATCAGCAGCACCCGCAGGTCGCGTCGATCCCGGAAGACATCCAAGGCATCTGCGATGCCGTCGGCGATCGCCATGTTGATCGCGTTGTACTTCGCCGGCCGGTTGAGCACGAGTTCGAGGATCGCGCCGCGCTCTTTCCGGAGCAGATCGGGTTCGGACATTGGTTGCACTCCTAGCTTCGGGTCCGCGGAAGCCCGAGCGCGGATTCCGCCACGATGCTGCGCTGCACTTCGCTGGTGCCGCCATAGATCGTCGCCTGAATCGCCTTGCGGCTTTCGAGCTCTACGGTGCCAAGGTCGGTATGCGCCTGGATCAGTGACCATGGCGCGGCGAGTTCGACCAGTTCGCTCGAGCAGCTGACTAGCGCTTCGGAGGCGAACAGCTTCGCCATGGGGCCGTAATATTTCTTGCCTTGGCCGCTCACGAATCCCCAGAGGCATCGCCTGTCGAGGACATCCGCGACGAGCAGGCGGGCATGACATTGGGCAAGGCGCGCGCGGACTCGCCGCCGGTCGATCGGCCGCTCGCCTTGGGTGTTGGCGGCGTGCGCCCAGGCGAGCGCATGGCGGAGCATGATACGCAGGGCACTTACGAAGAAGTCGCCGCCGCCCTGTTCCAGCGCCAGCGCGAGGCCGAGAACCTTGGTTCCTCCATTGACGTCGCCGATCCGATAGCGATCCGGGACGCGCATGTCGGAATAATAGGTGATGTTGGTCCGCTCGCCACCCAGCGTCTTGATCTCGTGTACTTCGAAGCCGGGGATGGAAACGGGCACGAGGAAAAGCGTGAGACCGGCATGCTTGGGCAGTGCCGGGTCCGTTCGGGCGATCAGCAGGACATAGTCTGCCAGATGGCCCTGGCTGGTGAACATCTTCTGTCCGTCGATGATCCAGTCGTCGCCATCGCGGGTGGCGCGCGTCTTCGCGGCGAAGATGTCCGACCCGGCCGAAGGCTCGGAATAGCCGAGAGCGACGTTCCGCTCCCCGGACGCGAGTCCGGGAAGGACTTCTTCTTTCACCTCTTCCGAGGCGAAGTGCATGAGAATCTTGCCGACCATGTGCGTCACCGTGCCGGGCACGCGGGGCCACTCGAACTCGCAATAGACGTCGTTCAGGGCTGCCATCTCATAGGGAGTCCTGTCGCCCCCGCCGAGGGCGGCAGGCCAATCCGCGTAGAGAAAGCCCGCCTTGGCCAGCTGGGTGTTGAAGGGGTGGTCGCCGTCGTCGGTCTCGTGGATGAATCGGCGCATTTCGGGAGTCATGTGCGCGGCGAAGAAGGCGCGGGCCTCGGCCGCATAGGCTTCCGCGGCATCGCCGAGCCCGAAGCTGATCTCGCTGCTGCCGATGTCGGGAACAGGATCCGTCCGCCCACCCCAGAGGCAGTCGCCGAGCAGGTTGAGCTCGGCCTCGGGATCGCCGAGCAGCATCGACCAGGCGCGGGCCCGCCGGAAATAGATCTGCGCGTCATACTCCATCGACACGCCGTAGCCGCCGAAGGTCCGCATCGCCCGGATCGTCGCCGCGGAAGCTGCGCGCGTCGACCACCAAAGCGCCGCCGAGATCTGCGCGGCGCGGGCGGAAGGTTCGGCTTCCGAGGCCGCCCGCCAGCAGAGCAATTGCGCACCCTCGACATCGGTAACGGCGTCGGCGAGCGGATGTGCGAGGCCCTGGAAGCTGCCGATCGGCCGGCCGAAAGCCTCGCGCTCCGACGCGTAGGCTGCGGCATGCTCGAGCGCCTTGCGGCCCATGGCGGCGATATTGGCGGCCGCGAGCAACTTCCATTCCTCGATGCCGGCCTGCCAGGCGGCGCATGCGTCCGGACCGGAGGCGAGTACCAGCGCATTGTCGAGATCGATCGTTATCGCAGCCAGCGGCAGCGTGCCGAGGTTGGCCGGAACCGTCCGATCTGCGGGCACGGCGGCGAGATAGACGGTTGCCCCGTCCGAACAGAGGACCCGATCGGCGATGGCGCCGGCGGGAACCAGTTGCGGCACACCGGCTTCCACAGGGTGGAGCGCGACGGTGAGGATCGAACCGCCTGCAATGTCCTCCAGGACGGCATGCCCGGCGGGTGCGATGTCCGCGAGAATTCGGCTCGCCACGGCGCATTCGATCAGTGGCACCGATGCCAGATAGCTGCCGAGCGTTTCGGCAACGACCACCGCATCGATAAGGGCCAGGCCGCCGCCGCCCCGCCCCTCCGGCACCCGCATCAGGGGAAGGCCGAATCCGACCAGCTCCGTCCAGAGTGCCGGATCATATCCCAGCGGTTCTGCGGCCCGGATGCGTGCCGAAGTCGATTCGTTCTGAAACAGTCGCTCAAGGCTGTCCCGCAACAAGGCCTGTTGTTCGCTGAGTTGCAGGTTCAAATGCCATCTCCTTGGGATTGGACACGCTCTTGCGGCGGTCCTTTAGACCCAGACTAATTTACAATCTAACGATTGGAAGGTAAAGTGACAAGGGCGTGATCTCGCCTCGAACTGGGTGCGAGCGGCCCCTTAGGCCAGGTTGGCGGCGAGCACGGGCACGTCGGCCAGTCCTCGCAGCACATCGTTGAGATGCGTGCAGCCGAGCGTCGAGGGAAGCGTGTCGAGAACGGTGTTGCGGAAATCGCCGATCTGGTGTCCCACCATTCGCGCAGCCTTGACGGCAGCGCCCGGGCACTCCGGGAAAGGAAGGATCAGCGGCAGCGCCTGGAGCGATTCGAGAATGCCGCTCTCGGCATCGATCTCCGCATAGACGCGATATTCGTGCACCGCCCTGCGCCCGCCATCGGGCGCAGTGCCGCTGTCCTGAAACGCCGCGTCCACCAGGATCAACCGGTCCTCGCGCCAGATGTCCAGTCGGCGGGCGCGACGCATCGCAGGGCCGTGCTGGTCCGGCATGGCATGCCAGCTCCAGCTGTCCGAAGGATCGTCCAGTGGACCCACGCGTGCAGTGTCTTCCGTCGCGGCATCCTGCAACCGGTCCGGCAGGAGCGCGGAGGAGCCTTCCGCAAAACCGGTACAGATGTTGAGCATGTTGCCTTTCCGGCCATGCGTCTGCGGTTGCGTCTTATCCTTGGAAAACGCTGCCCAGTCCGGCATCCACTGCGACCAGATCCAGCGGGCAACCAGGCTGGCACCGGCGAAATCATCAAGGATCTGATATAGCGGGGTGCCGACCAGATCGCCGAGTGCCGAGGCGATCATCCGCCTGCTGTCGCCGCCCGCACGCACGCCGACCAGCTCGCCGGTGCGTTCCTGGTGCGCGTTCGTCTTCAACGCCAGTATTTCCCTGGCCGGGGAAATGCGCATTTCATACCCTGCCTCGCTCAGGATATGCGGATCGCCGCCGTCTTCGGGGGTGCACAAGTCGCGGGCGCGCGCCGCCATGGTCCAGGCTGCCGACGCCCCATCCGGCCAGTGGGAGTCGATGGAGGTGGTGCGTCGGATCGAACCCGGACGACGCGGTGGCGCGACGCCGGCCGACTGCCGCGCCAATGGGAATTGCTGCGGTCTATGTGTCATCATGCCTCCAATGCTCCTCCCTCACCGTGTGCGATCCTCGCCCGGAGGCGCTGCGCCATCGCGTCGAGTTCGCCCGGGTCCCCGCGTTGCTGTGCGTGGATGCCCAGCGCTTGTCCGGCAAAGCGAGGCACCAGATGGACGTGCACATGGAATACGGATTGTCCCCCATCGTCCCCGTTGAACTGCAGCAACTGAACGCCAACGGGGGCCAGTTCCGCGACCAGGACCCGCATCAGCATCTGCGCGCGGCGGAAGAGCGGGGCGATGCTCGCTTCGTCGAGGTCGAGCAGGTTCCGCGCCTGTCCTCGCTTCGGAATGATCAGGCTATGCCCGGGCGATTGCGGGAAAAGGTCGAGAAAGGCGAGCGTGTCCTCGTCTTCCCAAATGCGATGGCAAGGCAGTTCTCCCCGCAGGATTTTCGCGAAGACATTGTCTGGATCATAGGTGCCGACCAGCGACATGGCTGCCTCCTGTGCGATCAGACCAGCTCGTACAGGGAGGCCGCGCCCATCCCGCCGGCGATACACATGGTGACCACGACATATTTCACCTTGCGGCGCCTGCCTTCGATCAGGACGTGGCCCAGCTGGCGCGCGCCCGTCATGCCGAAGGGATGGCCGATCGACACGGCGCCGCCATCGACGTTGAGTCGGTCGTCCGGTATCCCGAGCCGGTCGCGGCAATAGACGACCTGGCAGGCATAGGCCTCGTTCAATTCCCACAGGCCGATATCCTCCAGCCGCAGCCCGTGCTGTTTCAGGAGCTTCGGAATGGCATAGACCGGCCCAATGCCCATTTCGTCCGGCGCAAGACCGGCGATGGCGAAGCCGCGATACAGGCCCAGCACGGGCAGGCCACGTTGCGCCGCGAGCGTTCCGTTCATCAGGACGCTCGCGGAGGCGCCGTCGGCGAGCTGGCTGGCATTGCCCGCCGTGACCGTGCCGTCTTCGCGCACCACGGGCTTCAGCTTTGCGAGCGTCTCCAGCGTGGTGTCCGGGCGGTTGCACTCGTCCTGCTCGAGCAGCACGTCTACCTCCGATACCTCGCCGGTGGCCTTGTCCGTCACCAGCTTGCGCGTCGGCAGGGGTACGATCTCGTCATCGAAGCGCCCGTCGCGCTGCGCCTGCGCGGTCCGCATCTGGCTCGAATAGGCATAGGCGTCTTGCACTTCGCGGCTGATGGCATAGCGCTCCGCCACGACCTCGGCGGTTTCGTTCATGCTCAACAGCATGCCGGGCTGATGCGCGCGGATCCAAGGCGCGCGCCCGGCCCGCGGTATGTGCGGCGTGGGGCTGACCATGCTGACCGACTCGACGCCGCCGGCGACCACCACGGGTACGCGATCGACGATGATGCGCTGTGCGGCGAAACTCGCGGCCTGGATGCCGGAACTGCATGCGCGTGCAATCGTCACGGCGCCGGCGGTTTGCGGGATTCCGCCGACGAGACCGGCATGGCGCGCGATGTTGTTGCCGCTGTCTCCTTCCGGAACCGCGCAGCCGAAGATGACGTCGTCCACTTCCGCCGGATCGATTCCCGCGCGCGCTACTGCGTGACGGATGGCATGGCCGCCCAGCGTGCCGCTGTGCGTATTGTTGAAGGCGCCCCGAAACGCTTTGGCGAGCGGTGTGCGGGCAGTCGAGACAACGACCGCATCGGTCATGGATTCACCTCGAAGTTTTCAGGAGTGCCGCTCTAGCAGGGGAAAATATCAATCGATAGGTAAAAAATTAAGGGAGGGGAATGGGGTCGTCCACCGCGGCGGATGGGCAGAAGGGCTTCCGGCCGCCACGCGAGAAATCACAAGCGTGTTGCCGAACGCGCGGACAGGTGCGGTGCCGGCGGCTAGCCTGCACCGCAAATGGTGAGGAGGGCGAGCATGGCAGCGGCGCAGCGAAACGGTTTCCGGTGGGCCATGATCACCCTGATCCTGATCGAGGCGTTGAGCTCGTTCGAACATGTCATGATCATTGCGGCACTGCCGTTCATCTCCCGTGCGTTCGGCCTCGCATCGGCAGGGTGGGTCGTCACCAGCTTCCTGCTCGTACAGGCCAGTTCAGCAGCGATCGGTGCTCGGCTGGGCGACATGTATGGGCGTGAGCGCGTGCTCGCCGTAATCCTGGTGCTGACCACCACTGGATCCCTGATCAGCGCATTCGGCGGGAGCATTCACTTCGTGATTGTCGGCCGCTGCCTCCAGGGGCTGTCGGGTGCGAACCTCGCGCTCTGTTATGGCATCGCCCGGCAGATGGTGCCCGCAAAGCGATTGCCCTTCTGGGTTGGCGCCTTGACGGGCGGCGTAACGCTGGCGGCGGCATTCGGCTATATCCTGGGGGGCTATTTGGCCGATCTGGGGAGTTGGCGGCTGATTTTCTGGTTTGCTGCGGGCTATGGCGCCATTGTGCTCCCCCTGCTGCTGGTGACCGTGCCCCGCCTCGGCAACGCACCGCCGATCGGGGGTGTCGACTGGCTGGGCGGCGTGCTGCTGCCGCTGGGGGTTGCGGGCATATTGTACGCCGTCACCTCCTCCGTCACCCAGGGCGGCCGCGGTCCTTGGGTTGCGGGCGCGGGTGTGGCGGGCGTTGTCCTGTTGCTGTGGTGGTGGGGCCATGAATGGCGCCGTCCGGATCCCCTGATACAGGTCCGCTTGTTGACGCAGCGGCCCGTGCTGATCGCCAATCTCTGCTTTGCAATTGCGGCGCTGGGCATCATGCAGTTCCCGCTGGTGCTGATCCAATATCTGCAGCAGCCCGCCGGCAGCGGCGCCGGGCTCGGACTGTCCGCTACGGCAGCGGGATGGATCAAGCTGCCTTCGAACGTGGGTTCGCTCCTGGCGGCGATGCTGGCCGGTTGGCTTTGCGGGCGCCACGGCGGCCGGCCGGTGATCCAATATGGCGGGCTGCTTGCGGCCCTCTCGCTAGGATCCTTTCCGTTCTTCCACGGCAATCCGTGGCAGATCATGGCTATCACGATCGGCGGAGCGGCCGGGATGACCACCCTGCTGGCAGCTGTGCCCAACGTCGTGCTCGCCCATGTGCAGCCCGAGCGTGCCGGAGAGGCCACCGGGCTGACCATGACTGTGTTGCGCGTCTTCACCGCCGCTGGCGCGCAGCTGGTAACGCTCTCGCTGGCGGCCAGCGCGACGCCCGCCCTGGCTGGCGGCCGCGCCTATCCCACCGAGTTCGGCTACACGGTCATTCTGGCAGGGGTCGCGCTCAGCGGCATTCTTATCGTGCTGGTCGCTCAATTGGGGAAGGGCGCCGCCCGGCCGCGTCATACCTGACGAACGCGGTTCTTCGCGGGGAAAGCGAAGGTATCAGCGGTCGCTTAGGGCTCGAAAATTGGGCAGAACCCAGCCGTCACAGATATCGGTCCATTCGACGACGACCCGCGTCCCGATCCGTACGTCTTCGGCATTGCAGCCCGTCAGGTTGCCGACCAGGCGCGCGCCGCGCGCGCCATCGATTTCCACCACGACAGGTACATACACATAGTCTTCACCGGTGGCGGGATTCTTGCTGCATATCGCATAGCTAAACACCGTGCCCGTGCCGGGCAGGGTCGGCCATGTCCGTTCCTTGCTCGCGCAAATCGGGCAATAGGGCGTCGGCGGCAGACGAAATGCGCCGCAGGATGCGCATTGGCAGGCCGTCAGCCGATGTTCCTTTGCTGCCAGCCAGAAGGGCTCGGTATCGGGATTGGTCGTGATGTGGATCTGGTCTCCGGGCAGCAGCCGCGCGGGACCATAGGCGATCGAATGGGCGGACATCAGGCGCTCCTCAGGACCAGGCTGGATACGGGAATCGGGGCGGGCCCGCCGGTCGCGAGCGCAAATTCGCAATCTGCAACCTGGTTGATGGCGGTTCCGCGGACCTGCTCCACCGCTTCCACGACGTGGGTCATGCCAATGATATAGGCTTCGCTGAGATTGCCGCCGTGGGTATTGACGGGGATGCCGCCGTTGACGCCGCCGCGGCTCGCCGGATCATAGCGGGTCTTTCCCGCGAGGACATAGTCGTTGCCCTCGCCGCGCTCGCAAAAGCCATAGTCTTCCAGCTGCGCCAATACCATCGAGCTGAAATGATCGTAGATCAGGGCGACATCCATGTCCTTGGCGGCAAGCCCGGTCTGTGCCCAAACCCGCTCCGCCAGAAACTGGTGGCCCGAGCTGGAGAATTCCGGGTCCGGCATGTTCATCCACCCGAATGCGCGACCCCATTTTCGCGACGCGCCATGCACGCAGCCATGGATGTAGGCGGGCTTCTGGCGGCAATCGCGCGCTCTGTCCGCGGTGGTGGTGATGACGGCGATCGCACCGTCGGTCTCAAGGCAGAAATCGAGGCGGCGGAGTGGATCCGCCAGCATGACGGAGGCGAGATAGTCCTCCTTCGACAGCGGTGTTCTGCGGATCGCCTTCGGTCGATTGAGCGCATGCGTGCGCGAGGCCATCACGATTTCGGCCAGCGCATCTTCGGTGGACCCGTACAGGTGCATGTGGCGTCTTGCGAGGACGCTCATGAGATGGCCGGGGCCGATCAGGCCGGAAGGCTGCAAAAAGCTGTTTTCCGGATCCGGCTTCATCCTGCCGAAGATATCGCCGAGCCGGGCGGAAGGCGTCTGCTGGACCGCCATGACGGTGACCGCATAGGTGCAATCCTCGTTCATCAGCCCGGCGGTGGCGAGGCCGACTGCTCCGGCGACGCCACCCCCGCCGGAGGTCAGCGTCGCGGTAAAGGAAATGTGCGGCATGCCGAGCGTTTCCATCAGCGAGCCACTGTCGAACTTGTCGACATAGCCGGCACTCGCGCCGCCATAATACGCGAAGCCGTCGATATCCTTGACGCTGATGCCGGCATCTTCGCACGCCTTGAGGATCGCCTCGCCGGCCATGTCGTTGATCGTGCGGGGCCAGCTCTTTCCGCGGACATAATAGTCCGTCGCGCCTATCCCGACGATCGCACATTTGTCCTGATGCGCCCAAGTCACGGCGTTCCTCCCCTGATGGCGCAAGCGCTGCTATCGCACCCGCTGTTCATGCGTTCGCGGCACCAACCGAGGTGGCGCTAAAAATCGAACGGTCGATTGGTTGATAACAGCGGCGGGCGCGACAATCAATCCGTCTCGCAGGCCGGCAGTAGATGTTGGGGGCGTGGAGGGCAGTCGGGGGATTTGCTCGGCGGAAATGCGGCCATCAGGTGATGGTAGAGGACGTCGATCTTTTCCTCGATGGAGGGCCGGGTGGGGGCGAGCGCAAGTACCGGCAGGACATAGGTGCGGACGATCCTGTGCGCTTCCTCGTCCGTATCGTACCGACGATGGCTGAGCTCGAAGATCTGCACCAGCAGCCACCGCTGGAGTTCATCGAATGGGGCCGGGCATCGGCACAGGCCTTCGGCGCGCGCACGGGCCAGGAGCGGCACCAGTGTCTGGCTGGAAGCGTTCTGCATGGCGCTCGCCAGCAGCTCGATGGTCGCCGTGGAGAGCCCGCGATCCAGCTCGCGTTGCAGCCAGCCATGGCGATGCGCGGCCATGATCGAATAGACGATCAGGTTCTCCATCCGCTCGGCGAACGGTGCAGGACTGGTCGCCAACTGTCCGCATGCGGCGATGTCGTCGGCAAAGCGATATCGCAGGAACTTCGCGAGCAGGGCGTCTCGGCCGCCGTAGCGCCGATACAAGGTTGTCCGCGGCACACCCGAATGCCGAATGATGTCGTCCTGCGTGACGTCCTGCAGGCCCTTCTCGTCGATCGCTGCCTGAACCGCTGCGAAGAATCCTAACGACTCCGCGTGCGAGAACTCGATCGCGTCGTCGGTGTCCTGGCGTTGCATCGCTTCCATCGGCTGGTTTCCTTCCCGGTAGCTACCCCGTCGTTGCGAGCGTGATCACCCTTGCCTTCGACAAAAATGGAACTAACATTAGAAATAATCCCAAAGATAGGGACATCGAATCGAAACCATCCTGGCCGGGTCGGACAAGGGCGGCGGGATGACATGGAGAGCGGCCAGATGAGCAAGCAGCCGAACGAGCGTTCAGCATGAGCGGAAAGGTCGAGCCTTTTCAGATCGATGTTGCACAGGCGACGCTGGACGATCTTCGCGAGCGGCTTGCGCGAACGCGCTGGCCCGAAGGGGAGACGACAGGGGGCTGGGGCCAAGGCGTCCCGCTCGAGCGAATGCGCGCCCTGTGCGGCTACTGGCACGATCGCTATGACTGGCGGCGGTGCGAGCGAATGCTCAACGGTCTCGGTCAGCACCGAACGGTGATCGACGGGCTCGGCATCCATTTCCTCCATATTCGCTCTCCGGTGCCGAACGCGCTGCCGATGGTGATGACCCATGGTTGGCCGGGATCGGTGCTGGAGTTCGTCAAGGCGATCGGTCCGCTCACCGACCCGGCACGGTACGGGGGGGATCCCAAGGACGCCTTCCACCTCGTTCTGCCTTCGCTGCCCGGATACGGCTTCTCCGACAAGCCGGCCGAGCCGGGCTGGAACGCGGCACGAACCGCGCGTGCTTGGGCCGTGTTGATGCAGCGGCTGGGATATGATCGCTGGGTCGCGCAAGGCGGGGACTGGGGTAGTATCGTCACGCGGGCGCTGGGCGCAGGCCGCGCGCCCGGCTGCGCGGGCATCCACCTCAATTTTGCGTTCGTTCCGCCCATAGCCGAGGATCTGGCGTCGCTGACGCCTGCCGAGCAGGCGATGCTCGGCAAGGCCCAGCGCTATCAGGAAGACGGAAGCGGCTATGCGAAGCAGCAGTCCACCCGCCCCCAAACCCTTGGCTATGGGCTGAACGACAGCCCGGCGGGCCTGGCCGCCTGGATCTACGAAAAGCTGCAAGCATGGACCGACCATGACGGGGCGGTCGAGACCGTCCTCTCGGTCGACGAGATGCTGGACAACATCATGCTCTACTGGCTGCCGGGCACCGCCACCTCATCGGCGCGGTTCTACTGGGAAAACCGGGCGCTGGACCCTTCCTCACCCAAGGTGGAACTGCCGACCGGCATCACCCAGTTCCCCGGAGACATCTTCAACGCTTCGCGGACGTGGGTGGAGCGCGCCTTTCCGAACATCATCCATTGGCGGGAAGCGCCGAGCGGAGGCCACTTTGCAGCCTGGGAGCGCCCCGATCTCTTCGTAGCGGAGCTTCGGGACTGTTTCCGCCAACTGCGGTGATGAACGGCGCGGTGAATCATGACGAGAAAAGTAGCGGGAGGTCGAACATGCGAGTGCGGCAACCGGAATTCGATTTTTCCAATTCCCATGCCCATTGGGCGCCGAACTTGGAGTTCGCGCAGAGCCAGAACGGCGCATCGGTCGGAATACCGCCGCTCGAGCGGTTCCTGAACCGGGTAATGGCGAAGGCGCGCAAGGAGATAAAGGGCGACGATCCCGAATCGGTTGCGCTGCGTGCCGACGTTACAACCTTCATCCGGCAGGAATCCTGCCATTACGCCATGCACGACCGCATGAACGAAATGCTGGTGCGCGATGGCTATGATCGGGTGCCGGAGCTCGAGCGCGAAATCGAGGCGCATTATGCGCGCCTGTTCGAGACCAAGTCGCTTGCGTTCCTCACCGCCTATTGCGAAGGGTTCGAGACCCTTGGTCCTGCTTCGGCAATGGCATGGTGCGGCGACAGCCTCGACGCGTATCTCAAGGATTCCGATCCGAATATCGAGACGATGTGGCGTTGGCACCTATTGGAGGAATATGAGCACCGCCATGTCTGTTACGATGTTTTTAAACGCATCCACGGCGGGTACTTCCTGAGAATATACGCTTTCTTCTATCAGTTATATTTCTTCAGTAAATATGCGGGCAAAGTGAAGAACTATCTGCTGGAAGTCGATCGCGCAAAAATGAATGCGGCCGAACGCAAGGAGTCCAAGAAGCGGGAGAAGATGGTCGCGAAGATGATGATGAAAAACATCCTGTACAATCTTCTGCAGGTGCTTTCGCCCTCCTATCGCCCGCATGTGCTGCCGATCCCGAAGATATGGCAGCAGTTGGAAAGCGACATTGATGCGCATTGGATCAAGCCGCAGCAGAAGGCCGCGCCGAACCAGGACCTTACCGCATCGCCCGCAGGACACCCCGCCTGAGCAAGGGCGCGATCGAGCGACCGATTCCGCTCGACGGAAGCGACTTACCTTTTGCCTTATCGTTTCCGGTGCAAACCGTCGAAGAACAGGTGGGCAAAGATCTCGCCGATGGCGTCGGTCGACGATCGCCCCGGCTCGAACCATTCACCGACGAACGTGATGGCACCGATGATCGCCATGCAGGTCATCGCTTCGGGAATGGCAGAGTCGATCTCGCCGGCGGCCTTGCCTTCCTGGATCAGGTCGCGCCAAAACTTGTTGTAGGCTTGGCGTCGGCGAACCTGCTCGGAATATTCCGGTTCCTGAAGGTAGGAAAGTGTTTTCGCCGAGGCGACGGCCATGTCGCCGGCATCGGCCACGGTCTTCACGGCCGCCCGAACGGCAGCGTGGAATTTTTCCCGGACGGAGGTGCCGGGGGGCAGCGAGTCCACCGCTTCGCGCAGGCACTTGATGGTCGCATCGATATTGTCGTTGAGAATAGCCGCGAGAAGCGCTTCCTTGGACTCGTAATAATAATAGAGGCTGCCGGATTTCATCCCTACCGCGGCGGCGATGTCGCGCATCGACGTAGTCTTGTAGCCATTGGTGCGGAACAGCTCTGACGTCACCGACAACACACGTTCGCGTGTCAACTCGCTCTTCTTCGGCTTTGCCATATCAGTAGCTTTTCATCTCCGTCTTGGCCGTGCGCAGGCACATTCGTGTTGCCATACAGGACGGGCCGAACCAAGGAAAGAGACGTTCGCTCCCAAGGACGACACATGGTCCCGGCGATCGCAGCTAGGCGACCGACGGGGTGTCCTTCACGAGACGATGCAAAAGGCTCTTCAGCGCCTGTACTTCGGTGGGCTCGATGCGCTCGAGCAACGTTTCCTCCGCGTCCTTGCCGATCGACAGCAGCTCGAGCATCAGCGCAAGTCCGTTCGCCGTCAGTTGCATGCGCATCGCCGCGCCATCGCCTTCGGCTGGCTCGACAAGACCTCGATTCTTCAACTTCAGCGCTTCCGCGGGGGTGAACGACCGGTCGTAGAACCGGCCGAGTTCCGCGATTTCTAGCATCGAGAGGTCCTTCGCAGCCAGTGCCGAAAGTGCGAAATACTCGTCCAGTCCGATCGCCCGTTGCTGCATCGCCTTCTTGATCGGTTCGAACAGCGCATATTGCACGCGCGGCAGCAGGAAGCCGAGAAACGATCGCGAAAAGGCAGCGGATTCCGCCTCATCCGCAGCGCGATGCGGGGCCAGTGCCGAGTATTTGCCGCTATGGAAGACGAGGGGCGCGGCATCCAGATGATCGAATTCGATCACTTCGCCCACGATGATGTCGTGATCACCGCCTTCGTATCGATAGGCCGTGCGGCACTTGAAGCGCGCAGCGCAGTCTTTCAGGAGCGGGATGTTGCCCGGCCCGCGCTCCACGGTGAGACCGGCGAACTTGTCGGTACCGCGTTTGGCGAAGCGATCGGAAAGCGCCTTTTGCTGGGTGGCGAGGATGTGGACGGCAAAATGCTCGGCCGCAGCGAAGGCAGGGCGGCTCATTGCGTTCTTACCGACACTCCACAGGATCATCGGCGGGTCCAGCGAGACCGAGTTGAAGCTGTTCGCGGTCATACCGACGTCTTCGCCCTCCAGGCCGACGGTCGTCACGATCGTAACGCCCGTCGCGAACGAGCCGAGGGCGTTCCGGAAATGCGATGGGTCGAAAGTCTGTCCGGTCATCAATGCCTCCCCGATATTCTGGCTGCTTGCGTCGCCCGCCATCGCCCCGAGCGCGCTATTCCTGGCGATAGTCGACCATGCCGTCGCCGAAGGCGGCGTCGCGTCGGCGAACCGCTTCCTTCAGCCCCAGGGCCTCGATGGAGCGACGGAACTGCATACGGCCTTCCGACAGATGCCCGCGTGCGTCGATTTCGCTGGCCAGGCGCTGCAGCGTCTTGGCGCCCATCAGTTCCAGCCCGAGATTGACCACACGCTTGTTGCACGCGAGCAGATCCGGTGCGGTCGCGGCGATCCGCGCGGCCAGGGCTTCGACATGCGCGTCGAGCTTGGCGGGGGCAACGGATTCCAGCGCCAGGCCCAGCCGGGCGGCGTCCCTTCCGCGGAGCAGGTCGCCGGTAAGCAGCATGCGCTTCGCCCATTGCGGACCCATATGGTACAACCACATGTGCGAAGGCGGCGAGCCCTGCGCCCTCACCGGCGGATAGCCGATCCTCGCGTCGCTCGCCACGATCACCAGATCCGCCAGCAGGGCGATGTCGGTGCCGTTCGCGATGCAGTTTCCCTGTACCTTGGCGATGACCGGCTTGTGCATGTCGAACAGGACGAGCCGCAGTTCGTTCATCCTGCCCAACTGCCACATATCGTCATCGATCGTGGCGGTTTGACTGCGATATTCGCCGGTCACGCCGTGGGCGGCGTCCTGCTGTTCCTTCACCGGACTGGGTTGCCCACCGGTCAGGTCCCAGCCCGCGCAGAAGTCACGGCCGGCACCCCCGAGGACAATGCAATGCACGCTGGTGAGATCGTCCGCCTCGAGAAGGGCGTCGCGCAGTTCCTGCAAGCTCTGCCAGTTCAGCGCATTCCGCTTTTCCGGTCGGTTCAGGGTGATCCAGGCGACATGGTCGCGAACCTCGAAACGCAGCTGCTCGGTCGATTTGAGCCATTTGCCCATGGCACATCCTCTCAGGGTTCAGCGGATCGGCGACCAGGCGGTCGGCATCAGCAAGCGGTTGCGCTGGCGCACCGGGGAGGGGCAGCGCGCGGCGAATGCACGCCATTCCGGATCGGCCCACAGCGCCTGTCGTCGAACCGCGCGGTCGTTAAGGTCCTCGAAGCCCCAGAGATGGACGATTTCGTTGAGGTCCGGCCCAATCTCGGTACGGAAATAGCCCAGCAGATTGCCCAGCACGCGCTTGGCGATATGCACGCCTTCCTTCTCGTAGATGGCCAGAAACGGCCCGATATCGGCAGGCGCGAAGCTGTAATTGCGTTCCTCGACGATCATCTCACATTCCTTTGAACGTGGCGGGGCGCTTTTCCTGAAACGCCTTGATCGCTTCCTTCGAATCCTCGGTCTGGAAGCAGCGCACCATGCTCGCGGCCTCCTGCTCGAAGTAGCGATCCATATCGATGTCTTCTGCAGCGATCAGGTTTTTCTTGATGTAGCGCATCGCGATCGGCGGTCCGCTGGCGAGTCTGCGCGCGAAGGCCATGGTCTCCTCCAGCAGGCGGTCGTCGCCGAAGACCTTGCTGACCAGACCGATGCGCAGCGCTTCGTCCGCATACACTTTGTCCGACAGCATCAGGATCTCGCGCGCTTTGGTCGGGCCGACGAGCTGATGCAGATAATAGGCGCAGCCAAGGTCGCCCGACGCGCCGATCTTGCTGAAGGCGCTGGTGAAGAAGGCGGATTCCGACGCGAAGCGGAAGTCGCAGGCGATCGCCATCGACAGGCCTGCGCCGGCCGCCGGGCCTCGCACCATGGCGATGGTCGGCTTGCCCATCATGTGCAGCAGCGTCGCGATCTCGCTATTGGCCTTGATCCGCAGGTGCCGCTGTTCGGCTCCCTGCATGATGGGATCGCCTGCCCATTTGGCCGATACCTTGTCACGCGGATCGAGGATTCCGAGTTTGCTGACGTCGGCGCCGGCGCAAAATGCGTCCCCAACCCCCGTCAGTATCACTACCCGGATCCCGGGGTCGTTTGCTGCGTCGCGCAGTTCCGCCATCAGCTCCGCGCCCATCGGCTGGCTCAGCGCGTTGCGCATGGCCGGGTTGTTGAGCCGGATCGTCAGAATGCCATCTTCCAGATCGGTGAGGACAGGGGTCGTCATGTGCATCGTCCCATGGGCGTCGCGAGCGTACGCACGATCCGTGCGGTTCCTACCGACGACGATTCAGCTTCTCGCATCGCCCAGCGGCTGCAGCAGGCCCGCTGCGCACGGTGCGCAACCACCGCGGCGCGAGTTGGCGCGGCACCAGACCGTGTGGGCCGGGCGGTCAATAGAAGCGCTCCCCGCTGGCGGCCATCTCGCGGAGCATCCGTCCGGGGCGGAACCGCTCTCCGTACAGATCCGCCAGCCGGTCGCACTGTGCGACGAAGGCGGCAACGCCGACCTGATCGATAAGCGAGAGGGGACCGCCCGTCCAAAGCGGAAAGCTGAATCCCAAGGTCGCGCCGACATCCGCTTCGCGCGGATCGGCAAGCACACCTTCTTCGAGGCACTTGGCCGCCTCGAGTGCCATTCGGTAGAGAATGCGGTTCTTGAGGTCGGTCTTGACGCGCTCGTCGAATGCGTCGGTCAGCGTGGGTTTGGCGATGTCGGCGAGCCCCGGCCAGAGCGACTTGGTCTTGCCGTCCTCCGCATAATCGAAAAAGCCCTTGCCATTACGGCGACCGTGGCGTCCGTGCTCGACGACCAGCTTGTGCAAGATGGCATCCGCCGCACTCGGCACATAGGCGTCGCCAAGATCGCGTCTGGTCTGCTGGAGTACATGATAGGGCAGTTCCAGGCCGATCGCATCCGGGAGCGACAGCGGCCCCACCGGCATTCCCGTCATCTGCCCGATATTCTCCACGATCGCAGGCGCGATGCCTTCGGCGAGCATCTCGCAGGGCTCTTCGAGATACATGGAGATCGTTCTGGAGGTGTAGAAGCCGCGCGAATCCTTGACGACGATCGGCGTCTTGCGGATCGCCGCGACATAGTCGAACGCAGCGGCGAGGGTCGCGTCGTTCGTCCGCTCGCCCCGAATGATTTCGACCAGTTCCATCCGCTCCACGGGGGAAAAGAAGTGCAGGCCGATGAAGCTCTCCGGCCGGGCGGACGCTGCGGCAAGGCCGGTGATCGGCAGGGTCGAGGTGTTCGAGGCCAGGACGGCACCTGGCGCCAGCTTCGCTTCGGCGCGCCGCGTCACCTCCGCTTTCACCGCACGGTCTTCGAACACCGCTTCGATGACGATGTCCGCGTCGGCGACGCGGTCGTAGTCGGTGGTAGCGGTGATCCTGGCGAGGATCGCGTCAGCCGCGTCCGGCGAGGACCGGCCGCGGGCAATGGCCTTTTCGAGTGCGGCGCGAACATGGGCCTTGCCCTTGTCCGCGGCCTCCTGGGTGATGTCGATCAACAAGGTCTCGATGCCGGCGGCAGCCTGGGCATGGGCGATACCGCTTCCCATCAGGCCTGCGCCGATCACGACGGCTTTGTGGAACCTGCGAACCGGGATGCCGAGCGGGCGGTTGGCGCCGTTCCTGATCTCGCGCGGCGACACGACCTTGGTACGTAGGATGGAGCGCGCCTGGGGCGACCGTGCCGCCTTGATGAACTCCCGCATCTCGATCCTCAGGCCGGCGTCGAACGGAAGTTGCGTCCCTTCGTAGACCGCCGTCAGGATATGCCCCTGCGCGGGATAGTTGCCGTGATATCGCTGGCGCGACAGCGCCGCCGCAACGGCGATGGCTTCGCTGTTGGCCTGCACATAAGGTCCGCCGCCGGGGACGGCATAGCCCTTCTTGTCCCAGGGCTGCACCGGATCGCCATGCTCGCGCACCCAGTTCCGGGCGGCCTCGACGGTCTCGCCGAGCGGGACCAGGGCGTGGACAAGGCCGATCTTCACCGCTTCGGCCGCACCGATGATCTTGCTTTCGAGAAGTAGCGGCAGCGCCGCCCGGATGCCGACGATGCGCGGCAGCCGCTGGGTTCCGCCACCGGCTGGCAGCAGGCCCAGGCTCGCTTCGATCAGTCCAATCTTCGCCTCGGGCCCGTCGCTGGCTACCCGGTAATGGCAGGCGGTCACGAGTTCCGCCCCACCGCCCAGCGCCGTCCCCTCGATGGCGCACGCAACCGGCTTGCCGCAGGTCTCGAGGCTACGGAACAGCGCCTGCGCTTCGGTCAGCCGCGCCACGTCGCGGGTGAGGGTTTCGGCTTCGGTACCGGGCTCGGGCGGTCCGGCGAAGGTTTCGAGGTGCATGAAGTCGCCGCCCGCGCAAAACGTCCCGGCTTTGGCGGACGCCAGCACCACGCCTCTGATGGCCGCATCGGCCTTGATGCGCGCGACAAGGGCCGCGAACTCTTCGAGCGTCTCGGCGTCCAGCGTATTGATCCGGCGATCCGCCATGTCGAACGTGATCAGCGCGATGCCGTCGGAATCGATCTCGATCTTCCAATGTTTCATGCGGTGTTCCAGTTCTGGATAGCGATCAGACGCGCTGGATGAGGGCGGCAGTGCCCATGCCACCGCCGACACAAAGTGCGACCACGGCGAGCTCCTTGTCGGCGCGTTCGAGTTCATCGAGCGCGGTGCCCACCAGCATCGCGCCCGTCGCGCCGAGGGGGTGGCCCATCGCGATCGCACCGCCGTTCACGTTCATCCGGTCGTGGGGGACGGCGAGCGCCGTCATCATGCGGAGGACGACGGCGGCAAACGCCTCGTTCAGTTCGAAGATGTCGATGTCGTTCACCGTCATCCCCTGGGCCTTGAGCAGCTTCTCCACGACCGGCACGGGGCCGCTCAACATGATGGACGGATCCGATCCGATCGAAGCTGCCGCGCGCACCACGCCGCGCGCTTTCAGTCCGGCGCGGGCACCCGCCTCGTGCGTGCCCATCAATACCGCCGCTGCGCCATCGACGATGCCCGCCGAATTGCCGGCATGATGCACATGCGCAATCTTTTCGACTTGCGGGTACCGCTGGCGCGCGGTTGCATCGAACAGCATTTCGCCCATTTGTGCGAAGGACGGCTGCAGTGCCGACAAGGACTCGGTCGTCGTCTCGGCGCGAATATGTTCGTCGCGATCGAGGCGTAGCATCCCCAGCTGGTCCTTGACGGGCACGATCGACCTGGCGAAGCGTCCTTCTGACCAGGCACGGGCCGCGCGCCGCTGGCTCTCTGCAGCATAAGCGTCGACATCGTGGCGGCCATATCCGTCCAGCGTGGCGAGAAGGTCGGCTGCGACTCCTTGGGGCAGCACATAGTTCTCGAGCAGCGAGATAGGGTCGGTCCCGATCGCGCTGCCTTCGGAGCCCATCGGAACCCGGCTCATGCTCGCAACGCCGCCGGCGATCACCATGTCCGCTTCGCCGGACATCAGCTTGCCTGCACCTACATTGCAGGCTTCCAGGCCCGAGGCGCAAAAGCGGTTGAGCTGCATCCCCGGTACGCGATGATCATATCGAGCCCGAAGGAGCGCGGTTCGCGTGATCACGCCGCCTTGCTCGCCCACCGCATCGACGCAGCCAAAGACCGCGTCGTCGACCACGCTGGTGTCGAGTGCGTTGCGGTCCCGGATCGCTTCCAGCACCTGCGCGGCGAGGGACACGGATGTGATTTCGTGCAGGGACCCTTCTTTGCGGCCCCGACCACGCGGCGTGCGCACCGTGTCGTAGATATAGGCTTGTCTCATCCGCCGTCGCCTCATCGCTCTCCTGCTTCGCGACCGATGTCCTATGGCCGACGCGAAGGTGCGGGAGGAGTAACGGAACCCGTTGGCGGGCCCTGCGCCGCTTGCCGGTCGCTGCTCCTCTGATGTTTCAACCTAGCGACCGTTTGATTGATATGGCAAGGCCTATTTGGGCTGCACGTTGGCGGGACCATGCAGGGCACGGCATGGGCAAATTGCGCGTGCGCGGACGAGCGGGAGAGGCCTTTGACCAAAGAATCGCTGGCCGTGGTGATCGGTGCGGGCGGGATGGGAGCGGCGATCGCGGCGACCTTGTCGCGTGACCATGCCGTGCTCCTGGCCGATATCGACGCGGCGCGTGCGGAGCAGCGGGCCGCAGCGCTGCGCAGCGAAGGCCGGACCGCCACCGCAGCCTGTTGCGATGTGACCAGTGCCGAGTCGGTATATGCCCTGGCTGCCATGGTTGGGGAGCGCGGGGGCTTTCGCGTTCTCGCCCATGTCGCCGGTATGTCGCCGTCCATGGCCGCGTTCGACGCGATCATGCGCGTCAACCTTCTGGGCCCGGCAAGAGTGGCGCAGGCACTGCTGCCGTTCGCGCAGCCCGGGGCTGCGGCAATCGTGATCGCCTCTTTGGGGGCGCATCTGGTCGCGGTTCCGCCACCGGTCGCAGCGGTGCTTCGCGAACATGCCACACAGGACGATATCAGCGAGCGGTTGCGGGCGGAACTCGGCGAGGACGCAGCGACGTCGGACCTGGCGTATCAATTGTCCAAGTTCGGCGTGCTGATGCTCTGCCGCCGCGAGGCAGCGCGTTGGGCCGAGCGCCAGGCGCGGATCCTGTCCGTTTCACCTGGCCTGATCGCAACTCCGATGGGTGCGCGCGAATGGGAGACGAATGCGGCGAAGCGCCGTCTCGCCGCGATGGCGCCCTTGAAGCGGGAGGGGAGATTGGACGAAATATCCGAGGTCGTGGCGTTCCTCGCTTCCGATCGTGCGTCCTTCATTACCGGCACCGACGTGCTGATCGATGGCGGCTTGGCGGGCGCGATATCCGACGTATCGTTCGGCGGCGGATCGATCTGACGCAGCACGGCCTTTGCGGACGGCCCATCCCCGCCTCCGCGCGGAGGGAGGGAAGGGGCATCGCACAACCGTCAGCGGACCAGCACGGTCTTGAGATGAAGGAACTCGTCGATG
The DNA here is from genome assembly GCF_002091475.1 of Sphingomonas azotifigens NBRC 15497. Taxonomy (GTDB): domain Bacteria; phylum Pseudomonadota; class Alphaproteobacteria; order Sphingomonadales; family Sphingomonadaceae; genus Sphingomonas; species Sphingomonas azotifigens. Next base: position 112,228 of record NZ_BCTR01000027.1, read on the forward strand.
CCTGCCCGGCCGCCTTCCTTGCCATATCCGCTAAGGCCTATCCCGCCAAAGGGTGCGTTGTAGGTCAGCGGATCGCCGCCGTTGACGCCGACAGTGCCGCACCGCAACTGGCGAACCAGTCGTCGGATCCGCCGCTCGTCCGTCGTCTGGACATAGGCCGACAGTCCGTAGCGGGTGCTGTTGGCAAGCGCGACCGCCTCGCTTTCGTCGTCGAAACACATGACCGAGATGACCGGGCCGAAGATTTCCTTCTGCGCGACGGCGCTGTTGGGATCGACATCGGCCAGCACCGTTGGCGCGACGAACCAGCCGTCGCCCAGTTCGCCGCCGAGGCGCTCACCGCCCGTCGTCACGCGGCCGCTGCCCGATGCCGCGGCTTCCGACACGATGTTCAGGATGCGCTGGCTCGACGCCTCGCTGATCACAGGGCCAACCACCGTGTCTTCCAGCAACGGATCGCCCACCGGCATGGCCGATACCGTGGCTGTCAGCCGCTCGAGAAAGTCCTTGTAGATCGATCGTTCGATCAGCACGCGGGTGGGAAGCGCGCAGCCTTGGCCGGCATTCGCCAGCCCTGCCAGGCTGGTATGGCGGCACGCCGCGTCGAGATCGGCATCGGCGAAGATGAGGTTCGCGGATTTGCCGCCGAGTTCGAGTACCGACGGCGTAAGGTTGCGGGCTGCGCCTTCGAGGATGCGTTGCGCCGTCGCGGCGCCTCCCGTGAAGGTGATCTTGGAGACATCTGGATGGCCGGTCAGCGCCGTTCCCGCGGCCGCACCGCCATGGACAAGATTGATCACGCCGGCAGGGACACCCGCCCTTGTCGCCAGCGCCAGGAACTTCTGCGCGGTGAAGGGGGCGATTTCGGCTGGTTTGAGAACGACCGTGTTGCCGGCTGCCAGCGCCGGGATCACCTTCATTCCCAACGAGATGATAGGGCCGTTCCAGGTCACGATGACTGCGATCACGCCAAGCGGCTCGGGAATGCTGTAGACGAAGCCGGCCTCGTCCAGTGACGCGATCTGTCCTTCCAGCTTGTCGGCCCACCCGGCATAATAGCTGGTGAACTTCTGGGAAATCAGACTGATGTGGCGGGTGAAGGAAACCGCACCGCCGAACTCGAGGCTAGAAAGCACGGCCAGCTCGTCGGCATGGTCGCCGAGGAGTGTCGCCAGGCGTTCCAGTATCTGGCGCCGCTCAAGCGGCGGCTTCGCGCGCCAGCCTGCAAATGCCCGTTTCGCGGCGGCAACGGCGGCATCCACTTCGTCGGCGCCTGCCAGCGGAATGTCGGCTTGCACCTCCCCCGTCGATGGATTGATGTGTCGGTGAACGCCCTGGGATCCACCCCATAGGGCAGCACCATCGACGATATGGTGCAGCGCAGGAATATGGACCGCTGCCGCATGGTGTCGATCTGGCAGGCTCACGCGTTTCTCCTTGAGGCTGTGTGGTCGCACGTTCGCGTCGTCACCCGGCGAGGTTCAGCGCTTCCACCGAGAGCATATTCCCCACCCAGCACGGCAGACCGGCGCTCGGATCGCCCCTCTGGTGGAACGAAGGAACGAGGTCGAACCAGCGGTGCATCGCTATCCGCAATTCGCGCCAGGCAAGCGGCGCGCCGAGGCAGTGGTGCAGGCCGTAGCCGAATGCGAGGTGCCGATTGGGCGATCTCTATGTCCTCAAGCGCCGTTCGAGAGCTCGATACGACCGAGAAGGCCCGCAGCATCTCCTCCACCATGGCGGGAATTTCGGCACGGTTCGCGCGTAGCCGCGCCTGCAACGGCTGGAGGCTCTCACCCATGATCTGCGCTCCGGTGAGCAGGGAAAACGCTTCAGGCGAAGGTCAGCATTACCTTGGCGCTCGTCACTTGCTTCGCGACGGCGAACGCCGTGTCGAAATCGTCAAAAGGAAAGGTGCTGGTGACATAGGCATCGAGAACGGCGGGATCGAACGCCGGCAGCTCGTTCAGGGCGTCGCGCAGCTCCTGCTGGTAAACGCCCGCGGTGGTGATCTCCATTTCACGCATGATCAGCCCGCGAAAATTCACTTCCACCGGCTGGATGTAGATGGCGCCGATCACCAGCCGCGAACGGAACTTCGCCATGGCGGTGATCTGATCAATCAGTCCCTTGCCGGCAGCGAGATCATAGAAGATATCGGTGCCGACGGTGGGTTGGCCCATCACCGGTGCGCCTGCGCCATGCTCTTCGCGGAGCCGCTGTGCCAAGTCCTCTTTCGATGGATTGACGGTGGCATGCACGCCCATGCGGCGCGCGTGTTCTAGCCGTTCCTCCGCAACGTCGATCGCCACGATGTGGCGCACGCCGCGGCGCACCAGCCAGATGATCGCGGCGAGACCGATCGGCCCGCAGCCGAACACGGCAACCTTGCTGTCGGGCGTCGGATTGCCGCGGTTCACGGTGTGAAGACCGACTGCAAGCGGCTCTGCAAGGGCTGCGCGTTCCATGCTGAGATCGTCAGGAACCGCGAGGATGCTTTCGCCCATGACCGCGTTGCGGATCAGGATGTGGCTGGCGAAGGCGCCTTCGTCGGCTCCGGTGCCGATAATCGCGCCGTTGGTCGCCATCGGATTGATGAACACCCGGGATCCCACCGGGATATTCGTGACCGCGCTGCCCACGCTTTCGACGACTCCGGTCGCTTCATGGCCCAGTGGCATCGGACTGCCATCGGGGCGCAAAGAGCCCCGTTGCACGAAATGGATGTCGCTGCCGCAAATACCGCACGCCCGCATTTTGACGACAACGTCCTTGGGGCCAGCGACGGGCATCGGCACCTCGTCGATGGAATATTGGCCTGGCTGATGGACGCGGACCGCCTTCATGCACACTCTCCTAACGGCGCCCTTCGGGCTTGGGCCTAACAGCGCCCTTTGGGCTTTGGCTGGTCCTTTGCGGGCCGCCATCGCCGCATCGTAATCCGCACCCAACAGCTCCACAAGATATTTTCAGTCTACCGACCGGTTGATTTTGTGCATAGCTACCGTCCGGCCGACGCGACGCGCGCGGCAGGAGAGGGGAGTGGGCGATGAAGACCTACAAAGTCATACAGTTCGGTGCCGGTGCGACCGGAAAATTCGCGCTGCGCGCGATCCTTACGCATCCTCGCCTCCACCTTGTCGGTCTTGGCGTCCACAGCCCCCAAAATGAAGGGCGGGATGCCGGTGCATTCTGTCGCCTCCCCGAAACCGGCGTCTTGGCGACACGCGATCGCGACTCGCTTCTTTCGACGGAAGCGGATTGCGTGGCATTCCTGCCCTGGGATTCGCCGGCAGGCGATGTGCTGGAGGCGGATAGCCATTCCGGTGCGCTGTTTGCGCTTGTGTGCGCCCTTCTGGCGAGCGGCAAGAACGTCGTGGCGTCGGCCCCCAATTCGCTTGTCTACCCTCCGTACCTCGGACCGGAGACCATGGCGCGGCTGGAGGGGGCGTGTGCTGCGGGGAATGCAAGCTTTCTCTACACCGGCGTCTCGCCCGGTTTCATGCCGGATCGGCTGGTGCTCGCGCTGACGCAGATCTCCGCCCGGATCGACCAGATTTCGGTGCGCGAGATCATGAACTACGCAAATTACGGCGACCGCGACATGATCATGGGCCTGCTCGGGTTCGGACAGCGGCCGGAGAGGTTCGATCCGTCCGCCTTGTCGGGCAGTTTTGCGCGCGCATTGGGCGGATCGGTCGCGATGGTCGCCGATGCCATCCAGACGAACCTCGACAGGATCGACATCGACGTCGAATTCGCCATGGCCTCGACCGGGTTCGACATCGCGACGGGCCGCATCGAGGCAGGAACGATCGCGGCCGAGCGGATCCGCGCCTCGGGCATCCGAGACGGGCGGACCCGCATCGTCGCGGAGCACATCACCCGCGTCGATGACCAGGTTGCGCCGGACTGGCCCCGCTTCGGATCCGGCCAGCGGGAGGGCTATCAGGTCGAAATCCATGGCGCGCCGTCGATGAAGATGGAGCTCGAACTCGGTGCGTTCGGCCGGAACCCGATGGCCGACGCCGGCTGGGCCGTCGGCGGCCATCTGGCCAACTCGATCATCGGCGTATGCGAGGCGCCCGCGGGCGTTCGCAGCTTCATGGATTTGCCGCTGGCGATCGGGGTCCACCGCATGACGGCGTGAACCGCCCCCAGCGTCAGAAGATCGTCGGAATGCCGCCGCCTTCTACCCGCAGCGCCGCGCCGGTGGTTGCCGAAGCCTGTTGGGAAGCGGTGTAGACCACCATGTTGGCGACTTCTTCCGAGCTCGCCAGCCGCCCGAGCAATTGCGAGGGGCGATATTGGGTGGCGATCTGGCGGTGAACTTCCGCGGTCGTCACCCCCTGCGTTGCCGCTGCTTCGGCGATCGAGCGCTCCACATGCTCGGTCATCGTGATGCCGACCAGAATGGAGTTCGACGTCACGCCGGAATTGCGCGCGATTTCGGCAAGGCCCCGGGCGACGGCCAACATCGCCGCCTTGGTCACGCCGTAATGGATGCGGTTATCCGGGACGGTGACGCCCGATTCGCTGGAAATGAAGATGAGGCGCCCCCAGTCGCGCTGCAGCATGCCGGGCATATAGTGGCGTGCCAGCCGAACGCCCGACATGACGTTCGTCTCGAAATAGCGCATCCACTGTTCGTCAGGCACGGTGAAGAAATCTGCCATCTCGTAGATGCCGAGATTGTTGACCAGGATATCGATCGAGTCGACGGACGCGATCAACTGGTCGACCCCTTCCCGCGTTCCGAGGTCCGCGGAAATGCCGCGTACCGAAGCGCCGGGAAATTGTGCGCCCAGCTCGCGCACCGCCCCGTCGGTGACATCGGAACGCCTGCCGTTCACGATGACGGCGGCACCCGCGCCGGCCAGGCCGCGGGCGATGGCGAGGCCGATCCCGCTGGTCGATGCGGTAACAAGTGCGGTCTTGCCGGTCAGGTCTATGTTCATCTTGGTGTCCCTCTTGATCGGGTAGGTCGACGGCCAGCCGCGTTCGCGGTCAGGCCATATGCTCGTGCATGCGATCGACGATGTCGCGCGCGCCCATGAGGAGCGCGCCGGCATCGATCACATAAGCGCTGCCGGTGATCATCGAAGCATCGTCCGATGCCAGGAAGGACACCAGTTTCGCGACTTCGCGCGTATCCATCACCGCGCGCAGCGGTTGCAGGCTGGCCACCCAGTCGAGCGGGGCTGCCTCCGTCTGGGGCGTCCGCATCCAGCCGGGATGGACCGAATTGATCCGGATCCGCTCCGGCCCCAGCATGTGCGCACCCGTCTTGGTGAGGCCGGTGATGGCGAACTTCGAACCGGTATAGGCAAGCCCGCCCGAGGAATGGATCCCCGCCGTGGACGAGATGTTGACGATCGATCCCGCACCCGCGCGACGCATCGCCGGGACCACCGCCTTCATGCCCAGGAACGTCCCCAGCGCATTGACCTCGAAGATCGCGCGAAACAGTTCCTCGGTCACGTCGTCATACGGGACCTGCTCGATCATCGCCGCATTGTTGACGAGGATGTCGACCGTGCCCAAGCGCGCCTCGGCCGCCGTCACCGCCTCCGCCCATTGATCGGCTTTCGTCACGTCGAGCGCGCGAAAGACCGCGCCTTCGCCGATCTCCCGGGCAACCGCCTGGCCCTGCTCGACCAGAATGTCGCAGAGCATGACCCGGGCGCCTTCCCGGACGAGATCCGCCGCGATGCTGGCGCCGAGGCCGCGTGCGGCACCGGTCACGATCGCGGCCTTGCCTTCCAGACGCACGTCCCTCTCCTCGGTTTTGTTCGATCGGAGCCTTGCCGACGGGGCGTGCAGCCCCGTCCTGGGTCTCCGTCGGTTGTCGATTCAATGGGTAAAAATCTGCCGGTCGTCAATTAGAAAACTTGACTCAAATCGTAGCTTGCCTCCACCATGCCGCACGCAAAAAAGAGCATGCGCTGGAGAGGCCGCTTGATATACGATTACGTCATCGTAGGCGCAGGATCTGCGGGCTGCGTGCTCGCCCATAGGCTGTCTGAAAATCCTGCCGCGCAGGTGGCTCTCCTCGAAGCCGGTCCGAAGGATTCGCACCCGGCAATTCACATGCCCCGCGCCTTCCTCAAGATCTATGCGCAGCCGGACCTGCTCTGGCGATACGAGGCGAACGTCGGCGGCGGCAGCAACCGGGTGGAAACCTGGATTCGGGGGCGTACGCTCGGGGGCTCCAGCTCCGTCAACGGCATGGTCTATGTGCGCGGGCAGCCGCAGGACTATGATGGCTGGAACGCCATGGGCCTGAGGGCGTGGAGCTGGGCCGACATGCTCGCGGCGTACAGGGCGATGGAGAACCACGCGCTGGGCGCCGATGACATGCGGGGCGCGGGCGGCCCGCTCGACATCTCCGCCTATCGCGGCAAGGCGCCGCTCGCCGAGGCGTTCATCGCCGCCGCCGGTGAACTGGGACTGCGTCGGCGCAAGGATCTGAATCGAGACGATCACGAAGGCGCCGGCTATTATTTCCGCACGATCCACAAGGGGCGGCGGAACAGCGCGGCCAGCGCTTTTCTCGATCCGGTCCGCACGCGCCGCAACCTGAGCATCTTCACCGACAGTCCGGTCGACCGGTTACACCTCGAGGGAAATCGGGTGACCGGCGTGGTCGTGCGGCGGGACGGGCGCGAGACCATAGTACAGGCGCGCGAGGTGATCCTGAGCGGCGGCGTGCTCAATTCGCCGCTGCTGCTCCAGCGTTCGGGCATCGGGCCCGGCGAGGTGTTGCGACGGGCCGGGGTGGAGGTAGCCGTCGAACACCGCGAGGTCGGGCGCAACCTGCGCGATCATCGCGGGACGACGGGAATCCAGCTGCGCGTCAACCGTGACAGCCTCAATCGGCAATTTTCCGGCTGGCGTCTGGCCGCCAATGTCGTGCGTCAGCAATTGTTCGGCACTGGCCCGCTGGCAGATGGTGCTTTCGAGGCGGGCGCCTTCTTCCGCACCCGGCCAGAGCTCGATCGGCCGGACGGGCAGCTCTTCATGGGGGCTTTTTCCGTGGACGGCAGCAAGTCGTTCACCGAAACTGCGCTGGAACGCGAGCATGGCATGATGATCGGCGGCTATTTCATGCGCCCGCACAGCGCGGGCACGATCGAAATCGTCTCGCCCGATCCGGACGCCGCACCTGTGATCGATGCCAATGTGCTGGGCGATCCCCGCGACCACCAGCCGGCCATCGACGTGATGAAGTTCGCGCGGCGCTTTGCATCGACCCGTGCCTTGCAACGCTACCAGGCCGTCGAAACGGTTCCGGGGATCGACTTTGCGAGCGACAGCGAGATGCTGGAGTATATCCGCCGCGCGTCCGAGCCTGGCATTCACGCCACCGGCACCTGCCGGATGGGCACGGACGACGATGCGGTTCTGGACGACCGGCTTCGGGTCCGTCGGGTGGAGGGCCTGCGCGTGATCGATTGTTCTGCCATGCCGACACAGGTTTCCGGCAACACCAACGGCCCGGCCATGGCCTTTGCGTGGCACGCGGCCGATCTCATTCTGGAAGACCGCAAGCATCGCTGATGCGCGACGGCCGAACGCCCCCGCTTCGGGGATCAGGATCATCCGACCGCAGAGTCGCTTAGGAGAGAGAAACAGTGGGTAAGAAGCGTGTCATCGTCTGGGGCACCGGGCCGATCGGAATGCCGGGGCTTCGCGGCCTCATCGGCCATCCGGAATATGAACTGGTCGGGCTGCACGCCTGGCATCCGGAAAAGATCGGCCGCGACGCCGGCGACATCGCCGGGCGCGAGAAGACCGGCGTGATTGCCACCGGCGATGTCGCCGAGCTCCTCGCCCTCAAAGCGGATTGCCTTGTCTACCAGGGCAATTCGGCGAAACGGGAACAGGAATGCATGGCGGACGTGATTCCGTTCCTGGAAGCGGGAACCAACGTGGTGACCCCCTCGCTGATGGATCTCCACGCCCCCCAGTTCGGCCGGAGCCGATTCGTCGATCCCATTCGCCGGGCTTGCGAGAAGGGGCGGTCGGCCATCTTCTGCGGCGGCACCGATCCCGGCTATATGTCGATCGGGCATCTTTTCTCGCTGCTGTCCGGGGCTGGGAAGATCGAGTGCATCACCTTCGTCGAACTGGCTGACATCACCGAGTATGGCGGTGTCGATTCCTTGCGCGAATATGGCTTCAACCAGCCGCTCGACTATCTGCCGCCGATGTACACCGACGATGCGGGGCGTGGCTGGCACGAAAGCACCTTGCGGGCGATCGCCGACTATCTCGGTGTCGAGCTGGACGAAATCACCTCCGAATGGGAGACTGCCGCGCTGGAGGAGGATGCGCGGGCGGCGTTCGGCACGATCAAGGCCGGGCTCACCGCGGCCGTCCGCTGGACGATGAAAGGCATCTACAAGGGCAGGCCGCTGATCATCTACAAGAAGGTGGAGCGGTTGAACCCCAAGGCAGGCCCGGACTGGGAACAGCCATTGCCGGGCGGCGAAGGCGGATATCAAATCACCATCGCCGGCGATCCGACGTTCCATACCGAGATGTCGCTCAACCTCTATGATGGCTGTTCGGTCACGGCCCTGCACCCGATCAACGCGATCGGGGCGGTTTGCGCGGCCGAGCCCGGCATCTATGGCCAACTCGACCTCGGGCATTTCTATTCGAAGAACATCGTGCGCTGACGAGGCGCACGTTGATCGCCGCTGCGCCCGGCGCCCCTCAGGCGTCGGGCGATTTCTTGCGGTTGAGCGACAGCGTCTGTCCCGACCAATTGGGCTTGCGCTTCTCGCGCGTCGCGGCGGCAGCCTCCTGCGCGTCGGGCAGGTTCGACGCCAGCGTGGTGTAGAGCTGTTCGATGCGATAGCCCTCGGACAGCGGCAGTTCCTCGGTCAGGTTGATCGATTCCTTCATCAGCTGAACCCCGTACGGACTGAGGGTGGCGATCTGGGTTCCGATCTCCCGTGCGCGCGGCATCAATGCATCCGGCGACGTGACGGCCAGAATGCCGCCGACGCGCTCGAGGGTTTGTGCGGAAACCCGCTGCCCGGTGAGCGCCATGAAGCGGACCAGTTTGCTGGGAACCAGGCGCGCGGTGTGGCGCGTGCCGCCCAGCGCTCCGATCAGCACTTCGGTAAGCGAGAAATGGGCGGTTTCCGACGCAAGCACGATATCGCAGCTCGCGGCGAGCACCACGCCGGCACCGACGGCGCCGCCATTGACTGCGCCGATGACGGGGAGCGCGCACCGCCGGATGGCATCGAAACAGGCGCGCGACACTTCCGAACGCGCCAACTGCATCTCGGTGGTGCGCGCGGCGAGTTCGCGTGTGTCCGCACCCGCACAGAAAATCCTGCCGCGCCCTGTCAGGATCACGCATCGCGCGGCCGGGAAGTCGTCGCGCACGTTCGCGAAAAGGTCCCGCAGCGCGCGGAACATGTCGAGCGTGAGCGGATTTGCCGGCGGATTGTCGATCGTGACGATCAAGATGCCCGCAACGGCCTCGTCCATGCGCACGTCGATCAAAGCGTCGGCCATCCTCTCATCTCCTGACCTGGCTGTTCGGCGCGGGGGACGGCGCCGCCTGCAACACGGCCGACGACCTGTGCAGGTGCCGTCGGCCGTCTCTTTCGATGTCCCGTTGCCGCCGGACTAGACCTGGAGCTTGATGATGCGCGGGATCTTGTGCGGGGGGCCGAGCTTGAGCAGATCGTCGTTCGGCACGAGTTCGAGCTTGGAATCGACGCCGAGCTGGTTTCGGATTTCCGCCTTCAGCCGCCGTTCGAGCGATTCCAGGTCGGGTTTGCCGGCATAGCCTACGCGCAGGCGCAGGAAATCTTCAGGCTGCGGCGGGCGAACGATCTGGAACAGCCCTGCCTTGGTTTCGAGCTGCGATTCGATCGTCGGCCAGATGCTGATCGGGAGCAGGGTGTTGCCACTGACGACGATCTGGTCGCCGGCACGGCCCTTGATCTGGAACCGCGCGTGCGTTCGGCCCGAAGGGCAAGGCGTGCGGGTGAGCGTCACCAGATCTTCGCTCTTGAAGCGGATCAGCGGGTCGACCCGGTTCTGCAGCGGCGTTGCGACCAGCTCGCCCAGGCTTCCATCGGGAACCGGCTCGCCGGTGACGGGGTCGACATGCTCGACGAACACTTCGTCTTCCCAGGCATAGGCGCCGGACTGATTGGCCGACTGGAGCGTGATGGTGGCATCGCCGAGCGACAGCACTTCGTAGATTTTCAGGTTCCAGCGCTCGGTCAACATCCGGCCGCGTGGCCCGAGCGGCTCGCCGCCCCAGATCACCGCCTTGTAGGAGGAAAAGGCTTCGGCGAGATCGACACCGGTATCGATTTCGAACTGCTCCAGGCCCATCAGGAGGACGGTCGACAGCGCCGACAGCAGCGTCGGCCGGTATTTGCGGCTGATCTCGACCAGCCGGCCGATCTCGGACGGATTATGGTCGAGGCAGATCGGCGTGATGCCGAAATGCAGGAACGGCGCGATCGTGGAACCGCGGATGGTGGGGTTCATCGTCACCCCCCAGTCGCCCGGACGGATTCCCAGATCCCAGAAGCCGCGATCGAAGCGCGAGTCCATCTGCGTGCCGTGCAGGTCCATCCGGGCCAGGATGGTGGGATCGCCGGTGGTGCCGGAACTGCCGGTGATCGAGCGCAGGGCCGATCGATCGACGCACAGCACGCCGCCGAAGGGATCGCCGGTCGCCTCGCGATATGCGCGGATATCGTCCTTGGTGATGAAGGGCACGAGGCGCGAGAAATCGGCCAGCGATTGGATGTCGGCAGGCGTAATACCTGCCGCATCCCATTTCTGGCGCACCAGACCCGCCTTTTCATAGGCGATCTCGATGATTTCCTTGAGTGCCGGAAACTGCCGCGCCTCGATTTCAGCGCGCGGCATCGTTTCAATCTCGGGGTCGAAGTACAGGCGATCCTCATCCATGGCTTTGCGCGCTTTCTGTCTGTTGCCTTGAACTGTCATTCTACGACGTGCGGGTACCGCCGCCGGGGTAGTTGCCCCCGCCGTACCGCGCGTCGAGCTGCTTGTAGTCGGCGCCGCCGGTGGCCAGCCGCGGGATGGAGTCGCTGAATTCCACCGAAGATGGCTTCTTGTAGGAGGCGATATTCTGGCGGCAGTGTTCGATGATCTCGCTCGGGCTTGCCGCGGCACCGGGCTTCAGCACGACGATCGCCTTGACTGCCTGGATCCAGCGCTCGTCCGGGATGCCGATGATCGCGCAGTCGGCGACCGCCGGGTGCCGGCGAATGCACGCCTCGACTTCGGCGGGATAGATGTTCTCCACACCCGATTTGATCATCTGCGTCTTCGGGCCGATGAAGGTCAGGCTGCCATCGGCCTCGCGCTTGCCGAGGTCGTTGGTGTGGTGCCAGCCGGAGCGATGACGACGCGCATTGATCTCCGGGCGCCGCCAATAGCCGTTCATCACCGTGGGCCCGCGGAAGACGATCTCGCCGACGTCGCCGGGGGCGACGTCGTTATCGTCCGCATCGACGATGCGCATCTGGCAGAAGGGCGCGGGGCGACCGAAGATGCCGATCGCATGGCGGCCATATTGCGGCAGCACCGCCAGCCCCATGACTTCGGTCTGGCCATAGCCCGGCACATGCGTCTCCGCCGGTTCGACGGTGACCATGCGGTTCCACTCTTCGGTGTACGGGATGGAGCGCAGGCTGCTGAGATCGAGCGTGCGATCGCGATTGAGGGCGACGATCTCGTCCATCGTCTTGCTGACCAGCCAGGTGCGGGTGCAGCGGTCCGCGTGGATCGCCTCCGCGATCGAGCGCGCATCCGTGCGCCGAACGAAGACGTTGGTGCCGCCCATGTGGAACACCGCGAGGCAGAACATCAGCGTGCCCAGATGGAACAGCGGTCCCACCGCCAGGAAGACGGTCTCGTTCGACAGTTTCTGGGTGGGCGCCAGGACGAGATTCTCGAGGAGGATCGTGTTCTGGCTGAGCATCGCGCCGTTCGGGCGCCCTTCGAACGCCGCCGTGTAGATGATGAGGGCGGTGTCGCGCGTATCGACCTCGCGCTCGCCCTGTCCGCCCTCGGATCCGGAGGCGACGAAATGCTCGTAGGAGTCTTCGCCCTGCCCATCATGCTGCAGCCATAACCCGCCGGCGTAGCGCGCCAGCGCACGGGCGGCGCGGATCTCGTCGCCGACTTCCTCTTCCTGCCAGAGCACGATGGAGGGCTCGAGGTCGTCGATCAGATCGGCCAGTTCGCTCTTGCTCTGCCGCCAGTTGGCCGGACACAGCATCGCCCCGAGCTGCGAGGCGGCGATGAGGGTCTCCAGAATGCGGTGCGAGTTCTGCCCCAGCCACAGGATGCGATCGCCGCGTCCGACGCCGGCGCCCGCGAGCGCGTCGATATACCGATCGACCCGGCCGAGCGTCTCGGCAAAGGTGTAGCGCTGATCGCCGCAGGACAGGGCGACCTTTCCGGGATAGGAGCGGACATGCTCTTCCAGGACGGTGTAGAGCGACAGGCTGTGAATTGCATCAGACATGCGTGTCTCCGAGGAGTCCGACGGACGATCGTACGCGAAGCTCATGGTTCTGCCGGTGCGGTGCGGTTCCTTCGGCAACGCGGCCTGATTGCCGCATCCGGAAGGACCATCTTGGTTCCCGCCGCACCGCCATTCGCGCCGACGCCTTAGTGGAGCGTGAAATCGTGGCTGGCGCTTACCGATCCCTTCACCCCCGTGCGAAGCCGCACGACCGGGCTGGCCCGGTTCTGCAAGGCAGTGATCAGCAACTCGCCATTGGCTTCCTCGATCAGCCATTCGTCGCGATCGTAGAAAGTCTCGCCCTCCGGAGAAACGAACCCGAACGCGATCCCCAGGCTGACCATCCGCCACGGTGCGAAGCCGAGCGCCGCCAAGCGATCCGCGGCGCCGTCACGCGCGCAGATCATCTCGGCCGGCGCGAACGCCTTGCGCGTGTCGAGGTTGAGCGCGGCCATGCCGTCCAAGATCGCATCGGAGATGCCGAAGGCGACCTTGATGGGGAAGCGGCGCATGAACATCTCCGCACGCCCGGCGTCGAAGATGAAGTTCTCGCCGATCGCCACGCACGCTTCGAGCGATTCGACGGCAAGCTGGTAGGGCCAGAAATGGGCATATTCGGACGAGCCGGAGGTGCACATCACCATCGAGCCGGGCACCACCCCCATCTTGCCGAACATGGCCGCACCGAAGCGCGCGTCCGCGTCGACGTCGCGGTAGCTGACGGGATATTCCGTCACCAGGTGCGGCGTGCGCAGGCACCCCACGATCATGATATCCGTATTGCCCGGAATCCCGGCCAGTGATCTCGCTGCCATCAGCGCTGCTCCTCTCGCAACCGTATCAATTTATTGGACGTGGCGTGCGCACGGGAGATGTCCTCCCATGCGCACGCCGCGCCGAGCCTCATGCGTCCGTCAGAACCTTCGGGTTGGCAATCCCGAACAGCTTGGCCGCCGTCAGGCCGAGAATATCGGCCTTTTCCTGCTCGCTGATGGCGATGTCTCGGAAGTTTTCCGCAATGACTTCACGAGAATAGGGGAAGGAACCTTCCAGATGCGGATAGTCCGTGGCGAACATCAGCGTCTGGTGGCCCAGCACATGACGGTTTTCGACGGCAGAGCGATCGTGCGAGAACGCCGCCTTGACCTGCTGGGCAATGATTTCGCTCGGCTTCCGGCTGAGCTTGGGGCGCACGTAATGAATGTGCGCCGGATAGATCTCGTCGAGTATTTCCGCGAGATAATTGAGATAGGACGACCCACATTCCATGGTCGCCACCGTGAGATCCGGGAAGCGGTCCAGCGCGCCGCTCGCGACGAGATAGGCGACGGAGTCGATGGGGCCACGCCCCGAAAGCATATAGTTGATGAGGGCGGCACCGAAACCGCGCTCCATCGTGGTTTCGCCGCCGGTTCCCGAATGCAGGATCATCGGGAGTTTCGCCGAAGCCGCCACCTCCCACAGCGCGTCCCATGCATCCGAATTGTATTTCGGCACCTCTGTGGGCAGTCGACCGGGGATCATCGCGGTCCGATAGCCTAGGGAGACGCAGCGCTTGAGCTCGGCAACCGCGTCTTCGATCGAGCAAACCGGCAGGATCGCCGCCGGAACGAAGATATCGGGATGTGCCTCGAAATGCTTCAGCACCCAATCATTGTACACCTCGCAGGATGCCAGCTCCAGGTCGCGATCGTTGAGCCGGGGCGTAAGCAAACCGGTGGTGGGATAGATGACTTCGGCATCGACGCCATCGCGGATCATGTCCTTGATGCGGAGGTCGATTTCGTACCTGCCGATCTTCTCGTTGCCGGAAACCCCGTCGGCAACCTGCATCTTCAGCAGCGTCATGCCGTTCGCTTCGACGAAGAAGTTCTTCTCGTCCTTGCGCGAACGGAACGCCCTGTCGCGCAGGCTCGCAGGGAGCCGTTCGGCCCAAAGGTCCTTCGGCTCGACCACATGCGAGTCGCAACTCAATACGAACGGCTTCATCACACTCTCCCGCTAGCCGCAAAATCTATCTATCGTCCGATATGAAGAATGGCAATTTTCGAGTCAAGGGCGCTGCCGGCGGCGCGCGCTGCGCCTGCACGGCCATCAAATAATCTAATTGACGACCGATAGAATTATTGCGAGCTTCCGTGGACGGATCGCGCGAAACCCGCGAGGTGTCCGCCACGAAAGCAGCGGCTCAGGCGCGCTGAGTGCCACGGCTTTGGCTGCATTGGGTGAGGGCTGAACGTGAGGATCTGTGCGGGCTGGAGCTCGGACCATCGACCGATCCGGCTCGGCCCGCCGCTGCCTAACGCCCGGCGGCCGGGCCGCTGCTCCTCGTCCAGTTCAAACCGAGCGCGTGGCTGCGGATGTTCCCTGCGCGGATGCCCGGCGAAGCGGCGTGCAACCTTCCCGTGCCCTGATGGAGGCAAACTTGAATAACGTAGAGACATTCACGCTTTCGAGCATCTTGCAGGCAAACGCCCGGCATTATGGGGAACGGGTCGCCTGGAATTTCGAAGGGCGCACGCTGACTCATGCGGAATATCATGCCCGCGCGCGGCGTCTTGCTTCTGCCTGGGCGGCGCGCGGTCTGCTGCCGCACGAGCGAGTCGCCGTCATGAGCCGCAACCGGCTGGAGATCTGCGAAGTCTATGCGGCGGGCGAGGTGGGGGGGTACATCACCGCTACGGTCAGCTTTCGCTTCGCGGCGCCGGAGGTCGAGTATATCGTCCGCGACAGCGCGCCGAAGATCCTGGTGTTCGAAGAAGAATTCACATCCATGATCGATGGGCTGCGGCCCGCGCTCACCAGCGTCGAGCATTTCGTGTGCATCGGCACCGCGCCGGAATGGGCGGAAAGCTATGACGATGTGATGGAATCGGGGAATGCCGCGGTTTCCTATCAACCGCGCGCCAGCGACATCTGCTATATCATCTACACCAGCGGCACGACCGGTCGCCCCAAGGGCGTGATGCTGACGCACGGTACCAAAGTGAGTGTCGCCAACACCAACAACACGCTCATGGCTGCCGGTCCGGAGGACCGGATGCTGTTGATGATGCCGATGTTCCATGTGGGGGCGAAAGACGTCTCGCTCGGCCAGAGCTGGCGCGCGGGAACCGTCTTCCTGCACCGCGACTTCAACCCGGAGCGGATCCTGCAGACCATCCAGGATGAAAAGATCACCATCACCCACATGGCGCCAACGATGATCCAGATGCTGCTCGATCATCCGAAGATCGAGGCGTTCGATCTCAGCAGCCTGCGCATGATCCTCTATTCGGCGGCGGCGATGCCGGTTGCGCTGTTGCGGCGCGGCCTCGCCTTGCTCGGGCCGGTGTTCCTCCAGATGTATGGCCAGACCGAGGGATCGGGGACGGTGTTGCCCATCGAGGCGCATCGCCCCGACGGCGACGAGCGCGACCTGCGCAGGCTCCAGTCGATCGGCATTCCGTTCCCGGGCGTCGAGATCCGCACGGTGGACGAGGCGGGCGTCGATTGCCCCGTGGGTGCACCGGGCGAAATCCTGCTGCGGGGGCCGATCATGATGCGCGGCTATTGGAACAATTCGAGCGCGACGATCGAAGCGCTACGCGACGGATGGCTGCACACCGGCGACGTGGGAAAGTTCGACGAGGACGGCTATCTCTACCTCGTCGACCGCAAGAAAGACATGATCTCGTCCGGCGGCGAGAACATCTATTCGCGCGAGGTGGAAGAGGCGCTCTACCAGCATTCGGCCGTGGCGAACGCCGCCGTCATCGGGGTGCCGCACGAAAAATGGGGTGAAGCGGTGCGTGCGGTGATCGAATTGCGCGAAGGGGCAAGCGTGACCGAGGCCGAACTGATCGCGCATTGCCGGACCCTGATCGCCGGCTACAAATGCCCAAAATCGATCGTCTTCGTTGCTGACCTTCCCAAGCTGGCGAGCGGCAAGATCAACAAGGTGGAAATCCGCAAGGAACACGGCCTGGCATAAAGTCGGGCAGGGCCTGCCATTCGGCGTCCGGCGGAACGTTCCGGCCGGA
This sequence comes from Sphingomonas azotifigens NBRC 15497, assembly GCF_002091475.1. Taxonomy (GTDB): domain Bacteria; phylum Pseudomonadota; class Alphaproteobacteria; order Sphingomonadales; family Sphingomonadaceae; genus Sphingomonas; species Sphingomonas azotifigens. Next base: position 128,797 of record NZ_BCTR01000027.1, read on the forward strand.
CGCCGGTGCCGCTCATTGCGCTGCGGCGCATTTCCAAAACGGGTTTTCAGTCGGTACGCGCCGCGAGATCGGCCCAGAAATGGTCCGCGCCGCGCGCCAGGATGCCTGCCCCCAGCAGATTTGCCCAATAGGCGTCGCCGCCGAATTCCGAACGCCACGACCACAAGCGGCGGGTAAGCGGGTGCAGGCCAAATTCGTGCGTGAAGCCGATGGCGCCATGCGCCTGGTGCGCAATCGCGGTGCCGATGCCCGCCGCCTGGTTTGCGCGGAGCTTCGCGGCGGCAACTTCGAACGCGCCGTCGCCGCGATCGAGCGCCTGTGCCGCACCCATCGCCGCACAATTTGCGGCGGCCGCCTCGCATGCGAACGTCGCCAGATTTTGCTGGACGGCCTGAAACTTCGCCAGCGTCTTGCCGAATTGCCAGCGTTCGTTGACATAGTGCACCGCCATCACGAGCGCTGCATCGAGCGCACCGGCAATCTGCGCGGAGCGCGCGAATGCACCGAGGGCGAAGATGCGTAGCTCGCTCGCCGCGGCGCGTGCTCCGTCGATGCCGATCACCGTGCGGCTGGCACCCGAGAAGTGCGTCTCCTCCACGAATCGTGCCTGGGAGAGGTCGACGACCACCGACCGGTCTCCCAGCGGGGCGACGACGAAGTCCGCGCGCGGCCCTGCCACGACACCTGCCAGCGTGCCGGTAAATCGCCCGTTCTCCAAGCGTCCTTCGCTGCGCGACGCGATCGTTCCCCGGCCGGCAAAGCCGAGATGCGTTCCCGCACCGGCAGCCAGAATGGCTTCGACGAGCGGCGTGGACAGGGCGTGGTGGCCGGCGAGACGAAAGACGACGAGCGCATCTTGCCAGCTTCCACCGAACCCGCCATCGGCCTCGCGGATCAGCAACGATGGCAGGCCGAGCGCCTCGATCCTGGCCCATGCTTCGGCTGCGGGCGTGTCGCGAAGCTCGGCGAACACGCCATTGGCCATGTCGCTCAACATGTTCTGCTGTTCGTTCATCTCAATCCCAGTCCCCGCGCGATGATGCCTTTCAGAATCTCGCGCGTGCCGCCGCGCAGCGAGAAGGAGGGGGCGACCTGCAGCAGATGCTCCAGCACCCGGGTGAGGGCCGTGGTGCTCGCCGGATCGATATCGATCGTCGCCTGGACCAGGCCCGGCATGGCCTGTTCGAAGCTGTTGCCGAGATCCTTGACGATGGTGGCTTCCAGCGCCGGATCCTCGCCATCGGCGAGCTTCGCGGCCACCGTTGCCGACATCATGCGCAGCGTCCACATGTCTGCGGCGAGGCGCCCGACAAGTTGCCGGACGGCGGGGTCCGGGCTCTCGCCCACATGCCGCAGCAGTTCGAGGAACAGGGCGGTGGAGGAGAGATAGCGTTCGGGCCCCGATCGCTCCAGCGACAGTTCCGCCGTCGCCTGCTTCCAGCCTTCGCCCTCGATCCCGGCCAATGCCGTCTCGGGCAGCTCGACGCCGTCGAAAAACACCTCGTTGAAATCATGGCCGCCGGTGAGATCGATGATCGGCTTGATGCTCACGCCCGGCGCATCCATCGGGATGACGAATTGGCTCAGCCCTTCGTTGCGCTGCGAGCCTTCCGCGGTACGCACGAGCGCGATCATCAGGTGCGAGAAATGCGCGCCGGTCGTCCAGACCTTCTGCCCGTCGATGATCCATCGGTCGCCGCGCTTGCGCGCCTGGGTCCGGACCGAGGCGAGGTCGGAGCCGGCGTTCGGCTCCGAAAGGCCGATACAGGCGAAGATTGCGCCGCGCGCCATGCCGGGGAGCCAGCGCTGCTTTTCGGTTTCATGGCCGTAGCGCAGCAGCATTCCACCGGTCTGCCGGTCGGCGATCCAATGCGCACCGACCGGTGCGCCTGCGGCCAGCAGTTCCTCCAGCACCACGTAGCGCTCGAGGTTGGACCGCGCATGGCCGCCATATTCCTTCGGCCACGTCATGCCGATCAGACCTTCGGCGCCCAGCCTTGCGCTGAACGCCGGATCGGCCACGGCCCAGCTGTTCGCGCGTTTGGCGGGATCCGGGTGCCGCGGATGGGCGGCGATGATCGATCGAACCTGCGCACGGATCGACGCGGCATTGTCCGGCCAGGCGATGGGTTGGGGATGAAACGTCTGCAAATGGCGTCTCCGTTGCGTTCGACTTTTTCTGCGGGGTGGGAGACTGGTGACGAGACGAGGATGGGAGCCAGCGGCTGCAAACCACGCGGTGCTACGATCGTGATGGGGTGGGCCGCCCGGAAAGGACGGCCGTTCAGGCGAGCTTGCGTGCGATTTCCTCGCGCATCACCGTGAGATACTCCTCGAGATTGTCCTTGAGCTGCTGGGTCCGCCCCGCCAGGCCGAGGACCAGTTCTTCGTTGTTTTCGAGCATCGGCAGGCGCATCGCGATCATCCCGCCGCCTTTCGTGATCGTGTCGAAGGTGAAGGCCCAGCCGTTCTGTCGCGTCTGCACAACCTGTTCCATCAGCGTCGAGATGCCGACCTGCTGACCGTTGCGACCCGCCTCGTCGTTGGTGCGGATGACGATCCGCTTGATCTCGGGGTCCGAGAGGCCGGCCAGCAGGGCCAGACCCGTCCCGGAGCGGACCAGCGGACGCCTGGAACCCTTGACCATGAACAGGCGTACCGGGTTGGGCGACTGGACCACATGGATATATTCCGACCACACCCGGTTCCGTGCAGCGAGCACCACCGACATGCTGGTGCGTGCATTGATCCGCTCCATCAGTTGCATGAGGCGGCCGTCGCTGATCATCGGACCGTTGATCCAGCTCCCCAGCAGTGCGACTCGCGTCGTCGGCTTGAACATCCGGCTTTCCGGATTGAACTGGAGATAGCCGAGGACCACCATGCTGCGCAGCAAGATGGAGGTACTCGATTGCGGCATGTGCAACAGGCTGGAGACTTCCGAAACGGGCGCCTCGCGCCGAAGGATGTCGAACAGTTCCAGTATTTTGAGCACGCGTCCCGCCGATTTGACGACGGGATCGCTCTCATGCTCGTCGCTGGAAATGACGTTCGTTTCACCCAACGACCGTGAAAGCTGGCTGACGCGCATATTTCTCTCTCCTGTTTTCAACCTATCAGTTGTTTGATAAATATCAAGGCTCGAGGGGAGGCTGCAGGCGCTGCCATGTCGACCCGCAGGCCAGGAGGCAGGATGTCGGAAAGCGAAGTCCACGCGGCGAAGTCGTCCGCGGAAGCGATCATCAACGAAGCGCGCAACGGCCGCATGTTCATCCTCATGGACGATGAGGATCGCGAGAATGAAGGTGATCTGGTGATTCCGGCGCAGATGGCGACGCCGGATGCCATCAATTTCATGGCGACCCACGGGCGGGGCCTCATCTGCCTTGCGCTTTCGCGCGAGAGGGTATCGCAACTCCAGCTGCCGATGATGACCAAGGAGAACAAGTCGCCCCATGAGACGGCGTTCACCGTCTCGATCGAAGCGCGCGAAGGGGTGACGACCGGTATTTCCGCCGCGGACCGTGCCAGAACCATCGCCGTTGCGATCAACGCGGCGGGCGGCCCCGAAACCCTTGTCACGCCCGGGCACGTGTTTCCGCTCGTCGCGCGTGACGGCGGCGTGCTGGTGCGCGCCGGCCATACCGAGGCGGCCGTCGACGTGGCGCGCCTGGCGGGCCTCAATCCGTCCGGCGTGATCTGCGAGATCATGAAAGAGGATGGGACGATGGCGCGCGGGCCGGACCTCGTCGCTTTCGCCCGCGAGCACAATCTCAAGATCGGCACGATCCGCGATTTGATTGCGCACAGAATGCGGTTCGATCGCCTCATCGAACGCGTCGCGCAGTCCGAGTTCGTTTCCGAGTTCGGTGACCGCTGGACGATGGCGGTGTACGAGAGCAAGATCGACGGGACGCGCGCCTATGTCATGCAAAAAGGCGCAGTGCTGTCCGAGGGAGCAACCCTGGTGCGCGTCCATGTCGCGTCCGCCTTCTACGATCTGCTCGGGGTGCCCGGCCCCCGCCAGGGGCTAATCCCGAAGGCGATCAGGCGGATCACCGAACATGGCACCGGCGTCATCCTGGTGCTCTTGCCGCCGGCCAAGACCCACGTTTCGGCGGGCCCGGATGTCAACCCGATGGATCGCCGCAGCTACGGTCTCGGTGCGCAGGTGCTGGCAGACCTGGGCATTCACGACATGATCCTGCTGCGCAATCCTTCGGGCCGATCCATTGGCAGCCTGGGCGGCTATGGCCTCAACATCGTCGGCGAGATGCTGTTTTCGCCCCCGGAGCAGTGATGCAGGGGCGCCGCTCGCGAGGATGTGGCTTGGGGAAGGCGGTGCCGCCGTCTCGTCTCCCCGATCCCGAAATCTCCAGGCCTGCCTGTGGAGCGCGGCCCTTCAACGCCCCGTGAACTGCGGCTTCCGCTTGTCGATAAAGGCGTCCAGCGCCTCGCGATGGTCCGCCGTAGCGTGCGCGAGTGGCTGCATCGCCGCGGAAATGTCCAGCACCCGTTCGAGCGTGCTGTCCTGGGCGAAGGTCATCAGACGTTTCGTCAGGCGGACCGCCTGGGGCGGGTTCACGGCAATCCGCTTTGCCAATGCCATTGCCGCGTCGAGCAGGTCGGCATCCTCCACCACCTCGGACACCAGTCCCCAGGCAAGCGCCTTCTCCGCGGAAATCATGTCGCCGGTAAATGCCATTTCGCGCGCGCGCGATTGGCCGATCGCGCGCGGCAACAGCCATGCGCCCCCGTCTCCCGGGACCAGGCCTACCTTGACGAAGCTTTCGGCAAAGGCTGCACTGCGTCCGGCAATGCGAATGTCGCACATGCAGGCAAGGTCGCAGCCGGCGCCAATCGCCGGCCCGTTCACCGCGGCGATGATCGGAACCTCGAGCCGTTCCAGGGCCAGCGGGACGCGCTGGATGCCATCGACATACCATTTGCGGTTGTCGATCGGCGCCGCGTTCGCGTTGCCGTCGGGCGCTGCCATCGCTTTCAAATTGCCGCCGGACGAGAAGGCTGATCCCGCGCCTGTCAGGATGGCGACGCGGACGCTGCCGTCGCCGTTGATCCGGTCGACCGCCGATACCAGTCCAGCCACGATTGCCGGCTCCGACACCGGATTGCGCAGGTCCGGCATGTTCAGCGTCAGCGTGACGATGGGACCGCTTTGTTCATACAGAAACTCCGGTGCGCCGCTCATGCGCATCTCTCCCCTTGCCCTCGACAACCCGATAAACTATCTAATGATCGATCGATAAACCGAGCGGCGGTTGCTGTCTACGCCGCGTCTCAGCTTGAGATCTGGCGATGAAGCATCAGACGGGGGAGGCGTCGGCCGACCTGACCGAACTGCTCCAGCTCCGCCCGGCCGGTGCCGATGCGTGGCACTCCGTCTCCAACGACTCGAACGCGGGTGGTGAGGTTTTCGGTGGCCAGTATCTGGCCTTGGCCGTGAAGGCGGCCATGCTGAGTGCGCCTGGCCGCATGCCGCATATGCTCTCCGCCTTCTTTCTTCGCGGCGCCCGCGCGTCGGCGCCGGTTCTGTATCGTGTCGAGCGGACCCGGGACGGCCGCGGCTTTGCCCATCGGCGGGTGAGCGCATGGCAGGCCGGCCAGGAAGCCTTTCGTGCGGAGGTCAGTTTTCATGAATGGGAAGCGGGCCAGCCGGCGCACGCAACCCCCGCGCCGTCGATGCCGCCCCTCGCGGCGCTGCGATCGCATCGCCAATGTGTGCTCGATCGGGCGGACGAGCTCGACCCGTTGATCGTGCGGCGCGTGGCCAACAGGGTCGCGGCGGAGATCTATTTTGCCGACCCCGAGGAGGGACTTGGCAAGCCCGGCGGCAGCCCGAAAAGTACCGCCTGGCTGCGCCCTGTGCCGCCGCCGGGCGACGGAGACGCGATCGGCTATTATGCCACCCTGGCCTATGTGACGGACGCCTGCGCCAATTTCGCCGGCCGGATCATGCACGCCCCCCAGCTACACGACGGCAGCTTGGCCTCGGTGTCGCTCAACCATGCGATCTGGTTTCACCGTCCGCCGCAGCGAATCGATCGGCTGCTCTACGCCGTTGAAAGTCCGTTTGCCGGGGGAGGCTTGGGGTTCAATCGCGGAACGCTGTTCGACGAAGAGGGCGCCGTTCTCGCGTCGGTGACCCAGGAAGCACTGATCCGGCGGCGGCCGGCGGATGACCATCCGTCCCAGTCCTGATGGTTGCAGCCACGCCCCCGGTGTTCGTCGGTCCGCCCCAGCATGGCGATGCGCCCCTCGCCGGCGCCGATGCACTTCCGGCGACCGCGCGCGCCGGGGCCGCCGCATGAAGGCGAGCGGTGCCGTGGCTGCCGGATGGTCTACGTCGTATCGGCATTTGCGACATGCGGCGCGCTGAGGCGCGGGGCGGCGACGCCGTCAAACTCCATCTCCACTTCACGCCAGGTACGAAAGGTGATGCTTGGCACTTGCTCGGGCGTGAAACCGGGGCGCAGGCGCAGGTTCGGCAGCCTTTCGTAGAGCGTACGGACGGCCAGTTTCGTCTCGGCGCGTGCCAGTTCCGCGCCAAGGCAGAAATGGATGCCATAGCCGAACGCGAAATGGCGCGCTTCCTTGCTCCAGTCGCGATCGATCACGAATTCGTCGGGACGATCATACCGGGCCGGGTCGTGATTGGCGGAAGCGTAGAAGGCGTATACCCGGTCCCCCGCAATAACCCGGTGGCCGCCGATCTCGGTATCGTGCGTGACGCCCCGCAAATTGCCCTGCACCGGACAATCGAAGCGCAGCCCTTCCTCGACGGCCGAGTCGAGCAGCATCTCCATGTTGTCGAGCAGGCGCTTCTTTGCGTCGGGATTGGTCTCCAGAAGGAAGATCAGGTTCGAGATGGCGATCGACGTGGTGCCGTTGCCCGCCGCCAGCAGCAGCCGGACCATCGCAGCGCCCTGCGTCAGCGTAAGGCGTGCGCCGTCGATTTCCGCGTGTACGATCGAGCTCAAAAGATCATCGCGCGGCTGCGCCAGCCGTTGCGACAATTGCGTCCGAGCATAGTCTAGAAAGGCCGTATTGGCGGCGATCGATTCCGGGGACGGCTCGATCTCGTTCGACGCTGCCTCCATGATTTCGGACCAGGCGATGAATTGCGCCTGGTCGTGGATCGGAACACCCAGGATCTCGGCAATTACCTGCGCCGGGAGGAGACGGCCGAAATCATAGCGGAGGCGGAAGCGGTTCCCGCGCCGGGCGATTGCGTCCACCAGGTCGTCCGCGATCTGCTGAATGCGATCCAGCTTCTCGTTCACCCGCGCGACGGAGAAGGCTTTTCCGATCAACTGGCGGTGCAGCGTATGCTCCGGCGGATCGGCGAACTCCAGCACCTGCTCTTCTTCCGGATAGGCCCCCAAGGGCTGAACCCCGAGTTTGTTCGAGAATGCGTCGAACCGCCGGCTTACCTCGCGGACGAGGTCGTAGGTGTTGACTCGGTGATAGTCGAAATTCTGCGGGCCTTGCGCTGCGTGAACCGGGCACATCGCGCGATCCTGCTCGACCAGCTTCCACGGGAAGGGCGATTGATCGGTGAAGGGATCATAGCGCGTCATCGGACGATCTCCTGCGTTGCTTCCACGGCGATTGCGAAATCAATCAGTGCACCAAGCCCCTTTCCTGCCGGTCAATTCATCCAGCGCCCGCCATTCACGATCAGCGTCTGCCCGGTGACATAGCGTGCTGCATCGCTTGCGAAGAAGGCGACGGCGTGGGCGATGTCACTCGGCTCGCCCAGCATCCCGAGCGGCGTTTCTTCGATTGCCTTGTGCACGAACGCTGCGGGAAGCAGCTCCATTGCCCGCGTGCGAATATAGCCGGGCGCAATAGCGTTCACGGTAATCCGGTTCCCCGCCAATTCGCGCGACAAGGAGCGGGTGAATCCGATCAGGCCGGCCTTTGCCGCCGCATATGCGGCCGATGATTTGCTGCCGACAAAGGCCGAGTCGGAGGAGATGTTGATGATCCTCCCGGTATTTCTACTGCGCATCGCCGGAACGGCCTCGCGCGATGCGTCCATCGCCGTGTGGAGGCAGATGCGCAGTAGAAAATCTGCGGTCTCTGCACGCGCCTCCCAGAAGGGGGCGGCGCGTTCCCGCGCACTCTGGCCGACATTGTTGACCAAGATATCCGCAGGTCCGAGCGTTGACGCGATGGTCGCGAACGCGCCAGCGATGGCGGCCCGATCGAGCATGTCGGTCTCCAGTGGAAGCGCGCGTCGTCCGAGCGTCTCGATTTCTTGAGCGACCGATCGCACTGCCGGCCCATCCAGATCGAGCAAGGCGATATCGGCGCCGTCCGCGGCGAGCCGCAGGGCGATCGCACGACCGATCCCCTGCGCCGCGCCGGTCACCACGGCAATCTTGCCCGCGCTCGCCGACATGTCTGCCACGCCTCACTTCCGGCTGAAATCGGGCTTCCGCTTTTCGACAAAGGCGTGGACCGCTTCCCGATGGTCCGGGAGCTGGCTCGAAATGCTTTCCAGCGCGAAGCCCGCGTCGACCGAGCTGGCGAGCGCCTGGCGCAGCGGGATGTTGAGGATCGATTTGGAGAAGCGGACGGCAACCGAGGAGTTGCTTTTCAGCCTGCCGATGATCCGCGCGACCTCGGCGTCCAGCCCGTCCTGCGGCACGACCTTGGCGATCAGCCCGATTTCCTTCGCCTCGGTGGCGGAAATCAGATCGCCCGTCATCAGGAAATATTTCGCGTTCGCCGAACCCGAATTATGCGGCCAGAACACGGCCCCGCCGTCGCCGGCGGCGAGGCCGACGCGCACATGCGGATCGCCGAAGCGCGCGCCATCGCTGGCGACGACGATGTCGGCGCAAAGGGCGAGGGTGCAACCCATGCCGACGGCGTCCCCGTTCACCTTGGCGATGATCGGCTTCTCGGTGTCGAGCATCAGCTGCATGAAGCGCTTGCCGTTGCGGTAGCCGGCAAGGAAGTTGTCGATCCCGTCGAGATTCTTCTTCATGCCCTCAAGGTCGCCGCCGGCGGAGAACGCACGGCCCTCGCCGGTCAGGACGATGATCTCGACGCGCTTGTCGCGATCGGCCTCGAAGAAGATCCGCGGCAGTTCGTCGTCCATCACGGTGGAAATCGCATTCATCTGCGCCGGGTTGTTGAGCGTTACCGTGAGCACGCCATCTGCGAGTTCGAACTTGAACAAGTCGGGGTAGGTCGAAAAATCCATGGTCTGAGCCTTTCAGTCTCGAACTTTTACGGAAGGAAGCCTTGGTTTCGGCTATCCTAGGCACCGATGAACTTGGGCTTGCGCTTCTCCTTGAAAGCGGCAGTCCCTTCTCGGAAATCCTCCGATCGCACGAGGAGCGGCTGCATCAGTACCTCTGCCGCCAGCGCCTCCTCGTACGTCTGATTTTCGGCTGCGGTGAACTGGCGTTTCGACATGCGAAGCGAGAGGGTGGGCGCGCTTGCCAGTTCCGCTGCGAGCCGCTGCGCGCGCGCGACGACGTCCTCTGCCGGCGCGAGTTCGCTGACCAAGCCCAGCGTGGCAGCTTGCTCGCCGGTGACCATCTGGCCCGAATAGACCAGAGCCTTGGCGCGGATCGGTCCGAGATTTTGCGACAGGAGATGCACCGCGCCGCCATCGGGGGCGAGCCCGATTTGGCGGAAGGCGAACTGAAAGCGCGCGTCCGGCGCGGCGATCACATAATCGCATGCGAGTGCCAGCGACCAGCCGACGCCGACGCAAACGCCCCGTATCGCTGCGATCACGGGAATGTCGGTGCGGACGACACTCCGAACCATGCGGTGCAATATCTCGACCCGCGCCATCGACTCGGCAATGTTGGCGCCGCCCATTTCGCGCACATCCGCGCCTGCGCAGAAGTCGCTGCCGGCGCCGGCGAGAACGACGGCGCGGAGGGAGGAGTCCGCCTTGATCTGTTCGAACGCGCGGGCCAGGTCGATCCGCATGCCGAGATCGAGTGCATTCTTCTTCGCCGGGCGATCGATGGTCACCGTGACTACCGAGCCGTCGTTCTGCGAGCGGATGGACATCGGCGGCTTCCTCAGATCGTTTCGGGCAGGCCGAGGATGCACGTCGCCTGGCTGGACAGCGTGCCTCCGTTGCCGTGTGCGAGGGCGAGGCGGGCATTTCGGACCTGGCGTTCGCCGGCTTCTCCGCGCAGCTGGCGAACCGACTCCACCAGCGTGAAGAGGCCGTACATGCCGGGATGGCAGAACGACAGGCCGCCGCCATTGGTGTTGACCGGCAACGATCCGCCGGGACGGATCGCCCCGCTCTCCACGAACCGGCCGCCTTCGCCTTTCGGACAGAAGCCGAGATCTTCGAGGAACAGGATCGTGTTGATCGCGAAGGCGTCATAGAGATTGGCGACGTCGATGTCCGCAGGCGTCACGCCCGCTTGCGCGAAAGCGCGGGCACCGGATTCGCTGGCGGCGGTGACGGTCAGATCGGCCAGCTGGGCGATTTCGCTGTGCCAGGTCGCCGATGCCGTGCCGAGCAGGGCGATCGGCGTCTTTGCGAGGTCCTTCGCCCGGTCCGCGCGGGTCAGCACCACGGCTGCACCGCCATCGGTGACGAGGCAGCATTCCGCGACGTGGAGCGGATCGGCGACCATCCGTGTCGCCAGCACGTCCTCGATCGAAAGGGGACCGCGTCGAAATGCTTCCGGATTCAGGTTGGCCCATTGCCGGGCGGCGACCGCAACCGATGCCAGTTGCTCCGGGGTGGTGCCATATTCAAACATGTGGCGCGATGCTGCGAGGGCATAGGAGGCGGCCGGGTTGTTCGGGCGATAGGGATGCTCGAAGGGCGAGGGGGCCTGGGCGCTGACCAGCTTCCCCGCGCCGGTCCTCTGATTGGACCCGTAACAGATCAGCGCATAATCGATCAGTCCAGCATCGAGCGCGAGCATCGCCCATTCGGCATGGCCCAGAAAGGCCGAGCCGCCCGTCCGGCTGTTGTTCGTCATCTTCGGGCGGATGCCGTAATATTCGGCGATGGTCAGCCCGGAGAGGAAATCGTTCGGCAGGCAGATGAACAGCCCGTCGATATCGGCAAGCTGCAAACCGGCATCCGCGACGGCGAGCCGCCCCGCTTCCGCAGCGATTTCGAGCGCGGAATAGCCCGGTGCTTCGCCGCAGCCGAAGGTCGCGGTCCCGACAAAGGCGGTCTTGCCGCGCAGGTTCCTCGCCGCGTTCATGTCCGGCTCTCCGGCTCGAACACCAGGATGGGCGCGTCGTCCGGGCCGTTCGCGATTTTGGCGCGCACGCGCATGCCGATCGCGACATCCTCTGGGGCAATCCCCTCGACATGCGTCATCATCCGCGGCCCTTCGTCTAGTTCGACGATCGCGATGTTGATGTTCGGGATCGGGGGCTTCATGCGCTTTACGGTCGTGGCGTAGACCGTGCCCATGCCGCTGGGCACAACCCATTCCAGATCGGTGGCGCCTGTGCGCGGCGCGATCGTCCGGGGGTAGAACACCCATTCGCCGGTGCTCGGCGACCGCTGGATCTTGAAGTGTCCTTCGGCGAGGTAGCGGAAATAGGTTGCGGCCGGTGGTGACGGGGTCACGTTGGCTCTCCATTGTTGCGAAGGGCGGCGATCACGCGAAAACGGCCCTGCCGCGATCCAGCACCAGCTTGTCGCGTTCGACGGCCGTGCACCGGAAGACGAACGCGTCGTCCAGATTCCAGATATCGGTGCGCACGGTTTCGCCGGGAAAAAGCGGCGCGGAGAAGCGACAGCGCAGATCGCGCAGTGCCGCCGCATCTCCTGCGCGGCACCCGGCAATCAGCGCGTAGGCGGCAATGCCCATGGTCGCCAGACCGTGCAGAATCGGGCGCTCGAAACCGGCCGCTCTGGCGACATCAGGATCGGCATGCAGCGGATTGAGGTCCGACGACAGGCGATAGATCAGCGCCGACTGCGGAAGGGTCGGCCGGAGGATCGACAGATCTGGCGGGTGATCGGGGATCACGCTTTCCGGCTGCGGCTTGCCCATCGACGGGCCGCCGAACCCGCCATCGGCACGACAGAAGATCGACATGACTTGCGTCGATTGCAGCGCGCCGCTGGCTTGGTCGATGAGATCTCGGCGCACGCGCAAAATGGCGCCGCGGCCCTCGCCCTTGTCGATGACTTCATCGACCGAGTTGCGCGCAATCACGACTCCTTCCGGCGGAAGGGGGGTGTGAATTGTCAACGACTGCTCGCCGTGCAGGACGCTGCGCAGATCGATGCCTATTTCGGGTCGATCGTACCAGAAGCCGGGGTGCCCCAGCACGACGGCCATGGTCGGCATCGCCTGAAGCCGCTGCTCGAAGACGAACGCGAGTTCCGCGGGATCGAGCGGGTCGGTGCCGATGCCCAGTCCCAGCGCATACAGGATCGTATCGCGCCAGCTATAGCTGCGGACAAGGTCAGGAAACGCCTGCCGCATCAGGGCATCATAATTGATTGCCATCATCCACTCCTGGCACCAGGCGTAGGGCAGACGCGAGGAGGCGTCCAACCGGCACCGTGCGAAATTACGTATGTGACGCCGGATTCCGGGGCGCGCGGCGCGCGTGCCGGCAGGGTCTCGACGAAGCGAATGGCCGCCGCAATGTCTCCTTGCGTGAGGTGGCGGTCCGTCGCCCGGACATGGGGGCTGGACAGAATGACCGCCGCCGTCGTTTCGATCAGTTCCGGCGTCACGGCACGCACGCCGAGGTCCGCGAGCGAAACAGGCAAGCCGATACGGGTGAGGAATGCCGCCATCTCGACAAGCGTGGCGTTCGGGCGGCGTTCCACAACAAGCTGCACCAGAACGCCGTACGCGACATGTTCGCCGTGCAGCCGTTCCTTGGCGCCGTCCAGGCGCAGGAGCCCCCGGGTTACCGAATGCGCGATGGACAGGCCGCCATTTTCAAAACCCAGCGCGCTCAAAAGGATGCAAGCCTCGATCGTGGCCTCCAATGCCTCGCTGTGCTCCCCGCGAGCCACCGACGCCAACGCAGCCTCGGCATGCGTTCGAAGCAGGCGGTAGGCGGCATCGGCGATGGCAAGAGCGGCGTGCGTCGCGGTCGTGCCCTGCTTGGTACGCGTCGCTGTTCGCGCGCATGCCTGCGCCTCGAAGGTCTTGGCGATGGCGTCGCCGATACCTGCCCTGAGAAAATGCGGGGGCGCACGCGCAATGATCGCGCTGTCGACGATCACGGCGACGGGGTTGCTCGGCAGCTGGTCCACGCGCACGAGCTGATGCGTGTCGTCGTATATCGCGATGCCGCGACTGGCGGGTCCGTCGTTGGAGGCGATCGTCGGCACCGAGAGGAAAGGCGAGCCGATCCGCAGGGCAACGCCCTTTGCGGCATCGAGCGCCTTACCTCCGCCGACGCCGATAATGACATCGGATCCCGCCATTTCCTGGGACAGAAACGCGATGTTGCCATCGGTAACTTCCCCCGCGAACGCCACGTCGCGTGGCGGGACCGCGAAGCTGGCCCGGATCGCGTCCCCGACAAGCGGTCGCACCCGTGCATCGATGATGAGGCCGGGTTTGCGACCATGACGGGCCGCGACTGCCCCGACATGCGCCAATGCGCCCACTCCCTGCAGATAGAAGGGCGTTGCGGCGAAGATCCGTATCACGGGCGCGGACCGGATTGGGGTTGCCGGCAAGGCATCAACGCCCTGTGAACCCTGCCGCGCGCTTCTCGGTGAAGGCGGCCAGGCCTTCGGCATGATCCTGCGTCATGCTCAACATCGGCTGTTGCTGCCGTTCGAGCGCAAGGGCGTCACTCAGGGGTCCCGGGCCCTGCACAAAGGCCGACTTCATCGCTGCGATCGCCAGCGGCGCGACGCCGCGATAGGCGGCGGCCTTCGCCAACGCTGCTTCGAGCGTGGTGCCGGGGGGAACGAGTTGGTCGATCAGGCCGATCGCGAGCGCCTCCGGACCCTTGACCGGCCGCCCGGTGAACATGAGGTCGCGGGCAAGGGTTCGGCCGATGCGCTGCGGGAGCGACCAGATCAGGCCACAGTCCGCCGTGAGCCCTATCTTGCCGAAAGCGGCCCCGAACCGAACGTCTTCGCCGGCGATGACGAAGTCGGTCGCGGCGGCGATGGACAAGCCCGCCCCGAAGGCGGCACCTTCGACGGCGGCGATGACGGGCTTCGGTCCACCGGCAATCAGCTCGATGAGGCGATGCAGCGGCGTCAACCGTCGTCGCGAGCGGGCCGGGTCCGGACCGCCGGGGACGATGAGCTGTCGAATGTCTGCGCCCGCGGTGAAATTGCCGCCCGCCCCGGCGAGCACGATGGTGCGGACGGCGTCGTCGAACGCTGCGGTTTCGAACGCCTCCAGCAATGCCGCGCGCATCGCGTCCGACAGCGGATTCAGCCGGGTCGGGTCGTTCATCGTGAGGACGGCGACATCCTCGCGGGTCTCGCGTAGCACTAGATCAGTCATGCTCGTTGCTCTCCCTGCGAGGATATGTCCTGGGGCGGTTGCGTGGGATGGCGGGGGCGGGTCTCGATCACGGCATCGAGCGCGATTGCCCCCTTACCCTCGTCCAGTACGCGAAGCGGGTTTATCTCGATCGTCCGCACGCTATCGGCATTGACGGCAGCAAGGTGCGAGACGGCGCTGATCGCTCGGGCCAGCGCCGGAATGTCGGCGCGCCGCCGTCCCCGGAATCCGTCGAGAAGCGGGAAGCTCCTGGTTCCCCGGATCATTTCCGTGGCTTCTGCCGCGCTTACCGGTGCGAGCCGGGTCGTCACGTCCTTCAGGAGCTCGACCGCCACACCCCCCAGCCCGAACGTCACCGTCGGGCCAAACAGCGGATCATTGTGCGTGCCGACGAAACATTCGACCCCCTCGGTGATCATCGGCGAGACGAGATAGCCTTCGATCCGACCTGTCGACTTCACACTCACGGTCGCCTGCATGGCGGCAACGCAGTCCGCAGCGGAACCCGGCGCGACATTGAGGGCAACGCCGCCGACGTCGCTTTTGTGCAGGATGTCGGCCGATACGACCTTGATGGCGACCGGGCCGTTGATCCTGCGCGCGGCGTCGTGCGCGCCGGCTGCATCGGCGACCAGATATTCGGTGGGCGATGCAATGCCGATGGCAGCCAGCAATGCCTTGCCATCGGCTTCGGAGAAACGTGCGCCGGCTTCGATGCGGGGGCTGCGCCCCTGCGCGCTTCGCGGGGGCAGGGGCGTGGCCCATGCGGCGTGGAACTGCGCGAGTGCCGCCAATGCCTTGATGGCCCGGGCAGGCTCCCGATAGCAAAGATAGCCGGCCTCTTGATAGGCATTCACGATCGCGTCGGGGGCGGTCACCGAAACAGCTATGGGAAGGTCCGCAAAGCGCTGCGCAGCTTCCGTCAGCCCGTGCAGCAAGGGCTTTTCAATGAACGGGAGACCGGCGATCAGGCCGACATTGCAATAGGCCATGTCGAACTCGCCTGATCCCAGCACGGCGTCGATCGCGCGCGCGAACATCGGAGGGTCGTTGGCAACCTGGCCGGTCAGATCGATCGGATTGAACGGCGCGCCATTGGGCGAAATCGCCACCAGTTCGCGCTGCACCTCGGGGGAAACCGCCGCTACCTCCAACTGCTCGTCCGCAGCGAAGTCCGCCGCCTGAACGCCGATCCCGCCGGAGTTGGTGAGAATGGCGAGACGCTTGCCGTGAGGGAACCGTCCGCGGCTTGCGGCATAGGCCACGTCGAGCATCTCTTCTGTCGTGCGGGCGCGGTACACGCCGAAACGTGCGAATACCGCGTCGTAGACTGCGTCCGAACCGACAAGCGAGGCAGTGTGCGACGCGGCCGCCCGCGCACCCTGATCGGTTCTGCCGACCTTGAGGACGATGACCGGCTTGCGGCGCGCATGCGCTGCGGCGAGCGCCTCGTAAAAGGCGGCCGGATCGCGAACGCCCTCGATATAGCCGACCACGACGTCGACGTCCTTGCTGGTCGCGAGATATCCCAGTGCTTCGCCCAGGCCGATATCGGCCTCGTTGCCGGTCGTGATCCAGACGCCGAACGCCAGCCCGACATCGCCGGCGGACTTGACGACTTCCCCCGCATAGCCACCGCTCTGGCTGACGAGCCCGAGGCGGCCTGCCGTCCCCGCCACATCGTCGAAGATCCCGGAGAAGGAAAGGAAGCTGCGCGCATGAAGATTATAGGCGCCCAGGCAATTGGGGCCGAGCAGGCGCATCCCATGGGCACGGGCATCGGCGACGATCTGCTGTTGGAGCCGTTCGCCTTCGGCACCCAGTTCGGCAAAGCCGGAGCTGAAGATCACCGCCGCGCGCACTCCCTTGCGGGCGCAGGCCTGGATGGCGGGAAGCACCGCCCCGGTGGGCAGCGCGATGATCGCACAATCCGGCGTCGCGGGTATGTCCTCGATACGCGCCCACGCTTTCAGTCCCTGGACCTCGATTCTGGTCGGGTTCACCGGGAAGATGCCGCCCTCGAATCCCACCTGCACGAGATGACGCAGCGCCCGCCCGCCGATCCGGGTCACGTCGCCGGATGCGCCGATGACCGCCACCGATCGCGGGTGGAGCAAGGGCGTGAGGCTTTGCCGGGCGGCCATGCTACGCGTCCTTCCAGCCCCGGCCTTCGCGTGCCAGCCGTTCGAGAAGCTTGCCCGGTCCCCAGCGCGGGCCGTTGCGCCGTGCCGCCTCGAGCGCGGCCGCATAGATGCGTTCCAGGCCGACCTGCTCACCCCAGTACATCGGTCCGCCCTTGTGGGCGGGGAAGCCATAGCCATTGACCCAGGCAACATCGATGTCGCTGGCGCGCAAGGCTGTGCCGTCCTCCAGTTCCTTCGCGCCTTCATTGACCAGCGGGGCGAACAGCCGAAATTCGATTTCGTCATCGGAGAAGGGGCGCCGCGTGATACCGAAGTCCTTCGAAACGGCCGCGATGATCGCGTCGGTTTCCGGGTCGAGCTGCTTGTCGCGTCCTTCGTAGCGATAGAAGCCCTTGCCTGCCTTCATGCCAAGGCGCCCTTGTTCCACCAGCCGTTCGAGGATCGGGGAAAAGCGCTCGCCTGCGGGCAGCGACGCCAAGCGCGCCTTGCGCACCAGAACGCCAACGTCGAGGCCGCTCATGTCCCGCATCGAGATAGGGCCCATCGGCATGCCGAACCGTTCCGCCACCCGATCGATCTGTTCGGGCGTCGCGCCTTGTTCCATCAGGAATTCGGCCTCGCCGGTGTAATATTGCAGCATCCGGTTGCCGATGAAGCCGTCGCAGTTGCCGGCGAGCACGACGTTCTTGCCGAGCGTCTTGCCCAGCGCCATGACCGTGGCGATCGTTTCGTCCGACGTCGCCGCGCCGCGGATATTCTCCTGCAGCTTCATGACATTGGCCGGAGAGAAGAAATGCACGCCGACAACGTCCTGCGGACGGGTGGTGGCGGCGGCGATGTCGTCGATGTTCAGCGACGAGGTGTTGGTGGCGAGGATCGCGCCGGGACGCATCACCACATCGAGCTTCGCGAAGATCTCCCGTTTGATGTCCATCCGCTCGAACGCGGCCTCGACGACCAGATCGGCATGCGCGAAGGTCGCATAATCGGTCGTCGAGCGGATGCGCGACAAGGCGCGTTCCATCGCCGATGGCGCGAGGGAGCCCCGACCGACCGAGGTCTCATAGGTACGACGGATCGTCGCCATTCCCTTCTGGATCGCGACATCGCTGATATCGGCAAGCCAGACGTCGATACCGGCATTGGCGAAGACCATGGCGATCCCGGCGCCCATCGTGCCGGCGCCGATCACGGCGGCGGTGCGCACCGGTTTCGGTTGCGCGTCGATGCCGGGAACCTTGCGCGCTTCGCGCTCCGCGAAGAAATAGTACATCAGCGCTTTGCGCTGATCGCTTGCGAACAGTTCCTGGAACTTGCGCGTTTCCAGCGCCAGTGCGTCACCGGCGGGCATGGTGCAGGCCGCTTCGATGCAATCGATCGCCACCAGCGGGGCGATCTTGCCGCGGGCCTTTTTGGCCACCTTGTTGCGTGCGTCGGCGAACAGTTCGGCCCCGATGCCCGTCACCTTGTCGTCCCGCGCGATGACGGGAAGGGGGGGGCGGCCTGACGCCACCATGGCGCGCGCGAACGCGACGGCACCGGCGCGAAGATCATCGACAACGGCATCGAGAATGCCGAGTTCGAGCGCCTGCTCCGCCGTCAACTGCTTGCCGGTGGTGATGATCTCGATGGCCGCTTCGACCCCGGTGAGCCGCGGCAGGCGCTGCGTTCCGCCTGCCCCGGGCAGAATCCCGAGATTGACCTCGGGCAGCCCGACCTTCGCGCCCGCGACGGCGACGCGTGCGGTGGCGGCCAGCGCCAGTTCGAGGCCGCCACCGAGGGCGGTGCCGTGGATCGCCGCGACCACGGGCTTGCGAAACGAATCGAGGCTGGCCTGGATGTCGGTAAGCTTGGGCCGGACCTGCGACTTGTCGGTACCCAGTTCGGTGATGTCCGCGCCGGCGACGAACGTCCTGCCGCTCCCGAGGAGGACGATGGCGTCGACGGCCGGGTCTGCGGCCGCGCGTTCCAGCGCCTGGCCCAGATCGACCCGTACCGCTGCGCTCAGGGCATTCACGGGGGGATAGTCGACCGACAGTATGGCTACCGAGCCTTCGACATCATATTGGACCGTAGCCATCGTCTCTCCCTGCTCTGTTGCCGGGGTGCGCGCGATACGCGTCCCGGCATCTTTAGAACGGCGCCCCAACTGCGATGGGCTCCCGCGACACGGATGTGATGCATGCGTCACACCGGCTTCGCTTCGCCGCCGTTGCCGCCAAGAAACTGGCCTGTTCCTTCGGCGGAAGCGACGAACATGCACTTTTATATCTATCGAACGGCAGAAAATGCAATTAGATCTCGCATCGTGGATCAGGGCGCCTGGGCGCCGGAGGGGAAAATCAACGTGCGGGCGATCGACGATAGGGTAGAAGGCTGTACGCATCTCCCCGGCCTCGGCTCGGTAGGCGTGTCGTCGCCGGGGAGCGGAGGCGCCTGATGTCGATCGTGATGCCGGTACCAGACGCAACGGCCTTGAAGAATCGGGACGCGATCGCGGCGGCGCTGCGCGCCATCGTCCCCGGGGATGGCGTGATCGACGATCCCGACGCGCTGCGGCCCTATGAATCCGATGGCCTGACCGCCTATCGGCAACCGCCGCTGGTAGTGGTGCTGCCGGACTCCGTCGAGCAGGTTTCGGCGATTTTGCGCTGGTGCCATGCGCAAGGCGTAAAGGTGGTACCGCGCGGGTCCGGCACGTCCCTGTCGGGAGGTGCCTTGCCGCTCGCCGACGCGGTGCTGCTCGGCATGGGCAAGTTCAAGAAGGTGCTCGACATCGACTATGACGAGCGCATCGCAGTCGTCCAGCCGGGGGTGACCAACCTTGCGATAACACAAGCGGTGGAGGGCGCCGGATTCTATTACGCACCCGATCCGTCCAGTCAGATCGCCTGCTCGATCGGCGGTAATGTCGCCGAGAATTCGGGAGGTGTGCACTGCCTGAAATATGGCCTCACGACCAACAACGTGCTGGGCGTCGAGCTGGTGCTGATGGACGGCGAGATCGTACGCCTGGGCGGGCGCCATCTCGACCCCGCAGGCCTGGATCTTCTGGGGGTTGTCGTCGGATCGGAAGGGCTGTTGGGCGTCGTCACCGAAGTCACCGTCCGCATTCTGCCCAAGCCGGAACGGGCGCGGGCGATCCTGCTGGGGTTTCCCGATGCCGAACAGGCCGGCGCGTGCGTGGCGCAGGTTATCGCCGAGGGCATCATCCCCGCGGGCATGGAAATGATGGACAAGCCGGCGATTCATGCGGCGGAAGCGTTCGTCAACGTCGGCTATCCGCTCGACGTCGGCGCCTTGCTGATCGTCGAAGTGGACGGTCCCGCAGCGGAATGCGACCATCTGATCGTCGAGATCGACCGCATTGCCGACGAGAACGGCGCTGTCACCCGTCGGATCTCCAACAGCGAGGTGGAGCGGCTCGCATTCTGGGCGGGGCGCAAGGCGGCCTTTCCGGCGGTGGGGCGACTGGCGCCGGATTATTACTGCATGGACGGCACGATTCCGCGCCGCCGCTTGCCCGACGTCCTGCGTCGCATGGAGGAACTCTCCGCGCATTATGGCCTGGGTGTCGCCAACGTGTTCCATGCTGGCGACGGCAATCTACACCCGCTGATCTTGTACGATGCCAATCGACCCGGCGAACTGGCCAAGGCCGAGGCCTTCGGAAACGACATTCTGCGCCTCTGCGTCGAAATGGGCGGGGTCCTGACGGGCGAACATGGGGTGGGCGTGGAAAAGCGCGATCTGATGCCCGCGATGTTCAGCGAGATCGACCTCCAGCAGCAACAGCGGCTGAAGTGTGCCTTCGATCCGCAGCTTCTGCTCAACCCCGGCAAGGTCTTTCCGCGCCTCCATCGCTGCGCCGAACTCGGCCGCGTTCATGTTCATGGCGGCCGGCACGCCTTTCCCGACATTCCGCGGTTCTGATGAATCAGGTTCAGCCCGACAGCGCCGAGCAACTGTGCGACGCGATCGCCGACGCGAAGCGCGACGGCGTGCGCGTCGAGATCCGTGGCGGCGGCAGCAAGGCGCGGATCGGTGCGCCGCGCGAGGCGCGCATCGTTCGCACCACCGGATTGTCGGGGGTGGTCGCTTATGATCCCGCCGAACTGGTGCTCACGGTTCGGGCTGGAACCCCGTTGGCCGAGGTGGAGGCACTGGTCGCTGCGGAGCGGCAGATGCTGGCGTTCGAACCGTTCGACCACGGGCCGTTGTTCGGCGCGCCTGCCGGTGCCGCGACCATCGGTGGCGTGATCGCTGCCGGGGTGGCGGGATCGGGGCGGGTGACTGCCGGTAGCGCGCGCGATCATCTTCTGGGGTTCACGGCGGTATCCGGACGATCAGAGGTCTTCGTCGCGGGCGGCAAGGTGGTGAAGAACGTCACCGGCTTCGATCTTTCCAAGCTCGTCACGGGAAGCTGGGGGCGCCTCGTCGCGCTGACCGAACTGACGCTCAAGGTCCTGCCCCGCCCAAGGGTGTCGGCGACCTTGCGATTGGATGGGCTCGGCCCTGCGGCTTCGTGCACGGCGATGATGCGCGCGCTGGGCAGCCATGCGGAAGTCTCGGCTGCCGCCCGCCACCCCGATGGCCCGACGCTTTTCCGCGTCGCCGGCTTCGAGCCTTCGGTCGTCGCGCGCTGCGCCCTGCTTTCGCAAATGCTGCGTGAATTCGGTCCCCTGCAGCGATTGGAAGAAGACATGGCGAATGCGTTGTGGCGGCAGGCCGGGACGGGATCCGATCTCGATGGCGCGATGCTTTGGTGCATCCATGTCGGTCCGCGGCGTGCACCGGAGGTTGCGGCGAGACTTGCCTCCCATGCGCGGCGCGTCGCGCTGGACTGGGGCGGGGGGCGGATCTGGGCGAGCTTGGACGATCCTGTCGTGCCGGTCCGCTCGATCGCACGCGCGGCGGGCGGAGAGGCGCTGTTGCTTCGAGCGCCCGATGCCGTGCGGGCGACGATCCCCGCGCAGCATCCGCGCGCGCCGGGCGTCGCGGCGCTGGAAGCGCGGGTTCGCCGGGCGTTCGATCCCGACGGCGTGTTCGAGACCGGGCGTTTCCTGGACGAGGAGCCGGCGCATGCAGACTAACTTCTCGCCGACGAGCCTCGCCGATCCAGCGATGCGCGTATCCGAATCGATCGTCCGCAAATGCGTGCATTGCGGCTTCTGCACCGCGACCTGCCCGACCTACACGCTGCTGGGCGATGAGCTGGATTCGCCGCGCGGGCGCATCTACCTGATGAAGGATATGCTCGAAAACGAGCGGGAGCCCACCGAAAAGGTCGTCAAGCACATCGATCGCTGCCTGTCCTGCCTGTCGTGCATGACGACCTGCCCCTCGGGGGTGCACTATATGCACCTGGTGGATCATGCGCGGGCCTATATCGAGGCGCGCTATCGACGCCCCTTGTCGCAGCGGCTCTATCGAAGCCTGCTGGCACTCGTTCTGCCCAGTCCGCGCCGCTTCCGCGCTGCGTTGCGGCTCGCGGTCTTGGCAAGGCCGCTTCGCTCCGTTCTTGCGCGCTTCAACGCCTTCGCACCCATGGTAGCGATGCTCGATCTGGCCCCGCGAACGACACCGCCCGCCTCGTTGGCGCGGTCCTCGCCGGTGCCGCGCGCGCGGGGGCGTGTCGCCCTGCTCCAGGGCTGTGCCGAACCCTCGCTCCGCCCCGAGATTCGCGCGGCAACGGTACGGCTTCTCAACCGGTGCGGCTATGACGTGACCTTCGCATCGGGCGAGGTCTGCTGCGGCGCGCTTGTCCATCACATGGGACGGGAGGCGGCAGCCCTCGACGCGGCACGCAGGAATGTCGACGCCTGGACGCGCGAGATCGAGGCAGGCGGGCTGCGCGCGATCATCGTGACCACCTCGGGCTGCGGCACGACGATCAAGGATTATGGCTTCATGCTGCGCAACGACGCAGCCTATGCGGCGAAGGCCGAGCGGGTCTCCGCACTGGCGCGCGACGTCACGGAGTTCTTGGCCGAGATCGGCCTGCCGCCGGCACAGCCACGCGACATGGCGGTTGCCTATCACGCCGCCTGCTCGCTGCAGCACGGCCAGAAAGTCACGGACGCCCCCAAGGCGCTGCTGACGCAAGCCGGCTTCACCGTCGTGACACCGACCGAAGCGCATCTGTGCTGCGGCTCGGCCGGCACCTACAATATCCTGCAGGCCGAGATCGCCGGCCAGTTGGGCGCGCGGAAGGTCGCCCAACTCGAACGGCTCGGCGCGCCGGTCATCGCCGCCGGGAACATCGGCTGCGCGATGCAGATCGGAACCCGGACCAAAACCCCGGTCGTCCATACAATCGAACTGCTCGACTGGGCGACAGGCGGTCCGGTGCCGCCCGCGCTCGATGCGATGAACCAGAACGGGAAAGACCGATGAGCCATATATCCCTTGATCAGGCGACCACGATCATTGCGGGCGCCTTCGCCAAGGCGCGCGAACTTGCGCTGAAACCCCTGGGCGTCGTTGTCCTGGACGCCGGTGGCCATGTGATCGCCTATCAGCGGCAGGATGGCGCCTCGACGGGGCGCTTTCAGTTGGCGCTCGGCAAGGCGGCGGGGGCGTTGTTCCTCGGCATGTCGTCGCGGAAGATCGGCGACATGGCGGGGGAGCGGCCGACGTTCCTCGCCTCGCTGGGGCCGATCGCCCCCAGCGGCGTCGTTCCTGCCGCGGGCGGCGTTCTCCTGGTCGACGGGGCGGGACACACGATCGGCGCCGTGGGCATTTCGGGGGACTTGTCCGACAGGGACGAGGCCTGCGCGCTCGCCGGCATCGAAGCGGCCGCCTTGCGCGCGCAAGGCTGACGCGGCCGACGATCCTGCGCGCTACCAGATCGCGTCGCCGCGCAGGATCGCTTCGGTTCCCCGGTCGGCGAAGATGCATTGTCCGATCAGCAGGCTGTTTTCTTCGGAAGCGAGGAAGCGCGCCAGAACGCCGATTTCCGTCGCCTTGGAGAGTGTCTGCTCCGCTTGCGGATGCATGGCCTGCAACCATGTTGCTATCGCGGGCGCTGCCAGGCCCTTTTGGGTGCGCGGGGTTTCGATCAGGCCGGGGGCGATCGCATTGATCCGGATCCCCGCGTCGTTCCACCGGGGATGGATGGCGGCGCGGCGCATCCACCGCGCTACTGCGGTCTTGGCGGCAATATAATATTGTTGCAGTGTGGTTTCGTCACCATAGCGGGCGACGAGTTCGGTCTCGTCGCCTGACAAAAGCAACTCCACCAGCGCGGCATCGCTTGGCTCGAGCGACATGCGGGACGTGGTTACCACCACGCGGGGTGCTTTCGACATCGCGAGCAGCGGGTGCAGCCCTTCCACGATGACGACTGTCCCGAAATAATTGACCCGGAGAAGGTCCAGGGTCGGACCGCCGCCTCCGGCCCATGTCACCACCGCATCTATCCCGCTCGGAGCAAGTTCGAACAGCCTGCGGATGACTTCCTTTCGCCCTTCCTCCTGCGCCAGATCCGCATTGACATCACATCCGGATAGATCGACGCGCAGAACGCGGTCTCCATCCGCTTCCAGTGCCGCGCAGGTTGCTTCTCCCAAACCGCTATTCGCGCCGGTTACCACCGCTGTCCTGTTCATCACGGAAATATCCTGCAGCTATGAAGAGCATCGTGCGTCGGCTGGCGGCGCGATTTCGGAGATCGCCCGTCCCCTATAGGGACGGTAGAGCATAAGAGCCGAGCTGTGCAATACAATCTATCGATTGATTGATTTCAGGGGCCTGTTTGGAGAATCGCCTCTGCGCGCGTCGCAGTATCGGGCGGCACCGCCCCCAGCGTCTTGGTATGCGCCGGCGCGCTACAGCGCCAGCATTTGCTGGAGGTGTTCTACCAGCGCGCTGACCCGAGCAGGAGGATCGGGCGCATGGGCCGCGAAAACGCCGACGTCTTCCGATCCGGCATAGCTGGGCAGCAGCCGTCGCAGCGATCCGTCGCTGAGTGCGTGGCGGACGTCCCATAGCGACCGAAGCGCGACCCCGCAGCCGCCGATCGCAAGTTCGCGGACCACTTCGCTCGAGTTGGTGTCAACGAAGCTCTGACCCGCCAGGGTAACGGGCCCCTCCGGGCCTTGCAGTCGCCATGGCAACTGGCTGTCGGTGGCGAGCAGCCGATGCCGGGTCAGTTCTGCCAGCGTGTGCGGCTCCCCAGCCAGTTCGAGATAGGCGGGGGAGGCACATAATACCCGTTGGCTGGTACCGAGGCGATGCCCCACCAGGCCGGGGCCAACCTCGCGAGCGATCCGGATCGCGAGGTCGTGACGGCCATCCAGCAAATCGACGAAGTCGTCGGAGAGGTCGATCGACAGCGTGACCTGGGAATGGGTGGCAAGGAAGCTGGGCAGCGTCGGCACGACGTGCATTCGGCCGAAGGATGTGGGCGCGGTGACCCGCAACGGCCCGCGCACCAAGCTGTGGCGGCCCGCAATCCGGTTTTCGGCAACGGTGAGCGCGGCGCGTATCGGCGAAAGCGTGTCGAGCAGATCCTTCCCCGCTGCGGTAAGCACCAGCCGTCGGGTGGTCCGGTTGAGCAACCGGGCGCCGAGCCGCTGCTCCAGTCGGGCAAGCCGTTTCGAAAGGGCGGGGGTGGAAAGGCCGCGCCGCCGCGCCGCCGCCGAGATCGATCCGGCATCCAGAATATCGAGGAACAGATCGTAATCGGGATCGAACATTTGAAACCCACAGGAAAGGGTGATGTGAATTATATCATTCTACCGCGGGTATCGTCGGTGCGCTAGAATCGCTCCAACACGGATGGGAGGTGTCGGCATGGTCGCGTATCGGGACAAGGCGGGTTTGAAGGTTGCCGCCGCGCTGGCGGACTTTGTCGATGGGCGGGTGCTGGCCGGCACGGGCATTTCCGCCGATCAGTTCTGGCAGGGCGCTGCCGCGTTGTTCGATCGCTTCGTGCCGGCCAACCGGGCGCTGCTTGCCCGCCGCGATGCGCTTCAGACCGCCATTGACACCTGGCATCGCAGCCATGCGGGCCAGTCGCATGACCCGGCCGCCTATGCCGCCTTCCTTCGCGACATCGGCTATCTGCTGCCCACGCCGGCGCCGTTCCGCGTCGATCCCCGCAATGTCGATCCCGAACTGGCAATAATTGCCGGGCCGCAACTGGTCGTGCCGGTGCTCAATGCGCGCTTCCTGCTCAACGCCGCCAATGCCCGCTGGGGCAGTCTCTACGATGCGCTCTACGGTACCGACGCGCTTCCCGGCAGCGCATCCGGTCCGGGCTATGATCCGGCCCGCGGTGCGCAGGTGATCGGCTGGGCCAAGGCGTTTCTGGATCGCGCGGTGCCGCTTGCATGGGGGCGTTGGGCGGAATGGGACGGCACTGCACTGTCGCTGGCCGATCCGGCGCAACTGGTTGGCCGAGCAGGGAACAATATTCTGTTTGTTCATCACGGCCTGCACATCGAAGTGGTGATCGATCCCGCCCATCCCATCGGGAAGAGCGACCCGGCCGGCATTGCCGACGTGATCCTGGAATCGGCGACCTCCACGATCTGTGATTTCGAGGATTCGGTCGCGGCGGTCGATGCCGAGGACAAGGTGCTTGCCTATGCCAATTGGCTGGGGCTGATGCGCGGCGATCTGGAGGAAACCTTCGACAAGGGCGGCAAGACCGTCACGCGTCGCCTTGCCCCCGATCGCGCCTATGTCGCGCCCGACGGCACCGCCTTTACCCTGCCCGGGCGTTCGCTGCTGCTGATCCGCAATGTCGGCCATCTGATGACGACGCCGGCGGTGCTGCTGCCCGATGGCGGCGAGGCGCCGGAAGGCATTCTCGACGGCATCGTCTCCGCCGCGATCGCGCTGCACGACCTGCAGGGTAGCGGCCCGCTGCGCAACAGCCGTGCCGGATCGATCTATATCGTCAAGCCGAAGATGCATGGTCCGGAGGAAGTCGCCTTCGCCAATGATCTGTTCGACGCGATCGAGGATCTGCTCGGGCTCGCCCGCCACACGCTCAAGATCGGCGTGATGGATGAGGAGCGCCGCACCAGCGCCAATCTGGCGGCGTGCATCCAGGCGGTGAAAGAACGGATCGTCTTCATCAACACCGGCTTCCTCGATCGCACCGGCGACGAGATCCACACGTCGATGCAGGCCGGCGCGATGCTGCGGAAAGGGGACATGAAGACGAGCGCCTGGATCCAGGCCTATGAGAATCGCAACGTCCAGATCGGCCTGGCCTGCGGGCTCTCCGGCAAGGCGCAGATCGGCAAGGGGATGTGGGCGATGCCCGATCGCATGGCCGACATGCTCGCGCAGAAGATCGGCCATCCGCAATCGGGGGCGACCACGGCCTGGGTGCCTTCGCCCACCGCGGCGACGCTCCACGCCACGCACTATCACCAGATCGACGTGTTCGCGCGCCAGGCCGAGCGTGCGGCCGAGCCGATCGCGCCGCTCGACGCGCTGCTGACGATCCCGCGCGCCCAGGGAGAGAATTGGTCGGAAGAGGCGATCCGCGACGAGATCGACAACAATGCCCAGGGCATTCTCGGCTATGTCGTGCGCTGGATCGACCAGGGTGTCGGCTGCTCGAAGGTGCCGGACATCCATGATGTCGGCCTGATGGAGGACCGCGCGACGCTGCGTATCTCCAGCCAGCATCTCGCCAACTGGCTGCGCCATGGTGTGATCACGCCGGGGCAGGTGGACGAGGCGCTGCTGCGCATGGCGGCGAAGGTCGATGCGCAGAACGCCGGCGACCCGCTCTACCGGCCGATGGCGAGCGATCCGGCGGCGAGCCTCGCCTTCCAGGCGGCACGGGCGCTGGTGTTCGAGGGGGAGAAACAGCCCAATGGCTATACCGAGCCGCTGCTCCACGCTTTCCGATCGAAGGCAAAGGCAGGGGGCTGACAGGTCCCGAAGGGGCGAGGCCTGCCATCGGAGCGGAAGGCGCCCGATCCACCGGTGAAGCAATACGCGGCAGGTCTGCGCGTGAGGAGGGTAGAGGATGGAAGAGATCTTCATTTTGGCGGGCACCCGGACCGCGATTGGCGACTTTGGCGGCGGTCTGAAGGACGTGGCCCCCGCCGATCTGGGCGCGACGGTCATCGGCGAGGCGATCCGCCGTGCCGCACTGACGCCTGCCGATATCGAGCATGTCGTCATGGGGCAGGTGATCCCGACGCTACCTTCCGACGCGTATATGGCGCGCGTGGCAGCGGTGCGTGCCGGCATTCCGCACGGGGCCCCGGCGCTGACTCTCAACCGGCTCTGCGGTTCGGGCCTGCAGGCGGTGATTTCGGCGGCGCAGATGATCGCGCTTGGCGAAATCGGCGTGGCCGTGGCCGGCGGCGCGGAGAGCATGAGTCGCGCACCCTATCTTGCCACGGGTGTCCGCTGGGGCACCAAGATGGGCGATACTGCCCTGCTCGACATGATGGTGGGGGCGCTGTCCGACCCGTTCGACGCCGTTCATATGGGCGTCACGGCGGAGAACGTCGCCGAGCGCTTCGACGTCTCACGTGAAGCCCAGGACGCGCTCGCCGCCGAAAGTCATGCCCGCGCGGCCCGCGCCATCGCCGAGGGCCGGTTCGCGGCGCAGATCGTCCCGGTCGAGGTAAAGACCCGCAAGGGTATCACCGCCTTTGCCACCGACGAGCATGTCCGCGCCGAGACGACGGCGGAAAGCCTTGCGGCGCTGCGTCCGGCCTTTCGACGCGACGGATCGGTGACGGCGGGCAATGCCTCGGGCCTAAACGACGGTGCCGCGGCGCTGGTACTGGCTTCTGCGCGCGCGGCCGAGGCGCGCGGATTGCAGCCGATGGCCCGGATCCTCGGTTGGGGTCATGCCGGCGTCGACCCGCAGATCATGGGGATCGGCCCCGTCGAAGCGGTGCCGATCGCGCTGCGCCGCGCGGGCGTGACGCTTGATCAGATCGACGTGATCGAGGCCAACGAAGCCTTTGCTGCCCAAGCCTGTGCCGTCGCGGCGCAACTGGGCTTCGATCCGGCCAAGGTCAATCCCAACGGCAGCGGCATCGCGCTCGGCCACCCGATCGGCGCTACCGGCGCGATCATCTTGGTGAAGGCACTGTACGAGCTGCAGCGGACCGGCGGGCGCTATGGCCTCGTCACGATGTGCATCGGTGGCGGCCAGGGCATCGCCATGGTCATCGAACGCATGGAGGCGCACGCATGAAGGTCCTGGTACCGGTCAAGCGC
>NZ_BCTR01000028.1 GCF_002091475.1 Sphingomonas azotifigens NBRC 15497
CCGCGCGAGGCAGCACCTCGTTATGCCCCTCTCCCTCCCACTGCCTTCGGCAGCGGGCCCCTCCCTCTCCCCGGTGGGGAGAGGGAGGCCACATCAATGCGCCGCCTGCTCGCCGCGGACGATGCCGCTTTTGGCCAGCTGGTCGTCGATCTGCGCCATCAGCCGATCGAGCCCTTCCTGGTTCTTCGCCTCGGCGCGCGCCACCAGCACGTCCTGGGTGTTCGAGGCGCGCAGCAGCCACCAGCCGTCGGGCGTGTTGACCCGCGCGCCGTCGGTGCGATCGACCTCGGCGCCGTCCGCCTCCAGCCGGTCGAGCACTTCCTCGACGACCGGGAACTTGCGGCTCTCGTCGACCTGGAAGCGCATCTCCGGCGTGTTGACCATCGCCGGCATCTCGTCCTTGATCTGGGTGAGCGACTTGCCGATCACGTGCACCGCCTGGATCAGGCGGATCGCCGCGTACTGGGCGTCGTCGAAGCCGTAATAGTCCTGCGCGAAGAAGATGTGGCCGCTCATCTCGCCGGCGAGCGGGGCGCCGGTTTCCTTCATCTTGGTCTTGATCAGGCTGTGGCCGGTCTTCCACATCACCGGGTTGCCGCCGAGCTCGGCGATCCGGTCGTAGAGCGCCTGGCTGGCCTTGACGTCGGCGATGATCGTCGCGCCCGGATCGATGCGCAGCACCGGCTCGGCGAGGATGGCGAGCAGCTGGTCGCCCCATACCACCCGGCCCTGGCCGTCGATCGCGCCCAGCCGATCGCCGTCGCCATCGAAAGCGAGACCGAAATCGAGGTTCTTCTCGGCGACGAGCTTCTTCAGATCGGCGAGATTCTTCTCTTCGGTAGGATCGGGATGATGGTTGGGGAAATTACCGTCCACATCGGTGAACAGCGTATGGTGCTCGCCCGGCAGCAGCTTGACGAGCTTCTCGATCACCGGGCCGGCGGCGCCGTTGCCGGCGTCCCAGCCGATCTTGTAGGAACCGCCGGCATAGCCCGCGACGAGGCGGCCGACATAGAGATCCTCGATATCGGCATCGGTCACCGTCTCGGTGCCGTCGCCCTCGTCCCAATCGCCTTCCGCCGCCATCTTGCCCAGCGTCTGGATGTCCTGGCCGAAGAACGAGCGGTGCTGGAACACCATCTTGAAGCCATTGTAATTGCCGGGATTATGGCTGCCGGTAATCTGGATGCCGCCATCCACCTCCAGCGTTGCCTCGGCATAATATAGCATCGGCGTCGGCCCCATGCCGGTGCGCACCACGTCGCATCCCGACGCGGTCAGGCCCTCGATCAGCGCGGCCTCGAGCATCGGCGAGGAGATGCGGCCGTCGCGGCCCACCGCCACCCGGCGGCCGCCGGCGCGGCGCAGCAGCGTCGCGAAACCGCGGCCGATCGCACGGGCGTCGTCCGGACCCAGCGTCTTCCCCACGATTCCGCGGATGTCGTATTCGCGCAGCGACGTCGGATCGAAACGGTGCGTCATTCATGCCCTCCCGAAGGTAAAGATGCGTGCCTCTTCCGCGACTCGACAGGAAGTTTCAAGCCGTTCGAGGCAGCGTGATAAGGAATTTTGCAGTGCAACATCGTTGCCCGCAAATAGTTACATGTCGAGGACGAACCTCAGCCCCGCAGCAACGTGTCGCGGGCGAGATTGATCCGTCGGGTAAGTTCGGCGGATCCACCCCGATCGGGGTGGAGCGCCGAGACCAGCCGCCGATGCGCCGCGCGGATTTCGTCTGGACCGGCGGCGGCATCGATCCCCAGGATCGCACGCGCTTCGCTCTCGCCCAGCCGTGGCGGCGGCGCGACCGGCGTCTGCTGCTTCGGCTGCAGCCAACGCCACAGGATGTAGAGCACCGCCGCGGCGAGGAGGAACTTCGCCATCAGGCGAACAGCGGCGCGGAAACGTCGGGCAGCGCCAGCCCCGCCATCATCTCGCGCAGTTCCTGCCGCGCCGCCACATGGCTCAGCCCCATCTCGCCGAACTCGCGCGAATCGAGCATGGTCAGCCCCTGCGGGAACAGTTCGCGATAGATCACCCGCTCGGACAGGCCCGAGATCACCCGGAAGCCGACGCGCTTCGACAGCTGGTCGATCGCTTCGGACACGCGCTTCATGTTGCGCGCCTCGATGTGCTGCATACGATTGCGCAGGACGACCCAGTCGATCGTCTCGCCATCGGCCTTGGCGCGGCGCTTGCGCGATTCCCAGATCATCTCGGAATAGAAGCTTGGGCTCGTCACCCGGAACGTGTCGGGATCGACCTGGCCGATCAGATCGAAGTCGACAAAGCTGTCGTTCATCGGCGTGACCAGCGTGTCGGCATTGGTGACCGAGATGCGGGCGAACTTGTCGTCGCGGCCGGGCGTGTCGATCACCAGGAAATCGGCATGTTCGCCCAGCCGATCGAGCGTGTCGGTGAAGAAATCCATGCTCTCGCCGTCATGCGTCTCATAGACCGGCATCGGCAGCTCGCGCCCCGTGCGGCGCATCGTCGCGCGACGATTGTCGAGGTAGCGGCCCATCGTCCGCTGGCGGTGATCAAGGTCGAAACAGGCGACGCGCGCGCCCTTCGCCGCCAGCGCAATCGCCGCGTGCACCGCGGTGGTCGACTTGCCCGTGCCGCCCTTTTCATTGGCAAAAACCAGCACATGCAGTCGTTTGGCGGGCTGATTCAACGCAGCTATTCCTTCACTTGATCGGGCGGCCTCCCCCCCATAGAAGGCCCCGCTTCCGTTCATATCGAAAGTGCCCAAGCGTGCAAACCGTTCGCCAGATCGACGATCTTCGCCAGGCGCTGGACGCCTTCCGCAGCGAAGGCGCCCGGCTGGCCTTCGTGCCCACCATGGGCGCGCTGCATGACGGGCATATGGCGCTGGTCGAGGCGGCCAAGCGCGCTGGCACCCGCGTGATCGTGTCGATCTTCGTCAATCCGATCCAGTTCGGTCCCAACGAGGACTTGGCCAAATATCCGCGCCGCGAGCAGGCCGATTCGCGGATGCTGGCCAATGCCGGCGTCGACCTGCTGTGGATGCCGACGCCCGAGATCATGTACCCGCAAGGCTTCGCCACCAGCGTGCGAGTCGCGGGCGTCAGCGAGCCGCTCGACGGCGCGCACCGCCCCGGCCATTTCGACGGCGTGGCGACGGTGGTCTCGAAGCTGTTCCACCAGGTCCGCCCCGACGTCGCGCTGTTTGGCGAGAAGGACTGGCAGCAGCTTCAGGTGATTCGCCGGATGGTCACCGACCTCGACATGGGGATCGAGATCCAGGGCGTGCCCACCCAGCGCGAGGATGACGGCCTCGCCCTCTCGTCGCGCAACGCCTATCTGATGCCCGAGGATCGCACCCGCGCGGTCGCCCTGCCGCGGGCGCTTGGTGCCGCGGCCAAGACGATCGGCGAGGGCGGCGACCGCGCGGCGGCGCTGGCCCAGGCGCGGGAGTCGCTCGCCGCCGCCGGGTTCGAGGTGGACTATGTCGCGCTGGTCGATGGCGAGTCGCTCGGCGACCCGATCGAGGGCCGGCCGATGCGGCTGCTCGCCGCCGCGCGGATCGGCGGCACCCGGCTGATCGACAATATCCCCGTCCTCTGAACTATTACGGTTAAGGCGCTTAACCTTTTATTGTCCGTTCTTCCCCAAATTCGGCGCCTACGAAGGAGTCGAACGGGGAATGTCGCGATGGCGAACAGTGAAAAGAGTGCCCGATTTCTGATCGAAAGCCGTCTGCGCGATGCAACGCGTGGCAGCGCCGATGCCTGTTTCGACCTGGGCGTCGTCTATTCGAGCGGCGCCGAAGGCGTTACGATCGATCTGGTCGAAGCGCATAAATGGTTCAACATCGCCGCGATGACCGGCAGCACCGAGGCCCAGGCCTGCCGCGCCGAAATCGCCGAAGACATGACCGCCCGCGAGATCATCGAAGCGCAGAAGGCCGCCCGTGCCTGGCTGCGCGGGCTGGAGAGCCGCGCGGCCTGATCCTTCAGCTGGCCTTCTGGCCCCAGTTGATCGAGACGCGGGTGCGGCCGGCATGGCTGTCGACCACCACGCGCAGGCTGCGTTCGCCTTCCTCGCCTGCCTCGTAGCTGAAGCCGGTGGCATGCCGGAACTTCAGGCCCGAGGCATTGGCCTGGGCGCGCGACCATCCGAGCACCTGCTTCTCGGATGCGTCGGTCTCGTAGACAAGGTTGCCGCTGACGTGCCGCCCCGCCAGCCCATCGGGCGCAGCGGTGCAGCTGAGAATCGTGGCACCGGCATAGACCGGCACGAAATCGGGCTTGTTGCTGCAATCGATCGCGGCCGCGACATTGGCCGGCACCCCGGCCGCCGCCGCGGAGGCGACGTTCTGACCGACCGGATCGTCGGTACTCGTCTCCCCGCCGCGCCCGCATGCTGCCAGCATCACAATCGCCATCGCTGCCGCCATCTGGCGCGTACCGCTTCGCATTCCACCCTCTTTCCGGCACGGTTCATTGCACCGGCGCCATGCCAGCAACGGCGCGCGCGCGACTTTGCTCCCGCGGCGAGCAAAAGCGGCTGACGCGTCGTCGCCCTTGGTCTAGCGAGGAACCGGCGCCGAACCGCACACGGCGGCGCACCGGGGGGATATGGTCGCACGACATCAGGACAGCACGGGCATGCCCGCCGAGTCGCCGGCCGCAAAAGCGCACGCCATCCCGCTGCTCGTCGCGACCGTGCTTGCGCTGCTGCTGAGCGGCGGGCTGCTGCTCTACGGCGCCGGCCGCGGCATCGACCTGACCGACGAGATCTTCTACCTCGTCTGGGCGCGCGATCCCGAGGCCTATCCGCTGCTCTACCAGCCGTTCGGCTATCTGCTGCATCCGCTGTATGTGCTGCTCGGCGGCGACGTCGCGCGCTATCGGCTCACCGGGTTCGCGATCACCGCACTGGCCGGGGCGCTGCTCGGCGGCGGCGTAGCACCCCGGGTTGCGCAGCGCGGGCGCTTCGCGCTGTTCGGGGCCGGCGCGGCGCTGGTCATCTACTTCCCGTGGATCCTCACGCCGAGCTACAATTCGGCGGCGAATATCGGCGCGATGCTGGTGCTGGCAGGAGTCGCGACGCTGCTGCGGCACCAGACGCCCGCGCCCGGCAGCCGCCTGGCGGTGGTGGCGATCGCCTGCGGGCTGTGCGCCGCCGCCTTCGCCAAGCCGCCGCTGTTCGCGCTGAGCGGCGTGTTGCTGCTCGTCCTCGCCGGCCTGGCCCTCCGACGCCATCGCTGGCGTAGCGTCGCGCTGCTCGCCGCGCTCATCCTCGCCGCGCTGCTGATCAACCTGTTCCTGCCGCTGCGGCAGATCCCGGCGCTGCTCGCCCGCATCGCCGCCAGCCAGCACATCCTCGCGCTGCCCAACACGCCGACGCACCTGCCGATCAAGATTCTGGGCGACTGGGCGGCGGTCCCCCCGCTGCTCTCCGCCGCCGCCCTGGCGGTCGCCGGCGCGCTGGTACTGCGGCGCACGCGCTGGGCGATCTGGCTGGGCCATTGCGGCATCGCCTGTGCGCTGCTCTACGTGGCGACGACGATTCCCGATGCCCTTGATGGCGGCATTCCTGAATTTCCAGGCCTCGCGCTGCTGCTCATCGCCGCCGGCTATGCCGCGCTGGTCGCACGGGCGGACGCGCTGCTGATCGCGCTGCTGCTCGTCGCGCCCTTCGCGGTGGCGCTGGGCACGTTCAACAACCAATGGGCCCAGCTCGATTTCAGCATGGTGTTCCCGCTGCTCGCGCTGTTCCGCCTCGCGGGGGAGGACCCCGTCCGCTGGCGGCAGGCGGGCGCCTATGCGCTGAGCCTCGCCGCCGCGCCGCTGCTGCTGCTCGCCGCCGCGCTGTCGCCCTACAGCCTGCCGGACTCGCTGTTCGCCCAGCAGATCCCGGTGACGCACCCGATCACCGGCAGCCGCCTGCTGGTCGATGCCGAAACCGCCGATTT
The DNA here is from genome assembly GCF_002091475.1 of Sphingomonas azotifigens NBRC 15497. Classification (GTDB taxonomy): domain Bacteria; phylum Pseudomonadota; class Alphaproteobacteria; order Sphingomonadales; family Sphingomonadaceae; genus Sphingomonas; species Sphingomonas azotifigens. Next base: position 5,945 of record NZ_BCTR01000028.1, read on the forward strand.
CCTGAACGGCGCGCACGGCCAGGCGCAGGGTGCGTTGCTGGTCGATCTCTCGGGAACGGGGCCGGGCGTCGCCGCAGCGCTGGGGGCGAAGGCGCCGGTGCTGCTCTGGCTCAATCCGGCGACGGCCAGCTGGCCGGACGTGGTCTGGGATCGCCTCAGCGAAGCCGAGCGGGCCCGGGCCTGGTTCGTGGTGCCGGCGCTGCCGCTGTTCGCACCCTCAGGTCCGGCGCGCTGGCTGGCCGCGCATCGCGGCGCCTATTGCGCGACCCGATTGCCGCGCATGACGTTCTGGTGGGAGGAGCGGGCGCTGGAAGTGTGGCGGCCCTGCGCCGCGCCCGGGGGCGCAGGCCGCTGAGGCCGTCGATCAGAACGGCACGTCGTCGTCGAGATCGTCGGGGAAGCCACCGCCGAAGCCGCCGCCGCTGTTCGCGCCGCCGCTGCGCTGGCCGCCGCCGTTGAAATTATTGCCGCCGCGGCCGGCCGGCGCACCGCCGCCAAAGCCGCCGCCACCGCCGCCGAACGAGTCGTCGCCGCCCCAATCGTCGCCGCCGCCGCTGCTACGGCCGCCGCCCATGCCGGCGCCCTGGCCGCCGCCGGGACCATCGAGCAGCACCATCTGCGCGTTGAAGCCCTGCAGCACGATTTCGGTCGAATAGCGGTCGGCACCGCTCTGGTCCTGCCACTTGCGGGTCTGCAGCTGCCCCTCGAGATAGACCTTGCTGCCCTTGCGCAGATAGCGCTCGGCGACATTGGCGAGGCCCTCGGAGAAGATCTTCACCGTGTGCCACTCGGTCTTCTCGCGCTTCTCGCCGCTGTTGCGATCCTTCCAGCTCTCCGAGGTGGCGATGCGCAGCTCGACCACCTTGCCGCCATTCTGGAACGCCCGGCTCTCGGGGTCGCGCCCCAGATTGCCGACGAGGATCACCTTGTTGACGCTGCCCGCCATGCCGCAAAAACTCCGATATACGATGGTGCGCCCGCATGCAGGGGCGCTAGAAAGACTCAGCTATGGCCGACATCCTTAACCTGAACAAAGCGAGAAAAGCGAGAGCGAAAGCGACCGCCCAGTCGCGAGCCGAGGCCAACCGCGCGCGCTTCGGCCGCACCAAGGCGGAAAAGGCGCGGGATGCGGCGGAGGCGGAACGCAAGGTGCGGACGCTCGACCAGGCCAAGCGCGAGACGCCGGAGGATTGAGGCGGATCCGCGGTCCGGAGAATAGCGCCCGCCTCTCCCTCCCCATTTCGTCATCCCCGCGAAGGCGGGGATCCATTGGCGCTGAATCGACGGCTCTTTTCACCAGCGTCCTGGCAAATGGATTCCCGCCTTCGCGGGAATGACGCGGGGCGTTTGGACGGACCCGTATCCGCAGCACCGCCAACGTCGCGCCCACGCCCCACCGCATTGCCGCTGTCAAAGCGGAACGCATCGTGTACAAGTATCCCGTCCAATGTTGCCGCCGCTCCCCTATCCTGCGCTTCACGCCAGCCATTCGGGCGTGTGGATCGCCACGGCCGAGGGCACGCGCGGGCTGAGCCGGGGCGAGGCGATCCGGATCGCCGCCGATACGCCGGTGCTGCTGCTCAACGCCCCGCTGGTCGGCCAGCGGCTCGGCCATCCGGAGCTGAGCGGGCTCGACCTGCTCGAGCTGTTCGCCTTTCTCCGCCCCGCCCAGTTCATGGTGCCGACGCCCAAGGGCCTCGCCCGCGCCTGCGGCCTCGAGCCACCGAGCGACGACGCCCAGGTCGCCGCCCTGCTGCGCGACGCCGCCGCCGCGCTGCTCGCGCTCGCCGAGACCAACTGGCTCGAGCGCGAGGGCGCCTGGCACGGGCTGCAATCGCTCGGCCGGCTGCGCTGGCCGTGGAGCGCCGCGCTCGGCCAGCGCATCGCCAAGCCCGAGCGCGCCGAACGCTGGCTGTTCTCGAAACTGCCCGAATGGGAGGAAGGCGCCCCCCGCCCCGCGCCGCGCATGATCACGCTGGAGCCCGCGGAGGTCGCCGAGCGCCTCGCCCGCCTGACCGGCGCCACCGCCGAGCGCCGCCAGGGCCAGCGCGACTATGCCGAGGCCGCTGCCCAGGCCTTCGCCCCGCGCAGCGTGCCCGATACGCCCAACCTGGTGCTGGCCGAGGCGGGTACCGGGATCGGCAAGACGCTCGGCTATCTCGCCCCTGCCTCGCTTTGGGCGGAGAAGTCGGGCGGGCCGGTCTGGGTCTCCACCTTCACCAAGGCGCTGCAGCGCCAGCTCGGCAACGAAGGCGAGCGGCTGTTCCCCGATCCCGTGCAGCGCCGCGCGCGGATCGTCACCCGCAAGGGGCGCGAGAATTATGTCTGCCTGCTCAACCTGGAGGACGCGCTGCAGGGCGGGTTCGCCGGGCGCGCGGCGATCCTCGCCCAGCTGGTCGCGCGCTGGGCGGCGTACACGGCGGACGGCGACATGGTCGGGGGCGACCTGCCCGGCTGGCTGCCGACGCTGTTCCGCCGCAACGGATCGACCGCGCTCACCGATCGGCGCGGCGAGTGCATCTATGCCGGCTGCCCGCACTATCGGAAATGCTTCATCGAGCGTGCCGCCCGGGCCAGCGCCGATGCCGACATCGTCATCGCCAACCATGCGCTGGTGATGGTCAACGCGGCGCGGGGTCGCGAGAACCAGACGCGCCCCACCCGCTATGTGTTCGACGAGGGCCATCACCTGTTCGATGCCGCCGACGCGATGTTCTCGGTCGCGCTCACGGGACAGGAATCGATCGAGCTGCGGCGGTGGCTGACCGGTCCCGAATCCGGTTCGCGCGGACGTCGCCGGGGCCTCGCCGCCCGCCTGTCCGACGTCGCCAGCTACGACGATGCCGGCGGCCGCGCCATTGCCGAAGCGGTCGACGCCGCGCGCGCGCTGCCAAGCGACGGCTGGCTCCAGCGACTGAACGAGGGCGAGCCCTTCGGCCCGATCGAGGCGCTGCTCGCGGCGGTCCGCGGCCTGGTCTATGCCCGCGACGCCAATGGCTCGGCCGACGCGGGCTATGGCCTGGAGACCGAACTCACCGAACCCGATGCCGCGCTGGTCGAAGCGGCGGGCAACGCCACCGCCGCGCTCGACGCGCTGCTCCGCCCGATGGTGGTGCTCGGCCGCCGATTGGAGGCAGTGCTCGCCGAGGCACCCGACTGGATGGACGGCCCGGCCCGCGCGCGCATCGAGGGCGCGATCGCCTCGCTTGGCTGGCGGGTGGATACGGTCGGCGCCTGGCTGGCGCTGATCGCCCGGATCGGGGGGCCGGCCGATCCCGAATTCGTCGACTGGCTGGCGGTCGACCGGGTCGAGGGCCGCGAGTTCGATATCGGCCTGCACCGCCACTGGCTCGATCCCGCCAAGCCGCTCGCCAAGACCGTGCTGGAGCCCGCGCACGGCGTGCTCGTCACCTCGGCGACACTGCGCGCCGGCGGCGACTGGGACGTCGCCGAAGCACGCTCGGGCAGCACGCACCTGCTCCGCCCCGCCCAGCGCTTCGCGGCGAAGAGCCCGTTCGACTATCCCAACCAGGCCGAGGTGCTGATCGTCACCGACGTCAAGCGCGGCGACATGCCTGCGCTCGCCAATGCCTATGCCCGGCTGATCGCCGCGGCCGGGGGCGGCACGCTCGGGCTGTTCACCGCGATCCGCCGGCTGCGCGCGGTCCATGCCCGCATCGCCGACCGGCTGGCCCGCGACGGGCTGCCGCTGCTCGCCCAGCATGTCGACCCGATCGACACCGGCACGCTGGTCGACATCTTCCGCGACGATCCGCGCGCCTCGCTGATCGGCACCGATGCGCTGCGCGACGGTGTCGACGTACCCGGCGATTCGCTGCGGCTGGTGGTGATGGAGGGCGTGCCCTGGCCCAAGCCGAGCGTGCTCCATGCCGCGCGGCGGCTGGCCGGCGGCGGCTCGACCTATGACGATCGCATCGTCCGCGCCCGGCTTGCCCAGGCCTTCGGCCGGCTGATTCGCCGGGCCGACGATCGCGGCGCCTTCGTGCTGCTCTCCGCCGCCACCCCGTCGCGACTGCTCGATGCGTTTCCGCCGGGCACGCGGATCACCCGCACCACGCTCGATGTCGCGGTCGAACGGGTTCGGCTTTCCTTGGGGCCCGGCTTGCGGCATGAGACGGGCGCAACCGCCAGCGCCACCATCGGGGAAGCATGAAGACCCTTCTCGTCCTCCGTCACGCCAAGTCCGGTTGGGACGATCCGGTCGCGCGCGATTTCGATCGGCCGCTCAACCCCAAGGGGCAGCGCGCCGCCGTGGCGATGGGCCGCTATCTGCACGGCCAGGGCCTGCGCTTCGATCACGCGATCGCCTCACCCGCCGCACGCGTGAAGGAGACGCTGGCGCAGGTCGCCCATGGCTATGGCGCCGCGATCGAACCCGTTTGGGATCAGAAATTGTACCTCGCCTCGCTGGGCACGCTGCTCGACGCGATCGAGGCACTGCCCGATACGGCCGCCACGGTGCTGCTCTCGGGCCATAATCCGGGGCTGGAGGAGCTGGTGCTCGACCGCGTGCGCGCGCCCGGGCAGCTGCGCGACGCGGTGGAGGAGAAATTCCCCACCGCGACGCTGGCCGAACTCCGCTTCGACATCGCGCACTGGCGCGACGCCTCCCGCGCGGAAGCCGAACTCGTCCGGTTCGTGCGTCCGCGCGATCTCGATCCCAGCCTCGGGCCCGATGCCTGAGGCTCAGCGATCCTCGTCCAGCGCTTCGGCCAGCGAATCGCGGATGGCTTTCAGCTCGGTCCCGCGGCCCTTGCGCGCCGCCTTTTCCTCCGCCAGCAGCCGTTGGACGCCGCGGATCGTATAGCCTTCCTGGCTGAGGAGATGATGGATGCGGCGCACCAGCGCCACGTCTTCGGGTCGGTAATACCGGCGGTTGCCCGCACGGGTGAGCGGCTTCAGCTGGGGAAAACGCGTTTCCCAATAGCGCAAGATATGCTGGGGCCTGCCGATTTCTGCGGCTAGCTCACCAATGGTCCGCAACGCGCCGGCGGCCTTTTCGGTCGCCGGCATGGCGTTTCTCAGCGGGCCGAGACGATGCGGTCGCGCATCATCTGGCTGGCACGGAAGGTGAGCACGCGGCGGGGCGCGATCGGCACTTCCACCCCGGTCTTGGGATTGCGGCCGACGCGTTCGCCCTTGTCGCGGAGCACGAAGCTGCCGAAGCCCGAGATCTTGACGTTCTCGCCCTTGGCCAGCGCCTCGCACATGTGCTTGAGGATCTGCTCGACGATTCGCGATGCATCCGCTCGCGAAAGCCCCACTTCGCGATGCAGCGATTCGGCCAGGTCCGCCCTGGTCAACGTACCCGCAGCAGTCATTTCCGCAGTTCCTTTCGTTACCTGATATTGTCCGTACCAGAACGTTACGCGCTATCAAGGTTGATGTTCAACCCGTAGCAACGCCTCAGACATATTCTGGAAAAACACGTAATTGGTCCAAAATGGGCATGGTAAATACGCCCATTCAGAACCGGATGACAGCGGCACCCCAGGTGAAGCCGCCGCCCATCGCTTCCAGAACCAACAGATCACCGCGCTGGATCCGTCCGTCTCGCACTGCAACATCCAAAGCGAGTGGTACCGAGGCGGCCGAGGTGTTGGCGTGGCGATCGACGGTGACGATCACCTTCTCCGGCGCCAGATCGAGCTTGCGGGCGGTAGCGTCGAGGATGCGGGCATTGGCCTGGTGCGGCACCACCCAGTCGACATCCCCCGGCTGCAGGCCCGCCATCGCCAGCGATTCGTTCATCACCGCGGCGAGGTTGACGACGGCGTGGCGGAACACCTCGCGCCCCTTCATCCGCAGCTTGCCGACGGTGCCGGTGGTCGACACCCCGCCATCGACATAGAGCAGGTCATTGTAGCGGCCATCGGCGTGCAGCTTGGTGGCGAGGATGCCCTGCGGCGCATCGCCTTCGGTATCCTGCGCCTCGAGCACGATCGCACCGGCGCCGTCGCCGAACAGCACGCAGGTGGTGCGGTCTTCCCAGTCAAGGATCCGGCTGAATGTCTCCGCGCCGATCACCAGCGCCCGGCGATGCACGCCGGCGCGGAGCATCGAATCGGCGACCTGCACCGCATAGAGGAAGCCGGAGCACACCGCCGCGACGTCGAACGACACGCAGTCGAGGATTCCGAGCGCGTGCTGGACGCGTGTTGCCGTGGCGGGAAAGGTCTGGTCCGGCGTCGCGGTGGCGAGCACGATCAGGTCGATGTCGCTGGCGGCGATGCCCGCCGATGCCAGCGCGGCGCGGGCCGCATCGGCGGCCAGGGTGCCGGTCGTCTCGTCCGGCCCGGCGATGTGGCGGAAGCGGATCCCGGTCCGCTCGACGATCCATTCGTCGCTGGTATCGACGCGCTCCGCCAGCTCCGCGTTGGAAACACGCTGTGCCGGCAGGGCGGAACCCGTGCCGAGAATCACCGAACGTACGGTCATGCGACCCCTTCTTACCTCGTACTTACGCGGCCTTGGCCTCGAAGTTCCCCAGATCCTCGGCAATGCGCCGGGTCAGTTCGTCGCGTACCATCTTGGCGGCAAAACCGATCGCGGTATCCACCCCGATTTCGTTCGCCCCGCCATGGCTTTTGACGACGATCCCGTTCAGCCCGAGGAAAACGGCACCATTATGGTTGTTTGGATCGAGATGGTGGCGGAGCAGCTCGGTCGCCGGCTTGGAAATCAGGAAGCCGAGCTTCGAGCGCAGCGAGGAACTGAACGCGCGGCGCAGCAGATCGGCGACGAAGCGGGCGGTGCCCTCGGCGGTCTTGAGCGCGATATTGCCTGAAAAGCCGTCGCAGACGATCACGTCGACATCGCCGCGCGACAGCCGGTTGCCTTCGATGAAGCCGGTGAATTCGAGCGGCAGGTGCGTCGCCGCACGCAGCTGGGCGGCAGCATCGCGGATGCTGTCGGTGCCCTTCATCTCTTCGGTGCCGATGTTGAGCAGCGCCACGCGCGGGCGCGCGAGATCGAGCGCGGTGCGCGCATAGGCCGCGCCCATCACCGCGAACTGGACGAGGTTGCGCTCGTCCACCTCGGTATTGGCGCCGAGATCGAGCATCACCGTGTCGTTGGCGCCGAGCGACGGCATCAGCGCGGCGAGCGCCGGCCGGTCGATCCCCGCCATGGTGCGGAGCGACAGCTTGGCCATGGCCATGAGTGCGCCGGTGTTGCCCGAAGAGACGGCCGCGCCGGCACGGCCCTGCTTCACCAGATCGATGGCGATACCCATCGACGTGGTCTTGGCGCGGCGGATCGCCTGGCTCGGCTTGGCGTCGGACGCAACGATTTCGGCCGCGTGGACGATCTCCGACGCGGCTGCCAGGTTCGGATGCGCCTTCAGGCCGTCACGAATGCGCGACTCGTCGCCGACGAGAAGAAACTCCATCCCCTCGAAGCGGCGACGTGCACGTGCGGCGCCGGCGAGCATGACGGAGACCCCCTCGTCGCCGCCCATTGCATCGACGGCGATCCGCGAGGGAACAGTCATACCGGCAACCCCCCGTTGCGGCCTTCGTTGCGAAACGTCGTTCAGCCCTCGACCGAAACGATTTCGCGGCCGTTATAGTGGCCGCACGCGTTGCACAGGTTGTGCGGACGCTTGAGTTCGCCGCAGTTCGGGCACTCCTGGAACGATTCGACGGTCAGCGAATCGTGCGACCGACGCATGCCACGCTTCGACGGCGAGGTCTTTCTCTTAGGAACGGCCATTTCGGCACCTTCAACAAGCTAAATGAATCAATAAGTCGCGATACGCCCACAGGGTTGTTCGGGCAAGCGACGGCTAGGCCGGCCGCTCGCCGGACCAGCGGACAGGTCACGAAGCGAGCCCGCGCGTATAGCGATTCTCGTCCGCGTTGCAAGCAGAAGCCGCGCATGGCAGGGGTTTTGGCCTGTTTCACCTGGGGGACGCGATGTTTTTTCTGCCGGTTACACTCACCAGCGCGGGCGCCGCGGCGCTGCTCAACCTGTGGCTGGCGATTCGCGTCATCCAGATTCGCCGTGCGGAGCGGATCGCGACCGGCGATGGCGGCAGCCCGCGACTCCTCGCGCGCATGCGCGCGCAGATGAACTTCGTCGAATATACGCCCTTCGTGCTGATCCTGATCGGCCTGATCGAGCTGGCGCAGGGATCGAGCCTGTACCTCTGGGCGGTCGCCGCGCTGTATCTGCTCGGGCGCGTGCTGCACGGCATCGGCATGGACGGCTGGATGCGCGGCCGCGAGGCCGGCGCGGGGATCACCTTCCTGATCGTCGCGGGGCTGGGCCTCTACGCTGCATGGCTTGGCTATACGGGCTCGAACCCGCTCCATTGATCTCCACCGCAACCGTCATCCCGGCGAAAGCCGGGATCCATTGGGGTCGCCGTTGCAGTTCTTGCTGGAACCGAGTGGCGAATGGATCCCGGCTTCCGCCGGGATGACGCATGAAATGCGGGGAAGCGTTCACGCCCGCGCCAGCACCGAATCGGCGACGAACGGGTTGGTGCGCCGCTCCTGGCCGAAAGTGCTCGGCTGGCCGTGCCCGGGGACGAACACGGTCTCGTCCCCCAGCGGCCAAAGCCGGGTGGTGATCGCGTCGATCAGATCCTGATGGTTGCCCAAGGGAAAGTCGGTCCGGCCGATCGAGCCCTGGAACAGCACGTCGCCGACGATCGCCAGCTGCGATTCGGGATGGTGGAACACGACATGGCCCGGGGTGTGGCCGGGGCAGTGATAGACGTCGAGCACCAGGTCGCCCACCGTCACCTGATCGCCCTGCACCAGCCAGCGATCCGGCTCGAACGGCTTGCCCGGCACGTGATAGGCACGGCCGTCATCCTCCAGCCGCGCGATCCAGTAGCGATCGGCCTCGTGCGGGCCCTCGATCGGCACGCCCAGTTCCTCGGCGAAGAGGCCGGCCGAGCCGCAATGGTCGATATGGCCGTGGGTGATCAGCAGCTTCTCGATCGTCACCCCGTGCTGCTGGGCCGCCGCGCGCAGCCGGTCGAGATCGCCGCCGGGATCGACGAACGCGCCGCGCATCGTCTTCGTACACCAGAGCAGCGTGCAGTTCTGCTGGAGCGGGGTGACCGGCACGATCGCCGCGCGGAGCGGCGGCTGGGCAGCGTTGGGATCGGAAGCCATGGCCCCTCGCTACCGCGCCGCCGCGAGCGCGGCAACCAAGGCTTGCCCTTCGCTCCGCGTCTCTGCATTCCAAAGGGCTGATGGCCGTACGTCCCCCCTTCGTCCTGCTTGACGACGCGCGCCCCGATGGCGGCGCGCGGCTCTATGTCGATCCCGTCGAGATCGTGGTCGCGCATCGCCTGGCGGACGTCGCCCCCGCGCTGGACCGGCTTCGCAGCGCCGCAGCGCAGGGCTTCGATGCCGCAGGCTGGCTCGCTTATGCGGCCGGCAGCGCGCTCGAACCCGCCGCCCCTGCCCGTGATCCGCAAGGCCCGCTGCTCTGGTTCGGCCTGTTTCGCGGCCACCGCCGCCTGCGTGCGGACGAAGTCCCGGGGCTTCTGCCCGATCCGAAGGGCGCCTGGGCCGGACGCCCCCGCCCCCGCCTCGACCGCCCCGCCTATGACCACGCCTTCACCCACGCGCGCGCGTATATAGAAGCCGGCGACATCTATCAGGTGAACCTCACCTTCCGCGCCGAGGTGCCGGTCGCCGGCCATCCGGCCGCGCTCTACGCGTTGCTCCGCGCCCGCTCGACCGCCGGCCATGGCGCGCTGGTCGCGACCGGCGACCATTGGCTGCTCAGCCTCTCGCCCGAGCTGTTCTTCAGCTTGGAGAACGGCACCCTCACCGCCCGCCCGATGAAGGGCACCGCCGCCAGGGACCCCGACCCGGCCGTCGACGCCGCGCTTGCCCGCGACCTCGCCGCGGATCCCAAGCAGCGCGCCGAAAACCTGATGATCGTCGATCTGATGCGCAACGATCTCGGCCGCGTGGCCGAACCCGGCAGCGTCGCGGTCCCGCAGCTCTTCGAGGTCGAGACCTATCCCACCGTCCACCAGATGACCTCGACGGTTACCGCACGTCTCGCGGACGGCCTTGGGGCCGTTGACGCCCTTGCGGCGTTGTTCCCCTGCGGATCGGTGACCGGCGCGCCGAAAATTCGCGCCATGCAGGTCATCGCCGAAGTCGAACCCGATGCCCGCGGCGTCTATACCGGTTCGATAGGGAGGATCGACGCCGATGGCAGCACGGAGTTCAACGTCGCGATCCGCACCCTCTCGCTTGGGAAGACGGGCCCGGCGACGCTCGGCCTCGGCTCGGGCGTCGTCGCCGACTCCTCGGCCGGCAGCGAATGGGACGAGTGTCTCGCCAAGGGGGCGTTCGTGACCGCCGGCGAGCGTGGGTTCGACCTGATCGAGACGATGCGCTTCGATCCCGAGGACGGCATCCTGCTGCTCGAACGCCATCTCGAGCGGATCCGCGCCAGCGCCGCGACCTTCGGCTTTCCGTTCGACCGCCATGTCGTTCGCAACGAGCTGCAGGCCGCGACCTTTCGGCTGCGCACCGCAGCGAAGGTGCGGCTGTTGCTCGGCCCCTCAGGCGCGGTGGCGGTCGGCATTTCGCCGTTGCCGTTGCCGCCCCCTTCGCCGGTAAAGGTCCGGATCGTACCCCATTCGGTGCCGGCGCAGGACTTCCGCCTCGCCCACAAGACCACCCGCCGCGCGCTGTATGACGAACCCCGTCGCGCCGCCGGCACCTGGGAGGTGCTGTTCACCGATGCCGAGGGCTATCTGACCGAGGGCAGCTTCACCTCGCTGTTCGTCGCGCGCGACGGCGTGCTGGTGACGCCGCCCTTGTCGCGCGGCCTGCTCCCCGGCGTGCTCCGCGCCGAGCTGCTCGCCACCGGCCGCGCGGTGGAAGGCGACCTCCGCCCGGAGGATCTTGGCGGCGGATTCCTGCTCGGCAACGCGCTGCGCGGGCTGGTTGCAGCCGTTACAGTTGCGGAAGGCGCCGAAGCGGACCTATAGGCGCGCATCTTCCCCGGAAAAGGCGCTTAGACTCATGCAGACCTCCGCCGCGCTCCAGCGCATCCAGCCCTCCGCCACGCTCGCCATGACCAGCCGCGTGTTCGAGCTGAAGCGTGCCGGTGTCGACGTGATCGGCCTGGGTGCCGGCGAGCCCGATTTCGACACGCCCGAGTTCGTCAAGGAAGCCGCAATCCAGGCGATTCGCGACGGCAAGACCAAGTACACCAATGTCGACGGCACGCCCGAGCTGAAGGAGGCGGTGATCGCCAAGTTCAAGCGCGACAACGGCCTCGACTACACCGCGCAGCAGATCACCATCAATGTCGGCGGCAAGCACACGCTGTTCAACGCGATCGTCGCGACGGTGGAAGCCGGCGACGAAGTGATCGTGCCCGCGCCCTATTGGGTCAGCTATCCTGACGTAATCCAGTTCGCGGGCGGCACGCCGGTGTTCATCGCCGCCGGTGCCGACCAGGCCTACAAGATTACCCCCGCGCAGCTCGAAGCGGCGATCACGCCGAAGACCAAGTGGGTGATCCTCAACTCGCCGTCCAACCCGACGGGTGCGGCGTATTCGGCCGCCGAGCTCAAGGCGCTGGGCGAGGTGATCGAGCGCCACCCGCATGTCTGGGTGTTCGCCGACGACATGTACGAGCACATCCTCTACGACGGCTTCGAATTCGCCACCATCGCGCAGGTCTGCCCGTCGCTCTACGAGCGCACGCTGACGGTGAACGGGTGCTCCAAGGCCTATGCGATGACCGGCTGGCGCATCGGCTTCGCCGGCGGCCCGGCGCCGCTGATCAAGGCGATCGCCAAGCTCCAGTCGCAGTCGACCTCGAACCCGTGCTCGATCGCCCAGGCGGCGGCGGTTGCGGCGCTGACCGGCGACCAGAGCTTCCTCAAGGACCGCGCCGCCGCCTTCCAGACGCGCCGCGACCTCGTCGTCGGCATGCTGAATGAAATCGACGGCATGCACTGCCCGACCCCGGAAGGCGCCTTCTACGTCTATCCCGAGTTCAGCGCGCTGATCGGCAAGACCACGCCCAAGGGCAAGGTGATCGCCACCGACGAGGACATGATCGGCTATTTCCTTGACGACGCCCGGGTGGCGGCGGTGCACGGCGCGGCGTTCGGTCTGTCGCCGGCGATGCGGATCAGCTATGCGACCTCCGAGGCGCTGCTCCGCGAAGCCTGCACCCGCATCCAGACGGCCTGCGCCGAGCTGCGCTGATCGGGCAGGTGTAACGCGGGGGCTTCTTCTTCCCTATATGGGGGTATCATGATCCGAAGCACGTTGAAGCTCCCGCTTTCCCTCGCCGCCCTTGCCGGCGGCGCCTTCCTGCTGATCGCGGCCGGTGGGCTGCGTATCGAGAAGGTGACTGCCGTGGCGGTGCCGCCGCCCGCGGTGGACGTCTCCAAGGCGAAGAAGCCGCAGACCGCGATATTCGCCGGCGGCTGCTTCTGGGGCATGGAGGCAGTGTTCCAGTCGGTGAAAGGCGTCCAGTCGGTCACCAATGGTTACGCCGGGGGCACCGCCGCGACCGCCACCTATGCGCAGGTCTCGACCGAGACGACCGGCCATGCCGAGGCCGTGAAGGTCGTCTATGATCCCACCCGCGTCAGCTATGGCACGCTGCTCCGCGTCTTCTTCTCGGTGGCGCACGATCCCACCCAGAAGGGTGGCCAGGGCCCCGATCGCGGCCCCAGCTATCGCAGCGCGATCTTCCCGCAGAACGCCGAGCAACGCCGCGTCGCCGAGGCGTATATCGCCCAGCTGAGCCGCGCCCACGCCTTCGCCAAGCCGATCACGACGAAGCTGGAGACCGGCGGCTTCTATCCGGCGGAAGAGTATCACCAGGACTTCTTCTGGAAGCACCCGACGCACCCCTACATCATGCGCTGGGACCAGCCCAAGGTCGCGGCCTTCCGCTCGACCTACCCGCAACTGGCCCACTGATCAGGGCTGTCCTACAGGCAATGTTCCTGCTATGTTCGGCAGGCTCTTTGAAAGGTTGGATTCGACGACCTCTCGCCAACTACGGCGTCATCCCGGCGAAAGCCGGGATCCATTGGGGCTACGCAGCGGCTCTTGCTGTTGGCGCGTGGCGAATGGATCCCGGCTTTCGCCGGGATGACGCCATGGGGATCGCGAAAAGACCCGCCACATGCCGCGCGACACCGCGCACGCGCCTAAACTTCCTAAACTTCGGTCCCGCCGAAACCGCACGGGCCTAAACTTCGTAAACTTCAGCCCCACGAAAAACGCGCACAAGCCTAAACTTCCTGAACTTCGGCACCCGCACCGCCCTCAGAAATCGATCGCGATGCCCTTCAGCTCCCAGTCGCCATAGCGGACGGGATCCTTCTCCAGCGGATCCTTCTCGGGCCGCTGCATCGGTTCGGGCTTGGGCACCGGCGGGCTCTTCGAGAGATAGGCCGGGGGCTGCACATGGTCGGGTCGCTTGCCCATCGGGATTGCCTTCCTTGGTTGCCCGGCCCATGTCGGCCGCCAAAGGAGCATGGTCAAGTGAACGGTTGGGTAGCGCACGTACGAGCAGAACTTCGCAGGGGCGTGCGCTGACCATGGCCCGCCCGACCACCCGCCGCCCCGCCGAGCGCGAGCCCGACGCCCCCGGCGTCCCCGCCCGCCGCGCCGCGCTCAAGCTGCTCGATGCGGTGCTCCGCCGCGGCCTCGCGCTGGAACAGGCGCTCGACTCCGCCGCGCAAGGCCTGGCGCCCAACGATCGCGGTCTGGCCCATGCCATCGCCGCCGAGGCGCTGCGCCGCCTGCCCGATCTCGACGCACTGATCGATTCCGCCACCCGCCAGCGCCTGCCCGACGACGCCAAGGCCCGCTTTGCGCTGCGCATCGCGCTGGTGCAGGCGATTGCACTCGGCACCCCCGGCCATGCCGCCATTTCCACCGTGCTGCCGCTGGTCGATGGCGGCCCGCGCAAGCTGGTCCACGGCGTGTTCGGCACGCTGATGCGCGGCAACGCCACCCTGCCCGATCTGCCGATGCTCCCCGATCCGGTGGCGCTGCGCTGGCAGGCGCATTGGGGTGATGCAATGGTGCAGGCCGCCTGCGAGGCGATCGCCTCCCCGCCCCCGCTCGATCTCAGCCTGAAAACTGACGAAGTGACGGTGGAAGGCGCCGCCAGCCTCGCACCGCGCCATGCCCGGCTCGAACCCGGCACCAGCGTCCCCGACCTGCCCGGCTTTGCCGAGGGCGACTGGTGGGTGCAGGATCTCGCCGCCTCGATCCCTGCCCGGCTGATCGGTGCGGGCACCGGCACCGTGCTCGACCTCTGCGCCGCGCCCGGCGGCAAGACGCTCCAGCTCGCCGCCGCCGGCTGGCAGGTGACCGCGGTCGACGTCGCCGAGAACCGCCTCGCCCGCCTGCGCGAGAATCTGGAACGCACCGGCCTGTCGGCACAGATCGTCACCGCCGACCTGCTGACCTGGAGCCCCGCCGCCCCGGCCGATGCTGTGCTGCTCGATGCGCCGTGCAGCGCCACCGGCATCTTCCGCCGGCACCCGGACGTGCTCCACCGCGTCCGCCCCTCGCTGATCGCCGAGATGGCCGAGCTCCAGGCCAAGCTGCTCGACCGCGCCGCCGGCTGGGTGAAGCCGGGCGGCACGCTGGTCTTCGCGACCTGCTCGCTGGAGCCGAAGGAAGGCGAGGCCCATCTCGCCCCCTTCCTCACCGCCCATCCCGAGTTCGAACTGGTGCCGGCGACCGTCCAGGAGCTACCCGCGGGCATTTCGCCCCGCGAGGACGGGTCGGTCCGCGTCCTGCCGGGCATGCTGGCGACGCAAGGCGGGCTGGACGGCTTCTTCATCGCCCGCTTCCGCCGCCGCTGATCGCACGTCCGGGGCCCTTCGTCCCGACGCCGCAGCAAGCTGTGGATAAAGCTGTGGAGAAGCGGTGCGCAAACGGTGGGCGGCCGCCCCCTCCGGTTGCGCCCGACTCAGGCCTTCCCTAGGAGACGAGCATGTCCGTCCGCATCGCCCCTTCGATCCTCTCGGCCGATTTCGCGCGGCTCGGCGAGGAAGTCCGCGCCATCGACGCCGCCGGCGCCGACTGGATCCATGTCGACGTGATGGACGGGCATTTCGTGCCCAACATCACCATCGGCCCGGCGGTGGTGAAGGCGCTGCGCCCGCACTCGGCCAAGAATTTCGACGTGCACCTGATGATCACGCCGGTCGACCCCATGCTCGCCGCCTTTGCCGAAGCGGGCGCGGACACGATCTCGGTGCATCCCGAGGCGGGCCCCCACCTCCACCGCACGCTCCAGACGATCAAGGCGCTCGGCAAGCGCGCCGGCGTGGTGCTCAACCCGTCGACCCCGGTCGACGCCGTCGATTATGTGATGGACCTGGTCGACCTGATCCTGGTGATGAGCGTCAACCCCGGCTTCGGCGGGCAGAAGTTCCTCGAGAGCCAGCTGCCCAAGATCACCGAGCTGCGCCGCCGCATCGAGGCGAGCGGCCGCGCGATCGACCTCGAAGTCGATGGCGGCATCGACCGCGAGACCGCGCCCAAGGCGATCGCCGCCGGCGCCAACGCCCTCGTCGCCGGCACCGCCACCTTCACCGGCGGCCCGAGCCAGTATGCCGCCAATATCGCAGGCCTGCGCGGAGCTTGACCGAGTCCGTGCCGGACTCCGCCGCCGACGGAGTCGAGGAAGGCAAGCGGCTGATCCGGGTGGGCGGCGACCGCGGCCTGTCGCTGGCCGACCGGATCGCCGACCGCTTCCAGCGCCTCGCCTGGCGCTCGCCCTTCTACGCGATGCGGCTGAAGGGCCGGCACCCGCTCAAGCTGCTCACCGCCACCGACGACCCGTTCTTCGGCGATCCGCAGCGCGGCAACGCCCTGCTCGACGGCGAGCTGCGCCTGTGCGGCGAGGTCCGCACGATCGACACGCTCGATTTTGCCAAGCCCGACTGGTCGCCCGCCTTTACCCAGCATCTCCAGGGTTTCGCCTGGCTGCGCGACCTCTCCAGCGTCGCCACCCGCCAGCAGGGCGCGCCGATCGCCGAAGACCTGATGCGCCGCTGGCTCAAGGTGCATGGCGAGCAGGTCGCCGATCCCGCCTGGCGCCCCGACCTGGTCGGCCGGCGGATCCTGGCCTGGGTGGCGCATGCGCCGCTGATCCTGTCCTCGACCGACCAGGTCTATCGCTCGGGGGTGATGCACGCGCTGGCCCGGGGTGCCCGCCATCTCGACCGCAGCGCCGACAAGGTGCCGGCGGGCGTGCCCCGGCTGACCGCCTGGGCGGGCCTTACCGTCGCGGGGCTGGTCCTGCCCGGCGGCGACCCGCGCCGCGCCTTTGCCGAGGCGGGCCTAAATCGCGCGATCACCGCCTCGGTCTATGAGGACGGCGGCACCGTCGGCCGTTCGCCGGACGGCCAGCTCGACGCGATCCAGCTGATCACCCTGCTCTGCGAAACCTATGCCGCCCGCCGCATCGAGCCGCCCGCCTTCGTGCTCGGGGCGCTCAACCGCATGGTCGCGGCGCTGCTCGGCGTCTGCCACGGTGATGGCGGGCTCTCCAGCTGGCAGGGCTGCGCACCGGTCAGCGGCGAGGTGATCGAGCAGGCGATCGAGGCGACCGGCGTCCGCACCCGCCCGCTCAAGCAGGCGCGCGACTGGGGCTATCAGCGACTGTCCTGCGCCGGCACCGTGCTGATCCTCGACGCCGCCCCGCCGCCCGACGCCCGGGTGGCGCAGACCGGCTGCGCCTCCACCCTTGCCTTCGAGCTTTCGGACGGCGCGGACCGGATCGTCGTCAATTGCGGCGGCAGCCGCGCCGCCGATGCCCGGCTGCCCGCCGAGCTGGTCCAGGGCCTGCGCACCACTGCCGCGCATTCGACGCTGACGCTGGCCGACAGCAACTCCACCGCGATCCACGCCGATGGCACGCTCGGCCGCGGCGTCAGCGAAGTCGAACTGGTCCGCCACGAGACCGAGCATGCCAGCCGGATCGAGGCGGCGCAGGACGGCTATGTCCGCCGCTTCGGCCTGCTCCACCGCCGCGAACTGACCCTCTCGCACGACGGGCGCGACCTGCGCGGCGAGGATCTGCTGCTGCCCGCGGGCAAGCGCCGGATCGACGCCAAGCCGTTCGCGGTGCGCTTCCACCTCGCCCCGCAGGTGGAGGCCTCACCCACCGCCGATGGCCACGGCGCGATCCTGCGCACCGCCTCGGGCATGCTCTGGCAGTTCCGTGCCAAGGGCGGCACGCTGACGATCGAGGAGAGCCTGTGGATCGATGCGCGCGGCCGTCCGCACGCCACCCAGCAGCTGGTGATCCAGGGCGAGACGCCGGCGGGCGGCGCCAGCCTCAACTGGGTGTTCCACCGGTCTAAATAGGGCTTGCCCCGACGCGCCCGATTGGAGAGAGGGGCGGGCCATGGACATCAAGATCACCCGCGCGCTCCTCTCGGTCTCCGACAAGACCGGGATCGTCGAACTCGGCCAGGCGCTGGCCGCCCAGGGCGTCGAGCTCGTCTCGACCGGCGGCACCGCCACCGCCCTCCGCAATGCAGGCCTGGAGGTCCGCGACATCTCGGACCTGACCGGCTTCCCGGAGATGATGGACGGCCGGGTGAAGACGCTGCATCCCAAGGTGCATGGCGGCCTGCTTTCGGTGCGAAACAATCCCGAGCACCAGGCCTCGATGGCCGAGCACCAGATCGCGCCGATCGACCTCGTCGTGGTCAACCTCTACCCCTTCGCCCAGACCGTCGCCAAGGGCGCCGACCGCGACGAGATTATCGAGAATATCGACATTGGCGGCCCGTCGATGGTGCGCTCCGCCGCCAAGAACCATGAGTCGGTGGCGATCGTCACCGACCCGGCCGATTATGCGCTGGTGATGGGCGGCACGACGACGCTGGAACAGCGCCGCAAGTTCGCCGCCAAGGCCTATGCCGCCACCGCGGCGTACGACGCGATGATCTCCAGCTGGTTCGCCTTTGCCGACCAGGGCGAGGCCTTCCCCGAGACGCTCAATATCTCGCTGAAGCGCGGCGAGGCGCTGCGCTACGGCGAGAACCCGCACCAGCAGGCGGCCTTCTATGCCGCCACCGGCCCGGCCGCGCGCGGCATCGGCCAGGCCCGCCAGCTGCAGGGCAAGGAGCTGAGCTACAACAATTACAACGACGCCGATGCCGCGCTCGAGCTGGTCAGCGAATTTCGCGATGGCCCGCCGACCGCGGTGATCGTCAAGCACGCCAATCCCTGCGGCGTGGCGAGCGGCGCGACCCTTGCCGAGGCCTATGCCGCGGCCTTCGCCTGCGACACCGTCTCGGCGTTCGGCGGCATCATCGCGGTCAACCGCCCGCTCGACCGCGCGACCGCCGAGCAGATCACCGGCATCTTCACCGAAGTGGTGGTGGCGCCCGACGCCGACGAAGAGGCGCTGGCGCTGTTCGCCGCGAAGAAGAATCTGCGCCTGCTGCTCACCGGCGCGCTGCCCGATCCGGCACGCGGCGGTCTGTTCGCCAAGTCGATCGCCGGCGGCTGGCTGGTCCAGGGCCGCGACAACGGCATCGTCACGCGCGACCAGCTCAAGGTCGTCACCAAGCGCCAGCCAACCGAGCAGGAACTGGCCGACTGCCTTTTCGCCTGGACGGTGGCCAAGCACGTCAAGTCGAACGCGATCGTCTACGCCAAGGACGGCAGCACCGCAGGCGTCGGCGCCGGCCAGATGAACCGCCTGGAAAGCGCTCGCATCGCCGCATGGAAGGCTAAGGATGCGGCAGACAAGGCCGGCTGGGCGTCCCCGCGGACGATCGGCTCGGCGGTTGCCTCGGACGCCTTCTTCCCCTTCGCCGACGGCCTGCTGGCGGCGGTGGAAGCGGGCGCGACCGCGGTGATCCAGCCGGGCGGCTCGATCCGCGACGACGAGGTCATCGCGGCAGCCGACGAAGCCGGGCTGGCGATGGTCTTCACGGGGATGCGCCACTTCCGGCATTGAGGCAGCAGCGCCGCGTTTCCGGTTTGGGGCGCGGCATTGCGACACACTACCCGTCACCCCCGCGTAGGCGGGGGTCCATTGACGCTGACGCTGCGTTTCTTTCCCCGGACGTTCAGGCGAATGGATTCCCGCCTTCGCGGGAATGACGGTGGAGGGCGCCCCCTCCACCACCGCCTTTGGCGGCGGTCCCCCTCCCCCGGCTTTGCCGAGGGAGGAAATGCTCAAGCCACTTCTGCCACGCCCTCCGCCCGCGGCACCTTGCGGAACAACGCGCGGTCCTCGGGGCCGAAGCCGAAGCGGATGATCACGAACAGGAAGGTGATCAGGATCGCCGGCATGCCGAGGCTCATCTGCGCCCATTCGTAGCGGTGGGGCAGCGACATGAATGCAGCGCCCACCAGCCCGGCAACGGCCATCGCCGTGAAGAAGCTGGGGCGGATGCTCACCACCGGCGCGCCGAGCTTGGCTTGGAGCAGCAGGCCCTTTGCGATCGATCCGATCGTCAGCGACAGCGCCAGCGCCACCGCCGGCGCGGCGGACTGCACCGGCACCGGCCAGCCCTGCCCCCGTGCGACGAAGATGAGCACGAAGCTGAGCGCAATCTGCAGCATCAGCACGCAGATCGAGATCGCTAGATTGGTGTGCCGGGCGATGTAGATCAGCGCCGTCTCGCACACCGCCCCGGGCGAGGCGAGCACCTCGGCGAAAAGCAGGATGCACAGCACCGCCGATCCGATCACGAACTCGCGGCCAAGCAGCCCCATCACCCCCTCGGCGGGGATCGAGAACATCACCGCCAGCCCCGCCTGCGCGCAGAGGATCCAGAAGCCCACCTGCCGCACCTGATTTGCCACCGCGGGGCGGTCGCCCGCCGCCAGGCTCTGGGTGATCACCGGGCCCAGGATCGGATCGAAGCTCGATTTGAGCCGCTGCGGCACCGAGGCGACCTGCTGCGCCATGTAATAGATGCCGACCACCGAGGGCGCGAACAGCAGGCCGAGAATGAAGCGATCGACGTTGCGCGTCGCCCATTCGATCGCGTCGGCGCCGGCCAGCGGCGCGTTGAGCCGGGCGAGCCCCCAGATCTCCGCCAGCTGCGGCCGCCAGCCGACCGGCAGGCCATATTCGCGCACGAACGGCACGATAGAGGCGACCAGTGCCGCGCTCATCGACAGCAGATAGGCCATCAGCAGCCCGTCGCGCGTCGAGACGAAGGAGAAGACATAGGCAGCGATGCTGATCGTCCAGGGCTCGATGATCGCCCGCGCCGTCACCGCCGCGCCGATATTGTGGCGATAGGCGAGCGCCGACAGCGACACGTCGGACAGCGCGATCGCGATCACCGCGATGGAAAGGAACCGCTCCAGCCCCATCACAGGGCTGTTGGGGAACATCGCCTGCGGGAAGACCATCATGATGCCGCTGGCGATCAGCGCCGCGACAAAGGCGACGACCATCGCGTCCCACACGACATGCGTGTGTGGGCGATCGGTGCTCGACAGTGCCTGCGCCAGCCCGCGCTTGAGGCCGAGCGTCGCCACCAGCGCGACGAACTCGATGACCAGCACCGCAATCGCGTACCGGCCGACGATCTCCGGGCCATAGGAGCGCCCGGCGATGAACAGGAACGGCAGCCGCGCGACCAGCCGGATGATGAAGCCCAGCATGTTCGTGCGCCCGCCCTTGGCGAGCGCGTTGATATCCCTGGACGCTTCCGCCTGGCTCAATGCGCGGCGCCCCAGCTGGGGCCGACGCCGATCTCCACGCCCAGCGGCACGGTGAGCTGGATCGCGGGTTCGGCGGCGGTGGCCATCACGCGCTCGATGATCGGCCGCGCGGCCTCGACATCGCTCTCGGGCAGCTCGAACACGAGTTCGTCGTGCACCTGAAGGAGCATGCGGACGTTGTGCAGCCCCGCCTCGCGCAGCGCCGGGACCATCCGCGCCATCGCGCGCTTGATGATGTCGGCGCTGGTGCCCTGGATCGGCGCGTTGATCGCGGCGCGCTCACTGCCCGCGCGTTCGTTCGGGTTGGACGCCTTGAGGCGAGGGAAGTGGGTCTTCCGACCGAACAGCGTCGTCGTATAGCCGCGCTCCTTCGCCTCGCGCAGCGTGTCGGCGATGTAGCGGTTGATGCCCGGGAAGCGCTCGAAATAGCGGTTGATCATCGCCTGCGCCTCGTCCGGCGTCACGTCGAGCCGGCCCGCGAGGCCCCAGCGCGAGATGCCGTAGAGGATCGCGAAGTTGATCGTCTTGGCGCGACCGCGCGTGTCGCGGTTCACTTCGCCGAAAAGCTCCATCGCGGTCAGGCTGTGGATGTCGTCGCCGTTCGCGAACGCGGTGCGTAGCGCCGGCACATCGGCGATATGCGCGGCAAGGCGCAGCTCGATCTGCGAATAGTCGGCCGAGAGGATGACGTTGCCCGGCTCGGCCACGAAGGCGTCACGGATCTGGCGGCCGGTCTCGGTACGCACCGGAATGTTCTGCAGGTTCGGATCGGTCGACGACAGCCGCCCGGTCTGCGCGCCCGTCAAGCTGTAGCTGGTGTGGACCCGGCCGGTATGCGGGTTGATCTGTGCCTGCAGCGCATCGGTATAGGTCGACTTGAGCTTGGACAGCTGGCGCCAGTCGAGCACCTTGAGCACCATCTCGCGGCCGGGCGAATCCTTGTCGGCGGCGATGCGCTCCAGCTCGTTGACGTCGGTGGAATAGACGCCGGACTTGCCCTTGCGGCCGCCCTTGATCCCCATCTTGTCGAACAGCACGTCGCCCAGCTGCTTGGGGCTGCCGATGGTGAACTTGAAGCCGGCGATGGCGTGGATTTCCTCCTCCAGCGCCGCGATCTGCTGCGCGAAGTCCGACGAGAGCTTCGAGAGCACCGCGGCGTCGACCTTGATGCCCGTGGCCTCCATCTCGGCCAGCACGGCGACGAGCGGGCGATCGACGCTCTCATAGACGCGCGTCACGCTCTCATAGGCGAGCCGCGGCTTCAGGCGCCGCCACAGCCGCAGCGTGACGTCGGCATCCTCGGCGGCGTAGCGGGTCGCGGCCTTGAGATCGACCTGGCCGAAATGGAGCTGGTTCTTCCCCGTGCCGACCACGTCCTTGTAGGCGATGCAGCTGTGCGCGAGGTGGGTGGCGGCGAGCTCGTCCATGCCGTGGCCGTGCAGCCCGGCGTCGAGATCGAAGCTCATCACGATCGTGTCGTCATAGGGCGCGACGCGGATGCCGGCGCGGCCGAGCACGATCATGTCGTACTTCAGGTTATGGCCGATCTTGAGGACGGCGGGGTCCTCCAGCAGCGGCTTCAGCCGGGCGATCGCCTCCGCGCGGTCGATCTGCTCGGGCTTCTCGGCGAACATGTCGGTGCCGCCATGGCCGAGCGGGATATAGCAGGCGAGATTGGGCGCCAGCGCCATGCTGACACCGACCAGATCGGCCTGGGTCGCGTCGAGCCCGGTCGTCTCGGTGTCGATCGCCACCCAGCCCTGGTGGCGCGAGACGGTGATCCAGCGATCGAGCGCATCGAGATCGGTGACGGTCTCGTAGCCGTCATGGTTGCAGGGCGGGTCTTCCTCGACGCCGGTTGCTTCGTGCACCTCCACCGGCGCATCGGCGACCGTCCCTAGACGCGAGAGCAAGGTCTTGAAGCCGTGATGCTCGAGGAAGGCGCGGAGCGGCGCGTCGGGGATGCCCTGCAGCTCCAGCGCCTCCAGCGGCTCGGGCAGCGGCACGTCGCAGGCGAGCGTGACGAGCTTGTGGCTGAGCCGGGCGAGATCGGCATGCTCGATCAGGTTATCGCGCAGCTTGCCCTTCTTCATCTCCGGCGCGGCGGCGAGCACCGATTCGAGATCGCCATATTCGAGGATCAGCTTGGCAGCGGTCTTGGGGCCGACGCCGGGGACGCCGGGGACGTTGTCGACGCTGTCGCCCATCAGCGCCAGTACTTCGCCGAGCTTTTCCGGACCGACGCCGAACTTCTCGCGGGTGTCGTCGGGCCCCATCCGCCGGTTGTTCATCGTATCGAGCATGTCGACCGACGGATCGGTCATCAGCTGCATCAGATCCTTGTCGGAGCTGACGATCGTCACCTGCCAGCCCTGCGCCAGCGCCGCCTTGGTGTAGCTGGCGATCAGGTCGTCGGCCTCCCAGC
Source organism: Sphingomonas azotifigens NBRC 15497 (assembly GCF_002091475.1). Taxonomy (GTDB): domain Bacteria; phylum Pseudomonadota; class Alphaproteobacteria; order Sphingomonadales; family Sphingomonadaceae; genus Sphingomonas; species Sphingomonas azotifigens. Next base: position 29,084 of record NZ_BCTR01000028.1, read on the forward strand.
CCAGCTCCTCGATGCAGGGAAGGCTGAACGCGCGGGTGGCGTCCCGTATCATCGGGAACTGGGGGACCAGATCTTCCGGCGCCGGCGGGCGGTGCGCCTTGTACTGGTCGTAGAGATCGTTGCGGAAGGTGTGCTCGGACTTGTCGAGAATCACCGCCATATGCGTCGGCCCATCGGCCTTGTGGAGCTCATCGGCGAGCTTCCACAGCATGCTGGTGTAGCCATACACCGCCCCCACCGGCTCGCCATGCTTGTTGGTCAGCGGCGGCAGCCGATGATAGGCGCGGAAGATGTAGCTGGAGCCGTCGACGAGATAGAGATGGGGCATGGGGCGGGAGATAGCAGCGCGGTGCGCCGCCGTCATCCCGCCGAGGTGCCTGTTTTAGCCCCTGGTTTTCAGGCGCCCAGCTGATGCTCGGCGACGATCGCGCGCACCACGCCCTGCATCAGCAGCTGGCGCTCGTTGATCGGGCGCGGCGTGTCGCCGATCATCACCGCCAGCGCATAGGAGCGGCCGTCCGGCGCGGTGAGCAGCGCCACGTCGTTATAGCCCGCGGTGCGGCCGAACAGGTCCTGCCCGGTGCCGGTCTTGTGGGCGAGCTGCCAGCCCGGCGGCAGCGCGCCGCGCAGGCGGTACTTGCCGGTGTGCGAGGCCTGCATCGTCGCGATCAGCCACTGGGTCGAGACCGGCGACAGCAGTTCCCCGCGCTTCAGCCGGGCAAGCGCGCCCGCGATCGCAAGCGGCGCCGCGCCGTCGGGCGGATCGGCGACATAGGACTGGTATGCCGAAACGCGGGTGGCGCGCGGCAGCTGGGCGCGGGCGACGGCGAAGGTGTTGCCCATCGAATATTCGGGCTTCCACGCGGGCAGCCCCGAGGTGCCGAGCTGGAGCAGCTTCTCGCCCGGTCCGAAGCGGATCGAGCCGAGCGCGTTGCGCGCGATGAACGAGCGCACCGCCGGCGGCCCGCCGACGAGGCGGAGCAGCTTGTCGTTGCAGGTATTGTCGCTCATCGTCAGCGCGCGGCGCAGGATTTCGCCGACGGTGCTCTGATAGCCCTGGTCCCCCTTCACCAGCGAGGCGACCGGCTGGTGGAACAGGGTGAAATCGGCGCGGGTGATGACCAGCGGATCGTTGAGGCGGATGCGGCCCTGGTCGACCTGGTCGAGCACGGTCATCGCCACCCACAGCTTGGAGACGCTCTGCTGCGGCAGCTTGCGCGCGCCGCCCTGCGAGGCGGTCCAGTTGCGGTCGACGCTGGTCACCGCGATGCCGACCACGCCGTCGAAATTGCGGGCGATGTCCGAGAGGCGATTCACCAGGCCGGCGGGCGGCGGCACCTCGGCGCGCGGCGCTGCCTGCGCACGCGGGATCGGCATCAGCACGCCGTAATTGGGCGCGGGCAGATAGGCGGCGAGCTCGGGATGTTCGTGGACGGCGCAGCCCAGCAGCACCGCGGGCCCAAGTCCCGCGACGGTCAGCGCACGCTCGACCTTGGAAAATCGGATTTTACGCACCGCAACCAACCTCTTGCCCAACTCCATCATGCGACTGCCCCTAGAGGCGGCAAAGCGCGGGATTCCCGCAATGCGACGAAGCGAGTCGGGGGAGCGACGAGGCGTGAAGGTCGGATAACGTTTACCCCACCCCCTTCGTCATTCCCGCGCAGGCGGGAATCCATTGGCCGTGCCGCTGCGGCTCCTGCCTCGACCGCACGGGCGAATGGATCCCCGCCTCCGCGGGGATGACGGGTGGATTGGAGAAAGCGACGGGGCAGAAAATCTTCTCGATTCAAGGCACCAGCACCGTGTCGATCGCCTCGGCCGCGGTCTCCGGATAGTCGAGCGTGTAGTGCAGCCCCCGGCTCTCCTTGCGATGCAGCGCCGAGCGGACGATCAGGTCGGCGCTCTCGAGCAGGTTGCGCAGCTCGATCAGGTCGGGAGTCACACGGAAATGGCCGTAATAGTCGGCGACTTCCTCGCGCAGCAGCTTGATGCGGTGCGCCGCCCGCTCCAGCCGCTTGGTGGTGCGGACGATGCCGACATAGTTCCACATGAAGCGGCGGATCTCGGTCCAGTTCTGCTTGATAACGACTTCCTCGTCGGAATCGGTCACCCGGCTTTCGTCCCAGGGGCGGATCGCCGGCGGCGGCGGCAGGTCGCCCCAATGCGCGCCGATGTGATTCGCCACCGCCTCGCCGAACACGAAGCATTCGAGCAGCGAATTGGACGCCAGGCGATTGGCGCCGTGCAGCCCCGACTGGCTGACCTCGCCCGCAGCATAGAGCCCCGGCAGATCGGTCCGCCCGTCGCGATCGATCACCACGCCACCGCAGGTATAATGCTGCGCCGGCACCACCGGGATCGGCTCCTTCGTCATGTCGATGTCGAGGTCGAGCAGCCGGTGGTAGATGGTCGGGAAATGGTGCTGGACGAACTCGGCGCCCATATGGCTGATGTCGAGGTGGACATAGTCGAGGCCGAGCCGCTTGATCTCATGGTCGATCGCGCGCGCCACGATGTCGCGCGGCGCCAGCTCCAGCCGGGAATCGAAATCGGGCATGAAGCGGTGGCCCGCCTCCTCGCCGGCATCGGGGGGCAGCAGCAGATGCCCGCCCTCGCCGCGCACCGCCTCGGTGATCAGGAAATTCTTGACGTCGAGATTGTAGAGGCAGGTCGGGTGGAACTGCATCATCTCCATGTTCGAGATGCGGCAGCCCGCGCGCCACGCCATCGCGATGCCGTCCCCGGTCGCGCCGCGCGGGGCGGTGGAGAAGAGATAGGTCCGCCCCGCCCCGCCGGTCGCCAGCACGGTCGCGCGGGCGGTGAACAGCTCGACGCGGTTGGTCGCGCGGTTGAAGGCATAGACGCCCCAGACATTGCCCGCGCCCGAATAGCGGAGCTCGTGCCGGCTGGTGGCGAGATCGATCACCACCATGTCGGGCACCAGCGTGATGTTGGGATGCGCCTGCGCCGCGCGGAGCAGCGCGGTCTGCACCGCAAGGCCCGTCGCATCGTCGACATGGGCGATGCGCCGATGGCTGTGGCCGCCCTCGCGGGTGAGGTGCAGCGCATTGCCCTCGGTATTGAACGGCACGCCGAGCTGGACCAGCCGCTCGATCGCCGCGGGGGCATTCTCGACCACCATCTCGACGGTCGCGCGGTCGTTGAGGCCGGCGCCTGCCACCATCGTGTCCTCGATATGGCTCGCGAAGGTGTCGCCCTCCTCCAGCACCGCGGCGATGCCGCCCTGCGCCCAGGCCGTCGAGCCCTCGGCAAAGCCGCCCTTGGCCAGCACCGTCACCTTGAACTTGTCCGCCAGGTGGAGCGCGGCGGTAAGCCCCGCCGCGCCGGAACCGAGGACCAGGACATCGCTTTGGTGATTGGTGTCGGACAAAGAGGCACTCCTTTGCGGCGCTTAAAGCGCGCATGGGCGGGGTTCCGCAATCCCTACCCTTGGGCATACTGCCCGGCACAGGGATGAGAACCCATCGCTATCGCCCCGGATTGTCACCCCGGCGAAAGCCGGGGTCCATTGAGGTCTCGCTATCGCCTCTTGCCCGAGCCGAGAGGCGAATGGATCCCGGCTTCCGCCGGGATGACGGGTGGGGAAGCATATGTCGTTCGTACCACAAGTCGGTAAGAGGCTTGGCGACGGATAAGGAGAAGCAGATGCGGCTGGGCTGGTGGATCGGAGTGGCGGCGCTGTTCGGCAGCGGCTCGGCGCAGGCGGCAACGTGTCGGCTAGGGGCGCCGGGAACGACCGTGCCGGTGGCGATCGAAGGCACCGGGCGCTCAATGCTGGTGCATGTGCCCGCCGGTCGCAGCGCCGCGCGGCTGCCGCTGGTGTTCGTGTTCCACGGCAGCACCGGCAAGGGCCGCGACATCCTCGCCCAATCGAAGCTGGAGGCGACCGCGGACCGCCACGGCTTCCTCCTCGCCGCGCCCGATGGCGGGATCCCGGCGGAAGGCGGCTTCGTGTGGAACATCCCCGGCGTGCCGACGGTGACCGGCAAGATTCCCGGCCCGGACGACGCCGACGACGTCGCCTTCGTGCAGACCGCGATCGACCAGCTGGCGGCCAAGGGCTGCGTGGATCGGTCGCGGGTCTACGCCACCGGCTATTCGGGCGGCGGGCGGATGACCTCTTGGCTCGGCTGCGTCGCGGCGGACCGCTTCGCGGCGATCGCACCGGTGGTGGGCCTGCGCGCAGGCAATCCGTTGAAGGAAACGCCGCGCGTCCCCGATCCGGCAACCTGCACGCCGTCGCGTCGGATGCCGGTGCTGGCGTTCGCAGGCGATGCCGACACCACCAACCCGATCCAGGGCGGCGGCGCGGGCTATTGGCAGTACACGATGCACACCGCGCTGGTCCGCTGGGCAGACCTGAACGGGTGTCGGGTGGGGCCCTTGGAGAGCGAGGTGTCGGCGGAGGTGAAGGAGGAGCGCTTCACCCGCTGCCCGGGCGGGGCCGACGTGGCCGGCCGGGTGAAGCACGGCGCGGGCCATGTGTGGGTAGCGGACAATGAATCGATGTGGGCCTTCTTCGCGAGGCACCGGCGCTAGTCAGGCACTCGCGTCCAGCATTACCGTCGGCAAGGGCGTTTCTCGCTCGCCTCGGTGATCTCGGAGACGGTACTTGCTCTGATACGCGCGGCGCTGACGCGTGACTTCGTACAACACGATGCCGGAGCTGGTCCCCAGGTTAAGGCTCTCGATCATCCCAAACATGGGAATGCTCACGCACAACTCGCCGCGCTCCACCGCGCGGTCGCTAATCCCAATGGCCTCATTGCCAAACCAAACGGCGAGCTTTGTGTAGGCCGTGTAATCTCCATCGCTAAGGTGAATGTGGGCTTTGCCCTTCACGTGCGGCGAAGTGACGATCGAACGAAAGCCCTTCCGCTCGAGATGATCGAAACAGTCATCCGTCGAATCAAATCGACGAACGAACGTCCATTTGACGGCCGATACGGAAACCTTCGAGATCGGCTTGTGCTCACGAAGCTCCTGCCAATCGTCCGGCAGCTCGCGGCGACTGTCGACGACGTAGACTTTCTCCACACCAAGTGCGTTGACGTTACGGATGATCGTGCCGATGTTCTTGATGTCCGCAGGATTTTCGATGACGGCGATCAGGTTCTTGCAGCGAAAATCCTTGATGGCGTCCGCCCGCATGCGGGCAGAGCTCTTCTGCTTGCCACCCGGCAACTCGGTCTCAATTTCGTCCGTCACGCCACCCCCTACGCCGCCCGCGTCAAATTCAGGAACACATCCTCCAGGTCCGCCTCGCGGGTCGACACATCGACGATCCCCAGCCCCGCCGCCTGCACCGCGCCCAGCACTTCGCCGGCATTGGCCTGGTCCTTGCGGTAGGTGATCACCAGCACCCGCTCGCCCTTCAGCTCCACCTTCTGGAAGCAGGCATTGTCCGGCGCCGCGCCGATGTCGCGGTCCACCGTCACCTCGACCACCTTTTCCTGCGCCATGCCGACCAGCTCCCGCGTCGGCTTGTTGGCGATCAGCTGGCCGTGGTTGATGATCGCGATGCGGTCGCACAGCTCCTCGGCCTCTTCGAGATAGTGCGTCGTCAGCACCACCGTCACGCCGCGCTGGTTGAGCTGCTTCACATAGGCCCAGAGCTGCTGGCGCAGTTCCACGTCGACGCCCGCGGTCGGCTCGTCGAGCACGATGATCGGCGGCGAATGCACCATCGCCTTGGCGACCATCAGCCGCCGCTTCATGCCGCCCGACAGCGTGCGCGAATAGGCATTGGCCTTGTCTTCCAGATGCACCGCGCGGAGCAGCGCCATCGCATCGAACGCGCCCTTGGGCACGCCGTATAGACCCGCCTGGATCTCCAGCGTCTCCTTCGGCGTGAAGAAGGGGTCGAACAAGATCTCCTGGTTGACGATGCCGATGCTCGCCTTGGCGTTGCGCGGATGCGCGTCGATGTTGAAGCCCCAGATCGACACCTTGCCGTCGGTCTTGTTGACCAGCCCGGCCAGGATGTTGATCAGCGTCGACTTGCCCGCGCCGTTCGGCCCGAGCAGCCCGAAGATCTGCCCGCGCGGCACGTCGAAGCTCACCCCGTCCAGCGCGCGCTTGCCGCCGGAATAGGTCTTGCAGAGAGTGTCGATCGCGATCGCAGCCTGGGTCATGGGGCGCAGCTTTAAGACCCTGCGCATCCGATTGCGAGCCCCCGCGCGCTTTGCTAAGGCGCGGGCATGATCGCCCCGCCCGAAGTCATCCGCACCGCCCATGCCCGTGTCGCCTGTGATGGTACCGGCCCCGGCCTGCCCGCAGCGCTCGGCCACCCGCGCGTCTATCTGCAGATCGACGAGACCGGCTATGTCGATTGCGGCTATTGCGACCGCCGTTTCGTGCTGATCGGCGGCCCCGCCGACGGCGCCGACCAGAGCCAGCTGCCCGACCATCCGGCAGGCGCCAGCATCTGAGATGGTGGAGAAGCCCAGTCGAAAACTCGGTTGGGCGGATCTCCTCATCACTTCCGGTCTGGCTGCGACGGTCGGCGCGCTGGGCAGCCTCGCCACAGAGCTTCTGCGCGAAAACCAGACCGCAGGCACCAAGCGCTGCGAGATAGCGGCCGCTCTCTTGCAGGATGAGACCCCTTCGCCCTATATGGATAGAGAGATGCAGAAGCGGATCACGGCCGCGGCGGCCGGACGGTTCGAACGCTGCATGAAGGAGTGAAGGCGATGATCGGTTTCAGCCTCGCGCTGCTTTCCGTCGGTATCGGCCTGACGCTTGCCGGCGTAATTCTCAAGGTACGCGAACAGGCCGAGGGCCGCTGATAGTCGCGCGGGTGCGTGACTCTTCGATTACGCCGCCTATATCGATGGGATGACCATTCCCGCCGATCCCCGCGCCTTCCTCTATCGCGACGGGCTCGATCCCGACGCTGCCGTTCGCCTCACCGCCGATGCGCTGGGCCGGGCCGAGGATGGCGAGCTCTATCTGCAATATCGCAAGTCCGAGGCGTTCGGCTTCGATGACGGCCGGTTGAAGACCGCCGCCTATGACACGCAGTCGGGCTTCGGCCTGCGCGCGGTCTCGGGCGAGACGACGGCGTTTGCCCATGCCAACGAGATCAGCGCCGCCGCGATCCGCCGCGCCGCCGAGACGATGGCGCTGATCGACCCTGCCAAGCAGGGCAAGGCGCCCCCGCCCCAGGGCAACAACCGCCACCTCTATACCGATGCCGATCCGCTCAATCTGGTGCCCTTCGCCGACAAGGTGAATCTGTGCCAGACGATCGACGCCGCCGCCCGCGCCCGCGATCCGCGGGTGAAGCAGGTGTCGGTGAGCCTCACCGGCCAGTGGAGCGTGGTCGAGGTGGTGCGCGCCGACGGCTTCGTCGCCACCGATGTGCGGCCGCTGGTGCGGCTCAACGTCTCGGTGGTGGTCGAGCAGAACGGCCGCCGCGAGACCGGCAGCTTCGGCACCGGCGGGCGCGTGGTCTATGACCGGCTGTTCCAGCCCGAGACCTGGAACCGCGCGATCGACGAGGCGCTGGCGCAGGCGCTGGTCAATCTCGATGCCGTCGCGGCGCCGGCGGGCGACATGACCGTGCTGTGCGGCCCCGGCTGGCCGGGCGTGCTGCTCCACGAGGCGGTGGGCCATGGCCTGGAGGGCGACTTCAACCGCAAGGGCACCAGCGCCTTTTCCGGGCGGATCGGCGAGCGTGTCGCCGCGCCGGGCGTGACGGTGGTCGACGACGGCTCGATCCACGATCGCCGTGGCTCGCTCTCGATCGACGACGAGGGCACGCCGACGCGCGAGACCGTGCTGATCGAGGACGGCATCCTCAAGGGCTATATGCAGGATCGCCTCAACGCCCGGCTGATGGGCGTCGAGCCGACCGGCAACGGCCGCCGCGAATCCTTCCAGCACGCGCCGATGCCGCGGATGACCAACACCTTCATGAAGGGCGGCAAGGACGATCCCGCCGAGTTGCTCGCCCGCGTGAAGAAGGGCATCTATGCCAAGAGCTTCGGCGGCGGGCAGGTCGACATCGTCTCGGGCAAGTTCGTCTTCTCGTGCACCGAGGCCTATCTGATCGAGAACGGCAAGCTCGGCGCCCCGATCAAGGGCGCGACGCTGATCGGCGACGGGCCGACCGTGCTCCACCGCGTGACCGGCATCGGCAACGACTTCGCGCTCGACGAGGGGATCGGCATGTGCGGCAAGGGCGGCCAGTCTATCCCTGCGGGCGTCGGCCAGCCGTCGCTGCTCGTGGAAGGCCTGACGGTGGGTGGGACGGCGGCGTGATCAGCCGCTGCCGGTAAGCACGTCGATCGCGCCGAGGATGCGGAAACGCTCCTCGGCCAGCGATCCCACCCGCTCGCGGAGTTCGGCGGTGCGGATCGCGGCGGCGAATTCCGTCATCAGCACCCACGTCTCGCTATCGAGGTCGAATTGCGGATGCAATCGCGGCGTCGTCGGGGCGCTTTCGCCAGGCTTTGCGAGCGGGATGACGAAGCGCGTACCGATCGTTGCGAGATCATCGGCCTGGCAGTCGATCACCAGGCCGCCACCCGCCAGCCGATGCACATCGAACTGCGCCATCAGAACAGGCGGTAGCGCTCGAGCGGCAATCCGTTCTCTTCGACCCAGCGATTATGGGCTTCCGCCCATTCGCGATTCTCTTCCTGCCAACGCCGGTCGCGCTCCGCCTTGGCGGCCGCGCGGATCGCGGCTTCGCAGACCTGGGAGAGATTCAGACCCACTTCACGCCCTGCAGCCACCACGCCCGTGTCGAGCGACAGGTTCACTGCCTTGCGCTTGCCGGACGCGATCGGATCGTGCTTCATGCGGATAAGCTATGCGCATGCCCCATGCGCGTCAATTGCGGGAGACGCCGCCATGGCGCTTGTCGAACTCGGCCGGTTCAACCGGCAGGAAGCCTTCATCGTCCAGGGTCGGCTGGAGGACGAAGACATCCCCAGCTTCGTGTTCGACGCCGGCGCCAGCATCGCCGATGGGAGCTATCTGCTGATCCCGGTACGGGTGATGGTCGACGACGAGGATCTCGCCGCCGCGCGCACCATCGTCGACGCGGCGGGTGGCGCTACGCCGTAATCCCCTGGAGCAGCTTGGGCACGTCGCCGCTTTCGCCGCGCGCCTCGCCCATGAACCAGGACTTGAGCGGCGGGATCCGGTCCACCGCCGACAGGCCGAAGCGGCGCACCGCGTTGGGCAGCGCGCCGGGGATGCCGAACAGGCGGGTAAGCCCGTCCGTCGCCAGTGCCACCATGAAGGTGTCGAGCCCGCGCCAGCGCTGGTAGCGGGCGAGCAGCTCGGGATCGCCCATGTCGAGCCCCAACCGCTTGCCGTCGACCAGCACCTCGACCAACGTCGCCACGTCGCGGAAGCCGACATTGACGCCCTGCCCCGCGATCGGATGGATGCCGTGCGCGGCGTCGCCGACCAGCGCCAGCCGCTCGGCGGTGATCCAGGCGGCGTGGTGGAAACCCAGCGGATAGGAGGAGCGCGACGACAGCGGCCCCAGCTTCCCCAGGAACCCGCCCATCTTCTTCTCGGCTTCGGCCAGATAGGCGCGATCGGAAATCTTGTGCATCGCCGCCGCGTCGCTGCCCTTCACGGTCCACACCACCGCCGAGCGATGGCCGTTTTCGTCGTCGAGCAGCGGCAGGATCGCGAACGGGCCCTGCGGGTAGAAGATCTCGTAGGCGATGTTCTCGTGGCTGCGCTCGTGATTGAGCGTCGCGATCATCGCAGCATGGTCATAGGTCCAGCGCGCGACCTTGAAGCCGGCAGAGTCACGCGTCGGCGAGTTGCGCCCCTCCGCGGCGATCAGCAGCTGCGCGCGCACCGTCGCACCCGAATCGAGCGTGGCGACCACACCGTGCGGCCCGCGCTCCACCGATACGGCACGGGTCTGCATCCGCACATCGGCGAGCGGTGCCGCCTGCGCCGCCTCGTAGAGCGCGGTGCGCAGCACGCGATTCTCGAACATATGGCCGAGCACGCCGTCATCGGCATCGGGCGCGAAATCGAGCTTGCCCGGCTCGAGCCCGTCCGACACGCGGATGCCCTCGATCGGGCACCCCTTGCCCGCCAGTCGCCCGGCGACGCCGATCGCCTCGAACATCCGCATCGGCGCGCTCGCGATCGCCGAGGCGCGGCCGTCGAAGGTCGCGGCGAGGATGGTTTCCGGGTCGGCCGGGTCGATCACGATCGAACTGATGCCATGCGCGTCGAGCGCAACCGCCAGCGCGCTGCCGACCAGCCCGCCGCCAAGGATGAGAATGTCCGCCTGGTCCATGGCCCTGCCCTAGCAGGTTCGCCGCCCGCTGCCAGCCGTCAACAGGGGCAGGCTGCCAACGGAATGCCCCCGCCTTGACGCCGGACTCCGCAAGCGCGATGATTCCGCCACCTTTTCCTTGCAGATCCGGAGGCTGGACGATGGCGTCCCGCGCAGAGGCGCCGCACTGGCGCGACACGATGAAGGCGGGGGTCCGCCGCGGCGGATTCGTCCTCGCCGGCACGGCGCTGTTCGTGGCAACCGTCGCGCTCGTGCTGGCGCTGGTCAGCTATCACGCCTCCGATCCCGCGCTGAACACGGCGTCGGCGGGGCCTGCCCACAACTGGCTCGGCGGCGTCGGGGCGTGGATCGCCGACATTCTCTATACGCTGATCGGCCTGCCGGTGCTGCTGCTCGCCCCGGTCGGGCTGCTCTCCGCCCACCGCATGATGATCGATCGCCCGATCGACCGCCCCGGCCGAATGATCGGCAGCGCCGCTGTCGCCGCCGCGCTCGCCGCGATCGGGCTCGGGCTCCTCCATTTCGACTGGTCGCTGCCGCTCGACTGGCGGCTGCCCGCCGGCATGGGCGGCATGGTCGGCCTGTCGATCGCCGGCGGCGTCGACTGGCTGATCGGACTTGCCGGCGATCCGGCGGTGTCGTTCTGGGTCGGGCGCGGCATCGGCCTGTTGTTGGTGCTGGGCGGCCTGTGGCTTTGGTGGATGCGGCTGGAGTTCACCTCGCCCGCCCGCCTATTCCGCATGCCGCGCTTCACCCGCAGCACCGGCGATGCGCGCATCGTCACCGCCGAGAGCCCGGGCTTGCGCGCCAAGCCGCAGACGGCCGCAGCGTTCGATCCGGATCCGGACGACGAGGACGACCTGCCCTTCGACCGCGACACCCCGCGCGTCTCCGAGCCGCGCCGCGTCGTCGTGCCGGACAATCGCCCCGGCCCGGTGATCGCCGACCGCACCGTCTCCACCGCCCCGGCCCGCACCAAGCCGCCGGTGCAGGCCGCGCTCGACTTCAAGGACAGCTACCAGCTGCCCCCGCTCGACCTGCTCACGCCGCCGCCCGCCAACCGCACCTCGACCGTCGACAAGGCCGCGCTGGAGCGCAACGCCCGGCTGCTCGAAAGCGTGCTCGAGGACTTCCATGTGAAGGGCGAGATCGTCGAGGTCCGCCCCGGCCCGGTCGTCACCATGTACGAGCTGGAGCCGGCGAGCGGCATCAAGGCCAGCCGCGTGATCCAGCTGGCCGACGATATCGCCCGCAACATGAGCGCGATTTCTGCCCGTGTCGCCACCATTCCCGGCCGCACCGTGATGGGCATCGAGCTGCCCAACGCCACCCGGGAAAGCGTGAGCCTGCACGAACTGATCGGCAGCCAGCAGTTCGAGGAACAGGGCGCCACCCTGCCCGTCGTGCTCGGCAAGAACATCGCCGGCGAGCCGGTGATCGCCGACTTGGCACCCATGCCGCACCTGCTCGTCGCGGGTACCACCGGCTCGGGCAAGTCGGTGGGGCTCAACTGCATGATCCTGTCGCTGCTCTATCGGCTCACGCCCGAGCAGTGCCGGCTGATCATGATCGATCCGAAGATGCTGGAACTCAGCATGTACAAGGACATCCCCCACCTTCTCGCCGACGTGGTGACGGAACCGCAAAAGGCGGTGCGCGCGCTCAAATGGGCGGTGGAGCAGATGGAGGATCGCTACCGGATGATGGCTTCGGTCAACGTCCGCAGCCTGGCGAGCTACAACGACAAGGTTCGCACCGCGAAGGCCAAGGGCCAGACGCTCGGCCGCAAAGTGCAGGTCGGCTATGACCCGGAGACCGGCAAGCCGATCTACGAGGAAGAGACGCTCGACCTGCAGGTGCTGCCGCTGATCGTCGTCATCGTCGACGAGCTCGCCGACCTGATGATGACCGCGGGCAAGGAAGTCGAATTCCTGATCCAGCGGCTCGCGCAGAAGGCGCGTGCGGCGGGCATCCACCTGATCATGGCGACGCAGCGCCCCTCGGTCGACGTCATCACCGGCGTGATCAAGGCGAACCTGCCGACCCGGATCAGCTTCCACGTCACCTCGAAGATCGATTCGCGCACCATCCTCGGCGAACAGGGCGCCGAGCAGCTGCTGGGCAAGGGCGACATGCTCTACATGTCCGGCGGCAAGGGCATCACCCGCGTCCACGGACCGTTCGTCAGCGACGAGGAGGTCCAGGCGATCACCGATTTCTGGCGCGCGCAGGGGGCACCCGATTACATCTCGGCGGTCACCGAGGAGCCCGAGGACGGCGGCTTCAAGCTCGACGGTGAGCCCGACGGCGAGGACAGCCCCGAGGAGCAGACCTATCGCCGCGCGGTGCAGCTGGTGGCGGAAAGCCAGAAGGCATCGACCTCGTGGCTGCAGCGCCAGCTCCGCGTCGGCTACAATTCGGCGGCGCGGCTGATCGAGCGGATGGAGCGCGAGAACCTCGTCTCCAAGCCCGACCATGTCGGCCGCCGCGAGGTGCTGATGGATACCGAGGGGCGGCCGCTCTGAGGCACGATCCGACTCGTTTTCGATTCGCTTGGTCGCATCCGTCGGTGCCCACGACCGCAATACGCGCTAAAAGGTGATCATGGACCATTCGGAGCTTCGAGCCGAAATCGCGAAGAACTTCGACTCGTTCCAGCGAACGCTCGGAACGATCCTGCCGTTGCAGCGCAATCGCTTTGCGCTGCTGCGCCACGCAGCAATTGTTGACTTTTTCGACACTCCGGGTGCCGCGGACAACGCGGGAGCAGCTCGCTTTCCCGACGGACTGTATTCGATTCAGCAGGTTACTGAAGAACCCGTCGAACTCGGCCTCTACGCGAATGCCGCAAATTGATTGGCGTCATAATCGAAAAAGGCTGCTGCTTCCGATTGTCGTAATGGCCCCATCGAGCGCGCCAAACCCACATCTTTCCGTTCGGATTGAGGGCCTTCTTGATACCGGCGCCACAGGCACCGGCATTCGCGTCGATGTCGCTGAGGCGCTTGGCCTGCGTCCCAAGGGTCAGCGCCGCGTCATGACGGCAAGCGAAACCGTGTTCTCGAGTGAGTATCTGATGCGCATCGGATTCGTGTGCGGTGATTATACCGATCCCGCGTTTGTCGCCGATCAACAGCTTCCTTTCGTTCTCGAAGAACCTGTCCTCGGATTCGAACTGCACCGCGGCTTCGGGTACGCGATGCTGATCGGCATGGATCTGATTGGCGCCGGTGATCTTTCGATCACCCGGGATGGCTTTGCCCGCTTCCTCTTGTAACGGGATCGAATCGGGGCGGTAACGGGTTCACAGCCCGTTCAAGCCCCGCCCGCTACCCGGGCGACCAGCAATTCGGAGACTTCCCCGTGTTTTCCCGCACCTTGGCCCTGTCCCTGCTCGCCGCCCCGCTGCTCGTCGCGGCCGCGCCGGCACCCGAGCTCGACCAGGTCCAGCAGCATCTGAAGGCGGTCACCAGCATGACCGCCGACTTCACCCAGGAGGACCGCAACGGCCGCGTCGTCGCAGGTACGATGACGCTCAAGCGCCCCGGCAAGATCCGCTTCCAGTACGAGAAGGGCATCCCCCAGCTGATCGTCGCCGACGGCAGCAGCCTCTATTTCATCGACTATCAGGTGCGCCAGCTCCAGCGCTGGCCGATCGGCAATTCGCCGCTGCGCGTGCTGCTCGATCCCAATCGCGACATCAGCGGCTATGCGACGGTGAAGCCCACTGCCGATTCGCGCGTCGTCTCGGTCGAGGTGCATGACGACAAGCATCCCGAATATGGCCGCATCACCCTGGTGTTCCAGAAGGATGCCGCCGCGCCGGCCGGGCTCAAGCTGCAGGGCTGGGTCGCGCTCGATGCGCAGAACAACCGCACCACGATCCGGCTGAGCAACCAGCGCTTCAACGCACCTGTCGCCGATTCGAGCTTCCGCTTCACCGATCCGCGCCCGCAAGGCCGCACACATTAATCCTTTTTCTGTGCAATCGTTCATCCAGGCGACAGGTTCGCTGGCCTAAAGAGGCATGGCGGATGGGGTTTTTGCCCGGGATTTTTCCCCCTGTTGCCTGGGCCTGTATCCCCTTCCCGCCTGCGTGACGAACGCTAGGTCGGCCCTCGCTCCATTTGCCCCCGGAGCGGGGGCCTTTCCTTTTCCGGTGGTCTGGCGCTCCGGCGAAGAATCGCTACATCGGCGGCCGTGAAGATCGCCTCCTGGAACATCAACTCCGTCCGCTTCCGGCTCGCCATCGTCGAGCAATTCCTGCGCGAGGAAGCCCCCGACATCCTGTGTCTCCAGGAGACCAAGGTGATCGATGGCGATTTCCCCGAGGCGCCGTTCCGCGACCTCGGCTACACCCACATCATCAAGCACGGCCAGCGGATGCATCACGGCGTCGCGATCCTCTCGCGGGTGCCGGTGGCCGAGGACGACCGACTCGACTGGCAGGCGAACCAGGAAGCGCGGCACGTGGGCGTGCGGCTGCCGAACGGCGTGCGACTCGAGAATGTCTATGTGCCCGCAGGCGGCGACGTGCCCGATCGGGAGGTGAACCCGAAATTCGGCCAGAAGCTCGATTTCGTCCAGCGCATGACCGAATGGTCCGAAACGCTCGACGTGCCGACGATCCTGACCGGCGACTTCAACATCGCCCCGCTCGAATCGGACGTGTGGAGCCACAAGCAGCTGCTCGACGTGGTCAGCCATACGCCGATCGAGGTGGAGGCGCTGGGCCGGCTGCAGGCGGCGCACGGCTGGGTCGATCTCGGCCGCAAGTTCATCCCCGCGCCGGCGCGCTACTATAGCTGGTGGAGCTACCGCGCGAAGGACTGGGCCGCTTCGGATCGCGGCCGGCGGCTCGATCATATGTGGGCGAGTCGGGAGGTTGCGGAGAAGGCAGTGGCGCACAAGGTGTGCGAACCGTGCCGCTCCTGGCTCAAGCCCTCGGACCATGTGCCGATCGTGACGGAGTTCGACTTTTGAACAGCCCGCGTGCCGCCGCCGAAGCCGTCGACGCGCTGCGCCGTGGCTGGCCGATCGCCATCAAGGGGGCGACGGGCGCGCTGAAGCTGCTCGCGATCGAGACCGGCGATGGCGAAAGGCTGGCGGCGTTCGACCCCGCCGGTACCGCGCCGGTGCTGCTCTCGGCCGGACGCGCGGCGACGCTCAAGCTCGCCAACCAGCGCGATGCGGCGACGCCCGACGCGCCGGTGCTGGTCGAGCGGGTGGAGTGGCTCGACTTCGACGCGGCGACGGCGCTCGCCGATCCGCAGTTCGACCTCGCGACCCCGCTGAAGGGCCCCTTCCGCGCGATTCCGGTGGTGCAGCCCGATGCCGCGGCGGCGGCGCTGCGGCTGGCGCGGATTGCGGGGCTGCTCCCCGCCTTCTTCGTGCTCGAAGGCGATGCGGAGGACGCGATCACCCTCGCCGATATCGACGCGCATGAGGATGCCGATCGCCTGCGCATCGTCGGCCGCGCGCGGCTGCCGGTGGAGGCGGCGGAGGATGCCGAGATCGTCGCCTTCCGCACCGACGAGATGCCCGGCGAGCATATCGCGCTGCTGATCGGCCAGCCCAATGGCGAGGCGCCGCTGGTGCGGCTGCACAGCGAATGCCTGACCGGCGACATGCTCGGCAGCCTCAAATGCGATTGCGGGCCCCAGCTCAAGGCGGCGATCGCCGAAATCGCCAAGAGCGGCTGGGGCATCCTGCTCTATCTGCGCCAGGAAGGCCGCGGCATCGGCCTGATCAACAAGCTGCGCGCCTATGCGCTGCAGGATCAGGGCTTCGACACGGTGGATGCCAACACGCGGCTCGGCTTCGCGATCGACGCGCGCAACTTCCGCGTGGCGGCGCGGATGCTGACCCTGCTCGGCCAGCCGCGCATCCGGCTGCTCACCAACAACCCGCAAAAGGTGGAGACGCTGCGCGCCGCCGGCGTCGACGTGCTGGAGCGCGTGCCGCACGTCCTGCCGGCCAACCCGCACAATGCGCGGTATCTGGCGACGAAGCGGGATCGGACCGGGCACGAATTCTGACTCTAGCGTATCCTCCCCCGCCAGGGGGGGAGGATACGCTCAGCTTTAACGCCTCGTAGGAGCGGTTACGCGATCAGCCGCGCGACCTCGTCGAAGTCGTGCGCGATATGCTGCACGCCCAGCGCCTTGAGCCGCGCGCCGTGATCGGCCGCGCAGTGGGTGCCCGCGCAGAGCCCGATCACCGTCGCGCCCGAGGCGACCGCCCCCGTCACGCCCACCGGCGAGTCCTCCAGGATCACGCACTGCTCGATCGGCACGCCCAGCGCGGCGGCGGCGTGGAGGTAGAGGTCGGGCGCGGGCTTGCCGTTGGCGACATGCTCGCGGCCGCTGAACAGCTTGTCGCCGAACATCTCGCGCACCCCCAGATGGCGGAGATGGGTGTCGAGCCAGCGGGTCGGGCTCGACGAGGCGATCGCCTTGGGCAGGTCCGCCGGCAGGCTCTCGAGGAACCGGAGCGCGCCCGCCACCGCCGGCAGCCCTTCCTCCAGCACCCGCGCATCTTCCTCGGCGCGGGCGGTGTGGAAGTCCTCCGGCACGGTGCGGCCGATCCAGCGCTCGATCGCGGCGAGGAAGTCGTGCCCCGCCAGGCCCATGAAATGCGCCATCGAATGTTCGGGCGTGGTCGGGTGGCCGATGCTGGTCAGATAATCGGCGACATGCTTGTTGCCGGCATATTCGCTCTCCAGCAGCACCCCGTCGAAGTCGAAGAGGATGCCACCGAACCGCACCGGGATGGTCGAAACCATGCGCGTCATCTCGTTCATTCGCGTTCTCCGAACAGCGCCGTGCCGATGCGGACATGGGTGGCACCCAGCGTCACCGCGGTCTCGTAATCGCTCGACATCCCCATACTGAGGCCCTCCAGCCCATGATCGCGTGCGAGCTTGGCGAGCAGCGCGAAATAGGGCGCGGCTTCCAGCCCGGCCGGCGGCACGCACATCAGCCCGGCGACCGGCAGCGCCGCCGCGCGCGCCTCGGCGAGCAGCGCCGGCAGTTCGGCCACCGGGCAGCCGCCCTTTTGCGGCTCGTCACCGATATTGACCTGGAGGAAGCAGGTCGGGCGGCGATCCGCCTTGTCCATCGCCTTGGCGAGCGCGGTCACCAGCGAGGGGCGATCGACGCCGTGGATCGCGTCGAACAGCGCCACCGCCTCGTCGGCCTTGTTCGACTGGAGCTGGCCGACGAGGTGCAGCGCGATCCCGGAAGTTGTCTCGCGCAACTGCGGCCATTTGCCTTGTGCTTCCTGCACGCGGTTCTCGCCGAACACGCGCTGGCCGGCATCGATCAGCGGCCGGATCGTCGCGGCGTCGTGCGTCTTGGAAACGGCGATCAGGGTGATGTCGGCGGGCTTGCGGCCGGCGATCTTGGCGGCACGGGCAATCGCGGTCTGCACCGCGGCGAGGCGCTGGCTGGCATCGTCTTGAAGCATGCGCCGGGCTATAGGCATCGCAATGCCGACCCGCCACCCCCCAATCCCGCGCCTGTGGCTGATGACCGACCCGCGGCTGGGCGAGGCGCTATGGGAGGCGCTGGCGCGCCTGCCGCGCGGCAGCGGGGTGATCTTCCGCCATTACCAGCTGCCGAATGCCGAGCGGCGCGCGCTGTTCGCGTGCGTCGCCAAGATCGCCCGGCGGCGCGGACTGGTGCTGCTGCGCGCGGGCGCGACGCCGATGCGGGGCGAAAGGGGCACGCACGGCGCGCGCGGACGCGGGCTCACCACCTGGCCGGTGCACTCGCGGCGCCAGGCCATGGCGGCGATCCGCGCTGGCGCCGATGCGCTGCTGGTCTCCCCCGTCTTCCCCACCCGCTCGCATCCCGGCGTGCGGGTGCTGGGCCCGGTGCGGTTCGGGATGCTGGTGCGCGGGCTGCCGATCCCCATCATCGCGCTGGGCGGCATGGATGCACGCAACGCCCGCCGGCTAGTGCCGTTCGGGATTCACGGCTGGGCAGCAATCGACGCGTGGGCGCGCTGAGCAGCGCCTCCCCACCGCGCCCTTGAAATTAGAAGTGGAAGGCGGTGCCGATATAGATCGACTGACTGTCGCGACGCGTGTCGTCGCTCAGCTGGGTCAGGCGATCCCGCTCGCTCTTGTAGCGCACGCCGGCCGTCACATCCAGGCGACGCGACACGGCATAGGAGCCGCCAAGGTCGAGCGAGTAGCTCGGCTTGTCGCCGATCAGCACCGGCGTGCCTGCGAGCGGACGATCCTCGCTCGCCGCGATACGGCCGCTCAGCCGCTTGCCGGTATAGCTGATCGCGACTTCCGAACGATCACGGCTGCCCGGCTGGGTGTTCGCCATATCGATATGGGTCAGGTCGCCCGACACGGCGAAGCGACGCCAACCGATCGCCGCGCCCAGATTATAGGCGATCGGCGTGAGGCTGACCGAAGCCGGCTTGGCGGTCGCCACACGGCTGGCCGTCTCCACGGCGCGGTTCGAGCTGGCCCGGACCGCAATGGTCACGCCGCGAGTCGAGCCGCTGCGCGACTCGGCCGGGGTGAAGCGGAAGCTCGCGCCGTTCATCCCGCTGCGCGCGAGCACGGCGGCGAGCTTGGGATCGGCGGAAGCAGGGGTGAACCCGCCGGCGCCCTGCAGCGCCAGGGGTGCGGGACGAACGGCCGCCTTTAATGCGCGGTCTCGTTCCTGGGCCTGGAGCGTGGGCGCGACGAGGAGCCCGGCGGTGCAGAGCACCCCCAGCCCAAGTCCCGACATCCAACGTACCAAGCGCATTTGCATACCTCTCTAATGGTGGCCCCTACCATGGAATCAAAGCGACGTTCCACCGGTGCCAGCAATTTTCCCGGAGTGTTGCACGCAACCCACAGAATCGTACCAGCTGCGACCAATCGGATACCAGCGCGTCGGCCTTGCTCCCGCCACATCCCGCCCTATAGATGCGAGCACTCATCCCTTGCCCGCTAGGAAGTACGACGTCCATGAACCGCCTGTTGCGCTTTGCGATCCTGGGGTCGCTCGCTGTTTCCGCCGCCGCCTGCAGCCATCACAAGAAGGGCGTCAACGCGGACCTGGCGGCATCGAAGGTGACGACGATCGGCGTCAACGCCTATCTGTGGCGCGCCACGCTGGACACGCTGAGCTTCATGCCGCTGCTCCAGACCGATTCGAACGGCGGCGTGATCGTCACCGACTGGTATGTGAACCCCAACGTCCCCACCGAGCGGATGAAGGTGACGGTGACCGTGCTCGACCAGGACCTGCGCGCCGATGCGCTGCGGGTCGCGGCGCTGCGCGAAGTGAACCGCAACGGCGCCTGGGTCACCGCGCCCGTGCAGGCCGCCACCGTCCAGAAGCTCGAGGACATCATCCTGACCCGTGCCCGCGACCTGCGCCGCGCGGCCGTCGCGACCAACTAATCGGAATCCCAATATGGCGTCTCGCTTCAATCCCTTGAAGGCGGACGCGGCGTGGCAGAAGGCGTGGGAGGAAAACCGCACCTTCGCCGCCCGCGACGATTCGCCCAAGCCGAAGTCCTATGTGCTCGAGATGTTCCCCTATCCGTCGGGGCGCATCCATATGGGCCATGTGCGCAACTACACGATGGGCGACGTGCTGGCGCGCTTCCGCCGGATGAAGGGCATGGAAGTGCTCCATCCGATGGGCTGGGACGCCTTCGGCATGCCCGCCGAAAATGCCGCGATGGAAAAGAAGGTCCATCCGGGCGCCTGGACCCGCCAGAACATTGCGACGATGAAGGCGCAGCTCAAGCGCCTGGGCTTCGCGCTCGACTGGACGCGCGAGATCGCCACCTGCGAGCCGGACTATTACGGCCAGGAACAGGCGCTGTTCCTCGACCTGTACGAAGCCGGTCTGGTCTACCGCAAGGAAAGTGCGGTCAACTGGGACCCCGTCGACATGACCGTGCTCGCCAACGAGCAGGTGATCGACGGGCGCGGCTGGCGCTCGGGCGCCTTGGTCGAGCGGCGCAAGCTCAACCAGTGGTTCCTCAAGATCACCGATTTCGCCGACGACCTGCTCGAAGGGCTGAAGGGCCTCGAGCATTGGCCGGACAAGGTGAAGCTGATGCAGGAAAACTGGATCGGCAAGTCGGAAGGCCTGCAGTTCACGTGGGAGTTGTCCAACGGCGAAGGGCTGACCGTCTACACCACGCGGCCGGACACGATCTTCGGCGCGAGCTTCGTCGCGATCGCGGCGGACCATCCGATCGCGCAAGCGCTCGCGGCGGGCAACCCGCAAGTGCAGGCGTTCATCGAGCGCTGCAAGCAGGGTGGCACCACCGCGGCCGAGCTGGAGACGCAGGAAAAGCTCGGCTGGAACACCGGGCTCACCGCGCAGCATCCGTTCGACGCGGACTGGCAGGTGCCGGTGTACATCGCGAACTTCGTGTTGATGGAGTACGGCACCGGCGCCGTGTTCGGCGTGCCGGCGCATGACCAGCGCGACTTCGAATTCGCCACCAAGTACGATCTGCCGATCCGCCGCGTCGTCTCCGAAGGCGACAAGACGGACCCGAAGTTCGACGGCACCGAGGCCTATACCGGCCCGGGCACGCTGGTGAACTCGCACTTCCTCGACGGCCTCGACGTGGTCGATGCCAAGCGCGAAGTGATCCGCCGCGCCGAGGAAGGCGGCTGGGGTACCGGCAGCACCGTGTGGCGCCTGCGCGACTGGGGCGTCAGCCGCCAGCGCTATTGGGGCACCCCGATCCCGATCATCCATTGCGAGGATTGCGGCCCCGTCGGCGTGCCGAAGGACCAGCTGCCGGTCTCGCTGCCCGAGGACGTGTCGTTCGACGTCCCCGGCAACCCGCTGGATCGCCACCCGACGTGGAAGCATGTCGACTGCCCGAAGTGCGGCAAGCCCGCGCGGCGCGAGACCGACACGCTCGACACCTTTGTCGATTCGAGCTGGTATTTCCTCCGCTTCGCCAGCCAGCCGTCGGACAAGCCGTTCGACAAGGCGGTGGCCGAGCAGTGGCTGCCGGTCGGCCAGTATATCGGCGGCGTCGAGCATGCGATCCTGCACCTGCTCTATGCGCGCTTCTTCACCCGCGCGTTGCGCCATATCGGCCGCATCGACGTGGCCGAGCCGTTCGCCGGACTGTTCACGCAAGGCATGGTCACCCACGCCAGCTATTATCAGCTCGAAGAGCATGAGGGGCTGGAGCGGAAGGTGTATTTCGAGCCGACCCAGGTCTCGTTCCGCGCCGATGGTTCCGCCTATCTGACCGACACCGGCGCCGAGGTTACCGTCGGCCGCGTCGAGAAGATGTCGAAGTCGAAGAAGAATACCGTCGACCCGACCGAGATCGTCGACCAGTATGGCGCCGACGCGACCCGCTGGTTCGTGCTCTCCGACAGCCCGCCCGAACGCGATCTGGAATGGAGCGAGAGCGGGATCGAAGGCGCGTGGCGCTTCGTCAACCGGCTGTGGCGCCTGTTCGACGGGCTGGAGGCAGCGGAAGGCGAGGACAAGGATCTCGACCGCAAGCTCCACCGCACCATCGCCGGCGTCGCCGAGGACATCGAGGCGCTGACCTTCAACAAGGCCGTCGCCAAGCTCTACGAGCTGACCGCGGCGATCGAGAAGGCCAGGCCCTCCGCCTCGCGCACCGCCGCGATCCGTGCGCTGGTTCGCGTCGTAGCGCCGATGGTGCCGCACATCGCCGAAGAGGCCTGGGCGGCGATGGGCGAGACCGGCATGATCGCCGATGCCGAATGGCCGGCGGTCGATCCGGCGCTGCTGGTCGACGACGAAGTGACGATCGCGGTGCAGGTCAACGGCAAGCTGCGCGACACGCTGGTGATGCCGAAGGGTGCGGCCAAGGACGTCGTCGAGGCCGCGGCACTTGCGTCGGACAAGATCGTTCGGCTGCTCGAAGGCAACGCGCCGCGCAAGATCATCGTGGTGCCCGATCGATTGGTGAACATCGTCGCATGAACAAGACCGTCGCCCTGCTCGCCCCCCTCGCCCTCGCGCTCTCCGCGTGCGGGCTGCATCCGATGTACCAGGGGGGCAGCGGCGGCGCGGTGGCGACGACGCTGTCGGCGGTCGAGGTCGCGCCGATCCAGGGCCAGTCGGGCTGGCTGGTCGCGAATGCGCTCAAGGACCGGCTCGCGAACAACGGCACGGCTGCCTATCGGCTGGAAGTGAAGCTCGACGACCAGATCATCGGCCTGGGCGTGCGGCGCGACGACTCGGTCTCGCGCGAGCGGCGGACGCTGCGCGCGCGCTACCAACTGATCGACCTGCGCAATGGCCAGGTCGTGCTGGATGCGACCGCCGGTTCGGACGCCGGTATCGATGTGGTCGGCTCCGAATATGCGACGATCGCCGCCGAGAAGTCGGCGCTGGAGCGGCTCTCGGGCATCGTCGCCGACCAGATCGTCGCGCGGCTGGCGCGGACGGTGCGCGAGGGCGGCGCGCGGCCCAAGTGAAGGCCAATGCGGGCCAGATCCGCGCGGCGGTAGAAGCGCCCAGGCCCGATACCCGCCTCTATCTGCTCCACGGCCCCGACGAAGCGGGCGCCGCCGATCTTGCCCAGCGGCTCGGCAAGGCGCTGGGGCCGGAGGCCGAGCGCATCGACATCGACATGAAGATGCTGCGCGACCAGCCCGGGTTGCTGGCCGACGAGGCGGCGTCGCTGTCGCTGTTCGGGGGCGCGCGGTACATCCGGGTATCCAATATCGAGGAAGGCGCTGCCGAAGCGATCGCGCTGCTGCTCGGCGCCGAGCGCGCGGGCAATCCGGTGGTGGCGATCGGGCCGAACCTCAAGACCAGCGGCAAGCTGGTCAAGGCAGCGATCGCCGCGCCCGATGCGATGGCGTTCGCCTGCTATGTGCCCGAAGGCGCGGGCGCGGCGCAGCTGGCGGGCACCATCGCGCGCGAGCATGGCCTGCGCCTCACCGGCGACGTGCCGCACCGGCTGGCGCTGGCCTCGGCCGGCGACCGCGCGGTGCTGACCCGCGAGATCGAGAAGCTCGCGCTGTTCCTCGACGCCGATCCCGAACATCCCCGCGACGCCGACGGCGCGGCGCTGGATGCGATCGGCGCGGATCTTGGCGAAGGCGAGCTGTTCGGCGCGATCGAGGCGGTGCTCGACGGGCGCGTCGCCGAAGTCGGCGAGGAACTGGCCAAGCTCGGCGAAGGCGGCGGCTCGGCGATTCCGCTGCTGCGCCAGCTGGTCCGCCGGCTGATGACGCTCGCCGAACTGCGCGCCGAGATGGACCAGGGCGCCAGCGTCGACGACGCGATGGAGCGCCACCGCGTGTTCTTCAAGGAGCGCCCGGCGACGGGGCGTGCGCTGCGCCGCTGGTCCGCTCCGCAGATAGCCCGGGCGATCGAGCGGGTGCGGGCGGCCGAGCGGGCGATGATGAGCAGCGGGAGCGCGGGGGAATTGCTCGCGGAAGTGGAGTGCGTGGCGATCGCGCGGGCGGCGGCGCGGGCGAAGGGCTGACAAATGCGCTCCCCTCCCGCTTGCGGGAGGGGTCGGGGGAGGGGCTGGATCGCAGCAGCGCTTCTTCCACGTCGGCCCCTCCCCTAGCCCCTCCCGCAAGCGGGAGGGGAACGTTTGCTCAGAGGGATTCCCTTCCGACGCCCAGCATGCTTCAAGCTCCGCATGCGTTACCTCGCCCTGTCCGCTCTCCTCGCCCTCCCCTTCGCCGCGCACGCCCAGCAGGCAGTGCTGTTCGACGGCAGCACAACCGCGACCATCGTCCATGACGACGCGACCTCGGCCAAGCTCGCCGGCGAGCTGCTCGCCCGCGACATCGGCAAGCGCGCCGGCAAGACGCCGCTGGTAGCGAGCGACATCGCCGCCTGCGCCAGACTCTGCGTCGTCATCGGCCAGAAGGATTCCGCCCTCGTCCGCGCCGTAATCGACGATGCGAAGATCGACCTCGCCGCGCTCGACGGCCAGTGGGAACGCTATATCCGCGTGCTCGCCCCGTCGAAGCAGCACCCCGGCCGCGCCTATCTGCTGATCGCCGGCTCGGACCCGCGCGGCGCGATCTGGGGCACGGTCGACCTCAGCCGCGCGATCGGCATCTCGGCCTGGGAATGGTGGGCGGACGTAACCCCGCGCCATGCCGACCGGCTGGTCGTCGACGGCCGCCGCCTGCTCTCCGATGCGCCTTCGGTCCAGTATCGCGGCATCTTCCTCAACGACGAGGATTGGGGCCTCCAGCCCTGGGCGGCCAAGACCTATGAGCCCGAGACCGGCGATATCGGCCCCAAGACCTACGCCCGCGTGTTCGAGCTGATGTGGCGGCTCAAGGCCAACCTGATCTGGCCGGCGATGCACGAGAGCACCAAGCCCTTCTACCAGATCCCCGGCAATGCCGAGATGGCGAAGGCGTACGGCATCGTCGTCGGCACCTCCCATGCCGAGCCGATGATGCGCAACAATGTCCGCGAGTGGGACGAGAAGACCGAGGGCCCCTTCAACTTCTTCACCAATCGCGACCGCATGGTCGACTATTGGCGCCGCCGCGTCGACGACGTGAAGGGCTTCGAAAACGTCTACTCCATCGGCCTGCGCGGCAAGCACGACTCGGCGCTGGAAGGCGCGAAGAGCCCCGAACAGGCGCTCGCCGCGACCACCCAGGCGATCGACCTGCAGCGCGGGATGCTCGCCACCGCGCAGGGCAAGCCGGCGGACCAGATTCCGCAGGTGCTCACCCTCTACAAGGAAGTGCTCGACGTCTATCGCAGCGGGCTCAAGGTGCCCGAGGATGTGACGCTCGTCTGGCCCGAGGACAATTACGGCTATCTCGGCCAGCTGCCCACCGCCGCCGAGCGCGCGCGCAAGGGCGGCTCCGGCCTCTATTACCACATCAGCTATTGGGGCCGGCCGCACGACTATCTGTGGCTGGCGACCACCCACCCCGCACTGATCCGCGAACAGCTCGACCGCGCCTGGCAAACCGGCACGCGCAAGCTGTGGGTGGTCAATGTCGGCGACATCAAGCCGGGCGAGGTGCTGACCAGCTACTTCCTCGACGTCGCCTTCGACGCGAAGCTGCTGAACAAGCCGGTGCGCGCGCAGCTCGCCGACTGGGCCAGGGAACAGTTCGGCGATCAGGGTCCGGCGATCGCCGACGTGCTGATGGACTATTACGACCTCGCCTGGGAGCGGAAGCCCGAGTTCATGGGCTTCAGCACGGTCGAGCCCGAGACCCCGATCCGCATTGGCGACTATGTCCGCACCGGCGGCGACGAGGCGCAGGCGCGGATCGCCCGCTACCAGGCGCTGCTCGACAAGACCGAGGCGCTGGCCGCGACCATGCCCGCCGATCGCCGCGACGCCTTTTTCCAGCTGGTGCTCTACCCGGTGCGGGGCGCGGCCAAGCTCAACGAACGCAACCTCAAGCTCGATCTCGCCGCGCTCTACGCCCGCCAGGGTCGCGCCAGTGCCAATGCCCTCGCCGACCAGGCGCGGGCCGCGCACCAGACGATCGTTGCCGACACCGCCGCCTACAATGCCCAGAATGGCGGCAAGTGGCGCGGCATCATGGACATGGCCCCGCGCCAGCTCGCCGTCTTCGCCGAGCCCCCCTACCCCAAGATCGATCTCGCACCCGTCGCCCCGTGCGGCGCCGATGCCCGCGCGCTCGCCTTCGCGCCGGGCAAGGCGGAAACGCGGACCATGACCGTCTACGGCAAGGGCGCGGTGAGCGACTGGACGGTCGAAGGACTGGAAGGCGTCGAACTCTCCGCCCGTTCCGGCCGGCTCGATGCGCGCAACGGCTACGAGATGCGCGTCGCGGTGCACTATGACGGCAAGGGCCCGATCGCCGCCGGCAAGATCCGCTGCAACGGCGCGATGGTCTATCTCGAGCCGGTGCTCCAGCCCTTCCCCGCCGGCGACGCCACGCCCGAGGTGAACCACATCATTTCGCTCACCCCTGCCGACCTGAACCTGGCCGGCACGCCGTGGGAGCGCGTCGCCGAGCTAGGCTCGCGCGGCGCCGTGCTGCGCAGCAAACTCGACCTGCCCTCCACGGATCGCGCCGATGCCGCCGCCCCGCTCGTCCTGCCCTTCGTGCTGGGCAACAAGGGCGATGCCGAGCTCCGGAT
Organism: Sphingomonas azotifigens NBRC 15497; assembly: GCF_002091475.1. Classification (GTDB taxonomy): domain Bacteria; phylum Pseudomonadota; class Alphaproteobacteria; order Sphingomonadales; family Sphingomonadaceae; genus Sphingomonas; species Sphingomonas azotifigens. The sequence continues at coordinate 55,487 of NZ_BCTR01000028.1, forward strand.
CGTCGCCCTGCCGGTCCACGCCCTCACCTCGGCGAACAAGCTGCGCATCGGCGTGCGGGTGGATGGCGGCGCGATCAGCGTGCTGGACTATGAGACCCATGGCCGCAGCGACGAGTGGAAGGCCAATGTCCTCTCCAACACCGCGATACGCACCCTCAAGCTGGGTCTGCTTCCCGCGGGCGCGCACCGGATCGAAGTCTTCGCGATGGACCCGGGCTTCCTGCTCGACCGGATCGACGTGCGCCTCGACGGCGCGCCCGACTATTACGGCGCGCCGCCGACCCGCTGAGCCGCCAGCTCGGCGGCGGCGACGTCGCGCAGCCGCCGGGCGACCTCGGGGTTGATCCCCAGATCCTCGGCGGCGCGCTCGCGCGGGCCGAGGCTGCGCGGATCGCGGCCGGTGATCGCGCCGAACTCGACCAGCGCCTCCAGATAATAGCCCTCGGCGCTGGCGTGATATTGGTCCCAGGTCCACAGGCTGAACTGGCCCCAGGCAATGCCGTCATAGGGATTGGCATCGGCGAAACCGTCGCGGATCGCGCGGTTCCAGGCGGTGCCGACCGGCAGCACGCCGTGGATGCCATATCCGGGCGCCAGTCCCAGCCGATTGGCCGCCAGCAGGTCTTCCGCCATCCGGTAGATCGAAGCGCCGTGCCAATGGCCGCCGGGCCGATAGGTCTGGTCGGCGCGCGACCAGGTCGCGACCAGCTCCACCTGCGCCGCCGGGTTGCGCGCGTGGAACAGCGCCGCCAGCTCGCGCGCAGCGGCAAGGTGGCGCGTCGGATCGCCCGGCCGCTCGGCATCCAGCGTGCTGAAGCCCTGCAGCACCACCACGTCCCAGCGCCGGTCGATCAGCGCGCGGCGGTTGGCGACATGCCAAGCGAGGTCCTTGCCGGGCGAGGTCTCCAGGCTCACCTGCCAGTCGAGCCCCGATTCGATCGCGAAAGTGCGGAACAGCGCCGGCACGCCGCCGATTCCCTCGCGGTTGAGGTCCACCACGCGATCGGGCCGATAGCGCATCACCGGGGAGTTGGCGCCAAAGGTGAAGCTGTTGCCGACGAACAGGATGGTCTTCGCGGCCGCGGGCAGCGTCCAGACGAGACAGGCGATCAGCAGGGCGAAGCGGCGGGCGAGAGTCGGCATGGTGCTTTTCTAGCCGCCCCCGCCCGGGTTTCACAATGACCTGGGCAGGAAACGCTGTTCCCTATTCGTTCATCCGGCGGTATATCCGCGCCATGGCCGCGCCGCCCATCCGGAAGATCCTGCATATCGACATGGACGCGTTCTACGCCTCGGTCGAGCAGCGCGACGATCCGTCGTTGCGCGGCAAGCCGGTGGCGGTGGGATCGGCGGCGGCGCGCGGGGTGGTGGCAGCGGCGAGCTACGAGGCACGCACCTTCGGGGTGCGCTCCGCCCTGCCCTCGGTCACCGCGCTGCGCCGCTGCCCGGACCTGATCTTCGTCCGTCCCCGCTTCGACGTGTACAAGGCGGTGTCGCAGCAGATCCACGCGATCTTCGCCGACTATACCGATCTCATCCAGCCGCTGTCGCTCGACGAAGCCTATCTCGACGTGACCGAGGACCGCCGCGGGCTCGGCACCGCCTGGGCGACCGCCAGGGAGATCCGCGCGCGCATCCTGTCGGAGACCGGCCTCACCGCCTCGGCGGGCGTCTCCTACAACAAATTCCTCGCCAAGCTCGCCTCGGACCATCGCAAGCCTAACGGCCAGTTCGCGGTCACGCCCGAGATGGGGGCCGCCTGGGTGGAGACGCTGCCGGTCTCGCGCTTCCACGGGGTCGGCCCGGTCACCGCCGCCAAGATGCAGCGGCTGGGCATCGAGACCGGCGCCGATCTCCGCGCCAAGTCGATGGACTTCCTCGTCCAACATTTCGGCAGCAGCGCCGAATGGTATTACCAGATCGTCCGCGGGATCGACGAGCGGCCGGTGAACCCCAACCGCGAGCGCAAATCCTCGGGCTCCGAAACCACCTTCAGCCGTGACCTGACCGAGGATGCCGAGATCGAGGCCGCGGTGCTCGGCCAGGCCGACGACGTCTGGGAATGGTGCGAACGCACCCAGGGCTTCGGCCGCACCGCGACGGTGAAGATCAAATACGCCGATTTCCAGATCATCACCCGCAGCCGCAGCCACACCGCCCCGATCACCAGCCGCGAGCAGCTGCACGCGGCGAGCCTCGCGCTGCTGCGATCGGTGCTGCCGACGCCCAAGGGCATAAGGCTGGTGGGGGTAACGGTCTCCAATTTCGAGCGCGGGCTGGCGGAGCCGCTGCCGCTATTCGGCCATGCTGACATTCCGTAACCACCGCGTTCTCAATAGCCTGCACCTTTGGGCGTAAGGAACCGGTTTTGCCGGTCGCGCGCTTTCCCGCGACGAGAAACAGGGGAAGCAGGATGGATCCGAAGGGGCGCGACGCGCGCAGCCCATGGGCGATGCCATGGGCCGGGTGGAAATCCGTGCTGTGGCGCAGCTGGAACGAGGCCAGCGACGACAATATCGGGCTGATCGCCGCCGGCGTCGCCTTTTACGGCTTCCTCGCGCTGGTGCCGCTGCTCGGCGCGGTGGTGCTCTGCTACGGGCTGATCGCGGATCCGGTAACGGTGCTGCACGATGTCCGCGCGCTGTCCACCATCCTGCCGCGCGACATCGCTGCCGTGGTCGGCGACCAGTTGCTCGGCCTCGTTCACAGCCCGGACGGCCAGAAGGGGTTCGGCATCCTGCTTGCGCTGGCCATCGCGCTGTTCGGTGCGCGCAACGGCGCCGGCGCGATCATCGCCGCGCTCAACATCGCCTATGAGGAAAAGGAGAAGCGCAACTTCTTCTGGGTGAACGTGACCGCGCTGGTGATCACGCTCGGCGCGGTGCTGGCCGCGGTGGTGGCCGCGATCGCGATGACGGCGCTGGGGGCGCTGGACCGGCTGCTGCCCTTCGCGCCCGAGGCGCTGCTGCTCGTCGGCAAGATCGCGAGCCATGTGCTGCTGACGCTGGCCGGTGCGGCGGGCGCGGCGGCGCTGTACCGGTTCGGCCCGTCGCGCGCCCAGCCGCGCTGGAGCTGGATCACGCCGGGATCGCTGTTCGCCGCGCTGCTGTGGCTGGCGCTGACGATCGGCTTTGGCGCCTATGTCCGCTATATCGGCCGCTTCGATGCGACCTATGGCTCGCTGGGCGCGATCGTCGCGCTGCTCACCTGGCTGTATCTTTCTGCCTATGTGCTGCTGTTCGGCGCCGAGCTCAACTCGGAGCTCGAGCACCAGACCGAACACGATACGACCACCGGCGCGCCGCAACCGCTCGGCCAGCGCCGCGCCTGGGTGGCGGACAACGTCGCCGAATGAGCCGCCAACGGCTCGTCGCGACGGCAGTGGCCCTGCCGGGCCGATCTCCCCTATAGCGGCGCCATGGTTCGCGTGCCCCTGATCCCGCTGCTGCTGGCGCTGCTCTGCGCCGCGCTTCCCGCCCAGGCCCAGCAGAATGCCTTCGATCTGGTCGGGCCCGACCTGAAGCTCAGCGTCACCCGCGCCGGGGTAACGCTGCCGATCGGCGCCGTCCCCTCGCTCCAGCCGGGCGACAAGGTGACGGCGGAGGCGGCGCTGCCGCCCGACCAGGCGGCACATTATCTGCTGGTGGTCGCGTTCCTGCGCGGCGCGACCAACCCGCCGCCCAAGGACTGGTTCTTCGTCGCCGAAACCTGGCGCAAGAAGAAGAACCGGCTGGAGCTGACGGTGCCCGACGGCGCCGAACAGGCGGTGCTGCTGCTCGCGCCCGAAACCGGCGGCGGCTTCGATGCGGTGCGCGATACCGTGCGCGGGCGGCCCGGCGTGTTCGTCCGCGCGGCGCAAGACCTGTTCCAGGCCTCGCTCGACCGGGCCCGGCTCGATGCCTTTGTCAATGCGGTCGCGCGAATCGGCGATGCCGCGCCCGATCGGCTCTCGACCGCAGCGCCGGTGCTCGCCAATGCGCTGCGGATCAAGCTCAACGCCGAATGCCTCAGCCGGCCGCGCGGGCTGCAGGCGGCATGCCTCACCCAGAATCGCGACACGCTGGTGCTGCAGGCGCAGCGCGGCACCACGCTGGCCGAGACGCTGACCGGCGCGCCGGTCGACCTCGCCTACAGCCTCGCCGCGACCCCGCAGGGGGGCGGCGGCTTCTACAGCCCCTATATCGGGCTGGCGCGCGACGTGGCGAAGCTGTTCGGGGCATTCCGCAGCCCGCAATACCAGTATCTGCCCGCGCTGGGCCTCGGCCGCAGCGACTCGCTTAAGCTGCTGCTCAACGCTGCGCCGTCGTTCCAGAACCCGCGTTCGGTGCTGGTCGCCGCGCTGCCGCCGATCGGCCCGGCCGCGCCGCCGGTCTGGCAGGCCGGCGGCCCGACGCCGGTGTGCCTCGCCCAGCCCGGCCTCGCGCTCCCGCTCGAGGATGCGCCGCTGCTCTACGCGACCGATTTCGCCCGCACGCTCGCGATCCGGCTGACCAGCAACGAGGGCAAGACGCTCGACCTGCCCGTCACCCCCGATGTCGAGAAGGGCGGCGTGCGGCTCGACGGCGCGGTGCCGGCCGATCTCGGCACCGTCTCCACCGCCGTGCTCCACGGCCGCTGGGGGTTCGACAGCTTCTCGGGCCCGCGCCTGCCGGTGCAGCTCGACGCGATGGGCGCGTGGCGCGCGGTGCCGGACAGCGCCGTCGTCGTCGGGCGCGACCATCCGCTGGTGCTGCGCGGCGGCGCCGCCTTCTGCGTCAGCCAGATCGCGCTGAGCGACGCCAAGGGCACGCGCACCCCGGTCCCGTTCAAGGTCAGCGGCCAGGACGAGCTGACCATGACCCTGCCGCTCAAGGACGCGAAGCCCGGCGCGCTGACGCTGAACGTCGCTCGCTTCGGCACCGCCCCGCCCGACACGATTCCGCTCGCAGCGCGGCTCGAGGCAAGCCGGCTCGATCGCCTCGTCCTGCACGAGGGCGATCGCGACGGCGTGCTGGAGGGCGCCCGGCTCGACCAGGTGGCGGGGATCGACTGGCACGGCGTCCACTTCACCCCCGGCGATCTCTCCCGCGGCGTCGAGGGGGACCGGCTGGCGATGACCACCGACGCCCCAATCCCTGCGGGCGACGGCGAAGCGCTGGTGCGCCTCCGCGACGGCCGCACGGTGAAGCTGGCGGTCCGCGCGGCCGCGCCGCGACCGGTCGCCTCGCTGCTCAGCCGCGCCGCCACCGCCAAGGCCGCGCCGGACACGCTGGCGCTCACCCTGCCCGATGGCGTACTGCCAGCGGACGGCGCGATCGACTTCTCGTTCAAGGTCATCCGCGGGGCGCTGCCCGATGCCGGCGGGGTGGAGATCACCGGCAACGACGGGCCCGTCGCACGGCTCGGCTTCCGCGACGGCACCCTGCAGCGCGTCGGTGACGTGGTGGTCGCGCATTTCGCCCCGCGGGCGCTGCTCGGCGCGGGCATTGCCGGCCCGCTACGCTACCGACTGGCCGACGGCGGCGGTGCCGGCGACTGGCAGCCGCTGGTCACGGTCGCGCGCCTGCCCCAGCTGCGCGGCATCGCCTGCCCCGCCGAGGGGCCGTCCTGCACGCTGTCGGGCACCGACCTGTTCCTGATCGCCGCGATCGGCGACAAGCCCGACCTCTCGGGCGCGACGCTCGTCCCGCCGGGCTTTGTCGGCGGCAGCATCACGCTGCCCCGCCCGGCCGGCAAGACGCTGTACCTGCGGCTGCACGATGCGCCAGAGAGCGTGGTGCAGGTGACGCTGCCCGGCTGATCGCAAGCGCCCGGAACCGCCCCGCGCGCCGACCGTTCAGAACACAACAGGAACAGGAAAGGCGATCATGGCGGAACCGCTCCACAATCCGAAGCTCGACGCGCATCCGGGCTCGAACACCGAGAAGGATCCCGACGACTGGGTCTCGGGCGACGATCCGATGACCGGCGCCCAAGCCTCCTACCTCACCACATTGCTCGAAGAAGCCGGCGAACCACCGATCGAGGGCAACCTCAACAAGGCGGAAGCCTCGAAGCGCATCGATGCCTTGAAGGAGCAGCTCGGCCGCTGAACCGCGGCCGGCTCATACCAACCTACACGGAAAAGAACCTATCTTCGTCCTCCACATCGTCACCCCGGCGAAAGCCCGGGTCCATTGCGATCTCGCTATCGGCGTTTGCTGAGACCGAGAGGCGAATGGATCCCGGCTTTCGCCGGGATGACGGGCAGAGGCCGGAGGAGTCGGTATCAACGCAGCCTGGTATCAGCCCTGCTTGGCAAGCGTGTCGAACGCCTTGAGCCGGGCGAGCAGCGCCGGCATTTCGGCGAGCGGCACCATGTTGGGGCCGTCGCTGGGGGCGGTGTCGGGATCCTGGTGCGTCTCGATGAACACCGCCGCGACGCCGACCGCCACCGCCGCCCGCGCCAGCGCCGGCACGAATTCGCGCTGCCCGCCCGAGCTGGTGCCCTGGCCGCCGGGCTGCTGCACCGAATGGGTCGCGTCGAACATCACCGGATAGCCGGTCTCGGCCATGATCGGCAGCGCGCGCATGTCGCTCACCAGCGTGTTGTAGCCGAAACTGGCGCCGCGTTCGCAGAGGATGACGTTGTCGTTGCCCGAGGCGGCGAGCTTCTGCGCGACATTCTTCATGTCCCAGGGCGCAAGGAACTGGCCCTTCTTCACATTCACGGCACGGCCGGTCTTGGCCGCGGCGACCAGCAGGTCGGTCTGCCGGCAGAGGAATGCCGGGATCTGCAGCACGTCGACCACTTCGGCCACCGGCGCGCACTGGCCGGCATCATGGACATCGGTCAGCACCGGGCAGCCGAATTCGGCCTTGAGGTCGGCGAACACCTGCAGCGCTGCGTCCATGCCGATGCCGCGCGGCGCGTCGATCGCCGTGCGGTTCCCCTTGTCGAACGAGCTCTTGTAGATGAAGCCGATGCCGAGATCGGCGCAGAGCCTGGTCAGCGCCTCGGCCATGGCGAAGGCATGGTCGCGACTCTCCATCGCGCAGGGGCCGGCGACGAGCACGAACGGCTTGTCGTTGGCGATTTCCAGGGCACCGACCGTCACCGTCTTCATCTGTAGATCCTTCACGTCATCCACCGTTGCACCGATGCGGCGCGCCAGGAGCATCTCCACCCCGCCTACGCCAGAAAAACCGGGTTGGTCGAGCCCGCGCGGGAACCTCCGCACCGCGCGACCGGTTTGGCGGGCATCTCCACGCGACTGATTCGGAGCGTCCCGATGGCCGACCAGCAACGTTCCTCGCGCGTGCTCACCGTGCTCGCCGTGATCCTGGCGCTGATCGGCCTGGCGATCGGCGGCGGCGGGCTGTGGCTCGCGCTGCTCGGCGGCTCGGTCTATTATCTGCTCGCCGGCATCGCGCTGATCGCCGCCGGCTGGCTGCTCTATCGGCGCAATGCCGCGGCGCTGCTGCTCTACGCGGCGCTGCTCGTCGCGACGATGGTCTGGGCGGTGGCGGAAGCCGGCTGGGACTTCTGGGCGCTCGCCCCGCGCGGCGACGTGCTGGTGCCGCTCGGCATCGTGCTGGCGCTGCCCTTCGTCACCCGGCGGCTGGGCTCGCCGCGCTGGCCGGGCCGGGCTTGGCCGCTGGTCGGCAGCCTGGGCATCGCCGCGCTGGTGCTGCTCGCCACCGCCTTCACCAACCCGCACGACCTCGCCGGCGCCCTGCCCGGCGCGCGCGGCATCGCGCCGGCCAGTGTGCTGGGCGGCACGCCCAAGGAGGACTGGAACGCCTATGGTCGCTCGTGGCGCGGCGATCGCTGGTCGCCGATCGACCAGATCAACCCCGGCAATGTCGCCAGGCTGGAAAAGGCCTGGGAATTCCACACCGGCGACCTCAAGACCGGCAGCGATCCCGACGAGTTCACCTATGAGGTGACGCCGATCAAGGTGGGCGGGCTCGTCTATCTCTGCTCGCCGCACAACATCGTCTTCGCGCTCGATGCCGAGACCGGCCAGCAGGTGTGGCGGTACGATCCGCAGATCCGCGCCTCGCAGGAGATGCAGCACCTCACCTGCCGCGGCGTTTCCTATCACAGCAACGGCGCGGCACCCGGCACCGGCGGGCTGTGCGCCAACCGGATCCTCATGGGCACCAACGACGCGCGGCTGATCGCGCTCGACGCGGCGAGCGGCCGCCCTTGCCCCGGCTTCGGCACCAGCGGCCAGGTCGATGTCTGGCCAGGCCTGCCGGGCCAGCAGCGCGGCTGGTGGCAGATCACCTCGCCGCCCGTGATCATCGGCAACCTCGCGGTGTTCGGCGGCGCGGTCTACGACAACAAGACCACCTTCATGCCCTCGGGCGTGGTGCGCGGCTATGACGTGAACACCGGCCGCGCGGTCTGGGCGTTCGATCCGGCCAACCCGAACGACACGCGCCCCAAGCCCCCCGGCACCGGCCGCTACACCCCGTCCAGCCCGAACAGCTGGACGATCGCCGCCGCCGATCCGGCGCTGGGCCTCGTCTATATCCCCACCGGCATGGCCGCGATCGACCAATGGGGCGGCCGCCGCACGCCGGAGACCGAGCGCTTCGCCACCTCGGTGATCGCGCTCGAGGCGGCGACCGGCAAGGTCCGCTGGACCTTCCAGACCGTCCATCACGACCTGTGGGACATGGACGTCCCCGCCCAGCCCGCGCTGGTCGACCTCAGCCTGCCCGGCCGCGGCCGGGTGCCGGCGCTGATCCAGTCGACCAAGACCGGCAACATCTTCGTGCTGGACCGCCGCACTGGCCAGCCGGTGGTGCCGGTGCGCGAGATCCCCGTGCCGCAGGGCGCGGCGCCCGGCGACCGCACGTCCCCCACCCAGCCGGAATCCGCGCTCAGCCTGATGGCGAAGAAGCGCGTCACCGATGCGGACATGTGGGGCGCGACGATGTTCGACCAGCTCGCCTGCCGCATCAAGTTCAAGCGGCTGCGCTACGAAGGGCCGTTCACCCCGCCCTCGCAGCAGGGCACGCTGGTCTTCCCGGGCAATTTCGGGGTGATGGACTGGGGCGGCATGGCGATCGACCCGGTCCGCATGATCGCCTTCGCCCATCCCAACTACATGGCGTTCGTCGACCGGCTGGTGCCGCGCCCTGAATCCGACGCGGCCGATCCCAAGCTGCGGGGTCCGGCCGGTGGGTCCGACTTCAGCGGATCGGACATTAAGGGATTCAACCCGAACACCGGCGCGCCCTTCGCGGTGGCGCTCAACCCCTTCCTCTCCGCGCTGGGCCTGCCCTGCCAGGCGCCGCCCTGGGGCTATGTCGCCGGCATCGACCTGGTGAGCGGCAAGACCGTGTGGCAGCACCGCAACGGCACCTCGCGCGACCAGACGCCCGTGCCGCTGCCGTTCAAGCTCGGCGTGCCCTCGCTCGGCGGGCCGATGCTGACCGCGGGCGGCGTGGCATTCATGGGTTCGGCGCTCGACTATTACCTGCGCGCCTATGACGTGACGACCGGCAGGGTGTTGTGGCGTGGCCGGCTGCCGGCCGGCGGCCAGGCAACGCCGATGAGCTACTGGTCTGCGAAGAGCGGCCGCCAGTTCGTTGTCCTTGCAGCGGGCGGCCATGGCTCGCTCGGGACCAGACGCGGTGACTCGATCGTCGCCTATGCCCTGCCCAAGTCGGGATCCTAATCCGCGAAGTCGTTACACCTCCGCTGTTGATCCAGGATATAGGTTTGACTTTGGGCATGAAATACTTGTCTGGTTCGGGGCGGCTCTGAGCGGTCCGCGTAACGAGGACAGGATAGGGTGCGACGATCGCTGATCCTGATGGGTCTCACCGGCATGCTGCCGATCGTTGTGCTAGGCTCCGCCTATGGCGCCGTCACCCTTCGCGAGCAGCGGGCCGCGCTCGATCGTCAGGCGGCGCTCACCAGCCGCTCTACCGCGCGGCTGATAGGACGCGAGATCACCGCGACCATCGATGCGGTCAAGATGATCAGCCGCTCCCCTTCGCTCGACGGCGGCATCGATCGGCCCCGTTTCACCGTGCTGGGCATGCGGCTGATGGAGGATCATCCCGATTGGGCGACGCTGAGCATCGCCGATTCCCAGGGCAATCGCATCCTCGACCTGCCGACGCCGATCGGCGGCACGCTCGGCAAGGTAGTCGATCCGGTCAGTCTCGCCCGCGCGGTCCGCACCCGCCTGCCGCAGGTCGGGCATGTGATCCGCGGCCCCGGGGGCGTGACCGCATTCGCGGTGCGCGCGCCGGTGCTGCACGATCGCGGTGTCCCCTATGTCGTCTCCGCGGTCGTGCCGGTGCGCGCGATGCAACGCCTGTTGAACGGTGAGGAGATCCCGCCGAACTGGCGGCTGCGGCTGTTCGACCGGCGCGGCGCGGTGATCGCGCAAGCGGGCTCGATCGAGAACGATGCCGTACAATCCTCGGTGACGGCGGTGCCCGAAACCGGCTGGCAGATGGAAGTGGCGGTGCCGCGCGGCAGCTTTGCCGCGCTGACGCGCCAGACCCGGATGGTGCTGATCGGCGGCGGGGTGGTCGCGCTCGCCGTCTTCGCCGCGCTGACCTATGCGCTGATGATCGAACTGCGACGCTTCCGCCAGCGCCAGGCGGCAACGCTGCAGGCGCAGCGGCTGGAGGCACTGGGCCGCCTGACCGGCGGCGTGGCGCATGATCTCAACAACCTGCTGACGCCGATCCTGGGCGGGCTGGACCTGCTGCGCAACCGGGTCGGCACCGATCCCAAGGCGTTGCGCTATATCGACAGCGCGACGACGAGCGCGGAGCGGGCGCGCAGCCTGGTCGCGCGGCTGCTCGCCTATGCCAAGCGCCAAGCGCTGACCCCCGAGGCGATCGACGTCGCGGCGATGCTCGCCGATCTGCAGGAGTTGCTCCAGCGCTCGGTCGGGCCGACGATCCGCTGCACGCTGCACGCCGCGCCGGGGCTGCCGCCGGTGCGCGCCGATCGCAACCAGCTGGAACTGGCGGTGCTCAACCTGGTGATCAACGCGCGCGACGCGATCAAGACCGGCGAGCGGATCAGCGGCAGCATCGTCGTCCAGACGCGGGCCCCGCGCCCGGAGGAAGTGCGCGGCCTGCCGCGCGGCGACTATCTCGCGCTGGCGGTGTCCGACGATGGCTGCGGCATGGACGCGGCGACGCTGCGCCGGGCGATGGAGCCGTTCTTCACCACCAAGGCGGGCGACCGCGGCACCGGACTCGGCCTGTCGATGGTCCATGGCTTTGCCGAGCAATCGGCCGGCCGGCTGGTGCTGGAAAGCGCGCCCGGCCAGGGCACGACGGCGACGCTGATCCTGCCCGCCACCGATGCGCCCGCGCCGATGCCCGATGCGCCCCGCGACCGCCCGACCCGCACCGCCGAGATCCTGCTCGTCGACGACGATCCCGCCGTGCGCGAAGCCGCTGCCGAGGTGCTGCGCGCCCATGGCCATCAGGTGACCGAGGCGGAATCACTGGGCCAGGGCATGCGGGCGCTCGCCGATGCTCCCGAAACCGCGCTGGTGATCACCGACTATATGATGCCCGGCGGCACCGGCGGCGAATTCATCTCCCGCGCGCGCGCCGGCGGCAGCCGCCAGCCCTTCCTGCTGCTCACCGGCTATACCGATGCGGCGGAGGACCTGCCGCAGGACGTGCCCCAGCTGCGCAAGCCGTTCCGCGAGCGCGAGCTGATCGATGCGGTGGACGCGCTGCTCGGCTGATCTGCGATCACATCTCGCCGGGGGCAGGCAGCCAGACGGGATCGAACCGGACCTGCCGCGGCGGCAGCGGCGAGAGCTTGCGCAACAGATCGAGGTCGCCGAGCGCGACGCGCTGGCCGTGCCGGGCGATCAGGCCTTCGCGTTCGAGCAGCCGTAGCGTGCGGTTGACGTGCACCGCGGTGAGCCCGAGCACGTCGCCCAGCACCTCCTGGGTCAGCGGCATGTCGAACCGGCCGTCCTCGACCGCGCCGATCTTGGCGAGCCGATCGTGCAGGTCGAGCAGCAGCCGCACCATCCGCTCGCGCGCCGACGACTTGCCCATCGCCGCGACGACATCCATCAGCGCCAGCCGCTCGACCTGCACCGACATCAGCAGCAGCGGCCCCAGCCGCGGATAGGCGATCAGCACTTCGCGCAGCCGCGCCAGCGGCACCTTGGCGGCGCGGCATTCGGTGACCGCGGTCAGCGCGTCGGCGGCGCTGTCCAGCACCATGCTCGGCGTGCCCATCATGTCGCCGGTGATGTGGACCTTGACGATCTGGCGCCGGCCGCCGGGCAGCCGGATCGACGCGGTCGCCCAGCCTTCGAGCAGCAGATAGATGGCGTCGACCGGCTCGCGGTCGCGCCGGATCATGTTCTGGCGGCGCACCAGCATTTCCGGCTCGCCCAGCCCGCGCAGAATTTCGGCTTCTTCGTCGGTGAGCGAAGCCTGCTCGTGGAATCGCGTCAACGGGTAGTTCGGCACCCCAGATGCTCCCCTGTCCTGGATGTGTCCTCCGCCGGCAGGCCGCCGACGTGCAGGAGCGGCGGCCCCTGCACCCGGGGCCTGCTCGCTCACCCGCGCTGCCTAGCCGGAGCGCCTCCGGCTGGCAATCACACCCGTCCGGGAAATTCGACTTAACCTGTTATAACGTTTGCATTTTCAAGCGGGACACCGCTCCCCGTGCGCTCACACCTCGGGGAGCTGGTCGAGCAGCTTGTCGGGAGTAATCGGGAAGCTGCGGACGCGGACGCCGCAGGCATGGTGAATGGCATTGGCGATCGCGCCTGCCGCACCGCAGATGCCGAGCTCGCCGACCCCCTTTGCCTGGAGCGGGCTGCCCGCGGGATCGCGCTCGTCGACCAGCACCACGTCGAGCGCGGGGACGTCGGCATTCACGGGCACGTGGTATTCGGCAAGGTCGTGGTTGACGAGGTGGCCGTCGCGGGGATCGAAGACGAGTTCCTCGGTCAGCGCGCTGCCGATGCCCCACACCATGCCGCCCAGGCACTGCGAGGTCGCGGTCTTCGCGTTGAGCGCACGACCGAGCCCGAACGCCCCGGTCATCCGCCGCACCCGCGTCTCGCCGGTATAGGCGTTTACGCCAACCTCGACGAAAAAGGCGCCGTACATCGCGATGGCGAACTGCTCGTCGATCCCGCCATTCTTGAAATGGCCGGTCTCGGTGAGGTCGGTCTCGAGCAGCTCGGTAAAGGGGATGCGCCGGTTGCCGGTGATCGCCTCGCCGTCCTTGAGCGTGAGATCGGCTTCCTCGACGCCGAGCTGCTGCGCCAGCTGCTCGCGGATCGCCTCGCAGGCGACCATCACCGCCGAGCCGGTCGATGCCGCCCCCCAGCTGCCGCCCGAGCCGGCGCCCGGCGGATAACGCGTGTCGCCGAGCTGGACGAGTACCTTCTCGGGTGGCAGGCCGAGCATCTCGCCGGCGATCTGGCCGAGAATGGCATAGGTGCCGGTGCCGATATCGGTCATGTCGCTTTCGACGACCGCCGTGCCGTCGGTCGACAGCGTTACCTTGGCCTGGGCTTCGTTGAGATTGTGGACCCGGCAGGCGGTCGCCATGCCGGTGCCGATCCACCACTCGCCTTCGCGGCGCGGGAGTGGGCGGCGATCGCTGCCGTCCCAGCCGAAGCGCTCGGCGCCGATCTTGAGGCATTCCGCCAGCCGCCGCGAGCTATAGGGCAGGCCCTCGCTCGGATGCTGCTCGGGGATGTTGCGCAGCCGCAGCTCGACGGGGTCGATGCCACTGGCGATCGCCAGTTCGTCCATCGCCGCTTCCAGGCACTGCATGCCCACCGCCTCGCCCGGCGCGCGGACCGAACCGGCGGTCATCCGGTGGATGCGGGCGAGGTCGATGCGGAGCGTGCGATGCGCGCCGCGATAGAGGAATTCGCTCGCCTGGGTCACCGGCTCGGCGAACTTCTCGCCCGGCAGGTTGGAGACCCAGGCCTCATGGCCAAAGCCGTCCAGCCGCCCCTCGGCATCGGCGGCTAGGCGGATGCGCTGGCGCGTCTCGGAGCGGCGCATCACCGTCTGGAAGACCTGCTGGCGGCTCATCACCACGCGCACTGGCCGGCCGAGCTCGATCGCAGCCACCGCGGCTGCGGTCAGTTCCGCGCTGATGCCGAGCTTCGAGCCGAAGCCGCCGCCGACATAGGGCGCAATCAGCCGCACCTGCTCGGGCTGGAGACCGAGCGCGTCGGCGAGCTCCTTCTGGTTGTATTTGAGCATCTGCAGGCTCGAATGGGCGGTGAGCGTGTTGCCGTCCCATTCGGCGATGCTGGCATGCGGCTCCATCGCGGCGCTGGCATGGCCCTCGGTGGTGTAGGTGACGTCGACCGCGTGCACGGCATCGCGCATCGCGGCGTCGAGGTTGCCCTGCTGCACCGGCTCGCCGAAGGATTCATGGGGCGCGTGGCCGTCCTCCGAATCGAGCGGCACCTTGGCGGGATCGTCGGCGCGATAGGCGATGCGCAGCCGCGTGGCGGCATCGCGCGCCTGCTCGAAGGTCTCGGCGACGACCAGCGCGACCGGCTGGCCATAATAATCGACATGCTGGATCTCGCGCACCGGCGACTTGCCCGCGCCGCCCTGCGCCGAGCGGGTGATCATCCGCGGATCGGCGATCACCGCCAGCACGCCCGGCATGGCGAGCACCGGGCCGGACTCGATCTCGACCACCTCGCCGCGGCTGATCGTCGACAGGACCAGCACGCCCTCGGCGCATTCGGGAATCACATATTCCGCGGCGTAGGGCGCGACACCCGCCGTCTTGGCGCTGCCGTCAGGCCGGTCGAGCGGACGGCCGATGATGCCCTGCGCCATCGCATCGAGCCGGTTGCGGTCGTCCGGCTTGTCCATCGTGTACAGGCGAGTCACAGCGTACCTCCCGTCGCTTCGCGCAGCACGGCCTTGAGCGTGCGGCGGGTGAGCGGAATCTTGAAATCGTTGCTGCCTTGCCCGCGAGCCTCGTCGAGCAGCAGCGCGGCAGCTTGGTCGAACAGCGCGTCCGAAGGCGCCTCGCCTTCCAGCAGCGCCTCGACGCGGGCATCGTGCCAGGGCTTGTGTGCCAGCCCGCCAAAGGCGAGCCGCGCCTTGGCGATCTTGCCGTCCTCGACGTGAATCACCGCCGCTACCGAGACGAGCGCGAAGGCGTAAGAGGCCCGGTCGCGCACCTTGCGATAGAGCTGGGTGCCGCCCGCGGGTGCCGGCAGCACCACGCCGGTGATCACGTCGCCGGGCTCCAGGACATTGTCGCGCTCGGGGGTGTCACCGGGCAGGCGGTGGAAGTCGCGGACCGGGACCAGGCGCTTGTCGCCCTTCACGTCATGGATCTCGACCGTGGCGTCGAGCGCGGAGAGCGCCACCGCCATGTCGCCCGGATAGGTGGCGATGCAGGTATCGCTCGCGCCGAGGATGGCGTGGATCCGGTTGAACCCGCCGATCGCGGCGCAGCCGGTGCCGGGCGCGCGCTTGTTGCAGGTCTGGCTGAGGTCATAGAAATAATAGCAGCGCGTCCGCTGGCAGAGATTGCCGCCGGTCGTCGCCTTGTTGCGCAGCTGGAAGGTCGCCCCCGCCAGGATCGCACGGGCCAGCACCGGATAGTCGGAGCGGATGCGCGGATCGGCGGCACAGGCGCAGTTCGAGACGAGCGCACCGATATACAGCCCCTCGCCATGCGCCGTGATCCCGCCGAGCGGCAGGCGGTTGACGTCGACCAGCGCGGTCGGCGTCTCCACCTCCAGCTTCATCAGGTCGAGCAGATTGGTGCCGCCGGCGATCGGCTTGGCACCGTCGGCGACGAGCAGCTGGCCGGCATCGTCCAGGCCATGGGCCCGCTGATAGTCGAAGGGTTTCATGCCTGCGCCTCCGCCACTTCGGAGATCGCCGCGACGATGTTCGAATAGGCCCCGCAGCGGCAGAGATTGCCGCTCATCCGCTCGCGGATCTCTTCCTCGCTGAGCTTCGGCGTGCCTGCCACATCGTCGCTGACGAAGCTGGTCCAGCCCGCCGCGATCTCGTCGAGCATCGCCTTGGCCGAGCAGATCTGGCCCGGCGTGCAGTATCCGCACTGATAGCCGTCGTGCCGCACGAACGCCGCCTGTAGCGGGTGCGGCGCATCGGGGGTGCCGAGGCCCTCGATCGTGGTGACGCTGTCACCGTCGTGCATCACCGCCAGGGTGAGGCAGCTGTTGATCCGCTGGCCGTTGAGCAGCACCGTGCAGGCGCCGCACTGGCCGTGGTCGCACCCCTTCTTGGTGCCGGTGAGGCCGGCGTCGCGGCGGAGAAAATCGAGCAGACTGGTACGGGGATCGACGTCGAGCTCATACTCGGCGCCGTTGATGGTGATGGGCATGCGCGGCCTCCCTGATCAGGGGGGCGAACGCGCCGGCATCGGGATCGGTCCCGCCCAAAAGGGAATGTCGACGTCGACAACTGCGTTCCCCTCCCGCTTGCGGGAGGGAGCGTCGGGGTCGGCCATGCCCCCAGCATGGCCTGAACAGCGCTGGGCGCTGTTCACCCCAAAGCTGGGAGGGGCTGAAACGTCATCGCGCTTCTTCCACGTCGATCCCTCCCCCAACCCCTCCCGCGAGCGGGAGGGGAGCGAAAGTTCAATGCCCCTTGCGCGGGATCAGATGGAGCAGCCCGGCGACGACCGCGCCGACGATCAGCCCCGCCACCGCAGAACCCAGCGCATAGACCAGCCATGCGACCATGCCGCCCAGCGCCCCGGTCGCCGCACCCGCGAGCTCGGCCCCATGGTGCAGCGCATGCGGCACTCCCCCCGCGCCGAATTCCTCCAGTCCGTGGAGCAGGATGCCGCCGCCGACCCAGGCCATCGCCGCCACGCCGATATGCGACAGCGCGGTGAGCAGCACCGGCATTGCCTTGACCAGCCCGCGCCCGAAGCCGGCAACCGCGCCCTTCCCCTCGCCGCGGCTGAGGTGCAGGCCGATATCGTCCATCTTCACGATCAGCGCGACCACGCCGTAGACGCCGATCGTGATCGCGAACGCCACCAGCACCAGCGCGCCCGCGCGCGTCACGAACGCCATGTCGTCGGGCAGCTGCGCCAGCGCGATCACCATGATTTCGGCCGAGAGGATCAGATCGGTGCGGATCGCGCCGAGCACCTGGCGCTTCTCCAGCGCCTTGGCGTCGGTGATCTCGGCGACCGCGTCGGCATCGTGGGTGCCGGTCAGCGCCTCGAGGATCTTCTCCGCCGCCTCGAACGAGAGATAGGTGCCGCCCAGCATCAGGATCGGGGTCAGCGCCCAGGGTGCGAAGGCGCTGAGCAGCAGCGCCAGCGGCAGGATCACGACCAGCTTGTTGGCGATCGAGCCGAGCGCGATCTTGCCGATGATCGGCAGCTCGCGATCGGGGGTGAGCCCCACGACATAGCGCGGCGTCACCGCGGTATCGTCGATCACCACCCCGGCGGCCTTGGCCCCTGCCTTGCCCGCTGCGCCCGCCACGTCGTCGAGCGACGCCGCCGCCAGTTTCGCCAGCGCCGCGATATCGTCCAGCAATGCGACCAGGCCACCCGCCATCAAATCCCCCTCATGTTCGCCCCGGGCTAGCCGAGATGAAGCGGAAATGCACGCGGTCGACCGAGGCTCCCGGCGGTGCGCTGCGCAGTCGCAACAAAGCAACCGTCATCCCGCGGAAGCGGGGATCCATTCGCCGTGCCGCCGGGGGCAGGAACCGCCGCTTCAGCGCCAATGGATTCCCGCCTTCGCGGGAATGACGAAGGGGGTGTGGGGCG
Organism: Sphingomonas azotifigens NBRC 15497; assembly: GCF_002091475.1. Classification (GTDB taxonomy): domain Bacteria; phylum Pseudomonadota; class Alphaproteobacteria; order Sphingomonadales; family Sphingomonadaceae; genus Sphingomonas; species Sphingomonas azotifigens. The sequence continues at coordinate 73,236 of NZ_BCTR01000028.1, forward strand.
TCCTTCCGGTGCCCCACGGCCTCCCCCTCAATCCGGCAGGTCGATCGGTCGCTCGAGCTTGAACTGCACCGAGGCCCCCGCCGCCCCGCTGCCCGGCTGTCCGCCGCCGACCGTCGCGCGGTAGGTGCCGGCCAGCACCCGGTGCTGGCCGTCCACCGTCACCGTGCTGAGGTCGCGCGGCGAGAGCGTGAAGCGGATCGTCCGCTTCTCGCCCGGCTTGAGCGACACGCGCTGGAAGCCGCGCAGCGCGACCTTGGGCGCGCCGGGATCCTCGGGGAAGTTGAGGTAGAGCTGTGCCACCTCGTCGCCCGCCCGGGCGCCGGTGTTGCGCAGCTCGGCGGTTACGGTCAGCCCCGCCCCCGGCCCACCCTCGGCCTTCTCCACCACCGGCGCGCCATAGGTGAAGCTGGTGTAGCTGAGGCCGAAGCCGAACGGGTAGACCGGCGTGCCGGTGAAGTAGCGATAGGTCCGCCCCTGCATGCTGTAGTCGCCGAACGGCGGCAGGTCGTCGACGCTGCGGTAGAAGGTCAGCGGCAGGCGGCCCGACGGGCTGGTCCTGCCGGACAGCACGTTGGCGATCGCGGTGCCGCCCACCTCGCCCGGATACCAGGCCTCCAGGATCGCGGCAGCATGGTCCTTGGCCCAGCTCAGGTTGATCGGGCTGCCGTTCATCGCGACGACGACCAGCGGCTTGCCGGTCGCCTTGGCGGCATCGAGCAGCGCCTGCTGGTCGGGGAGCAGATCGAGGCTGGTCTTGTCGCCGCCCTTGAAGCCGGGGACCTGGATCGGCGACTCCTCGGCTTCGAGATCGGAGGTGATCCCTACTACCGCGACCAGCACATCGGCCTTGGCAGCGGCAGCCTTCATGGCTGCAACCGGATCGGCGCTGATCCGCTTCCAGACCAGATCGATGCCCGAGAGCACATGCTCGTCGGTGCGCACCTCGATCGGATAACGCTTGCCCTTGACCAGCTGCACCTCGCGCATGGTCGGCAGGCTGCCCCAGCCGGACTTGGTGAGGTCGACAAAGGGTTTGCCCTCAAAGGTCATCGCGCCGCCGAAGCCGGTCAGGCCGAGCCGGTAGGTGCCGGTCTCGGGCGGCACGAGGAAGCCGGTCCAGATCGTGCGATGATGTTCGGAGACGGTCGGCAGGTCGAGGCTGCGGGCCGAGACATCGGCCTCGACCCGGGTCACCACCGGCGTGTCGGCGAACTGCATCTTGGCGACGGCGTCTCGGAAGGTCCCGGGCGCGAACTCGGCGGGCGCCGGCGTCACCGGATTGAAGTAGCGGGCGAGCAGGCCGGGCTTGCCGCTGGGCGTGCGCAGCGCCGAGCCGGGCACCCGGTCGCCGTCGGTCACCGAGGCGCCGAAGGGGGCATAGCTGACGTTTGCACGTGGAAAGGCACGGCGCAGGCCCTCCACCACCGAGATGGGCTGGCCCGACAGCGACGACGAGTAATTGCCGCGCAGCACCCGCGTCGCGTCGCCGAGCGGGCCGATCACGGCGATGCGGCTGCCGCGTTTCAAGGGCAACAGGCCGTCGTTCTTGAGCAGCACCAGGCTCTTCTCCGCCGCGTCGAGCGCCAGCGCGCGGTGCGCCGGTGCACCGACATCGCCCGGCTTGCCGCTGGCGGTGCGGATGCCCGGCAGGTCGCCGTTGCGCAGCCGCGCGGAGAAGAGCCGCACCAGCGTCCGGTCGATCTCGGCTTGCGTGATCAGCCCCCTGGCGAGCGCATCGCGGTACCGGTCGCCCAGCCCCGCCGTGTCGGTGAGCGTCGCGCCGTTGCACTCATTGTCGACCCCCGCACGGATCGCCGCTGCCACCGCGCTGGGGCCGTCGGGCGCATAATGATGGTTGTCGCTGATGTCCTTCACCGCGTCGCAATCGGAGACGACATAGCCCTTGAAGCCCCAGGCGCCCCGGAGATGGTCCTTGAGCAGTTCGTCGCTGGCGCAGGCGGGCTGGCCGTCGATGCGGTTATAGGCGCACATCACCGATCCCGCCTTGCCCTCGACGATCGCGGCGCGGAACGCCGGCAGATAGGTGTCCTCCAGGTCGTGGCGCGAGACGAACACGTTCGCCGCGTGCCGGGTCGATTCCGGGCCGCTGTGCACGGCGAAATGCTTGGGCGTGGCGATCACGCCCGGCAGGTCCGGGTTCGGCCCCTGCATGCCCTGGATGAAGGCGACGCCGATCCTGGCGGTGAGGAACGGATCCTCGCCATAGGTTTCCTGCCCCCGGCCCCAGCGCGGATCGCGGAAAATGTTGATGTTGGGCGACCAGGTATCGAGCCCGGTGCCGATCCGCCCCATCCGCCCGGTCTCACGGGCGAGCGCGTGGAGCCCCTGCACCTCGCTGCTGATCGCGGCGGCGACGTCGTGGACCAGCGGCGCATCGAAGCTGGCGGCGAGGCCGACCGGCTCGGGGAAGTTGGTGGTCGGCAGCGTGCCGAGCGCACCGTGGAGCGATTCGGTCCACCAATTGTAGCGCGGGATGTTGAGCCGCGGGATCGCCGGCGCGACGTTGAGCAGCTGGGCGAACTTCTCCTCGGGCGTCAGCTGCGCGACGATCGCCGCCGCCTTGGCATCGGCCTCGGCGCGCGGGTCGGCACTCTGGGCGAGCGCGGGCAGCGGCAGGAACGCGGCGGCGAGCAGCGCGGCGCGGATGGTGCGGTTCATGGGTGTCTCCCTCAGGGCCGTCAGACCGGTTGCAGCCCGTGTTCGTGAATCTTGCGGATCAGGTCGCGGTGGCGCGGCAGCCCGGCGCAGAGCCGTTCGGTCTGCGCGGCATTCTCGCGCATCGCCCGCTCGGCGAGCCGCTGGTCGCCACTCAGGGCCTCGGGCTCCACCTCGCTGCGGAAGCCCATGCCGTAGAGGACGTACTGGTAGCTGGCGGGCGGGAAGACCTCCTCCACCCGGTCGAACTCGTCATGGAACCAAGGCGGCTGGTAGCGCCACAGGGTGAGCAGCTCCTGGAGCCGCTCGGGGATGGTCTCGGGCAGCAAATTGTCGCGCCAGAATGCGGTGTCCGTCCGCTTGGTGAGCACATAGTGGAGCTTGAGGAAGTCGATGATCCGGCCCCAGCGATAGAGCGTGGTGGCGTTGAACCGCTTGGCGACCACGTCCATCACTTCGCGCACCGCCGGCATCTGCTCGGCGATCAGCTTGGCCGAGAGCTCGATCAGCACGATCGCCGAGGCTTCCAGCGGCTCGAGGAAGCCTGCGGCGAGGCCGACCGCGACAACATTGTTCTTCCAGAAGATCTCGCGATGGCCAGATCGGATCGGGATGCGGCGGACGGCCACGTCCGCGCCGGCGGGGCCGAGATAGGCGCGGAGCGTCGCCTCGGCCTGGTCGTCGCTGGTGTGGGCCGTGGAATAGACATAGCCGGTGCCGCGCCGGGTCGGCAGGCCGATGTCCCAGATCCAGCCGGATCCTTGTGCCGTCGACAGCGTATGGGTGGCGATCGGCGCGTTCTCTTCCGGATAGGGAATCTGCGCGGCGAGTGCGGCGTCGCAGAAGAGGACATCGCCGCAATCCTTGAAGCCCACCCCCATCGTTTCGCCGAGCAGCAGCGAGCGGAAGCCGGTGCAGTCGACGAACAGATCGCCTTCGATCCGCCCGGCCTGCTCGGTGTCGATCGCGGCGATGTCGCCATTCTCGGCCAGCTCGACCGCGCGGACATCGGCGAGGACATGGCGGACACCGAGCTTCGTCGTGCAGTGGCGCGTCAGGAAGGGCGCGAACTTGCCCGCATCGAGGTGATAGGCATAGTTGGCCTGCCCATCATATTCGGGCGTGGCGATCGTCTTGGGGGCGAGGCCTGCGTCGCAGATCCGGCCCTGCGGGGTGACCGTGTCGCAGAAGCTGCGGCCTTTCGAGTCCTGAATCCAGTGCGGCACCAGGCTCAGCTGGTGGAAGCCCTGGGGCAGCATCAGCGGGTGGTAATAGGCGTCGTCCGCAGCGCCGGTGGTCCAGCGGGCGAACAGCGCGCCCTGCTTGAAGGCGGCATCGCATTCGCGGAAGAAATCGGTTTCGGAGACGCCGATCTTGGCGAGCGTCGTCCGCAGCGTCGGCCAGGTCCCCTCGCCCACCCCGATGATCGGTGTGGTCGGCGATTCGACCAGGGTGACGGTGAAGCCGCCGGGCATCCGCCCCTGGTGCCGCGCGGCGATCACCCCCGCGGTGAGCCAACCGGCGGTGCCGCCGCCGACGATGACGATGTTGCGAACCCGTTTCACGCGTGCCGACCCGTGCAAAAAGAAGGGGATGCCGGACGATACCGACATCCCCAGTCGTGGGAAGAGAGTTTAGAAGCGATAGCGCACGCCCGCCGTGAAGCGCCGGCCATAGGCGAACACGTCGAGCAGTTGGTTCGAGAAGCGGCCATGGGTGCTCTGCACCTCGTTGGTGATGTTGAGCGCCTCGCCGAACACGTTGATCGCCTTGGTGATCTGGTAGCTCGCGCTCAGATCGACCTGGAGGCTGGAGTTGACGAAGGTCGGCTCGGCACCGAAAGATCCGGTATTCTGCGCCTGACCGAACTGGAGCAGATATTTGTCGCGCCAGTTCGCCGCCGCGCGGAATTCGATGCCGTTCTTGTCGTAGAAGCCGACAAAGTTGGCCGAATTGGCGAGGCCGGTCACCGCGAAGCCGCTCTGACTGATGTTGCTCGAGTCATAAGGCTTGTTGGTATCGACCAAGGTCACATTGGCGAGGAAGCCGAAGCCGCTGTTGCCGAACGTGTTCTGCCACGCGATTTCCACCCCGCGCACCGTCGCCTTGGGGCCGTTGACTCGCTGCGAGACCGCGAACTGCGCCAGCGTCCCCGTCGACGGATCGACCACGCCGTTGATGGTCTGCCGCTGTACGCCCTGCACGATGAAGTTGCTGACGTCCTTCAGGAAGAAATTGACCGCGGCATAGGAGTTGCGCCGATAATACCATTCCACCGCCGCGTCGAAATTATCCGCGAGATACGGCTGCAGTGTGGGATTGCCGCCATCCGCGGTCAGCGCGTTGACGCGCTGGCCGCTGCCGATGTTGAGCGCCGGCGTCAGCAGGTTGAGCGTCGGCCGTGTCAGCGTGCGCGATGCATCGAAGCGGAGGTGCAGCGCGTCGGTAACCTCCAGCTTCATGTCCAGCGAGGGCAGGAGATAGGCATAGTCCGACTTGGTGGTGATCGCCTGCTGGTTGCCGAACGCCACCGTCAGCAGCGTCTTGTCGGTCGTGCTCGCGGTGATCGAGACGGGGAGACGACCGATGCCCGTGGAGCTGACATGCGTCACTTCCTCGCGCACGCCGGCGTTGAAGAAGAAGGGCATGCCGCCGATCTCGGTCTTGAAATTGGCCGATGCATAGAGCGCCCAGGTCTTCTCGCCGATGTCGCGCGTGCTGCCGACATCATCCGCGACGAGGAATTGTCCGGCGAAGGCGTTGTTGCAGCACGACGTGCTGTAGCCGGGGATCGTCTTGGTCTGGGGATTGCCTAGGCCGCTGAGATAGGCTTGGTAATCGGCCGCGCGGAAGTTGATCAGCGCCGGCGGCAGCGTACCGCCATAGCCCGGCAGGAAGCCGCCGGTACCGACGGTGCCCTTGAACAGGCTCGCCGGCAGTGCGACGCCGCCCGAGGTGCCCGAAGCCGGGCCATAGCCCGAATAGGCCTGCCAGAAATTGTTGGCAAAGGTGTTGGCGCTGCGGAACTCGAACTTGTCATCGAGATAGGAGCCGCCGATTCGCAGGGTGAGATCGTCCTGCTGCCACTTCAGCCCCAACCGGCCCTGCTTGATCGTGTCGCGGTTGCGATTGGCGATGTTGACGGTGACGTGGCTGCCGATCGCGGAGAGATCGGCCCAGCGGCTGGCATTGCCGTTGACGCCATAGCCGTGCAGCTCCGGCACCACATCCTTGCTGTCGCCGTTGATCGCGATGCCGAGCGTCGGCCCGATCGCATAGCCATAGCCGACATCGGCGCCCAGCGAGCTGATCCGCCCGTCCGGATTGAGCCAGCTCTTCGAAAGGCTCGCATCGCCTTCCACCTGCAGCTTGTCCGAAACGTCCCATTTGACGTTGAGGCCGGTCTGGTTGGTGCGGCGATAATTGCTGTCGGTACCAGCGGTGAAATCGGTCTGCGACCCGGCCTGGGTGAAGTCGACCGTGGTGCCGTTCTTGTCGAGCTTGACGTTGCGCAGGCTGCCCTGGTTGAACCAGATGCCGAAGCCGAAATTATCGGTGTTGACGCGCTGGTCCGAATAATTGTCGTCGAGCGTCAGCAACACGTTGTCGGCTGGCTTCCACTGCAACGCGATACGGCCGTCGATGCGTTCGTCGCGCGTATAGTTCTGCGCCGCGCCGAACTGCTGTTCAAACCAGCCGACCACCGTCTGCCGGTTAGTGACCAGTGCGTAATCGGGCGAATTGACGTCGCTAGTGGGGTTGCAGACCGTCGCCGTGCTGCCCGAGATCTGGCAGGGTGCGTAACGGCCGCCGGGCCAGCCATGAACGAACACATTGTTCGTCTGCGTATCGTGCCGGGTGTAGATCACGTCGGCAAGGATGCCCAGCGTGTCGCCCGCGAAGGTCTGGCTGACCAGCAGACCGCCGGTCGGCACGATCTTGCCCGCATTGTCCTGGATCGATCCCGAGGCCGTTGCGGCGAGATGGAAGCCGGGTCGATCGAACGGCTTGGGATAGGAGACATTGATCGTCGCGCCGATCGAGCTCGACGACAGCGAGACGTCGGGCGTCTTGAGCACCGTCAGCCCACCGACAAAGTCCGAGCCCACCGTCGAGAAGTCGATCGAGCGGCCACCGGTTGCCGTCGAGAGACGGCGGCCATCCACCAGCGTCTCGTTGAAATCGCCGCCGAAACCGCGGATCGTCACGCCGTTCGGCTCGCCACGCGGGCCGTCGCGCTGGATCGAGACGCCCGGCAGGCGCTGCAGCGATGCCGCGACGTTCGAATCGGGGAACTTGCCGATGTCTTCCGACGAGATCTGCTCGATCACGCCCGAGGCATTGCGCTTGGCATCCAGGTTGCGCTGCAGCGAACCGCGAATACCGGTGACGATGATTTCCTCGTCCTGCGCCTGGCTGCTCGGCGCCTGCGTGGTCTGCGCATGCACCGGCGCCGCAATGCTGAGCGCCAGGACGCTGGACGCACCTGTGATCGCACGCCGCGAAAGAAGAACCCGGCTGCGGGTTGCCCCGACTCCCTTGATATTTGGTTTCATCATACCCCCTCCAGCTTATCGTTGGGATCGACTCAGATCCGCGCGCGCCACAACATGTTGCGGTGCATCAATCGCTCGGAGAAAAGGCAATAAGCTTCGCATCCGCAAAAACAGCGGCACGACATCCTCCCCGATCTATTCGACTTCTGCGAATCTGTAATGGATGGTAGCGGTTTACGTTAGCGCTATCAACACGTTTTTGTCGGCGTATTCTTGGTCTTTAGTCAGGCCATTGGCGGCTGCAGGGCGAGGGGATATGCAGGGTGTCAAAGCCGCGCTTCCTGGAGTGGGCGCGCGGTAAGGTTCGGAGGGATGCAATGACGGATACGGTGACGCTGCTCGATTCGGCGGAGCATCGGGATCTTCGGGTACGCGCGCCGGCAGGGCCCCTGCCCTATTTCGTGCCGGTGGTGGCCGCCGAATTCGCTGCCGCCGCTGCCGCCTGCCCCTTGCTGCTCGCCAAGGACGCCGAGACCGGACGCTTCTATGCCGGCGCGATGCTCGGCTTTCAGCCCGGCGAATCGCTCGTCGAGCTCCGCGCCGGCGAAGGCTTCTGGCCACTCCATGTCGAGCGTCAGGGCTTCTTCATCGCCGGTGATTCGATCGCGATCGATCCACAGGACTCCCGCTTTACCCACCAGGACGGCGAGCCACTGTTCGGTGCGGATGGCGCCCCTGCCCCGGCGCTGCGCGGGATCCAGCAGACGCTCGCCCAGCTGCACCGCGGCCTCGAGGCAACCCAGGCCTTTGTCGATGCGATGCTCGGCCACAAGCTGGTCGAGCCGATCGACATCACCCTGCGCTTCGACGACGGCACCTCGCTCGATCTGGCCGGGCTGTACACGATCAGCCTCGACGCGCTCGATGCGCTCGACGATGCCGCAGTGGTCACGCTGTTCCGCGCCGGCCATCTCCAGCTCGCCTATGCCATGGCCAGCTCGCTGCGGCAGGTCGCGGTGCTCGCTGCCCGTCGCAACCGGCGGCTGGCCGCCTGAATGTCGGCGCTGCGCGAGGTCGGGCCCGGGCCCGGTCTCGATTCTGCCGCCTTCGCCGAGGCACGCACCGCGTGCGTGCCGATCGTGCTGCGCGGCATTGCGGCGGCGCTGCCGGTCACCCGTGCCGCGGCGTCGCTCGAAGCGCTCTGCGCCTATCTTCTCGGCTTCGATGCGGGGGAAACGGCGCAGGCCTTTGTCGGCGACCCGGCGATCGGCGGCCGCTATGCCTATGGCGGCGGCGCGGACGGATTCAACTTCACCCGCGAGACGCTGGGGTTGCCAGCGGCGCTGGCCCGAATCGCCCTTGCTGCCGTCGATCCAGGTCAGCCGAGCGTCTATTGCGGCTCGCTGCCGGCCGAGGTGCACCTGCCCGGCTTTGCCGAGGCCAATGCCGTGCCGCTGGTGCCGGCGGGCGTGCTGCCGCGGCTATGGATCGGCAATGCCTCGACGATCGCCTGCCATTATGATCGGTTCGACAATCTCGCCTGCGTGATCGCCGGCGAACGCCGCTTCACCCTCTACCCGCCCGACGCGATCGGCGACCTGTATGTCGGCCCGATCGACCACACCATGGCGGGCCAGCCGGTCAGCCTCGCCGCGGGCAGCGCGCCAGATGATCCGCGCTATCCCCGCTTCGCCCGCGCCGCCGCTCGCGCGCAGACGGTCACCCTCGCGCCGGGCGATGCGCTCTACCTGCCCAAATTGTGGTGGCATCAGGTCGAGGCGACCGCGCCGTTCAACCTGCTGATGAACTATTGGTGGGACGATTTCGCCGGCGGCCCCGATTCGCCCTATACCGCGCTGCTGCTGGCGATGACGACGCTGGCCGATCGCCCCCCGGCGGAACGCGCCGCCTGGCGGGCGTTCTTCGACCATTATGCCTTTCGGCCCGAGGGGCATCCGCTCGCCCATCTGCCGCCGGAGCGGCACGGGATCCTCGCCGATACCCGCGAAAATCGCGGCCGGATCCGCGCCTTCGTCATGCAGCTGCTGCGCGGCGGCTAGCGCGGGTCAGCGATGCTCGGTGCCGAAGGCGCGGTCTCCGGCATCGCCGAGCCCCGGCACGATGTAGCCGCGCGCGTCGAGCGCGGCGTCGAGCCCCGCGGTCCAGATCGGCACGTCGCCATGCGCTGCCAGTACCGCCGCCACGCCGGGAACGGCGGCGAGCAGGCAGAGGAAGCGCACATCGCGCGCGCCCGCGCCCTTCAGCCGGTCGAGCGCGGCGATCGCGCTATGGCCGGTGGCGAGCATCGGATCGACCAGCAGCACCGGCCGTTCGCCGAGCTGCGGCGGCGCGTTGAAATAATATTCGACCGCGGCGAGCGTCTGCGGGTCGCGATACAGGCCGAGATGCGCGACCGCCGCCTCGGGCAGCAGGTCGACCACGCCGTCCGCCATGGCGAGCCCGGCACGCAGCACCGGCACCACCACCGGCGGCAGCCCGGCCAGGAGCGGCGACGTCATGGGCGCCATCACCGTCTCGATCGCCACCGCCGCGAGCGGCAGGTCGGCCAGCGCGGCGGCGGCGAGCAGTCCGGCGATCGCCCGCAGCTCGGCCCGGAACCGCTCGGGCGGCGTCGTCCGGTCGCGCAACCGGGTCAGCCGGTGCTGGACGAGCGGATGGGCGACGATGGTGAGTCCGTCGGGGACCGGCGCAGGCGTGGACATGGCGCTAGCGTGTGCGATGCGGCCCCGCGATGCAAGGCGCGCCATGTGGCATGTTACCGCTACCGCCACAGCGCGTCGCGCGATATGCTCCAGCCCGGAGGCGTCCGAAGCGGCGCCAGCAACGGCGTCCGCATGAAGCGGCAAGGGAGAGGATCGATGGGCAAGGGAGTGTTCGCGCTAGGGGCTTGGCTGATGGCTGCGGCCTTCGCCACCGGGGGCGCGCAGGCGCAGGTACAGACGCACGTACCGCCCGTCGTCGCCGGCGCCAAGGCGGTGCGGGTCGAGCGGATCAAGGTCCACTCCGCCGCGATCGAAGGCAATCTGGAGGGCGAGAGCGCCGATCGCGATGTGATCGTGGTGCTGCCGCCCGACTATGCCACCGCGCCGCGCAAGCGCTACCCGGTCGTCTATGCGCTGCACGGCTATTCGATCGGTGCCGAGCAGTGGATCAAGGAGATCCACGTCCCGCAAGTCGTCGAGGGCGCCTTCGCGCTGGGCGCCAAGCCGATGATCCTGGTGCTGCCCGACAGCAAGACGCTGCACAACGGATCGATGTATTCGAGCTCGGCCACCACCGGCAATTTCGAGCGCTTCGTGGCGCACGATCTGGTTGCCTATATCGACGCGCATTACCGCACCCTCGCCCGCCGCGAGAGCCGCGGCCTCGCCGGCCATTCGATGGGCGGCTATGGCACAAGCCGCATCGGCATGAAGCATGCCGATGTGTTCGGCGCGCTCTACATGATGAGCCCCTGCTGCCTCTCCGCGCGCGACGCGGGCATGCTCGACGCCGCCGCCATGGCGCAGCTCGATGCGGTGAAGACCCGCGCGGCGGCGACCACCCTGCCCTGGGGCCTGCGCGCCACGCTGGCCGCGGCGGCGGCCTGGTCGCCCAATCCGAAGGCGCCGCCGCTCTATCTCGACCTGCCGATCCGGGACGGCAAGCAGCGGCCCGAGGTGCTGGCGAAATGGGCGGCCAACGCGCCCCTCGCCTTTGTCGACCAATATATCGGCGCGCTGCGCAGCTACCGCGCGATCGCGATCGATGTCGGCGACCGTGACGGCCTGCGTGGCGACGCCCAGGCGCTGCACGAGACGCTCGATCGCTACGGCATCGCCAACAGCTTCACCGTCTATCCGGGCGACCATACCAGCGGCGTCGCCGATCGCTTCCAGAACTCCCTGCTACCCTTCTTCAGCAAGGCGCTGGCCTTCGCCCCACCCCGCTGAGCCCACGCGTTTACCCGATCTTCACGACGTTTCTGCCAAGACAGATTGCCGATCCTCGACCTGCGCTGCCGCGAGCAGCGCGGGGATGTGCTTGGCGAAAGGGAAAAAGCCCCTGGTGCAATGCGGCCAGGCGCGCTGGTCCCAGCCCCGCTGGTGCTCCGCGAGCTGGAGGCCAGCGGGCAGCGGAAACGACGCGAGCGAATCGGCCACCGGCCCGACCGGCGCATAGCCGGTGACGATCTGGCGGCAGCCCTCGGCTTGCGCGGCGGCTGCCACCGCGTCCAAGTCGTCGAGCCACACCGCCGGCGCCCCCCAATAGGCAGCGGCACGCTGCAGCCCGTCGGCCAGCGCGGCGATATCGGCTGGCCCGCTGCAATGCTGCCGACACGCCGCCACGCGCCGCACGTCGAGTTCGGCGAGCGCGGTTTCGGTTTCCAGCGAGAGATCTTCGGGAGTCAGCAGCAGCAAGGTCGGCGCCGAAACATCCACCGGCAGCGGGACGCGTAGCGGCACGCCCGCCGCCGCGGACGTTTCACGTGGAACATCAGCCCGCGTCGCCAGCCCGACCGGACGAAACCGCCCCCCGGTCCGCGCAGCGATCCGCTGGGCATCGGCGAGATACGGCTTGCCCTGCGTCTGCAATCCCGCCACCCACCGCCACGACAGCGTATTCGATGCCGGATCGGCATCGACGAGGTGGGCAAAGCTGAACGCCGCGCCGAGCTCCCAGGGCAGGCCCAGCGTGAAGATCCAGATCGAGGCGAACTGCATGCGCGCCCAATTGTGCAGATAGCCGGTCTCGCGCAGCTCGCGCACCCAGGCGTCGAACGCGTCGATGCCGGTCCGGCCGTCGACCGCTGCCGCATAGCCGGCCGGCAACGCCTCCCCAGTCAGCGCCGCGCAGCGCCCACGCCAGTCGTGCCACACGGCCGGGTGCTGCTCCAGCCACCCCTTCCAATAGGTCCGCCAGAACAGTTCGCGCAGGAACGCCGCGCCCGCCTCCGCGCCCTGCGCCGCGATCACCGCCCGGGCCACCTCTTCCTCGCTGATCAACCGCCGCCGCAACGCCGCCGACAGCCGCGACACGGCATCATGCGGCCCCGGCCCTGCCTCGGCATTGCGCCGCGCTGCATAGGCGCGACCCGCCTCGGGCAAAAACGCCGCCAGCCGCGCCTCGGCTGCAGCGCGCGACAGCGGGAAGTCGAAGGAAAGGATCGGCGCGCGACCGGAGGCGGAGAGCAGCATCGGCAGATGCTGCCACGCCGCTCCCCCACCTCCTACCTGCCACTAAGGGCAGCGGAACCCGATCAGATCCGCTCGCCGGTCAGGCGCTGGCACACCATGTCGAGCTGGTCGAGCGTCGAATAGCCCACCGTCAGCGTGCCGCCCTTCTCGCCATGCGCGATGCGGACGTTGAGGCCGAGCACATCGCCCAGATGTCGCTCGAGCGCGGCAATGTCCGGGTCGGGAGCACCGGCCCCCGCCTCGCTCGGCTTGCGCTTCGGCACTGGCTTGGCGGTGCGCGCCAGCTTCTCGGTATCGCGGACCGACAGCCCCTTGGCCACCACCTCGCGCGCAAGCTTCTCGGGATCGGGCGCGCCGATCAGCGCACGGGCATGCCCCATCTCCAGCGAACGCTCGACCACCATCTCGCGCACCGGCGCGGGCAGGTCGAGCAGGCGCAACAGATTGGCGATGTGGCTGCGCGACTTGTGGACGATCTTGCCCAGCGCTTCCTGGGTATGCCCGAACTCGCGGATCAGCCGGGCATAGCCCTCGGCTTCTTCGATCGCGTTGAGGTCCTGGCGCTGGATGTTCTCGATCAGCGCGATCTCGAGCGTCTCGGCGTCGTTCAGCTCGCGCACGATCACCGGCACCTCGTGCAGCCGCGCCCGCTGCGCCGCCCGCCAGCGCCGCTCGCCGGCGACGATCTGGAAGCTCTGGCCGTGCGGCCGCACGAAGATCGGCTGGATCAGCCCACGGGTGCGGATCGACTCGGCCAGCGTATCGAGCGCCTCCTCGTCGAAGTGTCGGCGCGGCTGGTTGGGGTCGGCGACCAGCGAGCTGATCGGCAGCATCCGCACGCCGGAGGCGCTGGTCGGATTGCCCTTGATCGGCTCTTCGGGAAGGCTGTCGCCCAGCAATGCGGAAAGCCCGCGGCCAAGGCCGGGGCGAGGCTTGCGGGCGGCGGCGGGAGTTTCGGTCATGCGGCTTTCTGCAATTTGGGAAGGCGATCGATCACTTCGCGGGCGAGCGCGATATAGGCTTCGGATCCGGCACAGCGATGATCATAGATCAACGCCGGCACGCCATGGCTCGGCGCTTCGGAGAGGCGGACGTTGCGCGGGATGACGGTGTCGAACACCACCCGCCCCAGCACCGCCCGCACATCGTCGGAGACCTGGTCGGTCAGCCGGTTGCGGCGATCGTACATGGTCAGCGCGACGCCGAGGATCGACAGGCCCGGGTTGAACCGGGTGCGGATCCGCTCGACCGTGTTGAGCAGCTGGCTGAGCCCTTCCAGCGCGAAGAACTCGCACTGCAGCGGCACCAGCAGCGCGTGCGCCGCCACCATTGCGTTGACGGTCAAAAGACCCAGCGACGGCGGGCAATCGACCAAGATCACGTCCCAGCGCTCCGCCTGGTGGCGTTTGATCGCAGCATCGAGCCGGTGGGTTCGGGCGTCGAATTCGATCAACTCGATCTCGGCACCCGACAGGTCCTGCGTCGCGGGGACGACGTCCAGGCCAGGCACCTCGGTCGGGACGGCAACATCCTCCAGGTCTGCATCGGACACCAACAGGTCGTAGCTCGAATGCTCGCGATCGTTGCGGCCGATACCAAGCCCTGTCGAGGCATTGCCCTGCGGGTCGAAATCGATCAGCAGCACGCGCTTGCCCGTTGCCGCGAGGGCCGTGCCGACGTTGATGGCGGTCGTGGTCTTGCCCACCCCGCCCTTCTGATTGGCGATCGTGATCGTGATCATCTGGCGCCTATCTGTGTTGCGACCACGATGCCCGAGTCTGGCTGCGTGATGCTGGGTTCCACGTGGAACTGACCTTGCCATTTCGCGCGCGCGGCATCCACCTCCGATTGTGCGCTGCGCCCTTTTGGCAGCAACCAGACTGTGGACGAATCGGTGGAATGTACTGTGGATAAGATCAGTGCCGACAGTTCGGCGACCGCACGCGCGGAGACCACCGCCACGGGCTGCGCAGGGCGATAGGACTCCACCCTGCTGCCCACCACCGTCACGCGCTCAGCAATGCCGAGGGCATTCGCGGCGTCGCGAAGGAACCGCACCCGCTTTGCGCGCGGCTCGACCAGCACCACCGGACGGTCGGTGAGCAGCGCCACCACCAGTCCCGGCAAGCCCGCGCCGCTCCCGACGTCGAGCCACACCCCCTCCCTAGCCCCTGCCGCGAGCGGCACCAACTGCGCGGAATCGGTGAGGTGACGGCCCCAGAGCGACTCCAGCGTCGACCGCGCGATCAGATTCTGGTGCTCGGCCTCGGCGACCAGGATCGCGCCAAATCGCTCCACCATCGTTTCACGTGAAACACCGAAGCGTTCGCGGACCCATGTCCGCGCCTCTTCCTCGGTCATGCAACCACCTTTCGTGCGTGCAGCAAAATCGCGGACAGCGCCGCGGGGGTGATGCCGCGGATGCGGGCAGCGGCACCCAGCGTTTCCGGCGCGGCGATCGTGAGCCGCTCGACCATCTCGTTCGACAATCCGGGGATCGCGGCATAGTCCATGTCCGCGCGCAGCCGCACCGCGTCATTGGCGCGGAGCTGGGCGACCTCGGCGTCCTGCCGCTCGAGATAGGGCGCGTAGCGGGCATCCTCGACATATTCGGCGAGCAGCGCCGGATCGGCATCCGGCACCGCATCGAGCACCTGATCCAGCACCACGCCGGGGAAGCGCAACCACTCGCGCGCAGGCCGTCGGGCGCCATCCTGTGCCACCGGCGCGCCGCGCTCGGCGAGTTGATGCGCGGTCCGCTCGACCGCGAAGATGGTATCGAGCTGCGCCCGTCCAGCGTGGCGGGCCACCAGCCGCGCCTGGCGGTCGGCGCCCAGCAGCCCCAGCGCCTCGCCGACCGGCCCAAGGCGTGTCTCGGCATTGTCGGCACGCAGGCGCAGGCGGAACTCGGCACGGGCGGTGAGCATGCGATAGGGCTCGGTCACACCCTGCAGCACCAGATCGTCGATCATCACCCCCAGATAGGAGGTCGCACGGTCCAGCACCAACGGCGCCATGTTCAGCGCCAGCGCCGCCGCATTGGCACCGGCGGCAAGCCCCTGCCCGCCTGCTTCCTCATAGCCGGTCGTGCCGTTGATCTGCCCGGCGAAGAACAGGCCGGGGATCTGCGGCAGGCCCAGCGTCGAATCGAGCGCGCGCGGATCGATATAGTCATATTCGACGGCATAGCCCGGAACGGTGATCTCCGCCGTCTCCAGCCCCGGAATCGACGCTATCATCGCCGCCTGCACGTCGACCGGCAGAGAAGTAGAAAGCCCGTTGGGGTAGATCCAGTGATGGTCGAGCGCCTCGGGCTCAAGGAAGATCTGGTGCCCGTCGCGGTCGCCGAAGCGATGCACCTTGTCTTCGATCGAGGGGCAATAACGCGGGCCCTGCGCCTCGATCGCGCCGGTGAACAGTGGCGAGCGATCGAGGCCGCTCCGGATCGCATCGTGCGTCGCCTGCGTCGTGCGGGTGACCGCGCAGTGAAGCTGCGGCAGCGGCCGCGCCGGCGTGCTGGCGGACATCGTCCAGGGCTCGGCATCCGAGGGCTGTTCCTCGGTGCGCGCCCAGTCGATCGTCCGCCCGTCGAGCCGCGGCGGCGTGCCGGTCTTGAGGCGGCCCATCGGCAGCGCCAGCTCGCGCAACTGCGCGGCGAGACGCAATGCCGAGGCCTCCCCTACCCGGCCGCCCTCGAACCGCTCCTCGCCGCGAAACAGCCGACCGCCGAGAAAGGTACCCGTCGCCAGCACCACGGCCGATGCACCGAGCACGCTGCCGTCGCGCAGCTGGATGCCCGCGATGCGCCCGCCCTCCAGCACCAGCGCCTCGGCCTCGCCCTGCACCAATGTCAGCCCGTCCTGCGCCTCCAGCATGGCCTGGATCGCCGCGGCATAACGCCCACGATCGGCCTGCACGCGCGGGCCCTGCACCGCGGTGCCCTTGGAGCGGTTGAGCATCCGGTAATGGATGCCGGCGGCGTCGGCGGCGCGCGCCATCAGCCCGTCGAGCGCGTCGATCTCGCGAACGAGGTGTCCCTTGCCCAGGCCACCGATCGCCGGATTGCACGACATCGCGCCCAGCTTGGTCAAATCGAAGCTGAGCAGCGCGGTGCGCGCGCCGCGGCGCGCGGCAGCAGCCGCCGCCTCGGTGCCGGCATGGCCGCCCCCGATCACGATCACATCGAATTGCATGGCTTTCGCTAAACGCCTTCGCGCGCCGCTTGTCCAGAGCCGCTGCGGTGGAACGGTGGTGTGCCGTGTTCCACGTGAAACACTTTATTTACCGATGCAGAATTTCCCGAACAGCGCATCGAGTACATCCTCGACTCCGGCTCGCCCGGTGATTGCATCGAGCGCGCGCCGCGCCGACCGCAGTTCCTCGGCGAAGAGCAGCGCATCGTCGAGCATTGCCGCGCGGGACAGCGCCCCCGCGGCGGCATCGCACCAGCTACGCTGGCGGGCGTTGAGCGCGACCAGATCCGGTGGCGGCAGCAGCGTCCCCGCGATCTCGGCCATGCGTTCCCACAGCTGCGTGAGGCCGCGATCCTCGCGCACCGATACCGAAAGCTGCCCGGCCTGTGGAGCCGAACGGTCGGGCGCGTCGGCGCGGGCATGGACCCAGAGCGCACAGCGATGCGGCGGCGGGGCATCGTCGCCCAGCCACAGCAGCAGGTCGGCTTCCTCCAATGCCTCGCGGGCGCGCGCGACGCCGATCGCCTCGATCGGATCGTCGGTCGCCCCGGCCAGTCCTGCCGTGTCGACCAGCAGCCAGGCGATGCCACCCCGCACCACCGGCACCTCGATGCGATCGCGGGTCGTTCCTGCGATCGGGGAGACAATGGCCGCGTCGCGTTCGGCAAGCGCGTTGAACAGCGTCGACTTGCCGGCATTGGGCGGCCCCCCGAGCACGATGCGCAGCCCGTCGCGCAGCCGCTCCACCGGCGGCCGCGCGGCGACGGCGGCAATGTCCTCGCCGAGCGCCGCCGCGGCTGCGCGCAGGGCGGGCAGCGGGTCGTCGCCGGCGACATCGCCCTCGTCGCCATGGTCGAGCTCGGCCTCGATCCGCGCGGCGATGCCGAGCAGCCGCGTCGTCCAGTCCTCGGCCTGGCGACGCACCGCGCCGCCGGCGCTGCGGATCGCCGCGCGCCGCTGCGCCTCGGTCTCCGCCATCAGCAGGTCGCCCAGCCCCTCGGCCTCGCTCAGGTCGAGGCGGCCATGGAGCAGTGCCCGCCGGGTGAACTCCCCTGCCTCCGCTGCGCGAAGTTCGGGAAGTTCGCCAAGCGCCGCCTCCACCGCGCGCACCACCGCGCGGCCGCCGTGCAGATGCAGCTCGGCAAGATCCTCGCCCGTCGCCGAGCGCGGCCCTGGGAAGCAGAGCACCAGCGCCTGGTCGAGCGGCGCGCGCGTCGCATCGCGCAGGGTGCGCAGCGCCGCCCGCCGCGCCGGCGGCACGTCGCCGGCCAGCGCCTGCACCGCGGCGAACGCCCGCGGACCGCTGATGCGCACCACGGCGATCGCCGCCGGCGGCGCGCCGCTGGAAACCGCGAAGATCGTGTCCATGCGGGTGCCGTCAGCCGCCCGGCTTCTTGGTCGCTGCGTCGAACAGGCCGCGCCAGAAATTCATGCCCGCCTCGCCCATCGGCGCCCAGCTGCGCATCATCTGCTCGAAGCCTTCCGGCGTGCCGTGATTCTCGATCGCCTGCACCATCAGCCGCACATAGCGATCATGCACCGGCGTGAGATCGGGAAGCCCCATCGCGCGGCGCGCTTCTTCCGGCGTGCACTCGACTTCGACATTGATCTTCATAGGACCCCTTCCGCGCTTGAGCGCATCGCCGACCCCCTGCTAGGTCGTAGCCCATGTATGCGCGCGACCATGCCCTGATCGCAACGCCCATCGGCTCCATTCGGATCGAAGGCGACGATCGGCAGTTGCTACGGATCGTCATCGGCGCGGAAGGTGCACCGATGCCCGGCACCGCCGCCGTCCGGCATGCCGCCGAGCAGCTCGCGCAGTGGTTCGCCGGCGAGCGACGCCACTTCAACCTGCCGCTCGCGCCGCCCGCGACCCCACGCGGCGCCATCCTTCGGGATGGCTTGATCGCAGTGCCGTTCGGGCAGACGATCAGCTACGGCGATCTCTCGCGCGTGCTGGGCTCCAGCGCGCGGGCGATCGGGCAACTATGCGCGCGCAACCCCTTCCCGCTCGTCGTGCCCTGCCACCGCGTGCTGAACCAGGGCGGGGGCTTGGGCGCCTACTCGGCCGGTGAGGGGCCGACCACCAAATCCTGGCTGCTCGATCATGAGCGGCGGTTAACCGGAGAGTATCTGCTATGAGCACCCTGACGATCGACGCACTGGACGAGACCGGCAGCTTCTCCGCCTATGTCGCGCGTCCCGAAGACACCCCGCGCGCCGCGATCATCGTGATCCAGGAGATCTTCGGCGTGAACGACGGCATCCGCCAGAAGTGCGAAGACTTCGCGCGGGAGGGCTATCTCGCAATTGCACCCGACCTGTTCTGGCGCCTCAAGCCGGGCATCGAGCTCGACGCGGATGTGCCCGAGCAGTTCCAGCAGGCGCTCGACCTGTTCGGCAAGTTCGACCAGGACAAGGGCATCGCCGATATCGAATCGACCATCCAGGTGGCGCGCGCAGAGCTGGGCGGCGGCAAGGTAGGTGCGGTGGGCTTCTGCCTCGGCGGCCGCCTAGCCTATATGACCGCCGCGCGAACCGACATCGATGCGAGCGTCGGCTATTATGCCGTGGGAATCGACGGGCTGCTCGGCGAGAAGCACGCTATCGCCAAGCCGCTGATGCTCCACATCCCGCAGGCCGATCACTTCGTCTCGCCCGAGGTGCAGGCGAAGATGCATGAAGGCCTGGACGATCATCCCAAGGTGACGCTGTACGACTATCCCGGCGAGGACCATGGCTTCGCGGCGGAACTCGGCAAGCGCCGCTCGGAAGACGCCGCCCAGCTCGCCGACAAGCGTACGGCGGACTTCTTCGCCGAGTACCTCGCCTGAGGCACGCCTCTCCCCTCCCTGCGCGTCAGGGAGGGGAATATAGCCTCAGAACAGGCTGGTGATCCCGGCCGTCTCCCGGGTGCCGACCCAGCCCTCATAGATCATCTTGCACGCGACGAAGACAATCACCGCCAGGCCGATATAGGCGATCCAGCGATGGCGATCGATCAGCTTGGCGATCAGGTTCGCCGCCAATCCCATCAGCGCGACTGACAGCAGCAGCCCGACCACGAGGATGCCCGGATGCTCGCGCGCGGCCCCGGCGACCGCCAGCACATTGTCGAGGCTCATCGAGACGTCGGCAACGGCTACCGCCCAGGCAGCACCGGCGAAGCTGCGCGCGGAACGCACGCCCGAATGCTCGTCACCCTCGATCTCCTCCGATCCGGCGCTCTCACCGCCATGGCGGATCTCGCGCCAGAACTTCCAGCTGACCCAGAGCAGCAGCAGCCCGCCCGCGAAGATCAGCCCGACGATCCCCATCAGCCAGCTGACGATCAGCGCGAAGGCGATACGCAGCACCAGCGCCGCGCCGATGCCGATCAGGATGACCTTCTTGCGCTGGTCCGCCGGCAGCCCCGCCGCCAGCGCGCCGACGACGATGGCGTTGTCGCCGGCCAGCACCAGATCGATCATCAGCACCGAGCCGAACGCTGCCAGCGCCGCCGGATCGCCGAGATTGGAGAAATCGGCGACGATGTGCTGCCAGATGTCGAGCGGGGAGCCGATGCCGCCCGCCGCGGCGCTGAGAAGAAGATCGATCATGCCAAAACCCTAGCGCCCCCATCGGCGCACGCAACGCCTACGCTTGCCCGGCCCGAGACGTTCCGTCCGGCCGCGACGCAAAAAGGCCGGGCACCCAGGCCCGGCCTTTCCGAAATCACGCGAGCGACGGCCCGCGTTACTGGTTCATGCTGTCGAAGAAGTCTTCGTTGGTCTTCGAATCCTTCATCTTGTCGAGCAGGAATTCCATCGCGTCGATGGTACCCATCTGCATCAGGATGCGGCGCAGCACCCACATCTTGGTGAGCTTGGCCTTTTCGACCAGCAGCTCTTCCTTGCGGGTGCCCGACTTGCCGACGTCCAGCGCCGGGAAGATGCGCTTGTCCGCCACCTTGCGGTCGAGCACGATTTCCGAGTTGCCGGTGCCCTTGAACTCTTCGAAGATCACTTCGTCCATGCGGCTGCCGGTGTCGATCAGCGCGGTGGCGATGATCGAAAGCGAGCCGCCTTCCTCGATGTTGCGCGCCGCGCCGAAGAAGCGCTTCGGGCGCTGCAGGGCGTTGGCGTCGACACCGCCGGTCAGCACCTTGCCCGAGCTCGGTACCACGGTGTTGTAGGCGCGGCCGAGGCGGGTGATCGAGTCGAGCAGGATCACCACGTCCTTCTTGTGCTCGACCAGGCGCTTGGCCTTTTCGATCACCATTTCGGCAACCTGCACGTGGCGCGTTGCCGGTTCGTCGAAGGTCGAGCTGATCACTTCGCCCTTCACCGAACGCTGCATGTCGGTGACTTCTTCCGGGCGCTCGTCGATGAGCAGCACGATCAGGAAGACTTCGGGATGGTTGTCGGTAATCGCCTTGGCGATGTTCTGCAAGAGAACGGTCTTACCGACGCGCGGCGGCGCGACGATCAGCGCGCGCTGGCCCTTGCCCTGCGGCGCGACGATGTCGATCACGCGCGCCGACTTGTCCTTGACCGTCGGGTCGAGCGTGTCGAGGCGCAGCTTCTGCTCGGGGTAGAGCGGGGTCAGGTTGTCGAAGTTGACGCGGTGGCGCACCGCATCGGGATCGTCGAAATTGACCTTCACCAGCTTGGTGAGCGCGAAATAGCGTTCGCCGTCCTTCGGACCGCGGATTTCGCCCTCGACCGTGTCGCCGGTGCGCAGCCCGAACTTCCGGACTTGGTTGGGGCTGACATAGATGTCGTCGGGGCCGGCGAGATAATTGGCTTCGGGCGAGCGCAGGAAGCCGAAGCCGTCGGGCAGCACTTCGATCGTGCCTTCGCCCATGATCTGGTCACCCTGCTCGGCCTGGGCCTTGAGGATGGCGAAGAGCAGGTCCTGCTTGCGCAGCGTCGACGCGCTCTCGACGCCCAGTGCCTCGGCCATGGTGACCAGCTCGGCGGGGGCGGTTTTCTTGAGGTCCTTGAGATGCATGGAAGGTCCGGAAATTCTAAGGGGGAGAGCGTCGATCGGCGATAGGTACGCGCAGGAGTCGATGCTTGAAGGAAGGATGCACCGGGTTCGGTACACGTCGATAAAATTAGGTATCGGGTTGCCCCAAGTCAACTGCGATTCGGCGCAGATTTACCCCGCCGAATCGCAGTGTTCTCAGAAGGGCTTCACCTCGGCGAGAATGACGATGAAGACCAGCGCCAGCGCCGGCACTTCATTGAGGAAACGCAGCGTGCGGGTGGCGATCGGCGCCTCGCCGCGGGCCAGCTTCTTCCCATAGCCCACCGCCCAGCCATGATAGCCGCTGAGCAGCACGACGAGCAGCAGCTTGGCATGCAGCCAGCCGATCCCCGTCTGCCCATCGAACAGCCCGATATTGGCGGAAAGCGCCAGCCCGAGCACCCAGACGATGAGCATCGAAGGCGTGAGGATCATCCGCTTGAGCAGCGCCTCGCGCTTCGCCCAGGCAGCGGCCTCGGGCGTGCCGAGCGCCTCCTGGTGATGGATCAGGTAGCGCGGGAACAGGAACAGCCCTGCCATCCAGAACACCACGAAGATGACGTGGAACGCCTTCACCCAAAGATAGGCACTGCCGAGGCAGCCGATCATGCCGAAGTCCCCTGCACGCGGGCCAGCAGCTGCTCGACATGCGCGATCGGCGTGTCGGGCAGGATGCCATGGCCCAGGTTGAACACATGCGGCCGCTCCGGGAAGGCCGCGAGGATCCGGTCGATGGCGCTGTCGAGCACCGCACCGCCGGTGATCAGCGCCAGCGGATCGAGATTGCCCTGCACCGGCAGCTCCTCCGGCAGCACCGCATTCGCCCAATCGGGGTCGACCGTTTCGTCGAGTCCGATCGCATCAACGCCGGTTTCGCGAGCATAGGCGGCGAGCTTGCCCCCCGCCCCCTTCGGGAATCCAATCACGGGCACCAGATCCCGAACGGCGGCCGCGATCCGGGCGTTCGGGGCGATCACCCAGCGTTCGAACTGGGCCGGGCTCAAGCTACCGGCCCAGCTGTCGAACAGCTGCACCGCCTCCACGCCCGCTTCGGCCTGAGCGCGGAGATAGGCGATGGTCTGGTCGGCGATCCGATCGACCAGCGCCTGCATCAGGCCCTCGTCGCGATAGGCCAGGCGGCGCGCCTCGGCCTGTTCGCGGCTGCCCTGCCCCGCGATCATGTACGTCGCCACGGTCCAGGGAGAGCCCGCAAAGCCCAGGAAGGTGGTCGAGGGGTCCAGTGCCGCCTTCACCCGCCGAATCGTGTCGTAGATGGGCTCCAGGACGCTGGAATCGGCATCGAAGCCGTCGAGCACGTCCCGTGCGGTCACGGTCGGGGCGAGTCTGGGGCCTTCGCCGGTCTCGAACCAGAGCTGCTGACCGAGCGCCATGGGCACCACCAGGATGTCGGAAAACAGGATCGCGCCGTCCATGCCGAAGCGGCGGATCGGCTGCAGCGTGATCTCGGCGGCCGCGTCGGGGTCCATTGCGAGCGCCAGGAATCCGCCCTTCTCGGCACGAAGCGCACGATATTCGGGCAGGTATCGACCGGCTTGGCGCATGAGCCAGACGGGCGGAACGGGCTGGCGAACACCTTGGAGGGTCGCGAGCAGCGGCTTGGATGCGCGAAGAGTCAGAGCCGGGATCCCACTACTAGAAGATTCGATTCTCAGGATGTTGGAGTCTGTTGGCGGGTGAAAGCCGGGGCTTATGGCGATGTGAGTCAGTTGCCAACAATTTGACTCCTGTGGCCATACGGATTCGCCCGGATTCGGGAAATCTGTCCACAAGACTCACAGGCTGTGAACGGAAAGCACAAGCTGGGGACGCCGCTGTGGACGAATCACGCGGGCTTTCCCGAATCTCGGCGGGTTGGCCGGGTGCCGCGGTTACGCTACCGCTTGTTCGCCATGTTATGCACAGATCGCTCCCCAGCCTGATGCGGCTGCACCTCCATCTGCTGTCGGACTCGACCGGCGAGACGCTGGAAAATATCGCCAAGGCCGCCTTGGCGCAGTTCGACGATGTCGAGCCGCTGCGCCATTTCTGGCCGATGGTGCGCAGCGAGGCCCATCTCGAGCGGATCCTCCAGGAGATCGCGCAGAACCCCGGGCTGGTGATCTACACATTGGTCAATCGCGACATCCGCCGCATGCTCGAGACGCGCTGCCGCGCCCTCGGCCTGCCGGCGATCGCGCCGCTCGATCCGGTGAGCCACGCGCTCTCGAACCTGCTCGGGCAGGAGGCGAAGGCGCGGCCGGGGCGGCAGCACATGCTCGACGCCGCCTATTTCGCGCGCGTCGATGCGATCCAGTTCACCATCGCCCATGACGACGGCATCGGCTGGGAGGATTGGGAGGAGAGCGACATCCTGCTCGCCGGCGTATCGCGCTCGTCGAAGACGCCGACCTCGATCTATCTCGCCAATCGCGGCTACAAGGTCTCGAACATCCCGATCGTCGTGGAGTCGCCGCCGCCGGCCAAACTGTTCGACCTGAAGCGGCCGCTGGTCGTCGGCCTTACCACCAGCGCCGATCGACTGGTGCAGATCCGCCGCAACCGGCTGCTCTCGCTCAACCAGGCGCCCGAGACCGACTATGTCGATCAGGAAGCGGTGCAGCGCGAGATAGCCTATGCCCGCCGCATGTTCGCCGACAATGGCTGGCCGGTGATCGACGTCACCCGCCGCTCGATCGAGGAGACCGCCGCCGCGATCATCCAGCTGTGCAACGACCGTGAAATGGACCGCCGATAATGCCGACTCTCGTCCTCGCCTCCCAGAGCGCCTCGCGTCGCGCGATGCTCGATGCCGCCGGCGTCGCGCATGAGGCGCTACCGGCGATGGTCGATGAAGCCAGCGCGAAGGAATCGCTGCTCGCCGAGGGCACGTCTCCCCGCGACCTCGCCGATGCGCTCGCCGAGCTCAAGGCGCTCAAGGTCTCGCGCATGGCGCCGCAGGCGCTGGTGCTGGGTGGCGATTCGCTCGTCGCGCTCGACGATGGCAGCCTGCTCGACAAGCCCGAGAGCCGCGACCAGGCGCGCGATCATCTCCAGCGCATGTCGGGCAAGACCCACGACATCTACAGCGCGGCGGTGATCGCCGAGGGCGGTCGCCCCGTCTGGCGGCATGTCGATCGCGCCCGGCTGCACGTCCGCCCGCTGAGCGACGCCTTCATCGAATCCTACCTCGACCTCGAATGGCCCGCCATTGCCGGCTGTGTCGGCTGCTTCCGGATCGAAGGGCTCGGTGTGCAGCTGTTCCACCGCACCGACGGCAGCCATTTCACCATCCTCGGCATGCCGCTGCTGCCGATTCTCGACTATCTGCGTACCCGCGGAGTGCTGCCCAAGTGACTCGCTATGCCGAGGTGATCGGCGATCCGATCGCCCATTCCAAATCGCCGATCATCCACAAATTCTGGCTCGAGGCGCTGGGGATAGAGGGCGATTATCGCCGGACCCATGTGCTGGGCGACGATCTCGCGGCCTATTTCGCCCGCGCGAAGGACGATGCCGATTGGCGCGGCTGCAACGTCACGATCCCGCACAAGCTGGCGGTGATGGAGCTGGTCGGCGATCCCGGCGGGGTGCGGAACACCATCGGTGCGATGAACACCGTGATCCGCGGCGAGGACGGCGCGCTGATCGGCACCAATACCGATGCCGGCGGCTTCTTCTCGCCGATCGCCGGGCTGGAGCTGGAAGGGCGTCATGCGGTGGTGGTCGGCGCCGGTGGTGGTGCCCGCGCGGTGCTGTTCGCGCTCTCCCGCGTCGGCATCGGCCGGGTGACGATTCTCAACCGCAACGTGCTCAAGGCGGCCGCCTTGCTCTCCAGCTTCGGGATGAAGGGCGATGCGTTGCCGATCGGCGCGCCCCTCCCCGCCGCCGATCTGCTGGTGAACGCCAGCCCGCTCGGCATGGACGGCCAGCCCCCGCTCGACCTGGATCTCGATCCGCTGCCCGAGCATGCGGTGGTGTACGATATCGTCTACGCCCCGCTCGAGACGCGGCTGCTCGCCCAGGCGCGCGACCGGGAGCTGGATACGGTCGACGGCCTCGAGATGCTGGTCGGCCAGGCCGCGCTCGCCTTCGAGCTGTTCTTCGGCGCCGAGCCCCCGCGCGACCGCGACGAGGAACTGCGCGCGCTGCTTACCGCATGAGCAGGCGGCCGATCGTGCTCGGGCTCACCGGCTCGATCGGCATGGGCAAGTCGACGGTCGCGGCGATGTTCGCCGCCGACGGCGTCCCGGTGTTCGACGCCGACGCGACCGTCCACCACCTCCAGGGCCCGAACGGTGCGGCGGTCGCAGCGATCGAAGCCGAGTTTCCGGACACCACCACCGAACTCGGGGTGAATCGCACGCTGCTGCGCGAGGCGGTGATGGCCGATCCCACCGCCTTCGCCCGACTCGAGGCGATTCTCCACCCCGCCGTTGCCGAGGCGCGCGAGTCGTTCCTGGCTGCCCACGCCGAGTCGCCGATGGTCGTTCTTGACGTACCATTGCTGTTCGAGGCTGGCGGCTGGCGGCATGTCGACAAGATCGTCGTTGTCTCCGCCCCGCCCGAGGTGCAGCGCGAACGCGTGCTCGCCCGGCCCGGCATGACCGCGGAACGCTTCGACGCCATTCTCGCGCGCCAGCTATCCGATGCCGAAAAGCGCGCCCGTGCCGATTTCGTGATCCCGACGGGCGAAGGTCTGCGCGTTACGGAAGATTGCGTACGCAAGGTCATCGCTTGCCTCGCGCCGCCTGCGGGTGGATAAGCGCTCCATGCGGGAAATCGTGTTTGACACCGAAACGACGGGACTCAGCTTCTCAGGCGGCGATCGCCTCGTCGAAATCGGTTGTGTCGAGCTGGTGAACCGCGTTGCCACCGGCAACCACTTCCACGCCTATATCAATCCGCAGCGGCCCATGCCGGTGGAGGCGTTCAACGTCCACGGCCTGTCCGAGCGATTCCTCTCCGACAAGCCGCTGTTCGAGGATGTTGTCGAGGACCTGCTGGCGTTCATCGGCGACTCGCCGATGGTGGCCCACAATGCCGGATTCGACTTCAGCTTCCTCAACGGCGAACTGGGCCGCTGCAGTCGTCCCATCGTCGACCTGAGCCGCATGGTCGACACGCTGGTGCTCGCCCGCACCAGGCACCCCGGCGCCAAGCACACCCTCGATGCGCTGTGCAGCCGCTACGGCATCGATCTCAGCGCGCGGACGCTGCACGGCGCGCTGCTCGACGCGCAGTTGCTGGCGCAGGTCTATGTCGAGCTGACCGGCGGCCGTCAGATCACGCTGGGTCTGGCCGAAGAGGTGCCGGTGGTGCCGGAGACCGTCGCCGAGGCGCCGAGCCGGGTACACGTCCGGCCTGCGCGGCAGTTCACCGCGAGTGCTGTGGAACTAGAACGGCACGCAGCGTTTCTGAAGTCCCTGGACGAGCCGCTATGGGGTGTTCCCACAATCGACGCGGTTTCGGCGCAGCCCTAGGTCGCTCGTCCTAATTTGCGAAGTGGAGGTACATATGGATATCCGGATCTCGGGGCATCAGGTCGATACGGGCGACGCGCTCAAGACGCAGGTGACGGATCGGGTTCAGGGTATCGCCGATAAGTATTTCTCCCGAACGATTTCGTCACAGATCACCTTCGGCAAAGGGCCGCACGACAACGGTTTCAAGTGCGACATCGTGATGCACGTGACGCAGGGGCTGGTGCTCAAGGCGACCAACAGCGGCATGGAGGCGCATGGCGCGTTCGACGGCGCGGCGGACCGGATCGACAAGCAGCTGCGCCGTTATGTCCGTCGGCTCAAGGATCGCCGCCCCACCGAAGTCATCGCACTGGCCGAGGGGGGCGCCTATGATAACGGCTTCGATAATGCCGGCTACACGCTGTTCCAGGAACCGCTTGCCGAGGAAGAAGTCGCCGATGCGCCGCTGGTTATCGCGGAAACCCGTGTCGACGTGCCGGATTCAACGGTTTCGGACGCGGTAATGATGCTCGACTTGCGCAATACCAACGCGCTGCTGTTCCGCAACAGCGGCACCGGCGCCTATAATATGGTCTATCGCCGCGGCGACGGGACGATCGGCTGGGTTGAGCCAAACCGCGCACCGGCGTAAGGCCGGCCTGCCGGCGGGCAGCCGCTTCTTTGGAACGAGTAATGACTGATCTGAGCGATTTGCTCGTCCCGGAGGCGGTGCTCGCCGGCGTGACGGCGGGCAACAAGAAGGCGCTGTTCCAGCAGCTTGGTACCACCGCGGCGGCGGCGCACGGCGTCGATCCGCGGCTGGTGGCGGAGCGCCTGGCCGAGCGCGAGCGACTGGGCTCGACCGGCTTTGGTGGTGGCATTGCCATTCCTCATGCGCGGCTGGACGATCTGCCGCGCGTGTGTGGGGTGTTCGCCCGGCTCACCCAGCCGATCGATTTCGGTGCCGTCGACGATCTGCCGGTGGACCTGGTGTTCATGCTGCTCTCGCCGACCAATGCCGGTGCCGAGCATCTCAAGGCGCTCGCTTCGGTTTCGCGCCGCCTGCGCGAGCGGCCATTCGCGGAAAAGCTGCGCGGCGCCGGCTCGCCGGACGCGCTCTACGTGCTGCTCACCGGAGTCGAGGCGCGTGACGCCGCCTGAATCGGCCCCGACCGGGGCCGAGGCGCATTATCGGGCGCTCGAATCGCTCTACGCTGCGGCACCGATCAACCAGCTGTTTCCGTCGGTGCTCGAGATTCCGGAAGCAGGCGTCGCGCGGATTCGCTTCGAGGTCGATCCGCGCTATTTCCACGCTGCCGGCGCGGCGCACGGCACCAGCTATTTCAAGATGCTGGACGATGCCGCCTTCTATGCGGCGAACAGCCTCGTCACCGATCGCTTTCTGCTGACCACCGCGTTCAACCTGCTGCTGACCAAGCCGCTGGCGGAAGGCCCGGTCATTGCCGAAGGCCGCTGGGTAAGCGGCCAGCGCCGCGTGTTCGTCGCCGAGGCGCGGCTGATCGACGCGCATGGCGAGGAAGCGGCGCGCGGCACCGGTACCTTCATGCGCTCGCGCATCCCGCTCGCCACCCTGCCCGGCTATCGCACCGCATGACTCCGCGGCTGACCAGCGCGATGCTGGTGAGCGCGCTGGTACGCCGGGCGGATTCGACCGGCGGTTCGGCGATGGTGTTGGCCAAGGGCGACGCGACCTCGGGCGCGATTCTCCTCCTGCTGCTCGAACGCGGCGGCCGACCCCGTTTTGTCGAGCGGGCGATCGGGCCCGACGGAGTCCCGGTGCTCCTCCCCGCCGGCCCCCGAGAACTGGCCGACGAGGCCGAGGCGAGCGCCTATTGGCGGCGGCGGCGCGAACGCGACACCGATCTGTGGGTCGTCGAACTGGATATCGCAGGCGGCGAACGGTTCGCCGCTGAAACGATGAACCTTTGTTGACAGCCCGAGCCTCGCCCGCGAAAGGAGCTACCACGTTCATTCGCGTTGTGCCGTTCGGGGTGTGAAGTCGATCGGTTACGCAGTCGGGGGGTAAGTCCGGCGGTCCAGTCTCCTCGGGAGCAGTGTCCGACCGCACGCCAACCGCACAATACAGATTTGAAATGAAGTTTCTGCCACGGGCTGCGACTTTCGCAGCTGTGACTTTTTGCGCTGGCGCACTTGCGAATGCCGCCACGCTCAACCTGAACGCGCTCCCGCAGCAGGAGGCGAAGATTCAGGCGACGGTGCAGCCCGCACCGGCTCAGGTACAGAACGTCCTCGCTTCCCAGCAGGTTCCCGCGCCCCAGGCCGCGGTCGAGCAGCAGGGGACCGACACCCAGGACGGCAGCAACACCGAATATGCCACCCTCTCCGACGCGGTTGCCGCACAAGAGGATATCGCCACGCTCGAAGAGGATCGCGAACTGCGCTGCCTCGCCACGGGCGTGTATTTCGAGGCACGCAGCGAGTCGCTCTCCGGCCAGCTCGCCGTCGCCGACGTGATTCTCAACCGCAGCACCTCGGGTCGCTTCCCCGGCTCGGTCTGCTCGGTCGTCACCCAGAAGGGCCAGTTCTCGTTCGTCCGCCACGGCAAGCTGCCGACCCCGCCGGCGAACGCGCAGTGGCGCCGCGCGCTGGCGGTGGCGCAGGTTGCCCGCAAGAATCTGTGGGAAAGCCCGGCCGGGGACGCGCTCTATTTCCACGCGCGCTACGCCAATGCCAGCCTTGGTCGCGCGTCGGTCGCCACGGTGGGCAACCACATCTTCTATCGCTGATCGGCTCGCTGCCGACCGGAATCGAAAAGCCGCCGAAGCGATTCGGCGGCTTTTCTATGTTCGTGGATTGTTCTAGGTTTCCGACCATGAACGCGCACCATCCCCTGCCCCCCTCGCCCTCGCCAGAAGCGTCGGCGCTGGTCAGCGCCGACGTCGTGCGCGGCGTGTGCCGGATGCTGCTGCGCCATGATTGCGTGGCGATCGCCGAGGTGCCGCTGGAAGGCGGCCGGCGGGTCGACCTGATGGCGCTCGATGCGCGCGGCAACATCGTGATCGTCGAGATCAAGGTATCGCGTGCCGATCTGCTCGGCGACGGCAAGTGGCAGGAATATCTCGCCCATTGCGATCGATTTTTCTGGGCGGTGCCGCAAGGCTTCGACCTGCGCCCGCTTGACCAGCCGCATTTCCTGCCCGAACGCACCGGGCTGATCGTCGCCGATCGCTACGACGCGGCAGTGGCGCGCGAAGCGGCGACGGTGCCGCTTGCGGCCGCAGCGCGGCGCAAGGCCACGCTGGCCTTCGCCCGGCGCGCGGGGCGAAGGCTGCTGGGAACGCTCGACCCCGACGTCGCCGACGGGTTCTGAGCGTTTAGAGCTTGGGACCTGCCGCGGCGGCGGCGCGACCCACCTTGGGGGCGTCGGCGAGCAGCTTGGCGATCGTCGGATAGCGGGTTTCGCGCTGGGCATATTCGCGCGCCGAGAGGCCGCCGCCGAAATCGGCGCGATCGGGATCGGCGCCGGCGTCGAGCAGCTTCTTCACCACTTCCGGGTCATGCGCCAGCACCGCACGAATCAGCGGGGTGACGCCGCCATTGTTGGCGAGGTTGACGTTGGCCTTCTTGGCGAGCAGCGCGTCCACGCCCGGGGCCCAGCCGAGGCCTGCCGCGAAGATCAGCGGCGTGTTGCCGTCGCGGTCCTGGATGTTCACGTTCACGCCCGGCTGGTTGATCAGCACCGACAGATAGGTCGGGTCCTGCCGCTTCACGACGATGTGGAGCGCCGCCTCGCCGGTGCCGTACGGATCCTTCACGTTGATCATCGTGACGGCCTTGTCGCGCAGGAACTCGTTGACCTTGTTCCCGTCCTGCTTACGGATCGCATCGAGGAACTGGATGCTTTCGCGCGGCTGGCCCAAGCCCTGGGCCGATGCGGGGAGCGGCAGGAGAAACAGCGCCGCGGCGGCGGCAGAGGCGAGACGGAACGTCATTGCTGGATCGGTACCTTCGATACTGGCGACGGATGCGGCGACCCTCCTAGCAAAGACTGGCGGTGGTTACCATGAACAGCATGTTTCGGATCTTTGGCGTTGCGGCACTTCTGGCGCTGCCGGCCTGTGGCGCGAGCGGCCCCGGCGAGCCGCCGCTGGCCGGCGCGCGCGTTGGCGGTCCGTTCACGCTCACCAACCAGGATGGCAAGACCGTCACCGACGCCGATTTCGCCGGCAAGTACCGCATCGTCTATTTCGGCTACACCTATTGCCCGGACGTCTGCCCGACCGACCTCACCAAGATCGGCGCCGCGCTGCGCACGCTCGACAAGCAGGCGCCGCGCATCGCGCAGAAGATCGTGCCGCTGTTCATCTCGGTCGATCCCGAGCGCGACACCCCGGCGCAACTCAAGCAATATGTCGGCAATTTCCACCCGCGTCTGGTGGGGCTCACCGGCACGCCGCAAGCGATCGCGCAGGTGGCAAAGGAATATGCTATCGCCTATATGAAGCAGCCGACGCCGTCGGGCTATCTGATGGGCCATACCGAGGTCGCCTATCTGATGGGGCCGGACGGCAAGCCGATCACCAGCCTGCCGCTGGAAAAGGATCCCAAGGCGATCGTCGCCGAGCTTGAGCATTGGGTGCGTTGACCATCAAATTCTGGGAAGATCTGCCGCTGGAGGCCCTCGACCGCGCACAATGGGAAGCCCTGTGCGACGGCTGCGGCAAATGCTGCCTCCACAAGCTGGAGGACGAGGAGACCGGCGAACTGTTCGCCACCAACGTCGCCTGCAAGCTGCTCGATCGCCGGATGGGGCTGTGCAAGGATTACAAGCACCGCCGCGCCTATGTGCCCGAATGCGTGCGGCTGACGACGCGCAACGTGCGCGACATCGAATGGCTGCCCACCACCTGCGCCTATCGTCTGCGGGCGAATGGCGAGAAGCTGCCCGAATGGCACTATCTCGTCTCGGGCGACCGCGAGGCAGTGCATAAGGCGGGGGAATCGACCCGCGGCTGGACCATCTCCGAGGACGATGCCGGCGATCTCGAACATCACATGACGGACCGCCGCCTTTGATCGAGGGGCTCGAAGTGATCCGCCATCCCCGCGCGCGGCGGATGCGGCTCGCGATCAACCCCCGCGACGGCAAGGTGCGGCTGACCATCCCGCCGCGCGCCAGCCTCGCCAAGGCGATGCAATGGGTGGGCGAGCAGCAGGTCTGGATCGCCGCGCAACGCGCGCGGCTGCCGGGTGGGCGACCGTTCGTGCCGGGAGCGCGTGTGCCGTTCGGCGATGGCGAGCTTGTGATCGTCTGGCCTGCGGCGGGCGTGCGCGGGGTGCGGCGCGAAGGCGATCAACTGCTCTGCGGCGGGACCGAGGAAGGACTGGGCCGCCGCGTCGAACGCTGGCTCCGCGCCGAGGCGCTGCGGGTGCTGAGCGAAGAAACCGCGTATTATGCGGCGATCGCGGGGGTGCGCGTCACCAAGGTGGCGATCGGCGATGCGCGCAGCCGCTGGGGGAGCTGCGCTTCGACGGGGGTGATCCGCTACAGCTGGCGACTGATCCTGGCGCCCAGCGAGGTCCGCCGGGCGACGGTAGCGCACGAAGTCGCGCACCGGGTGCACATGAACCACGGCCCCGAATTTCACGCGCTGGTCGAGCAGCTCTACGGCGCTGACCCGACGCCGCATCGGCACTGGCTACGCCGCCACGGTGCGGCGCTGCACTGGGTCGGTCGAGCCTAGTATTCGTCGTTGGGCCGTTGGCGGTCCTGCGGTGCCGGCTGGCGCTGCGGCTGGCGGCCGGGCTGTTGCTGCGCGGGCGCGCGGCCGGTCATCCGGTTGATCCAGTCGCGATCGAGCCGTTCGCCCTGCTGTTGGACGGGCGCAGGGCGCCCGCCCTGCTGCGCCGGCGGAGTGCCGTCGCTGTCGCCGCCGTCCTGCGGCTCCACCGGCACCTGCGGCGGCTGGGCGATCGGATTGCCGTCGGGATCGACCATCATGCCGTTGTCGGGTGCGCCATAGGCGTCCTCGTCGGGTTCGAGCATGTTGTCGGGCGGGGTCAGTTGCGTCTCGAACTGTTCGACCGGGCGATTGGCGACCGCCTGGATCATGAAGTCGTGGAAGGCGCGTGCAGGCGCGCGGCCGCCCTGCAGCCCCGGCACGACCTTGGCGTCGTCGCGGCCCATCCACACGCCCGTAGTGAGGCCGCTCGAGAAGCCGATGAACCAGCCGTCCTTGTTCGACGTCGTAGTGCCGGTCTTGCCCGCGACCGGGCGGCCGATCTGCGCCGCGCGGCCGGTGCCGGTGGCCACCGCCGTCTGCATCAGGTCGATCATCTGCGCCGCGACATAGTTGGCGACCAGCACGTGACTCGTGTCCACCTCATGCTGGTAGATCACGCGGTTGTTCGCGGTCACCCGGGTGATGCCATAGGGCGTCACCGCGACGCCGTTGTTGCCGACCGAGGCGAAGGCGCGGGTCATGTCGATCAGGCGGACGTTCGAGGTGCCGAGCACCATCGCCGGCTGGGTGTTGATCGGCGTGGTGATGCCGAAGCGCTTGGCCATGTCCGCCACGGTGGTGAAGCCCACCTCCTGGCCCAGCTTCGCCGCGATCGTGTTGACCGAATAGGCGAAGGCGGTGCGGATCGTGATCGGGCCGCTGTTGCGGCGCGAATCGTTGCGCGGGGTCCAGCCATCAATCGTCACCGGCTCGTCGACGACGATGTCGTCGGGCTTGTGCCCAGCCTCCAGCGCCGAGAGATAGACGAACAGCTTGAACGACGAACCCGGCTGGCGCTGGGCCTGGGTCGCGCGGTTGTAGATCGAGGACACATAGTCCTTGCCGCCGACCATCGCCCGCACCGCGCCGTCGCGGTCGATCGAGACGAGCGCGCCCTGCGCGCCGTCGGGCGCGTTGACGCGGATCGCCTGGTCGGCGCTGCGCTGCATGTTGAGGTCGAGCGTCGTCCACACGTCGAGCGGCGCGTCGGTCTCGTCGATCAGCGTCTCCAGCTGCGGCAGTGCCCAATCGGTGAAGTAGCGCACGCTGTTCTGCTTGGGCTCCGGCGCCAGCTGCACCGCGTGCGGATCGGTCGCGCTGGCCTGCGCGTCGCTGATCTTGCCGGCATCGGCCATCACCTTCAGCACCACGGTCGCGCGATCGACCGCGGCCTCGGCATCGGCGGTGGGCGAATAATGCGACGGCGCCTTCACCAGCCCCGCGATGATCGCGGATTCGCCCAGCGTCAGGTTGGTCGCCGGGTGGCCGAAGAACTTGCGGCTCGCCGCGTCGATGCCATAGGCGCCGCCGCCGAAATAGACCTTGTTGAGGTAGAGCTCGAGGATCTCCTGCTTGGAGAATTTACGCTCGAGCGCCAGCGCGAGGACCGCCTCGCGAATTTTGCGGCCGACGCTGTACTTGTTCGACAGGAAGATCGTGCGCGCGACCTGCTGGGTGATGGTCGAGCCGCCCTGCAGGCGCCGGCCCTCGTCGTGCAGCCGCTTGGCCACCCAGAGGATGCGAAGCACGCCGATCGGGTCGACGCCCCAGTGCGATTCATAACGACGATCCTCGGTCGCGATGATCGCGTCCTTCATCACCTGCGGGATCTGGTCGTACTTGATCCACTCGCCATAGCTCGGCCCGAGCGAGACCAGGACCGTGCCGTCGACCGCATGCACGCGGATCATCTGGCCGTTGGGCGAGGACTTCATCTGGTCGAAGCTGGGCAGCGTCGCCCGCGCCGAATAGACCGCGATCACCAGCGCGATGAAGGCGATCAGCGCCAACGCCACGCCGCTGACCAGCGACCAGAGGAAGAACTTCTTCCAGAAGGAGCCCCGGCGCCACCAGGGCGCAGCTGCGGTTTTCGATTTCACGGCCATGTACGGCGTGGTCGATTACAGCGTGCGGGGCATTCCCACAAGGATCAGGCGGCCGATGCGCCCGCGGCGCGCGCCCGGAAATCGAGGCTGACCGAATTCATGCAATAGCGCAGGCCCGTCGGCGGCGGCCCGTCGGGGAAGACATGGCCGAGATGGCCATCGCAGCGTGCGCACCGCGCCTCGATCCGGCGCATGCCATGACTGGTATCGGCATGCTCGCTGACATGGCCAGCCGCGATCGGCTGGGTGAAGCTCGGCCAGCCGGAGCCGGAATCATATTTGTCGATGCTGTCGAACAGTTCGAGCTGGCAGCCGGCGCAGCGATAGATGCCGTCGGCCTTGTTGTCGTTGTAGCGGCCCGAAAAGGCGCGCTCGGTACCTGCCTCGCGCAGTACGTGGAACTGCTCGGGGGTAAGGCGCTTGCGCCATTCGGACTCGGGGAGGTTCAGCTGTTCCATAGGCCCAAAATGTGGGTCTGGGGGCAGCCGCCGTCAATCCGGGGAAGCGCTCAATCGGGAATGGTGATCCGCTGGACGACCGCCCCGCTCTGCCGCAGCTGCGCCTTCAGCACCTCGGGCCTGGGCGCATAGAGGAAGCCGAAGCTCACCGTGCCCTTGCGGGTACGTACTGCATGGTGAAGCCGGTGCGCCTGGACGATCCGCTTCATGTAGCTGGAGCGGGGAATGTAGCGGTGGCGTATCCGCTTGTGGACGATCAGGTCGTGGAAGCCGAAATAGATCGCGCCATAGGCGGCGATGCCTGCGCCGATCCAGGTGAAGCCCGGCCACCAGCCGAGCTGGACGCCGCCGAGCAGCAGCACGAACGAGGGCACCGCGAAGATCGCGGCGTACAGATCGTTCCACTCCCAATTGCCGGTGCGGGGGCGATGATGGCTGGCATGCAGGAACCAGCCCGGCCCGTGCATGATCCAGCGATGCGCGGCATAAGCGAACAGCTCCATGCCGAGCACGGTAGCGACGAACAGCAGGAAGGCATTGAGCGGCGACATGGCCTCCCTGTAGGCGATTGCGGCCCGCCGTTCCATTGACTTTGCCCAAAGGGGCAGGGTCAGCCCTGCGGCATGTCGAGCAGATCGGCGCCCATCGCCGAGATCAGCCAGTCGTGGAAGATCTGCACCGGTCGCAGCGTCAGCGCGCGGGGGCGGCAGACGAACCAGTAGCTGTAATGACTCTCCACCGCGAGGTCGAACAGCTGCACCAGCCGCTCGTCGCGGGCGGACTGGTAGTGCGATTCGAGCATGAAGGCGACGCCCAGCCCCTGCGCGGCGGCCTCCAGCATCAGGTTGCCCGAATCGAACAGGTCGATCGCGGCGGGCTCGAGATCGGGATAGCCCGCCGCCATTCGCCAGGCGGTGAAGGTCTCGGGCATTTCGCGGTGGACCAATGCGGTCAGGCGCGACAGGTCGGTCGGATCGCGCACCGGGTTGGGGCCCTCGACGAGACTCCGCGCGCCGATGACGTGGACGCGGTTGCGATCGAGCCGGCGCGAGTAATAGCCGGGATCGATATCCCGGGCGATGACGATCGCCGCATCGAGACCGTCGCCCAGCCGCGCCATGCCATGGCTGCCGGTGTCGACGTCGAGATGCAGCTGAGGGTGCTGCTTCTTGAGCTCGGGCAGGCGCGGCAGCAATTGCTGCGTAGCGTAGAGCGGCAGCACGCCGAGTCGGAGCCGCAGCAACTCGCTGCCGCTGGTCATCGTCTCGATCGCATCGGTCATCGTGTCGAGCGCCGGCGCGATCAGGCTGAGCAGCCGGTCGCCATCGTCGTTGAGCCGTAGCGACTGGTGACGGCGCTCGAACAGCGGCTTGCCGATGAAACGCTCCAGCGCCTGCACGCGGCGGCTAAGTGCTGGAGAAGACAGCGCCAGTTCCTCGGCAGCGGCCTTGATCGAGCCCAGGCGCGCAACCTGGACAAAGGCTTCGATGGCAGTGAGCGGCGGAAGGCGACGCATCGAATCCGACTCTCTCAATGGTGCAATGCAGTATACTCAAAGCGGCACTCTCTGCCCGGCGCAGCAGCCCCGCTCCCTCCCCACCAGTATCGCTACGGACAACACTGATTGCAAGCCTTGCATCTACGCGGTGTAATTTTCGCACTTGCACAAAACCGTGCCGCGCTGCACATAGAGCAGGCCTTTCAGGCATCCTCTCCTAAAACTTTCCAAGGCCGCCCTTTTTGAGGCGGCCCTTTTTTTTGCCTCCGCCGTTCTTAGCTTTCGGGCCTACCGCCACGAAGGAACCCAGAATGGCCGATGACGAATCCCGCACCCGCCGCCTTCAGGTCGCCAATGCGCGCCCCGAGGACAGCGGCCGCGGACTGGCCCATATCCCGCGCAGCCTGATGGCTGCCCTCGGCATCACCGAGGGCGATGTGATCGAAATTGTCGGCAAGCGCAGCACGCCTGCACGTGCGGTGCTCCCCTATTCCGAAGACGAAGGACTGGAGCTGCTCCGCATCGACGGGCTCCAGCGCGCCAATGCCGGGGTCGGCTCGGGCGACTTTGTCGAGGTGCGCCGCGCCGATTCGAAGGCGGCGACGCGCGTCGTGTTCGGCCCCGCCCAGGCGAATCTGCGGCTGCGCGGCACCGGCGAGGCGCTGAAGCGCACCTTCTTCACGCGGCCCCTTACCTCCGGCGACACCATCGCCACGGTCGGGCACCAGCGCGCCGACGTGCCGCCCAACGTGCAGCAGTTCGTGCGGGCGCCCGCCTATGCGCTGCAGGAGATCCGCCTGACGGTGCTCTCCACCGTGCCACGCGGCGTGGTGCATATCGACGAGCATACCGAGGTCGAGCTCCGCACCGAATATGAGGAGGCCAAGGAAAGCCGCCGGGCCGACGTCACCTATGACGATATCGGCGGCATGGCAGGCACGATCGACCAGCTGCGCGAGATGGTCGAATTGCCGCTGCGCTATCCCGAGCTGTTCCAGCGGCTGGGCGTCGATCCGCCCAAGGGCGTGATCCTGCACGGGCCTCCCGGGACCGGCAAGACGCGGCTGGCGCGTGCAGTGGCAAACGAAAGCGATGCCAGCTTCCACTTGATCAACGGGCCCGAGATCATGGGCTCGGCCTATGGCGAATCCGAGCAAAGGCTGCGCCAGGTGTTCGAGGAAGCGTCGAAGAACGCGCCCTCGATCGTGTTCATCGACGAGATCGATTCGATCGCGCCGAAGCGCGGCCAGGTGACCGGCGAGGCGGAAAAGCGGCTCGTCGCCCAGCTGCTCACGCTGATGGACGGGCTGGAGGCGCGCGCCAACATCGTCGTCATCGCCGCGACCAATCGCCCTGAGGCGATCGACGAGGCGCTGCGCCGTCCGGGCCGGTTCGATCGCGAGATCGTCGTCGGTGTGCCGGACGATCGCGGTCGGCGGGAGATTTTGGGAATCCACACCCGCGGCATGCCGCTGGCGGAGGATGTCGACCTCGCGGAACTGGC
Source organism: Sphingomonas azotifigens NBRC 15497 (assembly GCF_002091475.1). GTDB lineage: Bacteria > Pseudomonadota > Alphaproteobacteria > Sphingomonadales > Sphingomonadaceae > Sphingomonas > Sphingomonas azotifigens. The sequence continues at coordinate 111,604 of NZ_BCTR01000028.1, forward strand.
GCGTACCACCTACGGCTTTGTCGGTGCCGACCTCGCCGCGCTGACCCGCGAGGCGGCGATCGAGGCCGTGCGCCGGATCATGCCGCGCCTCAACCTCGAGGAAGGCACGATTCCGCCCGAGGTGCTCGACACGCTGTCGGTCACCCGCGACGATTTCCTGGAGGCATTGAAGCGCGTCCAGCCCTCCGCCATGCGCGAAGTGATGGTGCAGGCGCCGACCGTCCGCTGGGAGGATGTCGGCGGCCTCGACGATGCGCAGATGCGGCTCAAGGAAGGCGTCGAGCTGCCGCTTAAAGATCCGGACGCGTTCCGGCGCCTCGGCATCCGGCCGGCCAAGGGCTTCCTGCTCTACGGGCCCCCGGGCACCGGCAAGACGCTGCTCGCCAAGGCCGTGGCGCGCGAGGCGGAGGCGAACTTCATCGCCACCAAGTCGAGCGACCTGCTCTCCAAATGGTATGGCGAGAGCGAGCAGCAGATCGCCCGGCTGTTCGCGCGTGCCCGGCAGGTCGCGCCCTGCGTGATTTTCATCGACGAGCTCGACTCGCTGGTGCCGGCACGCGGCGGTTCGATGGGCGAGCCGCAGGTGACCGAGCGGGTGGTTAACACCATCCTCGCCGAGATGGACGGGCTGGAGGAACTCCAGTCGGTGGTGGTGATCGGGGCGACCAACCGGCCGAACCTGATCGACCCTGCTCTGCTCCGCCCGGGCCGGTTCGACGAGCTGGTCTATGTCGGCGTGCCCGACAAGGCCGGGCGCGAGCGCATCCTGCGCATCCAGACCGACAAGATGCCGCTTAGCAGCGATGTCGATCTGGGCTCGATCGCCGAGCAGACCCAGCGCTACACCGGCGCCGATCTGGAAGACGTGGTCCGCCGCGCCGGCCTGGTCGCGCTCCGCCAGTCGCTGGCGACGCGCGAAGTGACGATGGCGCATTTCGAGGAAGCGCTGAAGGACTCGCGGGCGACGGTCACCCCGGAGATGGAGAGCGATTACGAGGCGATGCAGGGCAAGCTGAAGCAGCAGGCCTCGTCGATCCAGCCGATCGGCTTCATCGCGCCCGGCATGCTGGAAGGTCGCGGCCCGAAGGGCTAAGGGTCGTCCAACGACCGGAAGGGCTATTGTCCAGGCCCAAAGACCTCGTCATCCCCGCGAAGGCTGGGATCCATTGGCGCTGATGCCGCGGTTCTTTCCGCGAACACACAGGCGAATGGATTCCCGGTCTCGCGGGAATGACGACGGCTTTTGAGGGGCCGTTTGGGTCCACCACCTCCGCGATAGTTCGACCGCTCCCTCCAAGACGCGAGCAGCATGACCGATTCAAACCCGCTTCAGCCTTCCAATCGTCAATGGCTCTGGCCCGCGCTCGGCCTGTTGGGCTTTTCGCTGGCGGGGCTCGCGACCTTCCTCTGCCTGCGCTTCGCCAGCGGGTTCGCGTTCGATCCCGCGCTGCTGCTGGCCTTCCGCACCCCCGGCGACCTCGCCACACCGATCGGCCCGCCCTGGCTGCTCCAGTCGGCGATCGATATCAGCGCGCTTGGCGGCTACACCGTGCTGTGGCTGGCGGGGGCGGCGACGCTGACCTTCCTGTTCGCATTCGGCAAGCGCTCCGAAGCGCTGCTGCTCGGCGGATCGCTGGTCGGCGCATCGACGATCAACGCGCTGCTCAAGATCTTCCTGCACCGGCAGCGCCCCGACGTGGTGCCTCACCTCGCCCATGTCTCCAGCGCCAGCTTCCCCAGCGGCCATGCGATGATTTCGGCGGCGGTCTATCTCACCCTCGGCATCATGGTCGCGCAGACGCAGACCAGCCGATGGGCACGCGCCTATCTGCTAGGCTTCGCGGTGCTGCTGGTGCTGCTGATCGGCTGCAGCCGCGTCTTCCTAGGCGTGCACTGGCCGTCGGACGTGCTGGCCGGCTGGTGCTTCGGCGCGATCTGGGCGCTGTGCATGTTCGCGCTCAACGCGCGGCTGCACCGCCCCCAGAATTTCGGGCGCTGAGGCTCAGCCGTCAGAGGCCTGCGTCGTCCAGCCGAGCCGGGGAATCGTGATCGAGCGCTTGCCCGACAGGTCGACGCGGGTGACGAACAGCCCCTTGCTCTCGATATACTGCATCAGCCGCCGCACGCGGCCGAGCGAGCTGGTGCCGTAGCTGGTCGCGATATCGGTATCGCTCGGGCAGGGCAGCCCCTCGCGCGCCGCCTTGGCGACGAGCAGGAACGGCCCAAGCATGTCGTCGGGTAGGGCCCGCGCCGCTTCCAGCGCCTGCGCCCAGTCGTCGTCGGGATCGCCATGGATGCCGGCACGCGCAGCCGACAGCCTGCGGACGAAGCCCGAAAGATCCAGCGGTGGACGGTTCAGCCCCACCATCCGGCAGCGCACCTGGAAATCCTGGTACAGTACCGCGGGCGAGCGCAGCGTCGACTGTTCGTCCTCGACGATCGCGCGCAGCACGTCGGCGACCAGACCGGCGACTTCCTCGGGATCGCGATCGGGCTCGATTTCCATCGGCGCGGGTGCCGAACGGGCGAGCTGCTCCAGCACCGTTTCCGGCTGGGAATAGGCATGCGCCGGCGGCGGGGCCGGGGGCACCCATTCGGGCTCGGCGGGCGCGAGCAGCAGATCCTTGATGTCTTCGGTTGGCGCCTGGGGCAGCGGGGTCAGCTTGGGGCTGGAGCTGCGCGCGCTGGTTTCTACCGCGCCGATGCGGATCGCGACCGGCCGCCGAGTGATCGCCGGGCCAAGGCCGAGGAAATGCCCGCGCTGCAGATCGCGGATTGCTTCGGCCTGGCGGCGTTCCATGCCGAGCAGGTCGGCGGCGCGCTGCATGTCGATGTCGAGAAAGGTGCGGCCCATCAGGAAGTTGGAGGCTTCCGCCGCGACGTTCTTGGCGAGCTTCGCCAGTCGCTGCGTCGCGATCACGCCGGCAAGCCCGCGCTTGCGGCCGCGGCACATCAGGTTGGTCATCGCCGAGAGCGACGCGCGGCGCACCTCCTCCGCCACTTCGCCGCCGCCGGCGGGGGCGAACAGCTGGGCCTCGTCGACGACGACGAGGGCCGGATACCAATGGTCGCGCGGCGCATCGAACAGACCGTTGAGGAAGGTGGCGGCGCAGCGCATCTGGCCTTCCGCCTCCAGCCCTTCGAGGCTCAGCACGACCGAAGCGCGATGCTCGCGGATACGCGCCGCAAAGCGGGCAACATCGCGCTCGCTATGGTCGACCGCCTCGATCGCGAGATGGCCGTAGCGATCGGAGAGGGTGACGAAGTCGCCCTCGGGATCGATCACCACCTGCTGGACGTGACCCGCAGACTGTTCGAGCAGCCGGCGGAGCAGGTGCGACTTGCCCGAGCCCGAATTGCCCTGGACGAGCAATCGGGTTGCAAGCAACTCCTCCAGATCGACCGGCACGGGTCCGCCCGTGCCGTCGACGCCCATGTCCACGCTGACGGTCATCCGGACCGCTTTGCCGGATCAGGGGGGCCAGCGGCAAGGGCCGCACCACCGAAAACTGTGGGTGTTTGTTTCGCTTCAGGCCGCGTCGGCGGCATTCAGGCGCTGGCGGCGGCGTTCGAGTGCCTGCATCGTCTTCTCGGCGAGCAACGTGAGGCGTGCGGTATCCTGCTCGGTGAGTTGCGGGCGCGCGGTGCTGTCGATCACGCACAAGGTTCCGATCCGCTTGCCGCTGGCGGTGCGCAAGGGCGCCCCAGCGTAGAAGCGGATGTTGGGATCGCCGGTCACCAGCGGGTTCTCCGAGAAGCGCGGATCGGCCTTGGCATCGTGGACGACGAACACGTCCGGCCCGCGGATCGCATGGGTGCAGAAGGAGATCGAGCGGGGCGTCTCCTGCGGCTCCAGCCCGACGCGTGCCTTGAACCATTGGCGGTTGTCGTCGATCAGCGAAATCAACGCGATCGGCACGCCCAGTGCGGCTGCAGCCTCACGCACGATTGCGTCGAACTCGGCTTCGTTGGGGGTGTCGAGCACGCCATAGCCCTTGAGTTCGGCGAGGCGGGCGGGTTCGTCCGAGGGATCAAGCGGCATGCGATGTCTTCCTGCGTTTGCGCCCCCCGGCACAATCGGGCTACTACCGAGGAACAAGTTAACATTTGCTCGACAGCGCAAGCACCTGCCGGGCAGTCTGATGGCAGCCATGCGTCCCGATCCCATTGAACATCTCCGCCGGGTTTTCGGCTATGACGCCTTTCGCGGCGTGCAGGCCTCGGTGGTCGACCGCGTCATGGCGGGCCAGCGCACGCTTGCGGTGATGCCCACCGGTGCGGGCAAGTCGCTGACCTATCAGCTGCCTTCGGTGATGCTGGAGGGCACCTGCGTCGTCGTCAGCCCGCTGATCGCGCTGATGCACGACCAGCTGCGTGCAGCCGAAGCCGTCGGCATCCGCGCGGCGACGCTCACCAGCGTCGACGACAATCGCGCCGAAACCATCGAGCGCTTTCGCGCCGGGCAGCTTGACCTGCTCTATATTGCCCCGGAGCGCGCCTCGGGCGAAGGCTTCCGCAACCTGCTGACGCAAGCCCCGCTCAGCCTGTTCGCGATAGACGAGGCGCATTGCGTTTCCGAATGGGGGCATGATTTCCGCCCTGACTACCGGCTGCTCCGCCCGCTGCTCGACCGCTTTCCGGAGGTACCGCGGCTAGCGCTGACCGCCACGGCGGACGCGCATACCCGTGCCGACATCCTCGAACAGCTGGGCATTCCGGAAGACGGGCTTATCGTCGCCGGCTTCGACCGGCCGAACATCCGCTACCATATCGCCCCGCGCGAGAACACGACGCGCCAGATCATCGACATCGTCGCGGAGAATCCCGGCCCCGGCATCGTCTATGCCCAGACGCGCAAGGGCGTGGAGCAGCTCGCCGAGAAGCTGGCGGCGGAGACCGGGCGGCCGGTGCTGCCCTATCATGCCGGGCTCGATCCCGAGGTGCGGCGGCGCAACCAGGCGCAGTTCGTCGCGAGCGAGGACATGGTGGTGGTCGCCACCGTGGCGTTCGGCATGGGGATCGACAAGCCCGACGTGCGCTTCGTCGCCCATGCCGGGCTGCCCAAGTCGATCGAGGCCTATTACCAGGAAACCGGCCGCGCGGGACGCGACGGCGATCCGTCGGTCGCGCACCTGTTCTGGGGTGCCGACGATTTCGCGCGTGCCCGCCAGCGGATCGGCGAAGTGGAATCCTCGCGCCAGCCCGGCGAGCGCGCCCGACTTACGGCACTCGGTGCGCTGGTCGAGACGGCGGGGTGCCGTCGCCGCATCCTCCTGAAGCATTTCGGCGAGGATCCGCCCGAGACCTGCGGCAATTGCGACAACTGCCTCAATCCGCCGGCGGCGATCGACGCCAGCGTCACGGCGCAAAAATTCCTTTCGGCGGTGTTCCGCACCGGCATGCTGTACGGTGTCGGCTATATCGAGGGCATCCTCACCGGCGTCTCGACCGAGCGCAGCCTGATGAACGGGCATGAGAAACTGTCCGTTTTCGGCATCGTCGATGGGGACGAGGTGGCGATGCTCAAGCCCGTGTCGCGGGCGCTGCTGCTGCGCGACGCGCTGCGCACCAACGAGCATGGCGGGCTGGAGTTCGGTCCCGAGGCACGGCCGATTCTCAAGGGTGAGGCAAAGCTGGAGCTTGTCCTGCCGCCCAAGCGCGAACGGCGTCGCCGCGGCGCCAAGGGGTCGGTGCCCAACCCGGTCGGGAATCCGTTGTTCGAGGCGCTACGCGCCAAGCGCCGCGAGATCGCGCAGGAGACCGGGCTGCCGCCCTATGTGATCTTCCATGATTCGGTGCTGCGCGACATGGCGATGGTGCGCCCGTCGTCGCTGGCGGAGATGGGGCAGCTCTCGGGCGTCGGCGCGCGCAAGCTGGATGCCTATGGGCAGGAGTTCCTGAACGTCCTTCGCCAGTTCTGATCGGCTTCCTCAGGGCGTCGGCGCGCGCTACAGCCGCAGACGCAATTCAGAAGGAGGACCTGCCATGCCCAACAAGATCGACGACAGCATCTCGGTGGCGCCGCAGATCCGGCCCGAGGACGTGCCGGCACTTGCGGCGGCGGGATTCGTGCACATCATCAACAACCGCCCCGAGGGCGAGGAGTTCGGCCAGCCGACCGGCGCGCAGATCGCCGAGGCCGCCGAGGCGGCGGGGCTCGGCTATACCGAGATCCCGGTGACGCCGGGCGGTTTCTCGATGGCGCAGGTCGAGGCGATGGCCGAGGCGTTGGGCTCGGTGGACGGGCCGGTGCTGGCATACTGCCGCTCGGGCACCCGCTCGTGCAACCTCTGGGCGCTGGCCAGCGCCTACAAGGGCCGCGCGCCGGAGGAACTGGTCGCGAAGGGCGCGGGCGCGGGGTACGACCTTTCCGGCATTCGGCCGGCGCTGGCGCAGCTGGCCGGGAAGTAAGCCTTCCACTCTATCGTTCCCCTCTCGCAAGCGGGAGGGGAACGCTTGCTGCAAGCGGCGGACCTCGGCGAACCCCGCACATAAAAAATGGGCTGGTGGTTGCCCACCAGCCCAGTCGTCCGCAGGAGGAACCTCGGTGGGGCGCCGCGGCAGGAGAGGATCCCGCGGCGCCCGAACTTGTCAGTAGTTGTAGGCGCGCTCGCCATGCTCGTTGATGTCGAGCCCTTCGACTTCCACTTCCTTGGAGGGGCGGATGCCGATGGTGAGCTTCAGGCCGTAGAACAGGATGGCGGAGACGCCGCCCGACCAGACCAGCGTCAGCAGCACCGCCTCGAGCTGGGTGACCAGCTGGGTAGCCATGTCGTAGCTGGGCGCGGCAACCGCCGGGAACTTGGTGTAGTCGATCACGCCCTGGCCGCCGAGCTTCGGATCGGCGACGATCGCGGTGCCGAGCGCACCCAGGATACCGCCGATGCAGTGCACGCCGAACACGTCGAGCGAGTCGTCATACTTCAGCTTGTTCTTCACCGTGGTGACGAAGAAGAAGCAGACCGGCGACACGACCAGGCCGAGCACGATCGAGGTCATCGGCGCGGCATAGCCCGAGGCCGGGGTGATCGCGACGAGGCCGGCGACCGCGCCGGTAACGCCACCCAGCAGCGACGGCTTCTTGTGCACGACCTGCTCGATCACCGCCCAGCTGACCGCTGCCGCGGCGGTGGCGACGAAGGTGTTGATAAAGGCCACTGCGGTGACGCCGTTCGATTCGAGGTTGGAACCGGCGTTGAAGCCGAACCAGCCCACCCACAGCAGCGAGGCGCCGATCATGGTCATGGTCAGCGAGTGCGGCGGCATCGGCTCGCTCTTGAAGCCCACGCGCTTGCCGATCACGAGGCAGCCGACCAGGCCGGCAATGCCCGCATTGATGTGGACGACGGTGCCGCCGGCGAAGTCGAGCGCGCCCTTGCCCCACAGGAAGCCATAGTCGGTCGGCGTGTCGACCAGGAAGTCCGGGCCCGCCCAGTACCAGACCATGTGCGCGATCGGGAAATAGACGATCGTCATCCACAGCACCGTGAAGATGATGAGGGGCGTGAACTTCACGCGCTCGGCAAAGGCACCGACGATCAGCGCCGGCGTGATGCAGGCGAAGGTCATCTGGAAGCAGACGAACGCGAATTCAGGGATGTAGACGTTGTTCGAGAAGGTCGCGGCATAGGTGCTGCCGCTGACCCCGATCAGGAACGCCTTGGAGAAACCGCCGAAGAACTGGTTGGCGCCACCACTGGTGAACGCCATCGAATAGCCCCAGGTGCACCACACCAGCGATGCGACCGAGACGATCATGAACACCTGCATCAGCACCGAGAGCATGTTCTTGGTGCGCACCAGGCCGCCATAGAACAGCGCCAGCGCCGGCACCGACATCAGCAGCACCAGCGCCGAGGAGATCAGCATCCAGGCGGTGTCGCCCTTGTTCACCATCGTCGCCTGCTGGGCGACGGTGGGCGCCTTGATCAGTGCCGGGGACTGTGCCCAGGCGGGCATCGCCGCGACGACCGCGGCCGCTCCGAGCGCGAGCCCGGCGGTCTTCCATCCTTGCTTCATTGCTACCCCCTTGCTCACAGCGCCGTCTCGTCGGTCTCGCCGGTGCGGATGCGCACGGCCTGGCCCATGTCGAGGACGAAGATCTTGCCGTCACCGATCGCCCCGGTCGCTGCCGCGGCCTGGATCGCCTCGACGGCACGGTCGGCAAGATCGCTGCCCACGGCGACCTCGATCTTGATCTTCGGCACCATGTTCGTGCTGTACTCGGCGCCGCGATAAATCTCGGTCTGGCCCTTCTGGCGGCCGAACCCCTTCACTTCGGTCACGGTCATGCCCGTCACCCCGACAGCGGTGAGCGCCTCGCGCACCTCGTCGAGCTTGAAGGGTTTGATGATGGCGATGATGAGCTTCATTTCGCCCCCTCTGGCGGTTGTCCCGGGAGCTATTCCTGCAAACGACGTGCCAAATGGAACGCACAGCGCAGCTGCGCGTTTGCCGCCGCCAAATATTACGAAGTGGTGAATTTTGCGCCGCTGCGCTGCCCAAAAAACGGGCAGGGGCTCATTGCAGCGTTGCGCTGTCCTCGCCGTGCCGGCCAAAGAACTGCATCAGCTGGACGATCAGCTCGGCGCGGTCGGCCAGCGAGGGCGCTTCGAGCAGCGCCTGCTTCGAGGCGGCGTCGAATGGCGCGATCTGGGCGATGCCGTTGACCAGCGATTCATCGTCGAGCCGCGTCACCGCCTCCCAATCGACCATGTAGCCCAGGCCATCGGCGAAGCGCCGCGACTCCATCTCGATCGAGGCGCGGGCTGCGAGCGACAGTTGTTCGGACTCACCGGCCGCTTCCAGCGTCGCCTCGACCTGGCGGAACGGTGTGCCCACTTCCAGCTCGCGAACGATGGTGAAGCGCGTCAGGCCTTCGAGCACGATGTTGAAGCGGCCATCGTCGAGCGCCTCCACATCGGCGATCCGGCCGACACAGCCGATATCGAACAGCGTCGGCGGATCGCGGTCGTCGCGCGGCTGGACCATGCCGATGCGACGATCCCGCGCGAGGGCCTCGGAGACCATCGCGCGGTAGCGCGGCTCGAAGATGTGGAGCGGCAGGTGCATGCGCGGGAAGAGCAGCGCACCTGCCAGAGGAAACACCGAGAGCCGCGTCGTCTTCATCCGAACAGGATCTGCGACAGCTTGCGCCGCTGGGCCGCGACCCAGGGGTCTTCGAGACCCACCACTTCGAACAGCTTGAGCAGCCGCTGGCGGGCGGCCCCCTCGTTCCACGCGCGATCGTCGCGCACCATGGCGAGCAGCGTCTCGGCGGCGCCTTCGCGATCGCCCGCCGCCATCTGGCCGCCGGCGAGTTCGTAGCGCGCATCCATGTCCTCGGGATTCGCGGCAGCGCGCGCGGCGAGGCCGGCGAGATCGCCGACCGGCTGCGCTTCGCGGGCGAGGCTCAGCGCGGCGCGGGCACGCTCGACCTCGGGCGCCTTGGCGGCGTCGCCCGGGATCGCGTCGAGCGCGGCCTGGGCCTCGTCATGGCGGCCCAGCGCGGTCAGCGCCCGGACGCGGCCGGCGGCGACCACCGCATGGTCGGGTGCGATCTCGGCGATCTGGTCGAAGATCGACAGCGCACGCTCGGCATCGCCGTCGGCCAGCACCTGCTCGCCCATCGCGATCAGCGGCTCAAGCTCGGCTTCTGCCTCGGCTTCCTCGCCGCTGATCGGCAGCTGGCGCAGAATCTGGTCGAGCATCGTGCGCAGCTGCGATTCGGTGCGCGCGCTGGTCAGGTCGGCGACCAGCTGGCCCTGGAACATCGCATAGACCGTGGGGATCGAGCGGACCTGGAATTGGCTGGCGATGAAGTTGTTCTTGTCGACGTCGATCTTGGCCAGCATCACGCCCTTGGGGGCATATTCGTCGGTGACCTTTTCGATCACCGGGCCCAGCGCCTTGCACGGCCCGCACCATTCGGCCCAGAAATCGATGATGACGAGCTTCGACATCGACGGCTCGACGACGTCCTTGCGGAAGGCGTCTACCGCCTGTTTGTCGGCGGGGCTCAAACCAAGCGTGGCCAAAATGCGCTCCTTCAGGCGAACTGCGGGTGCCGGCGCCTCTGACGGGCGCGCGGGCGGGTCGTCCCCTATTTGGGCGTTCGAGGCCGAACCGCCAAGTCTTTTCCAAAAAGTGCAAAAGGGGGGTTGCGCACTGCAAAAGCCGCTGTTAGTTGGCCCGCCTCACCCGCCGAGAGCGCTTCGAAACGCTCCCGGCCACAACGCCAGAGCGGGCGTAGCTCAGGGGTAGAGCACAACCTTGCCAAGGTTGGGGTCGAGGGTTCGAATCCCTTCGCCCGCTCCAGCGTTTCCGGCGATCACGCCGTTCCGCTGCCATCACGATATTGTGGCTTCCCGACATGGATCGGCAGGCATTGGCTGCTACAGGCCCCCTCCGGCTATTCGGAGACATCGCATGCATTCCCTACCTATCGCGCTGATACTGGCCACGCTGGTGACCGGCGCCGACGAGCGGCCGCAGCCCTCGGTGTGGCGCAACCCCAGCAACAGCGTGCATGTCCGCGCCGAGCCCTGTGGCGCCGACAGCATGTGCGCAACGGTGATCTGGGCCAGCGACAAGGCCAAGGCCGATGCCCAGCGGGGCGGCACCAAGCAGCTGATCGGCACGCAATTGTTCCAGAATTTCAAGATCGTGCGCGCAGGCCTGTGGAAGGGCACGGTGTTCGTGCCGGATATCAATCAGCGTTTCAGCGGCACCGTGACCGTGGTCGATGAAAACACCATCGTCGGCAAGGGCTGCGCGCTGCTCGGCGCGGTGTGCAAGGCGCAGACCTGGACGCGCGTGCGGCCCTGACCGACTCAGGGCATCAGCCGCTTTCGCCCTTCCGACAGATGCCAGCGCATCGCCAGCGCCGCGCCGTCCGCATCCTGCGCGCGGATCGCCTCGACGACGGTTTCGTGCTCGCGCACCATCGCCGCGATTGGCTCGGCCTCGCGCAACCGGGCGATGTCGACCCCGGCGCGCATGATTCGCATGGTCTCCTCGTGGAGATGCTCGAACGCCTTTTCGAAGGCGGGATTGGCGGTGGCGCGGAAGATCGCGCGGTGCAGCCGCCAATCTTCGTCATGCGCAGGATCGCTCGAGAGCAGGGCCTTGCGGAGATCAGCCATCGCCGATTCGATCTCCGCCATCTGCTCGGGCGAGCGTCGGCGCGCTGCCAGTCGTGCGGCTTCCGATTCGAGCGCGAATCGCACCTCATAGGTGCCGAGCGTCGCCGAAAGCTCGTCGAACGCCATATGTGCGCCCAGTCGCAGCGACGGGCGGCGCATCACATAGGAGCCGGCGCCACGGCGCGCTTCGGTGATGCCGTCGGCAGCCAAGCGGACCAGCGCCTCGCGCACCACCGTGCGCGACATGCCGAAGCTCTCGGCCAGGCGCGATTCGGACGGCAGGCGATCGCCAATGCTGAGGCCGTCCAGAATGATTTCGACGATGCGCGAATAGGCCTGGTCGGCAAGGCGCTGGTCGGTGGCGGGGCTGAGGTTTCGCGACATCGCCGCCCAAGATACTAAGGCCATGGAAAATGGCGAGTCGCGCCATCGTCTTAGGAGCTGCCGATGTCCGATTCCTTCGCCCCCATCCGCGTCGGCATCGGCGGCTGGACCTTCGAGCCGTGGCGCGGCACCTTCTATCCCGACAAGCTGCCGCAGAAGCGCGAGCTGGAATATGCAGCGGCCGCGCTCACCGCGATCGAGATCAACGGCACCTATTATTCCACCTTCAAGCCCGCCAGCTTCGCCGGCTGGGCGGCGGCGGCGCCCGAGGGTTTCGTCTATACGGTGAAGGGCTCGCGCTTCGTCACCAACCGCAAGGTGCTGGCCGAGGCGGGCGAATCGATCGCGCGGTTCTGCGGGCAGGGGCTGACCGAACTGGGCGACAAGCTCGGGCCGATCTTCTGGCAGTTCATGGCGACCAAGAAGTTCGACGCGGCGGATTTCGGCGCGTTCCTGCAACTGCTGCCGGCCGAGCAGGACGGCGTAAAGCTGCGCCACGCGGTGCAGGTGCGGCACGAAAGCTTTCAGACGCCCGAATTCGTCGCGCTGTGCCGAGCGGCCGGCGTCGGAATCGTCTTCGCCGACTCGCCGCAATATCCCGGGCTCGCTGATGTCAGCGGCGACTTCGTCTATGCGCGGCTCGAAGCAGGCGAGGACGACAATCCCTTTTGCTACCCCGAGGCCGAGTTGCCGCGCTGGGTGGACGCCGCCAAGACCTGGGCGGCGGGGGGCCAGCCCGAGGGGCTGCCGACCTTCGCGCCGGAGCCCGCGCCGGTGCAGCCGCGCGAGACCTTCGTCTTCTTCATCCATGGGGGTAAGGTTCGCGCACCGGCAGGTGCCCAGGAGCTCATCCGCAGGCTCGGCTGAACGGCGAACCCTTTGCGCCGGCGCTTCGTTGATCGCGTGCAACCCCGAGGAGGCCCAGCATGATTCACGATCCCGAACCGCAGCAGCCGCAGGACGACGAAGCCGAAGCGATGGAAGAGGCCCAGAAGGACGCCGCCGAGGAGCGCGAGGAAGAAGGCGGCTATCAATAAGGTCGGCGGCGCGGCGGCGGAAATGCGCGGCGCCGCCGCTCCGACATTGGGATTTTTCCGGGGGCGTTCAAGGTCTAGCCAAGCCGCCGAGTAATTGATAATCACTCGCAGCATGAACGCTCCCGCCGCGATTCCCGTGCCCGTACGCCTTGCCCAGCTGCATCGCCATGCCCCCGGTACCGTGGCCGGAGTCGATTGGGACCGTTTGGCGGAGCCCGAGGCGCGACGTCTCCGCGAACTCGGCCTCGACGAGGGCGTGGAGGTGGAACTGCTCCATCGCTCGGGCCTGTTCGGCGGCCCCCTCGCTTGTCGGATCGGCCGGATGACCGTGGCGCTCCGCCGCCATGTCGCCGCCGCGATTCACGTGATGCCGCTGGCCAGGCACGCATGAACACCACGCCGTTGGTTGCGCTGGTCGGCAATCCCAATGCCGGCAAGAGCGCGCTGTTCAATGCACTCACCGGCGCGCGGCAGAAGGTGGGCAATTATCCCGGCGTCACGGTCGAGCGCCATTCCGGCCGCATGGCGCTTCCCGACGGCCGCCCGATCGAGCTGGTCGACCTGCCCGGCGCCTACAGCCTCGATCCCGGAAGCCCCGACGAACAGGTGACGCGCGACGTGCTGCTCGGCCGCCAGCAGGGCGAGCGGCTGCCCGACGCGATCCTCACCGTCGTCGATGCCTCCAATCTCGACAATCATTTGCGGTTCACGCTCCAGCTGATCGAGCTGGGCCTGCCGATCGTCGTCGCGCTCAACATGGTCGACCTCGCCGAGCGGGACGGGCTGAAGCTCGATCCGGAAGCGCTGGAGCGCGAGCTCGGCGTGCCGGTCGTCTCCACCGTCGCGGTGCGCCGCCGCGGGCTCGATGCGCTCAAGGAGCGGATGGGAGAGATGGTCAAGGGCGTGACCAGGATCCGTCCCTCCGCGGGGGTGCAGCACGACATTGTGGTGCTCCAGCGTCGCGCCCGCCAGATCGCCACCGCCGTCACCGTTTCGGAAACCGCCGCGCGGCGCTGGACGCACCGGCTCGACGCGCTGTTCCTCCATCCGGTCGCCGGGCCGATCATCCTGCTCGGCACGATGTTCCTGATGTTCCAGGCGGTGTTCGCCTGGTCGGAGGTGCCGAAGGGCTTCATCGAAGATGGGATGAAGTGGCTCGGGTCCGAGATCGGCGCCGCGCTGCCGGAGGGCGTGTTCCGCTCGCTGATCGTCGACGGGGTGATCGCCGGCGTCGGCGCGGTCGTGGTGTTCCTGCCGCAGATCCTGATCCTGTTCGCCTTCATCCTGGTGCTGGAGGCGACCGGCTATATGGTCCGCGCCGCCTTCCTGATGGACCGGGTGATGGCGAGCGTGGGGCTGTCGGGCCGTGCCTTCATCCCGCTGCTCTCCAGCTTCGCCTGCGCGGTGCCGGGGATCATGGCGACGCGCACCATCGCCGACGAGAAGGACCGGCTGACCACGATCCTGATCGCGCCGCTGATGACCTGTTCGGCGCGGCTGCCGGTCTACACGATCATCATCGGCGCGCTGATCCCCAACAAGGCCGTGCTGCCGGGCATGGGGCTGCAGGGCCTGGTGCTGTTCGCGCTCTATATCCTCGGCATTCTCGGCGCGTTCGTCGTCGCGCTGGTGCTGCGGCGGACGGTGACCAGGGGCGCGACCTCCGGCTTCATGATGGAGATGCCGAAATACCAGTGGCCGAGCGCGCGCGACGTGCTGCTCGGGCTCTGGCAGCGCGCGCTGATCTTCCTCAAGCGCGCCGGCACGATCATCCTCTACACCACGGTGATCCTGTGGGCGCTGTTGAGCTTCCCCAAGCCGCCTGAGGGCAGCGGCATCTCGCAGGTCGATTATTCGATCGCCGGGCGGATCGGCAGCGGGCTGGAGAAGATCGTGGCACCCATCGGCTTCAACCGCGACATGGCGCTGGCGGTGATCCCGGCAATGGCGGCGCGCGAAGTCGCGGTGGCGGCGATCGGCACCGTCTATGCGATCGACAATGCCGATGACGACTCGGGCAAGGCTTCGATCCAGCAGCAGCTCCAGAAGCATTGGAGCCTGCCGAGCGCGCTCGCGTTTCTGATGTGGTTCGTGTTCGCGCCGCAGTGCATCTCGACGATCGCGGTCACCCGGCGCGAGACCAATGGCTGGAAATGGCCAGCGTTCATGATCGGCTATCTGTTCGCGCTCGCCTATGTCGCGGCGGGGCTCACCTATTGGAGCGCGGTCGGCCTGGGATTGTGAGCATGTCTTCCCCGGCTGCGACAGCGCCGGGGAACGCGGATTTGCCACGCGCCCTCGGGGAATCCCGAGTGTGTCGCGGATTTCCGCCGCGACACTTCTTGCCGCGGCATCGGACAACAGCTTCCGTCGTCTTGGTTTGGTCATAATCGCTGTCGGCGCGGAGGCGACGCTGCACCGATTCTGTCCGCTTTTCTGAACGGGATCATGCACATGACTTGTCGCGGCGCGTGATTGGGCGGGATGGGCGGCCACACGGTGCGGCAGGGATTCCCTGTCGGTGGCGCCGGTGCTTCTCCGCGGCATCGCGGGAAGGCTCCCGGCAATTGCATCGCGGGCGCGAAAACGGCAGAGGCAGGGGACTATGAGCAACGTCACCCCCGAACTCCGCGCAGCCGCGCTCGTCTCCAAGGCCTGGCCCTATGAAGAGGCGCGCAAGCTGCTCAAGCGCTATCCGCAGATCGCAGAGGGTGGCGCGCCGGAGAAAGGCCATGTGCTGTTCGAGACCGGCTATGGTCCCTCGGGGCTCCCGCATATCGGCACGTTCAACGAAGTGCTGCGCACCACCATGGTCCGCCGCGCCTTCGAGAGCCTGTGCGATGTGCCCACCCGCCTGATCGCGTTCAGCGACGACATGGACGGCCTGCGCAAGGTGCCGGACAATGTGCCCAATCAGGAGATGCTGCGCGAACATCTCGGCAAGCCGCTGACCCAGGTGCCCGATCCGTTCGAGAAGTATGAGAGCTTCGCGCACCACAACAATGCGCGGCTGCGCGAATTCCTCGACCAGTTCGGCTTCGAGTACGAGTTCGCTTCGTCGACCGACTATTATACCGGCGGCCGCTTCGACGACGCGCTGCGGAAGGTGCTGCGCCACTATTCCGGCATCATGGACGTGATGCTGCCGACCCTCCGCGCCGAGCGCCAGGCGACCTATTCGCCGGTGCTGCCGATCAGCCCCAATTCGGGCATCGTGCTGCAGGTGCCGGTCGAGGTGGTCGATGCCGAGGCCGGCCTGATCGCCTTCGAGGATGCAGGCGAGCGGATCGTGCAGAGCGTGCTCGGCGGCAAGGCGAAGCTCCAGTGGAAGGTCGACTGGGCGATGCGCTGGGTTGCGCTTGACGTCGATTACGAGATGGCGGGCAAGGACCTGATCGACTCGGTCACCCAGTCGGGCAAGATCGCCCGCGTGCTGGGCGGCCGCCCGCCCGAGGGGTTCAACTACGAGATGTTCCTCGACGAGAAGGGCGAGAAAATCTCCAAGTCCAAGGGCAACGGCCTCAGCCTCGAACAATGGCTGACCTATGGCCCCGAGGAGAGCATCGCTTTCTACGCCTATCGCGAGCCCAAAAAGGCCAAGCAGCTGCACCTGGGCGTGATCCCGCGCGCGATCGACGAGTACTGGCAGTTCCGCGGCAACTATGCCGGCCAAGCGGTCGAGCAGCGGCTGGGCAACCCGGTCCACCATATCCACAATGGCGAGCCGCCGGCGGAGACGCTGCCGGTCACCTTCGGGCTGCTGCTCAACCTGGTCGGCGTGATGGGGGAGGCGACCAAGGAGCAGGTCTGGGGCTATCTTACGAATTATGTCCCGGACGCGAACCCGGAAACCTATCCGGCGCTCGACCGTCTGATCGGCTATGCGCTTGCCTATGCCCGCGATTTCGTCGCCCCGACGCTCAACAAGCGTGCGCCGGTGGGCGTGGAGATCGAGGCGTTGCAGCGACTCGACGCCGAACTCGCCGCGCTGCCCGCCGACGCCACCGCCGAAGCGATCCAGGACCAGGTGTACGAGATCGGCAAGACCGGCGGGTTCGAGAACCTCCGCGACTGGTTCAAGGCGCTGTACGAGACGCTGCTCGGCTCCGAACAGGGGCCGCGCATGGGCAGCTTCATCGCACTGTACGGCATCGCGAACAGCCGCAAGCTGATTGCCGAGGCGCTGGCGAAGGTGGCGTAAGGGGCGGGGGAGAACGTCGATCGCGTTCTCCACGCCAACAGGGAGAAGAGCATGCGACGCCGAATCCGCCATATCCGTTCGGCGACGCGCGCTTTCCTTCATGGCGAGGCGGCGGGCGGCATCTTCCTGATCGCTGCCGCCGCGCTGGCGATGCTGGCGGCGAACCTGCCGGGCATCTCCGATACCTATTTCCACACGCTGCACCTGGAGACTGGCCCGGTGATCGCGCCGCTGCACGGGCCGATGACGGTCCACCTGTGGATCAACGATGGGCTGATGGCGGTGTTCTTCCTGCTCGTCGGGCTGGAGATCAAGCGCGAGTTCGTCGACGGGCGGCTGGCGAGCTGGGACCGCCGCCGCCTGCCGGTGATTGCCGCCGCCGCAGGTATGGCCCTCCCCGCGCTCGTCTATCTGCTGATCGCCGGCCGCACGCCGGGCGTGACCAGCGGCTGGGCAATCCCCGCCGCGACCGACATCGCCTTCGCGATCGGGGTGCTGGCGATCCTCGGCAGCCGTGCGCCCGCCGCGCTCAAGCTGTTCCTGACGACGGTGGCGATCGTCGACGATATGGGCGCGGTGGCGATCATCGCGGTGGCGTACACCGCGCATATCGACGTGGTCGCGCTCGCGGGCGCCGCCGTGGTGCTGGGCGTGATGATCGCCTGCAACCGCTTCGGCGTGCGCCACCTCGCCGTGTACCTCGCATTGGCGCTGGTGCTGTGGGTGCTGGTGTTCCAGTCGGGCGTGCACGCGACCATCGCGGGGGTGGCCGCGGCGATGACGATCCCGCTGGTCAAGTCCCCGGCCGCGCCCGACGCCGTGGACTCGCCGCTCCACCGGCTGGAGCATGCGCTGCACCCCTGGTCGGCGTTCCTGATCGTGCCGCTATTCGGCTTCGCCAATGCCGGTGTTTCGTTCGAGGGGCTGTCGCCTTCGATCCTGCTCGAGCCGCTGCCGCTCGGCATCGCCGCGGGGCTGTTCCTCGGCAAGCAGCTCGGCATCTTCGGCAGCATCTGGCTGGCGGTGAAGACCGGCATCGCCAAGCGCCCGGGCAATGCCGGATGGCGGCAGATCTACGGCGTGTCGCTGCTCGCCGGCATCGGCTTCACGATGAGCCTGTTCATCGGCGGCCTCGCCTTTCCCGGCAATGAACTGCTCGTCGACGAGGTGAAGCTAGGCGTGCTGCTCGGCTCGATCGTGTCGGCGGTGGCGGGTTACGCGGTCCTGCGGTCTGCCAGCACCGCCACCCCCAAGATCGCCAACCCGCCCAGCGCCAGCAGCGCACCGACCCAGCCGGTCGACGTCCAGCCGTAACCGGCGGCGATCGCCAGGCCACCCAGCCAGGGGCCGAGCGCATTGGCGGTGTTGAACGCCGAATGGTTGAGCGCAGCGGCCAGCGCCTGCGCCTCGCCCGCCACGTCCATCAGCCGGGTCTGCAGCACCGGTCCCAGCGCGCCGGCAAAGCCGATCGCGAACACGTCGAGCGCCACCAGCGGCAGCGAGTGCGCCGCGAGCGGATAGAGCGACAGCGCGATGGCGCTGGCGATCAGCAGCGCCGCGCCGGTCGGCATCAGCGCGCGATCGGCGAAGCGCGGCACGACGATGTTGCCCCCGATCATCCCCAGCCCGAAGATCGCCAGCACCAGCGGCACGCCCCAGGGCGGGGTGCCGGTGACGTGCATCAGCGTCGAGGCGACATAGGTGTAGACGCAGAACAGCCCGCCGAACCCGATCGCGCTCACCCCCAGCGTCAGCCAGACCTGCCCGTTCGCCAGCGCCCGGAGCTCCCGCAGGGGACTCGCGCCCTGCTCGGGGCGATCCTGCGGCGCCAGCCACAGCACCAGCAGCACGGTGATCAGTGCGAGCACCGCCACGATCGCGAAGCCCCAGCGCCAGCCTACCGCCTGGCCCAGCCAGTTCGCTGCCGGCACGCCGAGCACGGTGGCGACGGACAGGCCCAGCATGATCCGTCCCACGGCCTGCGAGCGCTGGTCGTACGGCACCAGCGACGCCGCGACCAGCGAGGCGATCCCGAAATAGGCGCCGTGCGGCAGGCCGCTGAGGAAGCGGAACAGCAGCATCCAGTGATAGGTGGGCGCCAGCGCGCTGGCCGCGTTGAACAGTGCGAAGCTCGCCATCAGCGCGATCAGCAGCGTCCGCCGCGACCATTTCGCCGCCGCGACCGCCAGCAAGGGGGCGCCGACCACGACGCCCAGCGCATAGGCGCTGATCACATGGCCGGCGGTCGGCTCGTCGATGCCGAGGCCCCTGGAGAAATAGGGCACGAGGCTCATCGTCGCGAATTCGGTGGTGCCGATCGCGAACCCGCCCATGGCGAGCGCGAAGTGGACCAGACCCGGCGCGCGGGTGGCGGAGCGTTGAACGGGTGCGTGCACGGCTCGCAAATGGGTTTGCTGCAGTGCAGCGTCAATCTAGAAACCGTGCAACCGCAACTGCTTTGCGCGCAATCAAGGACAGGCGGAGAATCGCGCGACCCAGCCCCGCCGTCGCAGCACCAGCCGGTAATAGAGCGCGGACACCAGCAGCTGCGCAAGGGTGGCGAGCAGCGCGGGCCGCCCTTCCTCCGGATCGAGCCAGTTGAGCCCGGCGATCGCCGCCAGCACCAGCAGCGTCACCATCGCAGCCAGCGGGTGCAGCGGCATGCGATAGGGGCCATGCGCGGTGCTGCCCCGATGCCGCCCGGCGATCGCCGCCAGCGCGAGCCCGGCATAGATCGCGATCAGCCCCGTGCCGCTCAGCACCAGCAGCAGCCGCAGCGGCAGGAAACAGGCGGCGACGCCGATCGCCCCCGAAGCGAGCGTCGCCCGCGCCGGTGATCCGAAGTGCGGATGGATCGCCCCGAGCCAGGCGTCGAGCGGCCGGCCCCAGCTGCCGTCGCGGGCGGTCGCGTAGAAGAATCGTCCATTGGCCAAGATGCAGGCGATCACCGCATTGACGATCGCGACGACGATGCCGCTCGCGACCCACAGGTTGAGCGCCGACCCGCCGCGCATCCGCACGAAGGCGCCGAACGGATCCTCGGCGGACAGGAACGCCGCAAGATCGGGTGTGGCGACCAGCGCCGCGACGATCGGCACGGCTTCCAGCAGCAGCGCGCCGGCCAGCGCCAGCAGGATCGCGCGGGCGATGCGCTGCGGTGCGCCGTGCATCTCCTCGCCGAAATATACCGCCGCGCCATAGCCGTTGAGCGCGAAGATCGCGACCGAGGTGGCCAGCCCGATATTCGCGGCGCTCGCCGGCACCAGCCCGCCGGCACCGGGCGCCACCGGATGCAGCAGCAACGGCAGCACGTCGCGCACCGGTGCCGCCAGGCCCAGCGCCAGGATCACCAACACCGCCGCCACTTCGGCGGCGAGGAAGGCGCCGGTCAGCAGCGCGTTGAAGCGGATGTTGAGCACGCCGATCATCGTCGAGGCCAGCAGCACACCCACGGCGACCGGCACCGCCGGCAGCCCCGGCAGCACCGTCGAGGCGACCGAGGCAATGCCTAGCGCGGCCACCGGTGGGAAGAGCAGGTTGTTGCAGGCGTTGACGCCCAGCATCATGAAGCCCGCCGCCGGCCCCAGCGTCTGCCCGACCATCACATATTCGCCCCCCGCCACGGGAAAGGCGGAGGACAGCTCGGCATAGATCAGCGCGGTGGCGAGGCACACTACGCCTGCAATGGCGAGCGCCAGCAGCGTGCCCGTGCCCGCGATCTGCAGGCTGCCGGGTACGATCACGAACAGCGACGATGCTGGCGTGGTGATCGACAGGGTGAGAAACAGCACGCCTGCGGTGCCCAGGCTGCGGTCCAGCGTTGCGCTCGATTTCGGCATCGGGCTCCCCCCAAGGTGCGGGCAGCGTGGGGGAGCAACGCGCAGGCGTCAATCGCACCGGCTTGCCCTGCCTGTGCGAATCGCTAGGTTGCGCGCGTGGCTTCTCCCACCCCTTCGGCCGGCGACGGCGCGCGCGCCCGGCTCGTCCAGGCGCTTGCTGCCGTTGCGAATGGCGACCGCAAGGCGCTCAAAACCGTCTATGATCTGACGGCGGCGAAGCTGATGGGCGTTTGCCTGCGTATCTGCCAGGACCGCGAGGCCGCAGAGGATGTGATGCAAGACGTGTATCTGAAGGTGTGGGACAGGGCAGGGCGCTTCGATGCGTCGCGCGCCAGCCCGATCACCTGGCTGTGCACGATCGCCCGCAACACCGCGATCGACTGGCGCCGTGCGCGCGGGCTGGGCGAGACCGCGCCGGTCGAGGCGGCTTTCGAATTGCCCGATGGCAGCCCCTCGGCAGAGGCACTGCTCGAAGCCGGCGAGCTGCAGGCACGGATCTTCGACTGTCTCGAGGCGCTGGAGGAAAAGCCGCGCGGGGCGATCCGCGCCGCGTTCTTCCACGGCCGCACCTATCCCGAACTCGCCGCCGCCGCGGCGGTGCCGCTCGGCACGATGAAGAGCTGGATCCGGCGCGGATTGCTCCAGCTCCGGGGGTGCCTTGGCGATGGCTGAGTCGCTGCGTCCCGAAGAGGAAGAGATCGCGCTCGCCGCCGAGCTGGCGCTGGGGCTGCTGGAGGGCGAGGACCTCGCCGCCGCGCGCCGCCGCCAGCTGGCCGATCCCGCCTTCGCGGCGGCGGTCGAACGCTGGGCGCTCGATTTGGCCCCGCTGGCGCTCGGCGGCGTGGATGTGCCGGCACCGGCCGGCCTGTGGGCCCGCATCGAGGCGCGGCTCCCCGGTGAAGACCATGCGGCGGTCGTGGCGCTGCGCCGCTGGCGGGCGACGGCGATCGCGACCAGCGCGGCAGCCGCGGTGCTGCTCGCCATCCTGCTGCTGCGCCCGGTGCCCGAGCCGGTCGTCCTGCCCCAGGCGCCGGCGCTGGTGGCGCAGATTACCGGCACCGCCGGCGCGACCTTCGCGGCGCGCTACGACGCCGATCAGGGGCTGCTCCATGTCCGCACCGACGAGATGCCGGCCAGCCGCCGCGCGCCAGAGCTTTGGGTGATTCCCGCCGGTGGCAAGCCCGTCTCGCTGGGCCTGGTCGCGCGCCAGGGCGCCCTCGACGTCGCGGTGGCGCCGGCGCATCGCGCGCTGCTCGCCAGGGGAGCGACGCTCGCCGTGACGATGGAAGAACCTGCGACAGCGCCGCATGCCGGCCCGAGCGGTCCGCCGGTCGCGGCAGGAAAGATCACGATTATTTAACCCTCGCTGCATCCGGCGCGCGCGCCGCCCCGTAGCTCCGGCGCATCTCCGCAAAGAGGGGTGCGTAGCAAGAGGAAGCTAGAAGATGCGCAAGACCCGTCTCGCCTCGGTCACCGGAATCGTCGGTGCCGCGCTGCTCGCCACCGGCGCGGTTGCCGCCGTGCAGAAGTTCCCGATGGTCGGCGGTGCCGCCATGTATCCGACCAAGAATATCGTCCAGAATGCGGTGAACTCGAAGGATCACACCACGCTGGTCGCCGCCGTGAAGGCTGCCGGTCTGGTGGAAACGCTGTCGGGCCCCGGCCCCTTCACCGTCTTCGCACCGACCAACGCCGCCTTCGCCAAGCTCCCCGCCGGCACTGTCGACACGCTGGTGAAGCCCGAGAACAAGGCGACGCTCACCAAAATCCTCACCTATCATGTCGTCGCGGGCAAGATGAGCGCGGCGCAGATCGCGGCCAACGCCAAGGCGCATGGCGGCAAGGCGACGCTCACCACCGTCGAAGGTGAGCCGATCACGATCATGAAGGGCCCGAACGGCGGCTGGTGGATCCAGGACGCCAAGGGCGGCAAGGCCAAGATCACCATCGCCGACGTGAACCAGTCGAACGGCGTGATTCACGTGATCGACAGCGTCCTCATGCCCTGACGCCGTCGAGGGCCTCGCGCGCTCCCCCTTGGGCGAGGCCCGGCCCGCCGGCGACCTTCCTTGCCGGCGGGCCTACGCATGTTCCCCTCCCGCTTGCGGGAGGGGTTAGGGGAGGGTGCGAGCTGGGAGCGGGCGGCTCGCTCAAGGGGCGGATCTGCCTTTACAGCTTGCATCGCCGCGGCATTTCTTCACCGGCGCAGCCCGAGTCCCGCACACACCCTCCCCCAGCCCCTCCCGCAGGCGGGAGGGGGGCATTGGGCGCCAAACGAAAAGGAGCGGCCCACCGGATGGTAGACCGCCCCTTTCGATGTTCAGCCGCAGCTCAGAGCTTTTCGGTCAGCTCCGGCACCAGCGTGAACAGGTCGCCGACCAGGCCGATATCCGCCACCTGGAAGATGGGGGCGTCCTCGTCCTTGTTGATCGCGACGATCGTCTTCGAATCCTTCATGCCGGCAAGGTGCTGGATCGCCCCCGAGATGCCGACCGCGACATAGACCATCGGCGCCACGATCTTGCCGGTCTGGCCGACCTGATAGTCGTTGGG
>NZ_BCTR01000029.1 GCF_002091475.1 Sphingomonas azotifigens NBRC 15497
GCGATTTGCGGCACGCAAATCGCCCCCCTCTCCCTCCCGTCGCCGACGGCGACGGGCCCCTCCCTCCCCCGCAAGGGGGGAGGGGTAAGAACGGGCAAAGCCTACCGCTGCTCGGCGCCCGGCACCGCGACATCGGCCACCGCGGTCGCCTCGTGCCCGCTGGCGAAGTGCAAGGTCAGCGGCACCTTCTCGCCGGCGTGGACATTGGGCACCAGCCCGAACAGCATGACATGCTTGCCGCCCGGCGCGAACTTCACTTGCGAGCCGACCGGCAGGTCGACACTGGCGATTGTCGTCATCTTCGCCATGCCCGCGGCATCCTTGGTGCTTTCGTGCAGTTCGGCCCGGTCCGCCGCCCGGGTGGAGACGCCGACCAGCGTTTCCGCCTCGCGCCCGCCATGCAGGGTGAAGTACGCCGCCCCCGGCTGGCCGGCCACCGCCGGCAGGCGAATCCAGGCCCCGTCCACCTTCACGCCATCCGCCTGGGGCGAGCACGCCCCCAGCGTCAGAACCGCTACAAGCCCCGCCAGAGTGCGCATTCGGCATCCTCCCTCGTTTGATTTGAGAAATCTTGTAGAAACCCGGGCGTCTTGCGGCAAGGCACGACGCACCTATATCCCCCCTCGGACATCTGGACGGCGGTCGCCTCTTCTGGGGCCGGCATCCAGGTAACGCTTATGAACCCTTTTGTTTCGATTGTGGGGGCCAACGAGGACCATGGCTAAAGTTATCGGTATCGACCTGGGCACGACCAACAGCTGCGTTGCTGTGATGGAAGGCGGCAAGCCCAAGGTCATCGAGAATGTCGAAGGCGCACGCACCACGCCGTCGATCGTCGCCTTCGCCAAGGATGGCGAGCGCCTGATCGGCCAGCCGGCCAAGCGCCAGGCGGTGACCAACCCGGACAGCACCATCTTCGCGGTGAAGCGCCTGATCGGCCGCCGCTTCGACGACCCCGTGACCAAGAAGGACACCGAGCTGGTGCCCTACACGATCGCGCGCGGTCCGAACGGCGACGCCTGGGTCAAGGCCGGCGGCGAAGAGTACAGCCCGTCGCAGATCTCGGCCTTCATCCTGCAGAAGATGAAGGAAACCGCCGAATCCTATCTCGGCGAGAGCGTGACGCAGGCCGTCATCACCGTACCGGCCTATTTCAACGACGCCCAGCGCCAGGCAACCAAGGACGCCGGCAAGATCGCCGGCCTCGAAGTGCTGCGCATCATCAACGAGCCGACCGCGGCCGCGCTCGCCTATGGCCTCGACAAGGACAACAACAAGACCATCGCGGTCTATGACCTTGGCGGCGGCACCTTCGACATCTCGGTGCTCGAAATCGGCGACGGCGTGTTCGAAGTGAAGGCGACCAACGGCGACACCTTCCTCGGCGGCGAGGACTTCGACTCGACGGTCGTCCAGTATCTGGCCGACGAGTTCAAGAAGGCCGAAGGCATCGACCTGACCAAGGACAAGCTGGCCCTGCAGCGCCTGAAGGAAGCGGCCGAGAAGGCGAAGATCGAGCTGAGCTCGGCGCAGACCACCGAGGTCAACCTGCCCTTCATCACCGCCGACCAGAACGGCCCGAAGCACCTGGTGAAGACGATCACCCGCGCCGATCTGGAGCGTCTGGTCGATGACCTGATCAAGCGCACCCTCGAGCCGTGCCGCAAGGCGCTGGCCGATGCGGGCGTCAAGGCCGAGGCAATCGACGAAGTCGTGCTCGTCGGCGGCATGACCCGCATGCCCAAGGTCCGTCAGGTCGTGAAGGACTTCTTCGGCAAGGAGCCGCACACCGGCGTGAACCCGGACGAAGTCGTCGCCATCGGCGCGGCGATCCAGGCCGGCGTGCTGCAGGGCGACGTCAAGGACGTGCTGCTGCTCGACGTGACTCCGCTGAGCCTCGGCATCGAGACGCTGGGCGGCGTGTTCACCCGCATGATCGACCGCAACACCACGATCCCGACCAAGAAGTCGCAGGTCTACTCGACTGCCGATGACAATCAGCAGGCGGTGACGATCCGCGTCTTCCAGGGCGAGCGCGAGATGGCGGCCGACAACAAGCTGCTCGGCCAGTTCGACCTGGTCGGCATCCCGCCGGCGCCGCGCGGCGTGCCGCAGATCGAAGTCACCTTCGACATCGACGCCAACGGCATCGTCAACGTGTCCGCCAAGGACAAGGGCACCGGCAAGGAGCAGCAGATCCGCATCCAGGCCTCGGGCGGCCTGAACGACTCCGACATCGAGCAGATGGTGCGCGATGCCGAGAAGTTCGCCGAAGAGGACAAGAAGCGGCGTGCCGCGGCGGAGGCCAAGAACAACGCCGAGAGCCTCGTCCACACCACCGAGCGTCAGCTCGCCGAGAATGGCGATAAGGTCGACGCGGCGCTGAAGGGCGAGATCGAGGCGGCGATCGCCGAGACCAAGTCGGCGATCGAGAGCGGCGACGCCGATGCGATGACCGCCAAGGCGCAGAACCTCGCCCAGGTGGCGATGAAGCTCGGCCAGGCGATCTACGAGAAGCAGGCTGCCGAAAACGCCTCGCCGAACGCGGGTGCCGCGGCCGGCGGCGAAGCCGGTGGCGAAGACGTGGTCGACGCCGAGTTCTCGGAAGTGGACGACAACAAGGCGTAACGGATGCCCCTCCCTCTCCCCGCCGGGGAGAGGGCCGGGGATGGGGGGAGCGGGCATGGTCGATGCGATCCGGCATCGGCATGGTCTCTCTCCCCGTCCCTTGATGGGGAGAGGGCTTGCTGGATGACCACCGAAGTCGATTATTACGAACTGCTCGAAGTCGAGCGCACTGCGGACGATGCGACGATCAAGTCGTCCTACCGCAAGCTCGCGATGAAATATCACCCGGACAAGAATGCCGGGTGCAAGGATTCCGAGGCCAAGTTCAAGGCGATCAGCGAAGCCTATGACTGCCTGAAGGACCCCCAGAAGCGCGCGGCCTATGACCGCTTCGGCCATGCCGCCTTCCAGAACGGCGGCGGCGGCCATGCCGGCGGCCAGGGCGATTTCGGCGCGTTCAGCGACATTTTCGAAAGCGTGTTCGGCGAGTTCATGGGCGGCGGGCGCGGCGGCGGCCGGCCCCAGCGGCGCGGCGCCGATCTGCGTTACGACATGGAAATCTCGCTCGAACAGGCCTTCCACGGCCATTCGACCGAGATCACCATCGACGTCTCGGGCCCCTGCGACAGCTGCAATGGCTCGGGCGCGACGCCCGGCACCAAGGCCAAGACCTGCACCACCTGCGCCGGCCACGGCAAGGTGCGCGCGCAGCAGGGCTTCTTCATGGTCGAGCGCACCTGCCCCGCCTGCCACGGCGCGGGCGAGGTGATCGCCGAGCCCTGCCGAACGTGCCGCGGCGAGGGCCGCACCGACAAGACCAAGACGCTCAAGATCGAGATTCCGCCCGGCGTCGACGAAGGCACCCGCATCCGCCTGACCGGCGAGGGCGAGGCCGGCGCGCGCGGGGCGCCGGCGGGCGATCTCTACATCTTCCTCCATGTGACGCGCCATGCGCTCTACGAGCGGCAGGGCACGACGCTGTACGCCAATGCGCCGATCAGCTTCACCACGGCCGCGCTGGGCGGCGAGATCCGTATCCCGGGCCTCGACGGCGCGGAACATGTGATCAAGATCCACGCCGGCACCCAGTCCGGCCGCGAGATGCGCCACCGCGGCGCCGGCATGCCGGTGCTCCAGGGCCGCGGCCGCGGCGACCTGGTCGTGCGGCTGGAGGTCGAGACGCCGACCAAGCTGACGGCCAAGCAGCGCGAGCTGCTCGAGGAATTCCGCAAGACCGAAACGGGCGAGGAATGCCCGCAGTCGAGCGGCTTCTTCGCCAAGCTGAAGGCGGCGCTCGGTTGAGTTTGCAAGACCGTACCTACCAGCCGTCATTCCGGCGAAAGCCGGAATCCATTGGGGTCACCAGCGCGGCCGGAGCCGAAACCGAGTGGCGAATGGATCCCGGCTTCCGCCGGGATGACAGGCCGGTGGCATGACCCCGCGCGAACTGCTCGACACCGCCGACGTCCCCGGCGGCGAACCGCTGCGGCTGTTCCGCCGGGGCGACGATCACATGATCGTGCTTGAACGCAACGAGCTGATGAACAGCCGGATGAGCGGTTCGGAAGAAGCGCTGGCGGTGATGACGCTCGAGCGCCTCGGCAAGCGCGAGGCGCGGGTGCTGATCGGCGGATACGGCATGGGCTTCACCCTGCGTGCCGCGCTTGGCGTTCTCGGCAGCAACGCCAGGGTGACGGTGGCCGAGCTGGTCCCCAAGATCGTCGACTGGGCGCGCGGTCCGATGGCGGCGCTGACCGACGGGTGTCTTGACGATCCGCGCGTGAAGGTGGTGTTCGACGATGTCGGCCGGGTGATCGCCGACGGGCAGAATGCCTATGACGCGATCCTGCTCGACGTCGACAACGGGCCCGACGGGCTGACGCGCGTCGGCAACGACAGCCTCTACTCGATGCGCGGCCTCGATTCCGCGCGGCAGGCGCTCCGCCCCGGCGGCATTCTGGCGGTATGGTCGGCGGCACCTGACCCCGCCTTTGCCCGCCGGATGCGCGATAGTGGCTTCCAGGTCGAGGAAGTCGCCGTCCGCGCCCGCCAGAACGGCAAGGGCCCGCGGCACGTCATCTGGTTCGGCAAGCGGCGGTAAGGCGTCCGGCGCCGGGTATCCGCGCCTCGTTTACCCCGATCCGACGGAAACTCCCGTGCTCCTTCGAAAGCAGGAGCACGGGTTGGCGGGGTCTACCGTGAGCTTCTGGCAGTTCCCGCCCCAGTGGCGGACATAGTCCTGCACTGATAACCTACTCGGATGAACTGGCCGGCTCTCGTCATCGCCGCAATATGTAGTGGATTGCTATGCTTTGGATTCGGGACAGGCACTATGCCGTTCCCCGCATGGGGGGCTTCGAGTCCTGATCGAGTCGACAACCCTCGGGAGTTCTGGATTCTAGCCGCTCTGTACGGGGTTCTGATTGCTGTCTCGCTCAGTGCGTTCGTTGGAGTACTGCGCTAATTGCGGAGCGACCGCTTTCCACCAACTCCACCCATAAGCGCGGCTCGCGCTCCCAAAACTTCCCCAGTCATCCCGTCTGCGGAACGACATGGCGGGCTCGTGCATTCCGAAGGGCGCACGTTCCCAGAAGGAAGTCCGACCATGTCCGATACGCCCGAAACCACCAGCCTGCTCGTCACCGCCCGCGTCGACGGGCTCAAGGTGCGCAGCCGCGACGGGGATTCGCTGGGGCAGGTCCAGGCATTCATGGTCGAGAAGGGCAGCGGGCGCACGCTCTACGCGGTGCTCAGCCTCGGCGGGTTCCTCGGCATGGGCAAGAGCTATTATCCCCTGCCCTTCGAGCTGATCTCCTACGATGCGACCGGCGACGACTATGTCGTCACGATCGACCGCCGCGTGCTCGAAGGCGGCCCGAGCTGGGCGAGCAACGCGCCGGAGTTCACGCAGGCCTATGCCGATCGCGTGTCCAACTATTACGGCCTTTCCGCCGCGCGCGTGGACCGGGTGCCGCTGGGTTGAGGGCCTGACCGGCGTAGATAGAGACAAGAGCGTTTCCTCCCCCGCCAGGGGGAGGTGGCCCGCGCAGCGGGTCGGAGGGGGAGGATGCCAGAACCTCTCGGGCCGGCGTGCTTCCTCCCCCCCCCCCCCCC
>NZ_BCTR01000030.1 GCF_002091475.1 Sphingomonas azotifigens NBRC 15497
GGGGGGGGGGGAGGATGCCAGAACCTCTCGGGCCGGCGTGCTTCCTCCCCCTCCGTCAGGCCTTCGGCCTGCCACCTCCCCCTGGCGGGGGAGAATACGGCTTTCGGCCGCCCTCCGATTGAGCCCCCTTCCCGCTTGAGCTCCCCTTCCTCTGCGAAAGAGGGAGTTGCAGGATCCGCCCGCGCCGCAGCCGCCTGGCGACCCGCTCCGCGCCCAACCCTCGCACCACGCGCTTGGCCAGCGCCACGCCGCCGTCGAACCCCGCGAGCGCGGCGATCAGCAGCCGATTGGCCAGCGTCGGCCGCAACAGCAGCAGGTCGACGCAGGCGACGCCGCCGCTCGCCATCTGCCGCTTATGCTGCCCCTCGCCTTCGGTGAAGTCGAACCAGGCGAAGCGCGCTTCCGCGAACAGGTCGCGCAGCGCTTCGAGCTGGAGCACGGCGCCGGGCGACACGGGGGCGAATGCCGGATCGTGCCCGACATGGGCGTAGATCAGCGTGTCCCCGACCGCCGGGCAGCAGAGATAAGCCACGGGCTGCTCCTCCACCAGCAGCAGCCAGGCCCGCACCGCATCCGCCGCCGCCAGCCGCTGCAGTCCCGCCGGATCCTCGGGCAAGCCAGCGCCTAGCAACCGCTCCTGATACGTCCGCGCCGACAGCGCCCGGGCAAGCGGATAGAAGGCCTCCATCTCCGCCGGGGTCCGGTATCGCCGCACCTCGCCGCCGATCCGCTTCGCCTTGCGCCGCAGCCCTTGCCGCGTGTTGGCCGAGAGCCCGGCGAACCACGCCTCGAACCCGATCGACAGATCGACATGGAAGCGCGTGTAGCGTTGCCGCACCAGCCCCAGCATGCCGCCCCCGAGCAAGGGACCGCACGCGGCTTCCGGCAGCGAGGTCACGAGATAGCCCTGCGCCTCGGCGGGCAGCGGCGGTAGCGCCGGGCACGCTCCCGCCCGCGCCTCGGCCAGGGTCAGCGGCACCCGCACCAGCCGCCGCTCCACCGACACGATCGTCCGCGCGCCGACCATGAAGCGCAGCGGCACCGGCCGCGCCAGGCTCACCCCGCCCGCTCCTCGACCAGGTTCGACCAGAGCTGCTCGGCCTGCCGCAGCCGGGTGCGCAATGTGCTGGGGCCGAGCGGCGCATCGTCCTGGTGCAGCGGCAGCAGCGGCCGGTCGGCGAAATGGGCGGTCGGCAGCACCTCGCGCCGCGCCGCGAGCATGCGGCACAGCGCCTCGAAGCGGCGGACATGGATGGCGTTCGCCCGCGTGCCGGCGCGGTTCGCCAGTTCGAAGCCGTGGCTGATGATCGTCACCGCCGCATGGCGATGGCGCACCGCGTGGCGCAGCGCCGCCTGCATCTCGCGCACCGACAGCGCGCAGATCTGGAAGTGCCGCAGCTGAGGGCCGGCATCGATCAGCGTCACCGGCACCTCGATCAGTCCCTGGTGCAGCACCGGCGCGATCTGGCGCGGCGACAGGCCGATCGCGCTCGGCCAAGGATGATCGGAGCCGTTGTGGCTCGAATCATAGACGAAGCCCTCTGCCGCCAGCGCCGCCAGCGTCGTGTCGTTCGCGGCATAGCTGCCGCCGCGAAACGCGATCGGCGGGGCCGCGCCCGCCTCGATCAGCAGCGCGCGTGCCCGCCGGATCAGCGCGTGCTGCTCCTCGGCGTCGTAATCGACCAGATCGAACCGCGCCGGCATGCGCGCGCGATCGGTGGCGCTGGCGCCGGTCCAGTTCGGGTGGAGGTGCAGCTGCACTTCCTGCCCCGCGGCGCGGATCGCGCGCACCACCTCGGCGATCGGCGCGATGCCGTGGACCAGCGCCGGCATTGGATCGACGAAGAAACAGGCCTTCAGCCCGAACGCCGCCAGCCGCTCCAGTTGCCAGCCCACTCCCACCCCGGCGGGCTCGAACGAGCGCGCCACGATCTCCGACAGATCGAGACCGGCGACGTGGTGGCGCCACATCAGCTCGGTATCGATGGTCAGGAATACAGTGGTGGGCATGCCGGGGCGTCTCGCTGTCGCCCCGGAAACAGGGGACCGTCGCGCACCGGCCTAGCCCAGCCGGGGTGAAGAAATGGCAAAGCTAGGGCTTGATGCCGTAGCGGGCGTAATTGGCATCCACCTGCGGATCGAGCAGCCGGGCATCGGCGAGATCGGCGCCTGCCTCGCGCTTCTTGCCCTGCCGCGCTTCCACCACCCCGCGCAGGAACAAGGTGCCCGACGCGGTGGGCCGCTGCTCGAGCGCGGCGTTGAGGTCCGCCATCGCCTCGTCGAGGCGGTTCTGGCGGAAATAGACCAGGGCACGGCTGTCGAGCGCGGTCGCGGCGATCTGGTCGCTCAGCTCGATCGCGCGGGTGCAATCCTTCAGCGCCGCCTCCAGCTGCAGGTTCAGCGTGCCCTGCAGCCAGCAGCGATTGTTGAGCAGCCGGCCATTGCCGGGCTTGTCCGCGATGGCGCGGTCGATCGTGGCCAGGGCGCCGTCCTTGTCGCCGGCGCGCGCCAGCGCAGTCGCCTTGGCAGAAAGCATGTCGGGCAGATTCTCGCCGCCCTCGGCGATCCGCGGGTCGAGCAGCGCGAGCGCCTCGTCCTTGCGACCGTCTTCGGCGAGCAGCATCGTCAGCCGGGCGAGCACGGGCGTGTTGCCCGGCGCGGCGGCCTGCGCGGCCTGCAGGTCCTGGATCGCGCCGGCGCGGTCGCCCAGCGCCTCCCGCACCGCGGCGCGGCGGAACAGCGTGTCCGGCTTGGCATCGAGCGCGATCGCCTTGTCGAAATCGGCAAGCGCCTTTTGCCGCTCGAAGATCAGCGTCAGGAAATAGCCGCGCGCGACATAGCGGGCGGCCTCTTCGGGCCGCTCGGCGATGAAGCTCGCATAGCGCGCCAGCACCTCGTCATAACGATGCGCGCGCTTGGTCGCGTCCACGCCGTGCCAGGGCGCGGGATAGCGCGGCGCGGTGCGCACGCTGATCCGGCGGTTACGGAACTCGGCGAGCGCCATCCGCGCCGCCGGCAGATCGGCCGCCGCGATCTCGCCGCCGGTCTGCGCCTGTTCGGTATCGAGCGTCAGCAGGTCGCCGGCGAGGCTCGCCTTGCCGCTCAGCCGGCGCCCGCCCGGCAGCGGCTGGTCGAACGCCGTCGCGCCGTCCAGCGCCATGTCCTTGCCGCCCTCGGGCAGCCGCAGCCGGATCGTGGTGCGGGTGCGCGACGGCTCGCCGGTATCGACCGGCACGTCCTTCCAGATCGCCCGCGAACGATCGGGCAGGTCCGGCAGATGGCCGATCGGCAGCTGGGTGCGATAGCGCAGATCGCCATAGCCCCAGCGCTGCGTCGCAATGCCGCGCAGCGTGATCGTCGCGGTGCCGACGCTGTCGTCGAAGCGTACGTTCGCGTCGGTCAGCATCGTCTCGGCCATGCCGCCGGGCAAAAAGCGTTGCAGCAGGATGCGTTGGTCCTGCTTGGGCAGCATGCCGAGCAGCGAGCGCATCGCCACCGCGGTGCCGCCGCGCAGCGTCACCTCGGCATCGAACGGCGCCGGAATGTTGATGCCGCCGCGCAGATCCTGGTCGAGCGTGGCGATGGTGTTGAACCGCGCCGGCGCCCGGTCCGGCACCGCGAGCAGGCTCGCCCCCTCGGCGCGCAGCGGCAGCACCCAGTGGAACGGCAGCACGTCGCCCAGATCCTCCAGCCGGGTGCCGGTAGCGGTACCGTCCAGCCACAGCGTCTCGTCGCCCAGCTTGGCGAGCACGAAGATATGGTTGAACGCCGCCGCCGAGGGCAGCCGCGCCGAGACCAGATCCCCTGCCCCGAGATTGGCCAGCGCCGGCTCGGCGCTGATCCCCAATGCGTGGAGCAGCGCCAGCAGCAGCAGCGTCTTGGCCTTGCAGTCGCCATAGCCGAGCGCGAGCGTCTGCGCCGGCGCCTGCGGCACCAGATTGCCGTTCTCCATGCCGCGATAGAGATAGCGCACCTTGCCCTGCACCAGCGCCAGCGCGGCGGCGACGCGGCGGCGCGGATCCTTCTCCGCCGCCGCGATCTTGGCCACCTCGGCGGCGAGCGGGCTGCCGGCCGGGATCAGCCCCTCGGTGCGGTAGAGCGGCGCGAACACGCGCGACACGCTCGCCCAGTCGGCGAAGGTGGAGGCCTCGACAAAGGGCGGCCGCGCGAACCGGCCCGGCGCGCCGGGCGCGGCATCGGGCTGGCGCGGCAAGGGCTGCGCGAACACCAGCTCGTGCCAGCCGCCGCTGTCCGCCTCCTTGGGCACCGCACCGACCGGATAGGCCTTCCAGCCCACCTTGGCGCTGCTCGGCCACAGGAAGCGGGTGCGTGCGAAGCCGATCTTGATCGGCTCGGAGAGGATCGGGCCGCCGGCGCTGCTGTTGCCCGCCAGCGCCGGATCCTTGTTGGTGAGCGAATAGCGCAGGTCGAGCACGTCGCCCGGCCGCAGCCCCTCCACCGCCAGCGTCGCGGTGAGCTGGCCGTCGAGCATCATCTTTTCCAGCCCGGCCTCGCGCTGGATCACGGTGAAGGCATGCCCCTTCAGCGCATCGATCCGCTGGCCGTCGCGCAGGATGTCGACGCCGTGGACGATCAGGTCGCCATGCGCCGGCTGCCAGTCGATCTTGATCGTGCCGGCCTGCGATACCGACTGGATCGTCGCCAGCCGCGTCGCGCGTTCGACATAGGTCCAGCTGCCGCCGTCCCCCAGCCGCGCCTGCACGTCGCTGACCAGCATCAGCGGCGAGTCGTCGGTCAGCGCACGGGTATCGGGCACCGGTGCCAGCTTCACCCAATCGGGCACCGGCTGGACCAGCGGCTTGTCCCCGGCATGCGCCACGGCGGCAACGGTGGAGAGCAACAATCCCATGAACGCCACACGCGACATCGGCAATCCTCGCCTAAAGTTCCGGAGCCCCGCGACTCCGCCCGCCCACAGATGGCACGGGCCGGTGTTTGAACAAAGCCCGTGCCAGCATCTTCATTTCGTTTTCATTTTTTGTCACGCTGCGCATCGCACCGGGACGAGACTTTCGCCGCCCCGGCCGGCACGGCGCCTATTCTCACGGCTTGATGCCGTAGCGGCCGAAACGCTCGTCGATCCGCGGCTCGATCATCCGGGCCGCCGCGAGATAGGCATCGGCGTCCTTGGCCTTGGTCCGCCGGCCGATCACGCCGCGCATGTACAGGCTCGCCGCCTGTTCGGGGCTGTCGAGCAGCGCCGCGTCGAGATCGGTCAGCGCCGCATCCAGCCGCCCCATCCGGAAATAGACCATGGCCCGGCTGTCGAGCACCGCGGCCGAGCTGCGGCTGAGCTCTACGCCGCTGGTGCAATCCTTCAGGGCCTGGTCGATCGCCAGATTGTGCGTGGCGCGGATCCAGCAGCGGCTGTTGAGCAGCGCGGCATTGCCCGGCGCGGCGGCGATCGCCTCGTCCAGCACTGCCACGGCGGCGCTCACCTGCCCGCCTTCGGCGAGCAGGTCGGCCAGCGTGGTCTGCCAGCCGAGCTTCTTCTCGCCGCCCTGGTCGATGCGTGCCTGGATCAGGCCGCGTGCCTCGTCCATCTTGCCCTGGTCGCGCGTCAGCGTCGCGAGGAAGCCGGTGGCATCGTCCGATTCGGGCTCCAGCTCCAGCGCCGCCTGCACATCGGCCAGCGCCTTGTCGTCCTGCCGCAGCGCGTAATAGGCGCGGGCGCGGCGCATCAGCGTATCGGCGGTCGGCGCCAGCTCGATCGCCTTGCTGAGATCAGCGATCGCCCCCTGCCGATCGTACAGGGTCTCGTAGAACCAGGCGCGGTTGGTATAGCCGTCGGCGTCGTCGGGCTTGACGGCGATGGCCTTGGCATAGGCGTCGAAGATCGGCTTGAGCCGCGGGTTCGATCGCGCCGCGGCAAGCGCGACCCAGCGCGCCGGACGGTCCGCCGGGGCGACCAGCCGCAGCGGATTGGCCTTCACCCGCGCCACCTCCGCGCGTGCCGCCGGGATCTGTGCGGCCGGCACCTCCTGCAGCCCCGTGGTCGTCCGATCCTGCAACGACAGCCAGCCGTCCCCCAGCGTCACCTTGCGGGAAAGCTGCATGCCCGCCAGCGTCGCCGGCAGCGTCTGCTGCCCCTCCAGCGTATAGCCGTTGCCGCCATCGGCCAGCTGCCAGCGGCGCTCCACCCACACGTCGCTCACCTGCCCGTTGACCGCCGGGATCGTCCGCCAGGCAGGCCGCGCGCGGTTGGGCGCGAAGGTCAGCCCCTGGGCGGTGGTGTCCAGCGTCTGGCGCAGGCGGCCGCGATCATAGTTCCAGTCCTGATAGGCGACGCCCGCCGCGGTCAGCGTCACCGTCCCGCCGGCCGCGTCGTCCTCCATCTTCTGGTCGTAGGTGCTGTGCGTGCCGAGCACCGCCGAGATCTGCGGATCGAGGAACTCGGCGAGCTTGTCCTTGTCGATCTGCGAGCGGGCGCCGCGCAGCGCCTCGGCCATCGCGCCGCTATAGACGATACGGATGGTGTAGAGCTGCGGGAACTCGACGCCGGCGGTGGCATCGAGCGTCACCGACACCTGCTGCGCCGGCCGCGCCGGCGGGCGCATCGGCATCGCCTCCAGCCCGGCGCCCCCCGCGCGGATCGGCAACGCGGTGCGGAACGGCGGCACGTCGTCCAGATCCTCGACGCGCGAGCCGCCCTGGGTGCCGTCCAGCCACAACGTCTTGCCGGCCACCGTCGCGCGGACGATGACATGGTCGAACGCGCCCGGCGACGGCAGCCGCGATTCGACGAGGTCGCCCAAGCCGCTGCTCACCAGCGCCGGCTCCGCCTCGATGCCCAGCGCGCGGAGCAGCGACACCAGCAGCAGCGTCTTGGCCTTGCAGTCGCCATAGCGCAGGTTCCAGGTGTCTGCCGGCGCCTGGGGACGGTAATTGCCGTTGTCCATGCCGCGGAACAGGTAGCGGACCTGATCCTGCACCAGCCGCAGCGCCATCGCTGTGCGCGTGCGGGGATCGTTGCTCGCCGCGGCGATCCGGGCGACCTCGGCAGCGAGCGGGCTGCCCGCGGGGATCGCGCCCTCGCTGCGATAGAAGGGCGCCATCGCCCGCGAGAGCGCCGCCCAGTCGGCATAGCTGCTCAGCTCCAGCATCGGCAGCGGCTTGTACCGCGCCGGCGCGTCGTCGGGCAGTTCGGCCGGCTTGGGCGTGGGCAGCGGCAGGGTGAGCTCACGGTAGCCGCCGGCGATCAGCTTGGGCTCGGGCCCCTTCCGATCGGCCGATCCGAACACGCCGCCCGAATAGTCGCGCCACGCCAGCGGCACGCCGTCCTTCCACAGCAGCCGCACGCGCCCGAAGCCGAGCTTGGTCGGCGCCGGCACCATCGGCACCACGCTCATCACGTCCTTGCCGAGCACCGGATCCTTGCGGGTGATGGAGAAGGCAATGTCGACCACATCGCCGACGCGCAGCCCCTCCAGCGCCATCGTCGCGGTGAGCATGCCGTCGAGCGCGAACTGCTCCAGTTTCTGCTCGCGCTGGATCACGTTGAAGCGCGCGCCCTTGGCGAGCAGGTCGACCCGCTCGCCGGCCCGCAGGATCTGCACCTTGTGGACGACCAGATCGCCCTTGGCGGGATCCCATTGCAGCGGCAGCGTGCCGCTCTGGGTGAGCATCTGCGGCGAGGCGATGCGGATCGCGCTCTCGAAATAGACCGAGACCTGGCCGTCCTCCAGCCGCTGCTGCTGGTCGAAGATCTGCAGCACCGGCGCGGCATCGTCGAGCTTGGTCACATCGACGGCCGGCGCCGCCAGGACCCAGCCGGGTGCCGGCTGATACAGCGGCTTGTCCCCGGCATGCGCAACCCCGGCCGTGGACAACAACACGGCCACCAACACTCGACGCCCCCGCATGCAACTCCCCTTCCGATCGCGCCGGGAGAGTAGCGCATGGGGCGGCGCGCTCAAGTGCCCTTCGCGCGCGACGAAGCGTTTATGTCACCGGCTGTGGTAGAAGTCGTAGACCTGCTGGGCGACGGCCGCCGAGACGCCCGGCGCCTTCTGCAGATCCTCCAGGCTGGCATTGCGCACCGCGCGCGCGGTGCCGAAGTGCATCAGCAGCGCCTTCTTCCGCGCCGGGCCGATGCCGGGCACCTCGTCGAGCGGGCTGGCGCCGATCGCCTTGGCGCGCTTGTCGCGGTGCGCGCCGATGACGAAGCGGTGGACCTCGTCGCGCAGCCGCTGGAGGTAGAAGAGCAACGGCGCGTTGACCGGCAGCATCCGCTCGCTGCCGTCCATCAGGTGGAACACTTCCCGGCCATCCCTGCCATGATGCGGCCCCTTGGCGACGCCGACCATGCACACGTCCTCGATTCCCATTTCCTCCAGCACCGCCTTGGCGGCGTTGAGCTGGCCCTTGCCGCCGTCGAGCAGCACCAGATCCGGCCAGTCGCCCTGGCTGCGGTCCGGATCCTCATCCTGCGCGCGAGCAAAGCGGCGGCTGAGCACCTCGCGCATCATCCCGTAATCGTCGCCGGCGATCGTCTCGGGGCGCTTGATGTTGAACTTGCGATACTGACTCTTGCGGAAGCCCTCGGGCCCCGCGACGATCATCGCGCCCACCGCATTGGTGCCCTGGATGTGGCTGTTGTCGTAGACCTCGATGCGGTTCGGCGGCTCGGGCAGGTCGAACAGGTCGGCCATTTCGCGCAGCAGCTTCGCCTGCGTCGTGCTTTCGGCGAGGCGGCGGTCGAGCGCTTCCTCGGCATTGCGCTTGGCCTGGTCGAGCAGGCGGCGGCGGGTACCGCGCTGGGGGACGGACAGCGCCACCTTGTGCCCGGCGCGCTCGCTCATCGCCTCCGCCAGCAGCTCGGCCTCGGGCAGCTCGCGATCGACGAACACGTTCCGCGCGGGCGGCACTTCCTCGTAGAACTGCATCAGAAAGGCGGCGAGCACCTCGTCCTCGGGCACGTCCTGGGTGTGGCTGGGAAAGAAGCTGCGATGGCCCCAATTCTGGCCGCCACGGATGAAGAAGGCCTCGATGCCAATCACGCCCGACTTGCACGCCTGCGCGAAGATGTCGGCATCGCCCACGCCCTCGGCGTTTATCGCCTGGCTGCCCTGGATGAAGGTGAGCGCCTTCAGCCGGTCGCGCAGGATCGCGGCCAGCTCGAAATCCAAATTCTCGGCCGCGGCCTGCATCTGCTCGCCAAGCTTGGCCTGGACCTTGGTCGAACGGCCCTGGAGAAAGTCGCGCGCGTCGTTGACCAGTTCGGCATAGCCATCCTTGTCGATCCGGCCGACGCAGGGCGCCGAGCAGCGGCGGATCTGGTAGAGCAGGCACGGCCGGTCGCGGCTGGCGAAGAAGCCGTCGGTGCAGCTGCGCAGCAGGAACAGCTTCTGCAGCGCGTTGAGCGTCTTGCGGACCTGCCCGGCGCCCGCGAACGGCCCGAAATAATCGCCCTTGGCGCGCCGCGCCCCGCGATGGAGCTGGACGCGGGCGAAGTCGTGGTCCTGGCGCAGCAGGATGAACGGGAACGACTTGTCGTCGCGCAGCAGCACATTGTAGGGCGGCCGGTAGCGCTTGATCAGCTGCGCCTCGAGCAGCAGCGCCTCGGCCTCGTTGTTGGTGGTGACGATCGTCATCGAGCGGGTCTGCGCGACCATGCGCTGGAGCCGCTTCGAGAGGCGGGCGACCTGGGTATAGTTGGTCACCCGGTTCTTCAGCGCGCGCGCCTTGCCGACGTACAGCACGTCGCCGCGGGCATCCTGCATCCGGTAGACGCCGGGACGGATCGGCAATGTCTGCAGCACGTTGCGGATGGCTGCTACGCCGGCTTCGAGGTCCGGCGCGTCGGCGCCACGGACCGCGAAGGTGGCCTTTTCCTCGTTGAATCGCTCGGGGGAATTGGGGTCGTTCATTGCCGCCGATGTAGGGGTGTGAAGGGAAGGATGCCACCCAATCTCCCCTCCCGCTTGCGGGAGGGGTTGGGGGAGGGACTGGCGTGGCGGTTTTATCTGAGACGCCACGGCAAGCGGCCGCGTCATCCCCTCCCCTAGCCCCTCCCGCAAGCGGGAGGGGAACGCCAATGGGGACGGCAGCCTACTTCGCCCCCGCCTCGTTCTCCAGCTGATCCACCTGCGCCTCGATCCGCCGCATCGTCTCGTCCGCGCGGACCTTCACGTCGGTCGCACGCGCATGATCGGTCGCCGCGTGGCGCACTGCCACCACCGCCACAAACGCAGCGAGCGCCAGTGCCACCAGGGCACCGGCGCTCAGCCAGCGATAGGATTTTCGTTCCGCCATCCCCGCCCCATAGCATGGGCGGCGTGGCAGGCCAGCTCAGTTGAGCCGGCCCAGCCCGGCAATGGTCTTGTCGACCAGCGCCTTGTCGGCCTCTGCGCCGTGCTTCTCCGCGATCACCGCGGCAGCGGCGGTCGTGGCGGCATCGGCTGCCTTGGCGCGGATCGCCTGGATCGCGGTGCGCTCGGCGGCCGCAATCTTGTCTTCCGCCATGCGGGTGCGGCGGGCGATCAGCTCGGCCGCGTCGGCCTCGGCCTTGGCCTGCATCGCGGCAGCCTCGGCCTGGGCGTTGGCGACCACCGCCTTGGCATCCGCATCGGCGGACGCGGTGCGGGCCTTCGCCTCGGCGAGCATCGCCTCGGCTTCGCTCCGCAGCTTCGACGCTTCGTCGAGCTGGGTGCGGATCTTGGAAATCTGCTTGTCGAGCATGGCGCCGATCATGCCCGGCACCTTGTTGACCAGGATGATCAGCACGACGACGAGCATCGAAATCGCCACGAAGCCCGGCGCAGTGATCACGCCGAACACCGCCGGCTCGTGATGGAGTTCCACGGTACCGACCTCGGCGTTCAGGGAATGAGCTTGTTCAGCCATGGGCGAGCGCCGCCTTTACCTTCTGTTCGACGCTGGCGCGATCGACTGCGACACCCGACACGCGGGCGACGATTGCCTCGACGGCCTCGACGGTCGCCGCCTCGATCTCGCCGATCGCCGCCTGCTCGCGCTCGGCGATGCTGCGGGTCGCGTCGGCAAGCCGTGCTTCATCGGCCGCGGTGGCAGCCTTTAGCTTGGCTTCGGCGGCGGTCGCCGCCTGCGCCTTGGCGCTGGCGGTCACCCGCAGCGCCTCGGCACGGGCAGCGTCCAGCCCCGCCTGATAGGCCTCGTCCGCGGCCTTGGCGGCGTCGCGCGCCGCCTCGGCTGCTGCGAGGTCGCCGCTGATGCGGGCGGCGCGATCTTCCATCGTCCGCTCGATCTTCGGCACCATCGCCTTGCCGATCCCGAAGTAGATCAGGGCAAATACGATCGCGAGCCAGAAGACCTGCGAGGCGTAGATCTCCGGGATCTGATCTAACTGCGGCATCGGCCGAGGCCTCCGTTCTGCTTACTTGACGACGAAGAGGATCAGGATCGCGACGACGAACGCGATCAGGCCCAGCAGTTCCGACGCGGCGAAACCGATGAACAGGCGACCCTGCTGGCCGTCAGCGGCACCCGGGTTGCGCAGCGCGCCTTCGAGGAACGAACCGAACACGTTGCCCACGCCGAGCGCGGCGAGGCCGATACCGATCGCAGCCAGGCCGGCACCGATGTACATTGCACCCAGATCA
Organism: Sphingomonas azotifigens NBRC 15497; assembly: GCF_002091475.1. Classification (GTDB taxonomy): domain Bacteria; phylum Pseudomonadota; class Alphaproteobacteria; order Sphingomonadales; family Sphingomonadaceae; genus Sphingomonas; species Sphingomonas azotifigens. The sequence continues at coordinate 11,601 of NZ_BCTR01000030.1, forward strand.
GTCATTTCTAGCTCCCTAGATAATCTTAAAAAATCAGAACGAAACGGATCGACTTAGTGCAGGTGCACCGCGTCGTGGAGATACAGCGAGGTCAGCAGCGCGAACACATAGGCCTGGATCGCGCAGACGAGCAGCTCGAGCGCGCTGACGCCGACGATCATCGCGAAGCTCAGCACGCCGACCACGCCACCCAGCGGCGTGCCGCTGCTCAGGCCCTGAACGACGAAGCTGCCGAACACCTCGAGCAGGATGTGCCCCGCGGTCATCGCGACGAACAGTCGCAGACCCAGCGAGAACGGGCGCACCAGGAACGAGATCAGTTCGACGGGCACGATCACCGGCATCAGCCACACCGGCGCGCCGTGCGGCACGAACAGCGAGAAGAACTTCACGCCATGCTTGATCAGGCCGACCGCGAGGACGATGCCGAACGAGAAGAAGGCGAGCACCGCGGTGACGGTGATGTGGCTGGTGACCGCGAAGGTGTGCAGCCCCGGCAGCACCGCCAGCGGCAGCACGCCGACCAGGTTGGCGAACAGGATGAAGAAGAACAGCGAGAAGATGTACGGCGCGAACTTCTTGCCGCCCTTGCCGATGTTCACATTCACCATCGAGTCGATGAACCCGACCGCGCCTTCCACCATCAGCTGCCACTTGCCCGGGATCAGCTTGCGCTGCATGCCGCCCACCATGAAGATGAACAGCAGCGCGGCGACCACGAACATGAACAGCGCCGAGTTGGTGAAGGAGATGTCATAGCCGAACAGGTCGATATGCCGGCCCAGAATGGGCTCGACCTTGAACTGCTCCATCGGATCGATTTTGCCGGCGCTCACTCTGCGCGCTCCTTCGAAATCTTGTAGATGTTGCGAAACGCCACGACCACGCTGAGTGCCAGCACGATCAGGAATGCCCAAGGGGTCGTTCCCAGCCAGCGGTCCAGCGCGAAACCGATCACCCCGCCGCCCAGCGGTGCGCCGATCAGTTCGGCGAGCACCCGCGAGCCCTGCTTATAGCCCTTTTCGGGCTTGCGCACCGGCGTCTGACCCTCGCGCACCGCCGCCTTCGCATCGGCGATGCGACGGTCGAGGTCGGAACGGATAGGGTCGTCAGACAAAGCGAGCACGGCGATCCAGATATGAAAAAGCCGCCGCGCATCGGGCGGGCGACATACAGCATCGCAAGCCGATGGCCGCGACGTACGGGCGCTTTAGGAAGACCAATCGACCGAGTCAACCGTTGCAGCATCCTGCGCTTCATTGCCGGATTGTGCCCGGCCCGCTTCTTCGCATCCGCGGAATTCCGCCATTTACGTCCATGGCGTCGCAGCACTGCGCCACGGCGAGCGCCTATAGGCAGCGCCCGATTGCGGCGGAGGCCCTGCCCCTGCATAGTCCTGGGCGATGTCCGTCGACACCCCCGATAACAGCGGCCACCGCGCGCGGCTGCGGCAACGCCTGTTCGAGGGCGGGCCGGAGGCACTGCTCGATCACGAACTCATCGAGTATCTGCTGGCGCTGACCATCCCGCGCAGGGACACCAAGCCGCTCGCCAAGACATTGCTGAAGGAATTTGACGGCCTGGCCGGCCTGCTCGCCGCCGATCCCGAGGCGATGCTGCGGGTCGAAGGAATCAAGGAGACTCAGATTGCCGCGCTCAAGGCCGTGCACGCGGCGGCCCTACGGCTGCTCCAGGCGCGGATCCGCGAGAAGCCGGTGCTCGCCAATTGGCAGGCGCTGCTCGACTATCTGCGCGCCGACATGGCCCCGCACGCCATCGAACGGGTGCGCGTGCTCCACCTCAACACGCGCAACATGCTGATCCGCGACGAGCTGATGAACGAAGGGTCGATCGACGAGGCGCCGCTCTATGTGCGCCAGGTCATCGCCCGCGCGCTCCACCTGGGCTCGGCAGCGCTGATTCTGGTCCACAACCACCCCTCGGGCGATCCCAGCCCGAGCCGCGCCGACATCGACGTGACGCGCCGGATCGCCGATGCAGGCAAGCCGCTCGGCATCGCGGTGCACGATCACATCATCATCGGCAGCGAAGGCCATGTAAGCCTGCGGGGGAAGGGACTGCTGTAGGAGCTGGGGAGGCAGCCCACCCGCCGCGCCACGGCAGGGCGATCGCATATGGATGAGGTCGCACTCGCCACAAATTACGCCGTCATTCCCGCGAAGGCGGGAATCCATTTGCCAGGACGCCCGCGGAAAGAACCGAAACTTCAGCGCCAATGGATCCCCGCCTTCGCGGGGATGACGGCACGGGATTGCCGTCTGCGACTGCCCTCCCCCTGGCGGGGGAGGAAACGCTCTTTGATTGCGGCCTTTGGCTTACTTCTTCCGCTTGAAATCCACCGACACGACGTTCGAGCCGTCCTCGGCGGGCTTGGCCGCCGGTGCGCCGTCATTCTCGGCATCGTCATGCTCGTGCGGCTCGGGCCCCTCGGGACCATCGGTCGCCTGGAAGCGCAGCTCGAAATTCACCGCCGGATCGTGGAAGCCGGTGATCGCCGCGAACGGGATCGTCAGGATCGACGGGATCTGGTTGAAGCTGAGCCCCACCGAGAATTTCCGGTCGTCCACCGTCAGGTCCCAGAAGCGGTGCTGCAGGACGATGGTCATCTCGTCCGGGAACCGCTCCATCAGCCGCTGCGGGATGTCGACCCCCGGCGCCTGCGTCTTGAACGTGATGTAGAAATGATGCGCGCCCGGCAGTCCGCCGGTCTGCGCCACCGATCCAAGAACGCGGCCGACGACGGCGCGCAGCGCCTCCTGCACGATCTCGTCATACGGAATCAAACTATCGGGCACGGTGCCGGTCATGCCCCTTGGGTAGCGGCTGAAAAATTGGGGTCAAGATTGCATGAAGCGCCATGCGCGTTATGTGCACCTCCATGCGCACCGCGACGATCAGCCGGAAGACCAGCGAAACCTCGATCGACGTCACCGTCAACCTCGACGGCACCGGCGTCTATACCATCCATACGGGCATCGGATTCTTCGATCACATGCTCGAGCAGCTGAGCCGGCACTCGCTGATCGACATGGACATCAAGACCGTGGGCGACCTCCATATCGACCAGCACCATACGGTGGAGGATACCGGGCTCGCGATCGGCGAGGCCATTGCGAAAGCGCTGGGCGACAAGAAGGGCATCCGCCGCTACGCCGACGCGCTGTCGCCGATGGACGAGACGCTGACCCGCGTCGCCGTGGACATTTCCGGCCGCCCCTATCTCGTGTGGAAAACCGCATTCTCGCAGAAGAAGCTCGGCGAGATGGATACCGAGATGTTCGAGCACTGGTTCCACAGCTTCGCCCAGACCGCAGGGCTGACGCTGCACGTCGAGACGCTCTACGGCAGCAACAACCACCATATCGCCGAAGCCGCGTTCAAGGGCCTGGCCCGCGCGCTGCGCGAGGCGGTGGAGATCGATCCGCGCAAGGCGGATGCCATCCCCTCGACCAAGGGAGTGCTGTGATGATCCTCGTGCTGCTGACCTACAAGGTGGACATTTCCGAGATCGACGCGTTGCGCCCCGCGCATGTCGACTGGCTCAAGCAGGGCGTGGCAGACGGCCGCCTGCTGGTGGCCGGCCGCAAGGTGCCGGTGACCGGCGGCTTCTTCATGGCGCGTGGGTCGCTCGACGACGTGCAGGCCTGGGCCGCCACCGATCCGTTCGCCACGGCGGGCGCGGCCGACTATGCCTTCATCGAAGTCGCCCCGAGCATCCTCGCACCGGGGCTGGAAGCGCTCGGCCAGTGAGCGTCGCGCTGATCGATTACGGCGCGGGCAACCTCCACTCGGTGCACAATGCGCTGAAGGCGGCGGGCGCGACAGACATCGCGGTGACGGCGGACCCGGCGGTAGTGCTGGCCGCCGACCGCGTGGTGCTGCCCGGCGTCGGCGCGTTCGGCGCCTGCGCGTCGGGCCTGCGCGCGCTGCCCGGCATGATCGAGGCGCTGGAGACTCGCGTGCTGCGCGACGCGGTGCCGTTCCTCGGCGTGTGCGTCGGCATGCAATTGCTCGCGACGACCGGCGAGGAACTCGGCAGCCATGCCGGGCTCGGCTGGATCCCCGGCACCGTCCGCCAGCTCCCCGCCGGCCCCGAGCTGCGCGTGCCGCACATGGGCTGGAACGATGTGGTGCCGACGGTCGACCACCCGCTGATCGAGCGCGGCGAGGCCTATTTCCTCCACAGCTTCGCATTCGACGGCGACGCGGTGCTCGCCACCACCGAGCATGGCGGCCCGGTGACCGCCGCGATCGGCCGGGACAATATCGTCGGCCTGCAATTCCACCCCGAAAAGAGCCAGCGCTACGGCATCGCGCTGCTCGAACGGTTCCTGGCGTGGAAGCCGTGAGCGCACGCTTCCGACTTTCGCTCCCCTCCCGCTCGCGGGAGGGGTCGGGGGAGGGACTGACGTGGTAGAAACGCCGCGAGGTTCCATCCCCTCCCCTAGCCCCTCCCGCAAGCGGGAGGGGAACGCGTACGGCACGCCGACATGGACGAAGCAATGACCCTGCACATCTTCCCCGCCATCGATCTCAAGGCCGGCCAGGTCGTTCGCCTGGCCGAAGGCGACATGGCGCGCGCCACTGTGTATGGCGACGATCCCGCCGCCCAGGCCGCGCTGTTCGCTGAGGCCGGCGCCGAATGGCTGCACGTCGTCGACCTCGACGGCGCGTTCGCGGGCGAATCGGTCAACGGCCTCGCGGTCGCCAACATCCTGGCGAAGACGCCTGCCAAGGTGCAGCTCGGCGGCGGCATCCGGAACCACGAATCGATCCGGCGCTGGCTCGACATGGGCGTCACCCGCGTCGTGATCGGCACCGCCGCGCTGGAGAACCCGGAGCTGGTCCGCGAGGCCGCCCGCGCGCATCCCGGCCAGATCGTCGTCGCCGTCGACGCCCGCGACGGCATGGTCGCGACGCATGGCTGGGCCGATGTGTCGGACGTGAGCGTGGTCGATCTCGCCCGCCGCTTCGAGGATGCCGGCGTCGCCGCTTTGCTCTTCACCGATGTCGGCCGCGACGGCCTGCTCAAGGGGTGCAATGTCGAGGCGACCGTGGCGCTCGCCCGCGCTGTCTCGATCCCGGTGATCGCCAGCGGCGGCGTCACCGACATCCACGACATCCATGCGCTCCGCCAGCACGTAGAGGACGGCATCGAAGGCGTGATCTCCGGCCGCGCGCTCTATGACGGCCGGCTCGACCTCGCCGAGGCGATCGAGGCCGGGCGATGACCGTCCGCGCCCGCGTCATCCCCTGCCTCGACGTGGCGAACGGCCGCGTCGTCAAGGGCGTCAACTTCGTTGAGCTGCGCGACGCCGGCGATCCGGTCGAGCAGGCCCGCGCCTATGACGCGGCGGGTGCCGACGAGCTCTGCTTCCTCGACATCACCGCCAGCCACGAGGCGCGCGGCACGATCCTCGACGTGGTGCGCCGCACCGCCGAGGTGTGCTTCATGCCGCTCACCGTCGGCGGCGGCGTGCGCAGCGTCGAGGATGCCCGCGCGCTGCTGCTGGCGGGCGCGGACAAGGTCGCGGTGAACAGCGCGGCGGTGTCGCGGCCGGAAGTGGTGGCGGAAATCGCCGACCGCATGGGCAGCCAGTGCGTCGTCGCCTCGGTCGACGCGCGGCGCACGGGCGACGGCCGCTGGGAGGTGTTCACCCATGGCGGCCGTCGCGCCACGGGCATCGACGCGATGGAGCACGCGCTGCGCCTCGCCGAGCTGGGCGCGGGCGAGTTGCTCGTCACCTCGATGGACCGCGACGGCACCCGCGACGGCTATGACCTCGATCTGATCCGCACCATCGCCGACCAGGTGACGGTGCCGGTAGTCGCCTCGGGCGGCGTCGGCGGGCTGGACGATCTGGTCGCGGGTATCCGCGACGGCCATGCCTCGGCGGTGCTGGCGGCGTCGATCTTCCACTTCGGCCAGGCGACGATTGCCGAGGCGCATGCCGCGCTGGCGGCGGCGGGGATTCCGGTGAGGGGTAGGTGGTGCTTGGGTCTGCTCTCGGCCAAGTCCCGACCCTAAGCGGCTCGCTCGACAACCGAAAACGAGGGCAAGCCACCACTTAATACATCCATGCAACCCCATCCCGTGACGAATTGGTAGTGAACTACAGGGCCGAAGACTTCCTTCCACATTTCCGACTGAAAGCGGCTAAAGCGTGCGCCCTCCAGGCGGTATGCAAAGTGGTTAGGGACCAAACCTTCATTGGGGGTGTCTTCCTCCTCCGTGCTAATCGCCATCTCGTCCGACAATCTGACGATGCATTGGCGATCGAAGCTTATGCGCAGGACATGCGCTGGATCATCTGGCAGCTTGAAGTCCGCCACAATTCCATTTGTCTTCCATTCGAACGCAATAAGATCGCTGGCTACCGCGCGTAGAGGAACGCCCGTCTCGATTGGGATGTAGGTTGGCATAACACCATCTTGACCCGCTATGCGGACGTCCGCAATCCACCCACAATCAGAGATTCACAGCGCTCGCTCTCCAGCACCGCATAAAGCCGTGACTGCCACATACGTCGCCGGTATCGGCAGCGCATGGCGAAGAAGAAGCGCTACCTGACCGCGACCATGGCCGACGGCTGGGTGAAGACGATCGGCCCCACCGCCGCGCCGTTAACGCATTTCTGGCGGATCGTGGCGGTGCTGGAGAACGGCAAGACCGAGGTCTTCTGGGGGCACAGCAAGTCGCCGAAGGAAGCCGCCGGCAAGAAGACGGCGCTGGCCGAGGCCGCCAGGCAACGCGGCTGGTCGTCCTACGCGTTCGAGGTTGTCGAGCTTACCGAAGGCAAGCCGTCCTGATATCGGCAGCGCAGGCGCCCGGCACCGCGCTACACCGCCGTCGGCCGGCTCAGCACATACCTGGCGCACCCCAGCATCGCCGCCGCGACCCCGACCGCCAGCCAAGGCCCCGGTCGCGCGCCCCAGGCGAACAGGCCGTAGCCGAGCGCCATGCCGGCACAGGCCATCGCCTTGCCCTTGCGCGGGATCGCGCCCTGTTCGCGCCACGCCACCAGCGTGGGCCCGAATCGCGGATGGTCGAGCAGCCACGCCTCAAGCCGCGGCGAGGAGCGGGCGAAGCAGCCGGCGGCGAGGATCAGGAAGATCGTCGTCGGCATCAGCGGCAGCAGCGCGCCGATAAAGCCAAGGCCGACGAACACGAAGCCCAGCACCAGCCACAAGGGCCGCGAGAGCCGCCCCTGCCCTGCCCCCGATTCGCGTTCCTGCACCATCGTCATCCTGCCCTGCTGCCGCGAATCGCTCGCAGCGACCATAGGGGAAGCCCCGCAATCCCGCGCCCTAAGGATTGACAGCGCCGCACGCCTCCCGCAGCCGGAGACCATGGCCGACCTTCTCGACACGCTCGAACAGACCATCCGCGACCGCCGCCTGGGCGACCCTGCCACCAGCTATGTCGCCAAGCTCACCGCCCGCGGCCGCGCCAAGATCGCGCAGAAGCTGGGCGAGGAAGCCACCGAAGCGGTGATCGCCGCGATCCAGGACGATCGCGACGAGCTGGTGAAGGAATCGGCGGACCTGCTCTTCCACCTGCTCGTGCTGCTCGCCGATATGGGCCTGAGCCTCGACGACGTCCGCGCCGAGCTGGCGCGGCGCGAGGGCGTGTCCGGGATTGCCGAAAAGGCGGCGCGGGGGGCGTGAGGTTGCGCCCCTCAAATTCCTCCCCGGCACGGGGAGGGGGACCATGTGCGCAGCACATGGTGGAGGGGCCGCCGCGGCACGCGGCGGTATTCCCGCGCGCTCAGCCCGTTCCGCGCCTTGCGGCGCGGCCCCTCCACCACGCGGCTGCGCCGCGCGGTCCCCCTCCCCGTACCGGGGAGGATCTAAGTCACGGAGCCCGTCATGCCGATTGACCCTACCCTGCCCTATGACGACCAGAACGTCTTCGCGAAGATCCTGCGCGGCGAGATCCCGGCGAAGAAGGTCTATGAGGACGACTATGCCGTCGCCTTCCACGACATCGCGCCCCAGGCGCCCCACCACATCCTGGTGATCCCGACCGGCGCCTATGTCAGCTGGGACGATTTTTCCGGCAATGCCTCGGACGCGGAAATTGCCGGCTTCGTTCGCGCGGTGGGTGCCGTCGCCCGCGCGGCCGGGGTGGTGGAGCCGGGTTATCGCCTGCTCGCCAATATTGGCGTGGATGCCGGGCAAGAGGTGCCGCACCTCCATGTCCATATCTTCGCCGGTCGCCCGCTAGGACCCATGCTCGCTCGTTGAAGACCGCGTGCCGCGCAATATTGTTTCGCCTTGGCACGCGGTAAGGGATTGCACGGAGCGCGTTTGCGACTAGGCTCGCGCCTTTACCAATTTGGGAGGCGGCGCGACGCTCGCCGCATAGGGGACCAAGCAATGATATTCGGGCGCGTAAAGCCTCTCGATGCCATTCTCGCGACAGCCGAAAAGAAATCGCTCCACCGCTCGCTGGGTGCCTTCCAGCTGACCATGCTCGGCATCGGCGCGGTGATCGGCACCGGCATCTTCGTGCTCACCGCCGAGGCGGCGCAGAAGGCGGGGCCGGGCATGATGATCTCGTTCGTCATCGCCGGTTTCGTCTGCGCCGTCGCGGCGCTGTGCTATGCCGAGATGGCGGCGATGGTGCCGGTCTCGGGCTCCGCCTATACCTATAGCTACGCCGTGATGGGCGAGCTGGTCGCCTGGATGGTCGGCTGGGCGCTGATCCTCGAATATGCGATCGCGGCGGGGGCCGTGTCGGTCGGCTGGTCCGGCTATATGATGGGCTTCATCCAGAATAATTTCGGCATCCAGGTGCCGCTGGCGTTGATCCGCGGGCCGTTCGACGGCGGCATGATCAACCTGCCGGCGATGGCCGTGGCCGCGATCGTCACCGCGCTGCTGGTTAAGGGCACCAAGGAAAGCGCCTCGGTGAACGCCATCCTGGTCGGCATCAAGATCCTCGCGCTGGCGATGTTCGTGATCGTGACGATCCCTGTGCTGAAGACCGGCCAGTTCACCCCGTTTGCGCCGCTCGGCTTCGCCGGCATCTCGGGCGCCGCCGCCTCGATCTTCTTCGCCTATGTCGGCTTCGACGCGGTGTCGACCGCTGCCGAGGAGACCAAGAACCCGCAGCGCAACATGCCGATCGGCCTGATCGGCAGCCTGGCGATCTGCACCATCTTCTACATGCTCGTCGCCGCCGGCGTGATCGGCACGGTCGGCGCGCAGCCGGTCTATGGCCCGGGCGGCGAAGTGCTCTCGCCGGGCACGCCCGCGCTGTCGCAGGCCTGTTCGGCGCTCACCGAGCAGGCCGTGGTCTGCTCGAAGGAAGCGCTGGCCTGGACGCTGCGCTCGATCGGGCACCCGTTCCTCGGCTGGCTGGTGGGTGCCGCCGCGATCATCGCGCTGCCCTCGGTCATCCTGATGATGATGTTCGGCCAGACCCGCATCTTCTTCGTGATGAGCCGCGACGGCCTGCTGCCCGAGTTCTTCTCGCGCGTGCACCCGAAGTTCCACACCCCGCACGTCATCACCATCCTGACCGGCGTGTTCGTGTCGCTGTTCGCGGCGTTCTTCCCGGTGGGCCTGCTGGCGGACGTGTCGAACTCGGGCACGCTGTTCGCCTTCGCGGCGGTGTCGATCGCGGTGCTGGTGCTGCGCCGGACCGACCCGACCCGCCACCGCCCGTTCCGCACGCCGGCGATCATGGTGACCGCGCCGATCGCGATCGCGGGCTGCCTCTATCTGTTCGTAAGCCTCTCGGGCCCGACGATCACGCTGTTCTTCGGCTGGGCCGCGGTCGGCCTGGTGGTCTATTACGCCTATAGCCGCTCGCGCAGCCATGTCGGCCGCGGGCTGGTCGACGTACCGGAAGCGGATGCGGACGCGCCGCCCCAGCCGGTGCCGCCGATCGGCGGCGCCCACACGCCGGGCTATAAGGACGCCTGATCCTGGGATCGGCACGCACGAAAAGAAAGGGCCGGAGGAGCGATCCTCCGGCCCTTCTTTCTGTCCCTGTCCCCCTCACCCTTCCCACCGCCTTCGGCGGCGGGCCCCTTCCCTCTCCCCCTGTGGGAGAGGGAGGGAGCGCCGAAGGCGCGGAAGGGCGAGGGGGACCTAGGCGAAAAAGCCTCAGCCGATCTTGGCGGCGGCGAGCGCCTTCAGGTCCTTCTCGGCGCGGGCGCCGTAATGCTGGATGATCTCCGCCGCGCAGATCGCGCCGAGCTGGAGCGATTCCTTCAGCCCCTTGCCCTGCGCCTGGCCATGGAGAAAGCCGGCGGCGAACATGTCGCCCGCGCCGGTGGTGTCGACCAGCGCGCTGATCGGTTCGGCGGGGACTTCCACCCGCTCGTCGCCCTGGAGGGCCATCGCCCCCTTCTCGCTGCGGGTGACGACGAGTAGCGGCACCTTGCCATGGATGTGCTGCACCGCCGCCTCGAATTCCTCGTGCGCGCACAGCGCCAGCAGCTCGGCCTCGTTGGCGAACAGGATGTCGATCAGGCCGTCCTCGATCAGCTTGCGGAAATCGTCGCCGTGGCGCGAGATGCAGAACACATCGGAGAGGGTGAAGGCGACCTTGCGACCGGCGGCGCGGGCGATCTCGATCGCCTTGCGCATCGCGGCACGGGGCTCTTCCGGATCCCAAAGATAGCCTTCGAGATAGAGGATCGCGCCGTTCGCGATCAGCTGCTCGTCGAGCGCGCTCGCGGGGAGGAACTGCGAGGCGCCGAGGAAGGTGTTCATCGTGCGCTGGCCGTCCGGCGTCACGAAGATCAGGCAGCGCGCGGAGGTCGGCTGGCCCGGACGCACGGACGTGTCGAAATGCACGCCGGCCGCGCGGATGTCGTGCGCGAAGACGGTGCCGAGCTGATCGTCGGCCACCTGACCGATGAACGCCGCCTTGCCGCCGAGCGCGGCGATGCCGGCGACGGTATTCGCCGCCGAGCCGCCGGAAACCTCGCGACCCGGGCCCATCTTGGCGTAGAGCGCATCGGCCTCTTCGGGCGAGAACATCAGCTGCATCGAGCCCTTGGGCACGCCGATCGATTCGATGAAGGCGTCATCGGCCTGGGCAAGGATGTCGACGATCGCATTGCCGATCGCGACCACGTCGTAGCTGGGGTTGGTCAAGGTTCAGGGCTCCAATTGTAATGGGCGTCGCCCTAGAGAGAGGCAGGTGCAAGTGCAACCAAGGGAAAACCGTTTGAACGCTGTGCGTATCGCCAAGTCCTCGGTGCCGTTCACGGCGCTTCTGCTCGCGGCCTGTTCGGGGACGGTGCCGACCGCGCGGCCGGCGGCGCCGCTGCCGGTGCCGGGGCGCGTGCCCGAGCAGCCGGCGAACCTGGCGCCGATCCGCGGGCTCACCGCGCCGCAGCTGCTCGCGCGCTTCGGCCAACCGCGGCTCGATGTGACCGAGGGCAAGGGCCGCAAGCTGCAGTTCGTCGGGCCGATCTGCGTGCTCGACGCGTATCTCTACCCGCCCGAGCATGGCGGCGGCGCGGCGGCGGTGACCTGGGTGGACGCGCGGCAGCGTAACGGCAGCCCGCTCGACCAGGCGAGCTGCGTCGCGGCGCTCAGCAAGCGGAAATAACGCCCCTCCCGCTTGCGGGAGGGGTTGGGGGAGGGGCTGACGTGGAAGAAGCGCTGCTGGGTTGCAGCCCCTCCCCCGTCCCCTCCCGCAAGCGGAAGGGGTGCGCAGGCTTCTCCCTTCCCGCTACGTCTCACGGCAGCAGGATGGTCGACCCTGTCGTCTGCCCGCCTTCGATCGCGCGGTGTGCTTCGGCCGCGTCCTTCAGCGCAAACCGCTGGCCGATCTCCGGCTTCACCGCGCCCTTCTCCAGCATCTCGAACAGCCGCGCCGCACCCGCCGCACGCTCCTCGGGTGTCACATAGTAATCGAACAGCTTGGGCCGGGTGACGAACAGCGAGCCATGCTGATTGAGCGTGGCGAGCTTCACCCCCTCCACCGAACCGCTGGCATTACCATAGCTGATGATCAGCCCGCGCCGCGCCGCCGAGCCAAGCGACGCTTCCCAGGTCGCCTTGCCGATCCCGTCGAACACCACCGGCACGCCCGCGCCGCCGGTGATCTCGCGCACCCGCGCGGCGACATCCTCCTGCCCGCGCGACAGCAGCACATGGTCGCAGCCGACGGCCTTCGCCTTCTCCACCTTGGCTTCATGGCCGACCGTGCCGATCACCGTCGCGCCGATGCCCTTGAGCCAGCCGACCGCGATCTGCCCGACCCCGCCGGCCGCGCTGTGCACCAGCACCGTCCAGCCCGGCTCAACCTTCGCCGCGCGCTCGACCATGAACTCGACCGTGCAGCCCTTCAGCAGCACCGCGGCGGCGGTTTCGCTGCTGATGTCCTCGGGCAGCTTGAACAGACTGTCGGCCTTCAGATTGCGCGCAGTCGCATAGGACCCGAGCGCAGGCCCGAAGGTCGCCGCACGATCGCCCACCGCGAACCCGGTCACGCCCTCGCCCACCGCCTCGATCACGCCGGCACCCTCGACACCGATGCCCGAGGGCAGCTGCGCCGGGTAGACGCCGGTGCGGTGGTACACGTCGATGAAGTTGAGCCCCGCCGCTTCCGTCCGCAGCCGCACCTCGCCGGGGCCGGGCGCAGGCAGGTCGACCTCGACCCATTGCAGGACCTCGGGACCGCCGGTCTGCTCGAAGCGAATCATCTGTTCCATGGAAACTCCATCCTCAATGCACCGGCCATACGGCCATGATCATCGGCGTGCCTATCAGCAGCACCAGCAACGACAAGGGGGCGCCGAGCCGCGCATAGTCGCCAAACTTGTAGCCTCCCGGCCCCATCACCAGCGTGTTGCACTGGTGGCCGATCGGGGTGAGGAAGTCGCAGCCCGCGCCCACCGCCGTCGCCATCAGGAACGCCTCGGGCCGATAGCCGAGCTCGCCCGCGAAGGTGGCGGCGATCGGGGCCATCACCAGCACGGTCGCGGCATTGTTGAGGAACGGCGTCACCGCCATCGCCGCCGCCAGGATCAGCGCCACCGCGCCCCAGGGCGGCAGCGTCGCGGCGAGATGGCCGAGCTGGTCGCCGATGATCTTGCTGGCGCCGGTGGTCCGCAGCGAATCGCTGACCGGGATCAGGGCGCCGAGCATCACCAGGATCGGCCATTCGATATGCTCGTACGCCTCGCGCACCGGCAGCGCGCCGAGCAGGATGGTCAGCCCCGCCGCGGCGAAGAAGGCCACCGCAACGGGCACATAGCCGGTCGCCGTTGCGGCCATGGCGACAGCGAGGATGGCGAGCGGCAGCAGGCCCTTGCGCGCACTCCCAAGCCGCAGCTCGCGCTGGGCGAGGGGCAGGCAGCCGAGCTCGCCCAATCGCTCGAACAACAGGTCGAGCGGGCCTTGCAGCACGATCACGTCGCCCGCACGGAGCTCGATGTCCCCAAGCCTGGCGGAGAGCCGCTCGCCCTGCCGCGACACGGCGATCAGGTTCACGCCGAAGCGCTCGTGCAGCCCGAGCCGCCCGGCGGTGAGGCCGATCAGGCTGGAGTCGGTGCCGATCACCGCCTCGATCACGCCCACTTCGCTGGTGTTGCCCTCGGGCTGGGCGCGGTCTTGGCCTTCCAGCACCAGCGCATCGGTGGCGATGACGCGTTCGAGGTCGTCAGGCGCGCCGGCGAGGATCAGCACGTCCTCGGGGCACAGGCGGTTGTCCGGGAAGGGCGTGCTGCGGATACCGCCACGCAGGATGGTGGTCACCGCCACCGCATGATCGTGGCGCTCGCGGAATTCGGCGACGGTCTCGCCCACCGCCTCCGATCCTTCGGGGATCGCGGCCTCGGTGACATAATCCTCGATGTCCATCGCCTCGCCCAGCGTCGGCGCGGCGCGGCGGTCGCGCGGGATCAGCCGATAGGCGAAGCGCAGGAAGACGAGCCCGACCAGCGTCAGCCCCAGCCCCACCGGCGCATAGTCGAACATGCCGAAGGGCTGGCCGGTCATCTCCTCGCGCACCCGACTGACGATGATGTTGGGCGAGGTGCCGATCAGCGTGATCAGCCCGCCGAGCAGCGAGGCGAACGACATCGGCATCAGGAAGGTGGCGGGCGAGGCCTTGGAGCGCTTGGCCATCTGGAACGCAACCGGCATCATCATCGCCAGCGCGCCGATATTCTTGACCAGCGCCGAGGCGAAGCCGACGCTCGCGCTCAAGAGCAGCAACTGCGAGCGCACCCGCGTCACCCGCCGCTGGAGCAGCAGCATCGCCCGCTCAATCACGCCCGATCGCTGGACGGCGGCAGAGAGCACCAGCGCCGAGGCGACGATGATGACGATGTCGTCGGAGAATCCAGTGAATGCCTCTTTCGGCTTCACCACGCCGACCGCCAGCGCCGCGAGCAGCGCCAGTACCGCCACCATGTCGTAGCGCAGCTTCCCCCAGACGAAGAGCAGCATCATGCCCGCGAGCACGACGAGCGACAGGATCTGGGGTGTGGTCAAGCGAACCTCGCGGAAGGAGTGCGAGGAGGGAACGCCGGTGCGGGGGGTTGGGTCCGGACCGTCCCATATCCTCCCCCGTCAGGACCGGGCGATCGCATCTGCCCAAAATACATCGTCATCCCTGCGAAGGCGGAGATCCATTGGCGCTGATGCCGAAGTTCTCTCCCCAGGCACCCAAGGCAATGGATTCCCGCCTTGGCGGGAATGACGATGGCTTTTTGAACGCCAGGCCATTGGCTTCATCTACGACAGCCTAGCCTTGGCGGCGGAGGATATGCCTCCAGAATTGTCCGCTCAGGCCGCGCTCAATGCACGGTGCCCAGCACCTTCGGGACCGAGAGCAGGACCACCAGCCGCTCGATCTGGCGCCAGCGGCAGAAATGGATGACGTTGCCGAGATCCCGGCTTGCATCGGCACGCGCCGCTGCCTCGCCGCCGGCGGCCTCTCCGAAGCGCCGAATCAGCTCCGCTGCGTCGTTCACTTCGTCCCGACCACTCAGATAGGGATAGACGTCCATTGCTACTCCAACCGCTGGGCGAGCACACCGCCCGTGCCGGCCTGATACGCCGCTTTCCCTTCCCCGCCGGTGGACGATGCTGGTGAACGAACGGGCAACCATAGGGTGGGGTGGCGCGAACGCGCATTTCGTGGCAAGGGGCACCATGCAGTCCACCCCTTCGCGTTCGCCGATGGCCGGCGGCTTCCTGTTGACGGCGAGCATTCTCGTCGGCGCAGTGGCCGGTGCCCTTCGCGGACAAGCGACGGCGGGGTTGCTGGCCGGGCTGGCGGTGGGGTTCGCCCTCACGCTCGCCGTCTGGCTGATCGATCGCGCGCGAGGATAGAGGGGCGCGCCTGCAACACTGTATCGGGCTTGCGGTGCGCCGCGCGTAGCCCCAATTTTAGGGTCTCAATGTCTATTTCCAATCTACCGACGCGCCTCGCAGAGGCGCTGGAACAGCGTGGCTATTCCACGCTGACCCCCGTTCAGTCCGCCGTCCTGGAAGACCAGGCCGCGGGCCGCGACCTCATCGTTTCCGCCCAGACGGGCTCGGGCAAGACGGTCGCCTTCGGCCTCGCCATGGCGCCCGAGCTGCTCGCCGGCGAAGAGACGCTGCCGCCCGCCGGCGCGCCACTGGCCCTGATCATTGCGCCGACGCGCGAGCTGGCGCTGCAGGTCAGCCGCGAGCTGATCTGGCTGTACAGCCCGGCCGGTGCGCGCATCGCCACCTGCGTCGGCGGCATGGACGCCTCGAAGGAGCGCCGCACGCTCAACCACGGCGCGCATATCGTCGTCGGCACGCCGGGCCGTCTGCGCGATCACCTCGAGCGCGGTGCGCTCGACCTGTCCAGCCTGCGCGCCGCGGTGCTCGACGAGGCCGACGAGATGCTCGATATGGGCTTCCGCGAGGAACTGGAAGCGATCCTCGATGCGACGCCGGAAGACCGCCGCACGCTGCTGTTCTCGGCGACGATGCCGCGCCCGATCGTGGCGCTGGCCAAGCGCTACCAGCGCAACGCCTTCCAGATCACCACCAAGAGCGATGATCGCGGCCACGGCGACATCAGCTACCAAGCGGTGACGGTCGCGCCCGCCGATATCGAGCATGTCGTGATCAACCTGCTGCGCCTGCATGAGGCGGAGACGGCGATCCTGTTCTGCGCGACGCGCGACAATGTCCGCCACTTGCACGCCAGCCTGATGGAACGCGGCTTCGCCGCCGTGGCGCTGTCCGGCGAGCATTCGCAGTCCGAGCGCAACCATGCGCTGCAGGCGCTGCGCGATCGCCGCGCCCGCGTCTGCGTCGCGACCGACGTCGCTGCGCGCGGCATCGACCTGCCGACGCTGACGCTGGTGGTGCACGTCGAGCTGCCGCGCGATGCGGAAACCCTGCAGCACCGTTCGGGCCGTACCGGCCGCGCAGGCAAGAAGGGCACCGCCGTCCTCATCGTCCCCTATCCGCGCCGCCGCCGTGTCGAGCAGATGCTGCACGGCGCACGCATCCCGGCGGTGTGGATCGACGCACCGACCCCCGAGCAGATTCGCGCGGCGGACCGCGAGCGGCTGATCGCCGCTTTGCTTCAGCCGATCGAGACGGACGAGGAAGACGTCGCACTCGCCGAGCGCCTGCTCGCCGAGAAGACCCCGGCCGAGATCGCCGCGGCGCTGGTCCGCGCGCACCGCGCGCAGCTGCCCGAGCCGGAAGAACTGATCGAGGCGACGCCGGAGGCACGCCGCGCCGCGCAGCAGGAACGCCACCGCCCCGGCTTCGACGACACAGTCTGGTTCCGCATGGATATCGGCCGTCGCCAGAACGCCGATCCGCGCTGGATCCTGCCGCTGATCTGCCGCCGCGGGCACATCACCCGCAACGAAGTCGGCGCGATCCGCATCGCGGCGAACGAGACGCACTTCCAGATCCCGGCGCAGCTGGCGGCAAAGTTCGCGAGCGCGGTCGACAAGTTCGCGCGGACGGCGGGCGACGATGACGACGGCATCCGGATCGAGCGCGCGACCGACGCGCCGCAGCCGGGTGCGCGGTCGGACGGTCCGGTGCGGCGCGGTCCGCCGAACCGCAGCAACGCCAACGGCAAGCCCGGCGGCTTCCGCAAGGGCCCGCCGCGCCGCTGAGGTGACGACGCCCCGCTTGCTTGCGGCGCGCCCTTCTTTCTCCCCTCCCGCTTGCGGGAGGGGCAGGGGGAGGGTGTGTAAGGGAAGCCGAGCGATCGGTGGAAGATGTGGGCGCTGCGCCGCCGCGGCGAATCTTCAGCGGGTCGCTCGCTCGCCTGACTCACCCTCCCCTAACCCCTCCCGCAAGCGGGAGGGGGATTTAGAAAATTACTCCGCCCGGTGGCGCTTCCGGCCATCCAGCGCCGACAACACCCCGCGCAGCGTGCGCAGTTCCTGGCTCGACCAGCGCGGCTTGGTCAGCAGCGTGCGCAGCGTGCGCTTGGTCGAGGGCACCCGGTCCGGCGGGAAATAATAGCCCGAATCTTCCAGCATCGCGTCGAGCTGGCCGATCATCCCGTCCAGCTCCTCCTGCGGCGCCGGCGGGTCGAGATCGACCGCGGGCGGGCTCTCCAGCCCGACATGCTTCGACCATTCATAGGCGACCAGGATCACCGCCTGCGCCAGGTTCAGCGAGCCGAATTCCGGATTGATCGGCACGGTGATGATCGTGCGGGCGAGTGCCACATCATCGGTCTCCAGCCCCGAGCGCTCCGGCCCGAACAGGATCGCGCTGCGCGTGGGCGCCCCGTGGATCTCACGCGCGGCGACCTCGGGTGTCACCACCGGCTTGGTCACCCCGCGCTTGCGCACGGTGGTCGCATAGACATGGGTGCAGTCCGCCACCGCATCGGCGACGCTTTCGAACACCTGCGCCTTTTCGAGCACGATATCGGCGCCGCTCGCCGCGGGACCTGCCGAGGGATTCGGCCAGCCGTCGCGGGGGCTCACCAGCCGCATTTCGGTCAGCCCGAAGTTGAGCATGGCGCGCGCGGCCTTGCCGATATTCTCGCCCAGCTGTGGGCGGACGAGCACGATCACGGGGGAATTCAACTTTTGCCGACCTCGCTGACGTTACCGGCGAATTCCTCGAAATCCTTCGCCTCGCGGAAATCCTTATACACGCTGGCGAAGCGGATATAGGCGACCGAATCGAGGCCCTTGAGCGCCTCCATCACCAGCTCGCCGATGCGCTGGGAGGGGATTTCGCTTTCGCCCGTCGTCTCCAGCTGCCGCTGGATGCCGGAGACCAGCCGCTCGATCTGGGCGGGCTGGATCGGGCGCTTGCGGCAGGCGGTGGACACCGAGCGCATCAGCTTCTCGCGCTCGAACGGCTCGCGCCGCTCTCCGCTCTTCACCACGGTCAAGTCGCGCAGCTGGATGCGCTCGAAGGTAGTGAAGCGCGCCCCGCACGCCTCGCATTGCCGGCGCCTGCGGATCGCCGCCCCGTCGTCGGTGGGGCGGCTGTCCTTTACCTGGCTGGCTTCATTGGAACAGAATGGGCAGCGCACTTAGCCGCCGTAGATCGGGAAGCGTTCGCACAGCGCGCGGACGCGGGCCTTCACATCGGCCTCGACCGCGGCATCGCCCGCCTCGCCCTTGGTCCGCAGGCCATCGAGCACGTCGGCGACTAGGTTGCCGATCTCGCGGAACTCGGCCGGGCCGAAGCCGCGGGTGGTGCCCGCCGGCGAGCCGACGCGGATGCCGCTGGTCTTCATCGGCGGCAGCGGATCGTTGGGGATGCCGTTCTTGTTGCAGGTGATCGCCGCGCGCTCCAGCGCCTCGTCGGCGTCCTTGCCGGTGACGCCCAGCGGGGTGAGGTCGACCAGCGCGAGGTGCGTGTCGGTGCCGCCCGAGACGAGGTTCGCACCGCGCTCCTTGAGCGTCGCCGCCAGCACCTTGGCGTTCTCGACCACTGCCGCCGCATAGCTCTTGAACTCGGGACGCAGCGCCTCGCCGAACGCGACCGCCTTGGCGGCGATCACGTGCATCAGCGGACCGCCCTGCAGGCCCGGGAACACCGCCGAGTTGATCTTCTTGGCGATGGCCTCGTCATTGGTGAGGATCATGCCGCCGCGCGGGCCACGCAGCGTCTTGTGCGTGGTGGTGGTGACGACATGGGCGTGGCCGAACGGCGTCGGGTGGACGCCGCCGGCGACCAGGCCGGCGAAGTGGGCCATGTCGACCATGAACATCGCGCCGACCTCGTCCGCGATCGCGCGGAAGCGGGCGAAATCGATGTGACGCGGATAGGCCGAGCCGCCGGTGATGATCAGCTTCGGCTGATGCTCCTTGGCGAGGGCGAGGACCTGGTCATAGTCGATCAGGTGATCGTCGGGGCGCACGCCATACTGGACCGCGTTGAACCACTTGCCGCTCATCGCCGCGCGAGCGCCGTGGGTCAGGTGGCCGCCGGCATCGAGGCTGAGGCCGAGGATGGTGTCGCCCGGCTTGGTCAGCGCGAGCATCACCGCGCCATTGGCCTGCGCGCCCGAGTGCGGCTGGACGTTGGCGAAGTCGCAGTTGAACAGCTGCTTGGCGCGGTCGATCGCCAGCTGCTCCACCTCGTCCGACGGGTGGCAGCCCTGGTAATAGCGCTTGCCGGGATAGCCCTCGGCATATTTGTTGGTGAAGACCGAGCCCTGCGCCTCGAGCACCGCCTTGGAGACGATGTTCTCGGAGGCGATCAGCTCGATCTGATATTGTTCGCGGGCGAGCTCATGCTCGACGCCGGCGAATACCGCGGGATCGACTTCGCTCAGCGTTTTGGTGAAGAAGCCATCCGGCTGAAGGCCTGCCGTAACGGGGTTGGTGCTCATGCGGGGCTCCTTTCGGGGTTGCTCAGCTTCTCCACGCGGCGGACGTGCCGATCTCCGAGGAAAGCCGTTTCGAGAAACTGGGTGACGCACGCCTTGGCCATCTCAATGCCGATCATCCGCGCGCCGAGGGCGATGACATTGGCATCGTTGTGCTCGCGCGCAAGGCCGGCGGAGAGCGGCTCGGAGACGAGCGCGCAGCGGGCGGCGGGGTTGCGATTAACCGCGATCGAGATGCCGATCCCCGATCCGCACAGCGCGATGCCGAAGGTCGCCTCGCCGGTCTCGATCGCCTTGCCAAGGCGGTAGCCATAGTCGGGATAGTCGACGCTCTCCGGGCCATTGGTGCCCAGATCGAGCACGTCATGACCGGCTGCGCGCAACCAATCGGCGAGTTCTGCCTTCATTCCGTAAGCGGCGTGATCCGAGGCGAGGGCGATGCGATGTGACATGGCGGCCCTCTACGCGCGTGTGCGCCCGCTGGCTAGACACCCAGGAGACCATATGCCGAAGACTCTGTCCGTTCTGTTTCCCGCACTGGCACTCGGCCTCGCCGCCTGCTCGCCGAGCACCGAGGACCGCGTCGACAACTCGCTGGAGCGCACCGGCGATTCGCTGGCGAATGCGGCGGACCGGCTCGGCGACCGGATCGAGAACCGCGCCGACGCCGCCCGCCGCGCGATCCGCGAAGGCGCGGACGACACCGGCGACGCGCTGGCCAACGGCGTGGACCGGACGGGCAACGCGATCGACGACGCGACGCATTGAGCCTTTTCTCCCCTCCCGCTTGCGGGAGGGGTCGGGGGAGGGATCGACGTGGAAGAAGCGCTGGAACGGTTCAGCCCCTCCCCTAGCCCCTCCCGCAAGCGGGAGGGGAACGAGAGCGGGAGAGGATAAAGCTACGCCGACGCCTTCTTCGCCCGCTTCGGACTCCCGGACTTGAGCACCCCGCGCCGAAACAGCCGCGCCGCAATCGTCAGCGTCCCTGCTACCCACAGCGCCTGCCAGACGAAGGCGAGCGCATGCGGCCACAACTCCGGCGCATTTGCCGCGCGCGCCGCCATCGCCATGGGCGAGCTGAACGGCACGATCTCCGCCGCGATCGCCACCCAGCTCTCGGGATTGCCCGCCGCATAGGAGGCCATGCCGAACATCGCGAACTGGAAGATGGTGATCGGCAGCGACAGCATCTGGATTTCGCGCTGGGTCGAGGCGAGCGAGCCGACGCCGAGGAACACCGCGCTCTGCAGCAGATAGGCCATCACGAAATAACCGACCAGCAGCAGCGGGAAGATCGGCCCGACCGCAACGCTGAGGCTGGTCAGCACCCCCGCCGCATCACCGGGCAACAGCCGCGGCAGGTTGGCGACCAGCGTGCCCCAGAAGGCCACGAAGATCAGCGCCGATCCGAAGGCGCCGAGCAGCTTGCCGAAGAACACGCTTTCCAGCGGCACGGCGGCGGCGAGGATCTCGATCACCTTGTTCGACCGCTCTTCGGCCATTGCGCCGACCGCCTGGCCGGACAGCATCAGCGTCACCAGGAAGATCGCGAAGGTGGAGAAATAGGCAGCCTGTCCGCGCCCGCTGATGGTCGGCGCGTCCGCGGCGACGGTCTCGAACCGCGGCGTGCTGCGGATGCCCGGTGCATGCTCGGCCCGCAGCCGCTGGGCGGCGAGTGCGGCAAGGTACCGCCCCTCCGCCTCGTCGCCCGAGCGACGCAGCACCGTCGGATGATCGAGCGGGCCGTAGAGCACCGCCGCCACCTCGATCGCGTCCGAATCGAACAGCGCCCGCGCCTGCCGCGCCGGATCGGCGTCGGGCATGTCGAGCCGCAACCGCGGCCGCGCGGAATCGCGGGTGAACACGCTGCGCAGTTCGCGATCGGCCGTGCGCAGCCCGCCATGCTCGGCACGTGGGGCGATCGCGACGATCTGCTGCCGCGCCTCCCCGGCGGTGCTCACCGCCTGACCGCTGAGGCCGCCGATCACACCGAAGCCGATCATCAGCAGCGGACTGAGCAGGAACAGCAGGAAGGTGGGCGTCATCACCGTCGCGGTGAGGTCGCGTCGCGCGATGGTGAGCGCCTGGCGGAGGAAGCGCGGCATCATGCGATCGTCTCCGGCTGGTCGGCCAGCGCCTCGGCGCCGACGATGCGGACAAAGGCGTCGTGCAGACCGGGACGCTCGATCGACAGGCCCGAAATACCATGCCCGGCGTCGATCAGCCGGACGAGCAATGCCTCGATGCCGCCCTCGGGCACGGTGAAGCGCCAGCTGCCGCCCTCGCGCACCGCATCGGCGGGCAGCATCGCGCCGATCGCCTCGGCATCGTGATGCGGCGTGTAGCGGGCGCGCAGCGGCAGCAGCGCCCGCGCCTCGTCCACCGTGCCTTCGAACCGCACCGTGCCGCCCGCGATCACCGAGATGCGCTCGCACAGTCGCTCGGCATGCGCCATCACATGGGTGGAAAACAGGATCGTCGCGCCGCGATCGCGCTGGGCGCGGATCAGCAGCTCCAGCCGCTCCTGGTTTACGGGATCGAGCCCCGAAAAGGGTTCGTCGAGCACCAGCAGATCGGGTTCGTGCACCACCGATCCGAGCAGCTGGACGAGCTGCGCCATGCCCTTGGAGAGCTTGCGGATCTTGTCGTCGGCGGCATGGCCGAGCCCGGCACTCTCGAGCAGCTCCCCTGCCCGCTTGCGCCCGGTCGCCCAGGGCAACCCGCGCAGCGCGCCCATGAAGGCGATCGCCTCGCGGCACTTCATATTGGGGTAGAGGCCACGCTCCTCGGGAAGATAGCCGACATGATCGCTCATCTCGCGCGGATGGCGGCTGCCGAGCAGCGTCCGTTCGCCTTCGTCGGGTTCGATGATGCCGAGCAGCATGCGCAGCGTGGTGGTCTTGCCGGCGCCATTCGGCCCGAGCACGCCATAGATCAGACCCTTGGGGACGGCGATGCCGACTCCGTCGACGGCGCGGCGCTCACCGAAGCGCTTGACCAGCCCGGAGGCGCTGACGGCCAGTTGCTGCACTTTGCCTCCCCCTTGCAATCACAACGTGGTAGCGGGTGCGCGTGCGGCAAGACAAGTCCCTCGAAGAACGGCTGAAGGCGAAGGCGGCGGAAATCGGCTTCGCTGCCTGCGGCATTGCGCAAGCAGACGCTGCGCCCCGCACCGCCGAGCGCCTCCGCCAATGGCTGGACGAAGGCGCCCATGGCGACATGCTGTGGATGGAGGAGCGCGCCGAGCAGCGCGGCAGCCCGAGAGGGCTGTGGCCCGAGGTGCGCTCGGTCATCGCGCTCGGCATGAGCTACGCTCCAGCCACCGATCCGCTGGCACTGGCGGATGAAGGCGAGGTGGGTCGCATTTCGGTCTATGCGCAGGGCGCAGATTATCACGACGTGGTGAAGCGCCGCCTGAAGGAACTCGCCCGCTGGCTGGTGACCGAAGCGCCGGGTGCGGACGTGAAGGTCTTCGTCGATACCGCGCCGGTAATGGAAAAGCCGCTGTCCGAAGCAGCTGGGCTCGGCTGGCAGGGCAAGCACACCAATCTGGTCAGCCGCAGCCATGGCAGCTGGCTGTTCCTCGGCGCGATCTACACGACGCTCGATCTCGCCCCGGACGGGCCGAGCGGCGGCGGCTGCGGCAGCTGCGACGCCTGCCAGACGGCCTGCCCCACCGCCGCCTTCCCCGCGCCCTATCGCATCGATGCGCGCCGCTGCATCTCCTACCTGACGATCGAGAACAAGGGCCCGATCCCGCACGCATTCCGCGCAGCGATCGGCAACCGCATCTATGGCTGCGACGACTGCCTGGCGGTGTGCCCGTGGAACAAGTTCGCCGCCGCCGCGCACGCCAATCTCGCCTTCCACCCCCGCGCGGAGCTGACGGTGCCGCGCCTCGCCGACCTGCTGGCGCTGGACGATGCGAGCTTCCGCCAGGTCTTCGCCGGCTCGCCGATCAAGCGCATCGGCCGCGACCGGATGCTGCGCAACTGCCTGATCGCCGCCGGCAACAGCGGCAGCGACCGATTGGCAGCGCCGGTGGTCGCGCTGCTCGACGATCCGGCGCCGGTGGTGCGCGGCGCCGCCATCTGGGCGCTGGGGCGGCTGGCGCCGGCGCGCTGGCAGGCGGAACGGGCGGTCCGGGCAGATGCCGAGCAGGACCCGCTCGCGCATGCGGAATGGCACGCCTCTAACGTTCCCATCGCCAGCTAACAGCATGAGCGTTCATACGGAAGTATGGCCAGTTCTTCGCAATTCATCTATTTCCGCAGCTGCGAAATCGCGCTACTTCGCATCATCCACTGGGGGAGACTAGTTGTGCGTATGATTTATGCCATCGTTTGCTGCCTGATTGCTTCGCCGGCGCTTGCAGCGCAGACCGCACCGGCACCGACGGCGACGCCCGCAGCTGCCGCACCGGCAGTTGAAAAGCCGGTGTGCCGCCGCATCCAGGTTACCGGCTCGAACATGGGCAAGCGCGAATGCCACACGCGGGCCGAATGGCGCGTGATCGACAGCCGGGAAGATCCTACTGCTGCCCGGGCGCTGCAGAACCGCCCGATCGGCAGCTGAACATTGCGGGCAAGGCCGGTCGGATACGGGCGTGGCGGCTTGACTCCGCCCGCCCACCCCGCTAGGCGCGCCGCTTCGCAATTGGCCCCGCACCCCGGTGAAGCGGTGGCCCTGCGCTTTCTCTACCAGGGAAGCCCAGGCGAAACCGGGATCGCGATCAGGGCGGCGTGCCGCCCGGGTCAACGTCAACGCAATTGGTAAGGATTTTACATGTCGAAGCGCTCCAGCGCCAAGCATAAGCTCGATCGCCGCATGGGCGAAAACATCTGGGGTCGTCCCAAGTCCCCGGTGAACAAGCGCGAATACGGCCCGGGCCAGCACGGACAGCGCCGCAAGGGCAAGATGTCGGACTTCGGCATCCAGCTGCGCGCCAAGCAGAAGCTCAAGGGCTATTACGGCGACATCACCGAGAAGCAGTTCAAGCGCTCGTACGAAGACGCGTCGCGCATGAAGGGCGACACCGGTCAGAACCTGATCGGCCTGCTCGAGCAGCGCCTCGACATGATCGTCTATCGCGCCAAGTTCGCGCCGACGATCTTCGCGGCCCGCCAGCTGGTCAACCACGGCCATGTCCGCGTCGACGGCGAGAAGTGCAACATCGGTTCGCGCCGCATCAAGCCGGGCCAGGAAATCAGCCTGAGCGGCAAGGCGCAGGAAATGGCGCTGGTCATGGAAGCGCAGAGCCTCGCCGAGCGCGACATCCCCGACTATGTCGCGCCGGACGGCGCGGCGAAGGTCACCTTCACCCGCGTGCCGACGCTCGACGAAGTGCCGTACCCGGTGAAGATGGAACCGAACCTGGTTGTCGAGTTCTACTCGCGCTAAGCTCGGCTCCTTCGGGAAACGAAAAGAGGGCGGTCCTTCGGGGCCGCCCTTTTTCGTTCGGGGTTCAGGGCGTGTTTGAAATTCGCGGAAAAGCGAATTTCAAGGCGGCACCGG
>NZ_BCTR01000031.1 GCF_002091475.1 Sphingomonas azotifigens NBRC 15497
CCGGTGCCGCGAAATGCGCTGAGGCGCATTTCCAAACAGCCTCTCAGGGCTTTGCGGGCAGGCCCAGCGCGGTGCGCAGGAAGGTGTCGCTCTTGTCGAGCATCTGGGTACGGACGGTGTCGTCCTCCAGCTGGTGATCGAGGCCCTTGAACTCCACCAGTTCGACCTGCTTGCCGGCCCCGCGCAGCTTGGACGCCATCAGCCGCGATTCGCCGATGCCGACGTTCAGATCCTCGTCGGCATGGAAGATCAGTACCGGCGCCTTGATCTTTGCGGCGTTCTGCGCCGGCGAACCCTCGCGCACATGCGGGCCATGGCCGATAAAGGCGTCGACCAGCGCGTAGTTGGTGAAGCCATAGGCTTCGCCGCGCAGCGTCTCCAGATCGGTCACCGGGGCGACAGCGACGATCGCCTTGAACAGATCGGGATCGAGCACCGAGGTCTGCAGCGCCGCATAGCCGCCATAGGACCAGCCGACGATGGCCAGCTTGCCCGGTGCCGCGATGCCCTGCTTCAGCAGCCAGCGGCCGCCATCGTTGACGTCGCCGATCGCGGTGCGCCACGACTGGAAGCCGTTCTTCTGGTACCAGGCGTCGCCATAGCCGGTGGAGCCGCGATAATTGGGCTGGAGCACCGCAAAGCCACGCGCCGCGTAGAACTGCGCCAGCCAGTCGAAACCCCATTCGTCGCGCGCGCCGGGGCCGCCATGCGGCATCACGATCGCCGGCAGGTTCTTGCCGTCGCTGCCCGCCGGCAGGGTGAGATACCCGGGGATCGGCGTGCCGTCCGCCGCCGGGAACGTCACGGGCCGCACGCTGGCGAGCGCCGTCCCGCTCAGCTGCGGCCGCGACGGCAGCACCTCCGCCAGGCCATGGGTCTTCTTGTCATAGAGATAATAGGTGCCGGCATCGGTGTCGCCGCCGGCGAACAGCAGCAGCTTCGATTCGTCGGCGCTCGCGTCGATGAAGGTCACCAGCGGCTTGCCGGGCAGCGCCTTGCCGAGCGCGACGCGCAGCTTCTGCAGCTCCGGATCGAAAAACTCGGTCGTCCGCTTGTCAGTAACGAAGCTGACGCCCACCACCCGCCGCTGCCGCCCGATCCGCACCAATCCGCTAACGTCTACCTGGGGGTGCGCGAACACCAGCTTGCGGGTGAGCGTGCCGTCGAGCGTGATGCTGTAGAGCCCGTTGCGCCCCCCGGCATCATCGAAGCCATAGACGAGGTTGGCATCGCGATCGACGGCATAGGGGTTGAAGCCGACGTCACCCGTCGGCGTGATCGTCAGGTCCCCGAACTTCTTCCATTCGCGGCTGCCGGGCAGGCGATAGCTGTAGACGAGATGGCCCGATCGCTGGCCGCCTTCATGGACCGACTCGACGCCGATGATCCGCACGGTGCCATGCCCGTCGCTGATATATTCGCGCACGCCGGGCCGACCGGCCTCGACCGTCCTGCGGCGCAGGCTGGTCGCGTCGACCAGCTCGACGCCCATGCCTTCCGCCGAGCTGGCGAGATGCGTGCCGGTCGAATATTCGGGCACAAACGTGCGGGTCATCAGCACCGATCCATTGGCGCCATCGGGGCCCCAGTCGATGATGCTGCCGCCCGATTGCATCATCCCCAGCGCGTTCGCGCTCTCGCGCGCGCTCAGTACCTTCAGGTCCGAGCCGTCGCTGTTGAGCGAGACCATGCGGGTGAACGCCAGCTTCTCGACCAGCTTTTCGATCAGATAGACGTTGCAGATGATCCGGGTGTCGCTCGCCCAGTGGCAGTTGGTCAGCCGGTCGGGATGGCCGCTCGATCGCAGCACCACCTTGGTGGTGCCGGTGGCAAGATCGGCGACGACGACCGCCGATCCGCGGCCCTGTACCGGCTCGATCATCGCGACATGGCTGCCGTCGGGCGAGAGGCTGATCTGCTGCACCAACTCGCGGCTGCCGAATCGCGCCGCATCCTTGCTTTGCGCCGCCGCCGGCATCGCCGTGACCGGCATCACCACCGCCGCCAACAACGCGGCACGAACCATCGTCTTCATCTATCCCCCCATGGAATTGCGATGCCAGCCTAAGGCCGGCGCGGCATTTCGCAATCCGCGAACACCGCAGCCGCGGATTGCCAGCCGGGCCGCAGCCTGACACGTTCAGTGCGATTCCCGCCGATGGAGCCCTGCATGCGCCTGTCCCTGCCGCTGATCCTGTTGCTCACCACCACCGCCACGGTTGCGCAGGCGCAGACCGCAGCCCCCGCCCTCTCGCTCGACACGCTGAAGACCGTCACCCAGACCCTGTCCTCCGACGCCTTCGAGGGCCGCAAGCCGACCACGGCGGGCGAGGACAAGACGATCGCCTATCTGATCGAGCGCTTCCAGAAGGCGGGGCTCAAGCCCGGCAACAAGGGCCAGTGGGTGCAGGACGTGCCGCTGGTCGAACTCAGCGTGCAGAGCCCCAGCAAGCTCGCCTTCGCCGGCGGCAAGACGCCGGTCGCGCTCGCCTATGGCAGCGAGGCGGTGTTCTCCACCTACCGCGTCACCCCGAAGATCGACCTCAAGGACAGCGAAGTCGTGTTCGTCGGCTATGGCATCAACGCGCCCGAGCGCGGCTGGAACGACTATGCCGGGCTCGACGTGAAGGGGAAGACCGTCGTCCTCCTGATCAACGATCCCGACTGGCAGACCATGACGCTCGACGGCCCGTTCGGCGGCCGGGCGATGACCTATTATGGCCGCTGGACCTACAAATATGAGGAAGCCGCGCGGCAGGGCGCGGCGGCGGCGATCATCATCCACGATACCGAGCCGGCCGCCTATGGCTGGGGCGTGGTCGAGAGCAGCTGGGGCGGGCCGAAGCTTGAGCAGGATACGCCCGGCGACCATGCGGACCAGTCGCAGCTGATCGGCTGGATCCAGCAGGATGCGGCCAAAGCGCTCTTCGCCAGCGCCGGCAAGGACTATGCCGCGCTGGTCGAGGCGGCCAGGCACAAGGGCTTCAAGGCGGTGCCGCTGGGCGTGAAGGCCTCGGCCAGCTTCGGCGTGGGCATCAAGCGCCAGGCCTCGAAGAACGTGATCGGGATCCTGCCCGGCACCGAACGGCCGGACGAGGTGGTGCTGCTCTCGGCGCATTGGGACCATCTCGGCCACTGCAAGCCGGTGAACGGCGACGACATCTGCAACGGCGCGGTCGACAACGCCACCGGCACCGCCGGGCTGGTCGCGCTCGCCGAGGCCAATGCCAAGGCGGGGCCGGCCAAGCGCAGCATCGTGTTCCTGGCGGTGACCGCCGAGGAACAGGGGCTGATCGGCTCGCAATATTATGCCGAGCACCCGGTCTATCCGCTCGCCAGGACCGTGGGCGGGGTGAACATGGACGGGCTCGACATCGTCGGCAAGGCCCGCGACTTCGTGCTGGTCGGCGCCGGCAAGTCGGAGCTCGAGGAACTGGTGAAGCCGCTGGTCGCCGCCGAGGGCCGGGTGATCGGGATGGAGCCGACGCCGGAAAAGGGCAGCTATTACCGCTCGGATCATTTCAGCTTCGCCAAGCTGGGCGTGCCGATGCTCTATGGCGAAAGCGGCGAGGATCTTGTCGTCGGCGGCAAGGCGGCGGGCGCCAAGGCGGCCGAGGACTATACCGACAAGCGCTACCACAAGCCGCAGGACGAATATGATCCCAACTGGAACTGGGACGGCGCGCTGTCCGACCTGCGGATCTATTACGGGCTGGGCCGCGAACTGGCCGAGGGCAGCAACTGGCCGAACTGGTTCAAGGACGCCGAATTCCGCGGTATCCGGGACAAGACGCGGGCGGGGCAGTAAGGGCAGGGGCCAGCCACATCACCACCGTCATTCCCGCGCAGGCGGGAATCCATTTGCCAGGACGGTACGGCTCCTGCTGCGAACGCACCGGCCAATGAATCCCCGCCTTCGCGGGGATGACGGCTGGGGGTTGGCGGACGCCCGGCCTTTTCCCTGTCACGAGACACGGCTAAAGCCCGCGCCATGACTCGTACCCCTCCCCCCGAATGGGCGCCGCACGACGCGGTCTGGATCGGCTTTCCCAGCCACGCTGACCTCTGGGTCGAAGACCTCGAGCCCGCCCGCGAAGAAGTGATCGCCTTTGCCCGTGCCGTCCATGCAGAAGGCCGCGGCGAGCGCGTGATCCTGGTCGCCGCCGATGCGGCTGCCGCCGAAGCCGCCCGCGCCATGGCTGGCGATGCCGCCGAGGTCGTGACCGAACTGTTCGGCGACATCTGGCTGCGCGATACCGCCGGGATCCTCACCGGCGACGGCGTTGCGCAGGACTTCGGCTTCAACGGCTGGGGCGGCAAGTACGACCTCGAAGGCGACGACACGATCGGCGCGCGCCTCGCCGCCCGCCGGCAGCTCACCGCCGTCAAGCATGGCTGGGTGCTCGAAGGCGGCGCGATCGACGGCGACGGCACCGGCCTGTGCGTCACCACCGAGCAGTGCCTGCTCAACCCCAACCGGAATCCCGATCTCGACCGCGCCGCGATCGAGGCCAAGCTGGCGGCGGACCTGGGCTATACCCGCGTGCTGTGGCTCGGCGATGGCCTCGCCAACGACCATACCGACGGCCATGTCGACAACCTCGCCCGCTTTATCGGCCCCAACCGGCTGCTGATCCCGACGCCTGCCGAGGACGATCCCAACGCGGCGATCTACGCCGATGCGGTCGCCCGCGCCGAGGCATTCGGCGTCGAGGTGGTGCGGATGCCCTCGCCCGGCGCGGTACTCGACGAGGACGGCGAGGTGATCCCGGCCAGCTACATGAACTTCTACATCGGCAACGCCGCCGTCGTCGTGCCGCTCTACGGCCAGCCCAACGATCCTGCCGCGATCGAGACGCTGAAGGATCTCTTCCCGAGCCGCACCATCGTCGGCCAGCGGGCAGACCATATCCTTACCGGCGGCGGCAGCTTCCACTGCATCTCGCAGCAGATCCCCACGATCGGATGACCGCCTTCGCCGTCCGCGCGCTACTCTCCGGGCTGATCGTCGCCGCCGTTGCGATGCTCGCCCGGCGCAGTCCCGCGCTCGGCGCGCTGGTCGCCTCGCTGCCGCTGATCTCGCTGCTCGGGGTCGTGTGGCTGTGGCGTGACACGCAGGACAGCGTGCGGGTGGCGGACCATTTGCAGGCGACCTTCTGGTATGTCCTGCCCTCGCTTCCCATGTTCCTGCTCGTACCGGCGCTGCTGCGATCGGGCGTCGGCTTCGCGCCGGCGCTCCTCGCGGGCATCGCCCTCACCATCCTTCTGTATTTCCTGACCACCGCGGCGCTCGCCCGGTTCGGCATCACGCTCTGAGGACCGTCATGACTGAGATCACCGTCGGCGCGCTGCAGCTCGCCTTTTCGAACGACATCGACGCGAACATCGCCCGCGTGACCGAGCTGGTCCGCGAGGCGGCCGGCCGCGGCGCGCAGGTCGTGCTGCCGCCCGAACTGTTCGAGGGCGAATATTTCTGCCGCGTCGAGGACGAGGGCCTGTTCGCCACCGCCAAGCCGGTGACCGAGCACAAGGCGGTGCTGGCGATGCAGGCGCTTGCCGCCGAGCTTGGCATCCACATCCCCACCAGCTTCTTCGAAGCCGATGGCCCGCACCATTATAACAGCCTCGCGATGATCGGCCCGGACGGCAAGGTCTCGGGCGTCTATCGCAAGAGCCACATCCCCGACGGCCCGGGCTATGAGGAAAAGTTCTACTTCCGCCCCGGCAACACCGGGTTCAAGGTGTGGGACGGCCCCGGCGCCAAGCTGGGCGTGGGCGTGTGCTGGGACCAATGGTATCCGGAAACCGCGCGCGCGATGATGCTGATGGGCGCCGAGCTGCTCTTCTACCCCACCGCGATCGGCAGCGAGCCGCATGACGACAGCCTCGACACCGCCCGGCTGTGGCGCCGCGCGATGGTGGGCCATGCGGTCTCCAACGTCGTGCCGGTGATCGCCGCCAACCGCGTCGGTACCGAGCATGGCCAGACCTTCTACGGCACCAGCTTCATCACCGACGAACGCGGCGACATCCTCGCCGAGCTCGACCGGGAGGAAGAGGGCGTGATCACCGCGACGCTTGACCTCGATCGGGTGAAGCGCCACCGCGCCGCCTTCGGCTTCTTCCGCGATCGCCGGCCGGAACTCTACGGCCGGCTGGTGCAGGACATCTGATCCCGCGCGGCCTCCGGCGCCTCAGCGCGCCGGGGGCCGGCGACGGAACGGCACGTCGCGCCGCAAATAGGTCAGCGCCCGCCACACCCATTCGATCGGGCCATATTGGAAGCGCGCCAGCCACCAGTGCGCGACGACGATCTGGACCGCGATGGCCGCCAGCGCGACCCACAGGCGCGTCGCGGCATCCCAGTCGTTATATTTGCCCAGGCCATAATGGTAGAAGATCGGTACGAAGATCGCCGATTGCAGGATGTAGTAGGTCAGCGTCAGCCGTCCCGGCGCGGCGAGCGGCCGCACCAGCCATCGCGCGCGGCCGTCATACAGCGCGATCACCAGCAGCGCCCAGAAGGCGGTGCCGGCCAGATCGAGCCACAGGTTGATCAGCGCCCAGAAGGCCCGGTCCGCACCCAGCCCCAGGCCCAGGCCCGAAAAGGCCTCGCGCAGCGGCTCGCGCGCCAGAAACAGCAGCACCGCGAGCAGCGCCGCACCGAGCAGCGCCGGCCGCCGCCAGCCGCGGCTCTTCGCCAAGTCGCCGAAGAAATCGGTGCGGCCCAGCACCAGGCCGAGCAGATACAGGCCGAGGATCTGCACCATCCGGCCATATTCGAGGAAGAACCAGTATTTGGACTGCTGCCCGGCCCACAGGTTGACCCGCAGCACCTGCCACAGGTCGCCGCTCAGATAGACTGGCATGCCCGGATCGACCGAGGACTGCGCCGGCGCGTTCGCCCAGCCCGCGCCCAGCGCGCCGGCGACCAGCTGCACGATCAGGCTCGGTCCGATCAGGCAGAAGCCGGCGCCGGCGAGCAGCACCGCATTGCTGCGGATCCGGTTGAACAGCAGCAGCAGGAAGCCGATCGCCGCCAGCGTCTGCATGATGTCGCCGCGATAGATCAGCGCGTGGAGGAAGCCGATCGCCTCCAGGATCAGCAGCCGCCAGGCGAAGCGGGCGGTGAAATCCTGCCCGCGCTGCGCCGCGCGGTCCATCAGGATGAAGAAGCTGAAGCCGAAGCACAAGGCGAGCAGCGAGAAGCTCTTGCCCATGAACAGGGCGAAGACGATGTCGGTGATCAGCCCGGGCCGCTCGGTCGCCCAGAACAGCTCGTAGCTTTCGACGACATGCACCAGGAACAGCGCCATCAGCGCGAAGCCGCGCAGCACGTCGACCACGTCCAGCCGCCCGCCGCTCGCCGGGCCGGCAGGAGCAGCACGCGTCGCTGCCGCGATGCTCCCACGCGTCGGTCCGGTGCGATCGGGAGGGCTCTCGCCAGTATCAATAGTGCCCGGCATCGGCCTCATTTACGTCTTCTTTGTCCGACAAGCGTAGGGACACCATTATGGTCCGTGCCCTTTCCTGCCGGCTGATTTGCATCGCGCTCGTCGCGCTGTTTGCGTGCCTTGTACCCCCGGCCCATGCCCAAGCAGGGGTGGCCGGTCAACCACTTGGCGTCTGCCTGCTCCCCGACACCGGCCAGCGGGTGGAGGATCTGATCAGCCGGCCGGAACGGTTCGACTGTAGGACGCCGCAGCATCGCTTCGGTTCCGGTAATTTCTGGGCGTTGACCGGGCCGATCGATCGCCGCTCCACCTTCGTCGATCCGCTCGTGGTGCGGTTCGCCAGCCTCTGGCAGGACGGCCTGACCATCCATTTCGTCTATGCCGATGGCAAGCTGCGGCGCTGGGACAGCGATGCCCGCGGGATCAGTCCGCTGATCCAGCTGGGCGCGATCGCGCAGGCGCCGGTCCCGGTGCGCGACCCCGCGCTGGTGCGCGTCCTGTTCCACATCCAGCGATCGGCGAATGCGCGCGGCATCCTGCTCGACCCCCGCATCGCCACGCTGCGCCAGGGCGATGCCGCCAATCTGATGCTCGCCGCGCTCTACGCATTCTTCGCGGGGATGGCGCTGGCGCTGCTCGTCTACAATCTGGCGCTGTGGTGCGCGATGCGCCACCGTTTCCAGCTGCACTATTGCATGCTGCTGGCGGCGATGCTGGGCTATACGATCACCTCTTCGGGCGCGCTCGCCTGGCTTGCGCCCGCGCTGGCGAACAACGATCGGCTGCGCTTCAACTATCTCTTCATGGGGCTGGCGGGCGGCGCCGCCGCGCTGTTCACCCGCAGCTTCTTCCACGATCACATGCCGCGGCGCCAGCTGGACCGGCTGGCGAGCATCGTCGCCTTGGCGGTGCCGCTCTCGGCGCTGGGGGTCGTCCTGTTCGGTGCGATCAACCTGCGTATCGCCGATCTGCTCTATGCGCTCACCATTGGCGGGCTGCTCGCCATCGTCGTGCCGACCCTGTTGGGCGCGTGGCGCCAGCGCTCGCATTTCCTGTGGCTGTTCGCCCTTGCCTGGAGCGCGCCGATCGTGCTCGCCACCACCCGCGTGCTGGCATCGCTGCGGGTGCTGCCGTGGAGCTTCTGGCTCGACAATTCGACCGTCCTCTCGATGGGCGCCGAAGCGCTGATCTCGTCGCTGGCGGTGGCCTACCGGATCAAGTTCCTGCGCGAGGAGCGCGACGCCGCGATCACCCGCGCGGTGCTCGCCCGCAAGCTGGCCGATATCGATCCGCTCACCGGCCTGCTCAACCGCCGCGCCTTCCTGCAGCGGGCGATCGGGCGGACCGACCCGCAACAGCTCCTGCTGGTCGACATCGATCACTTCAAGCGCGTCAACGAAACGCTGGGCCATGACGGCGGCGACGAGGTGCTGCGGCTGTTCGCCGCCGGCCTGCGCGCGACGGTGCCCGACTCGGTGCTGATCGCGCGCATGGGCGGCGAGGAATTCGCCCTGCTCGCCCCCGCCGCCCAGCCGATCGAGGCCGAAAGGGTGCTCGCCGCGCTGCGCACCGCCCGCATGCCCTTCGATCTGACGATCACCGCCAGTATTGGCAGCTGCACCGGCAGCCTTGTTCGCGAAACCGACTGGAAGGCGCTGTACCGGCGCGCCGATAGCGCACTGTTCGAAGCCAAGGCCGCCGGAAGAGATCGCGCGCGCGCCTTCGTGCAGGCCCATCGCTAACCTTTCGTACCACCGCTAACCTTGCCCGCGATCGCCAGGCGGTGTAGATGGTTTGGAGGGAGAAACGACCCATGTCGCGTCAGAAGCGCCTATTGCTGGTTGCCGGGGCCATTGCGCTGGCCCTTGCCGTCGTGCGCCCGTCGCGACCCCATGCCGATCTCGCGATCCTTACCCACCGCGCTGGCGATACCGCGCCGCAGCAGGTGCACGCGGCGGTCGACCTCGGCATTCTCGCCGTATCGGTGCTGGTCACCTGGAGCCGCCAGCTCGGCCGCTGAGTCGCGGGAACCAACCCTCGGAGATTGCCGTAGAGACCGGGCGCAGGCGATGCGCGACGGACCGGCATGCGTGCACAAAACCGCGCTTGCATGGCAAAATCGGGTTGCTTACACTGATGTCAATGACAAAGCCCGAAATGGTCTGGAAGACCGCCTATCGGCATCCAGGAGAGTGGGATCGCAGCTACGCGCCGCGGTCCATGGTTGACCTGTTCGAGGAAAGCGCCACGGCCCATCGCCAGGCGCCGCTGCTCGACTTCATGGGTCGCATCTACAGCTATGGCGAGGTGCTGGACGGCGCCAATCGCGTTGCGTGCGGGTTGCGCGCGCTCGGCTATGGCCCGGGCGACCGGATCGGCCTGTTCCTGCCGAACGTGCCGCATTATGTCGCCGCCTATTACGGCATCCTCAAGCTCGGCGCGACGGTGGTGAACTTCTCGCCGCTCTATTCGGTGGACGAATTGGCGGCGCAGGTCACCGATTCGGGCACGAAGCTGCTCTTCACCCTGTCCGCGACCGCGCTCCTCCCCACCGCGCTCAAGGTGCTGGAGAAGAGCGGACTCGAACGGCTGGTGGTCGGCTCGGTCGCCGGTGCGCTACCGACGGCCAAGTCGCTCTTCTACCAATTGTTCCGTGGCAGCGAAGTCACCGCCAAGCCGCACGATCCGCGGATTCTCGCCTTCTCCAAGCTGATCGCCAACAAGGGCGATTGCACGATCCCCAGCATCGATCCCGAGCGCGACGTCGCGCTGATCCAGTATACCGGCGGCACCACCGGCACGCCCAAGGGTGCGGTGCTCACGCACCAGAACCTGTCGGCGAACGCGCGGCAGGTGGCGGAGCTCGACCCCGATGTCGGCAAGGTCGAGGATACGGTGCTGGGCGTGCTGCCCTTCTTCCACGTCTTCGCCAATACCTGCGTGCTCAACCGCACGGTGATCACCGGCGGCAAGATCATCATGCTGCCGCGCTTCAACGCCCGCCAGGTGCTGACCGAACTGCGCCGCACCAAGCCGCGCTCGCTGCCGGGCGTGCCGACCATGTACCAGGCACTGCTCGACGCGCCGGGGATGCGGCCCAGTGACTTCGCCTCGCTGCGCTTCTGCATCTCGGGCGGGGCGCCGCTGCCGGAGCAGCTCAAGCTCAACTGGGAGCAGACCACCGGCGCGCACATCATCGAAGGCTATGGCCTCTCCGAAAGCTCGGGCGTGGTCTCGGCCAATCCCTATGTCGGGCTCAACAAGAGCGGCACGATCGGCCAGCCGATCGCCGGCACCCGGGTGCGGCTGGTCGACAAGGAAGACCCGCGCAAGCCTGCCCCCGAAGGTGAGCCGGGCGAGATCGTGGTGAAGGGCCCGCAGATCATGCGGGGCTATTGGAACCGGCCGGAGACCGATGTCGGCACCTTCGTCGACGATCACTGGCTGCGCACCGGCGATGTCGGCATCATCGACGCGGACGGCTATATCCACATCGTCGACCGGCTGAAGGACATGATCGCGGTCGGCGGGTTCAAGGTGTTCCCCAGCCAGATCGAGGCGGTGCTCTACACCCATCCGGCGGTGAAGGAGACGCTCGTGCTGGGGCTGCCCGACCCGTATCATGGCGAGCTGCCCCATGCCTATGTCGCGCTCAACGAAGGCACGACCGCGGACGCCAAGGAAATGTGCGACTGGCTCAACGCCCAGCTCGGCAAGCATGAGCGGGTGAAGGAAGTGGTGATCCGCGACAGCCTGCCCAAGACGATGATCGGCAAGCTTAGCCGGAAGGATCTGCTGGCGGAGGTGAAGGCGGGGCGGTGATCCCATCTTAAGCCCCTCCCCTTCAGGGGAGGGGTTGGGGTGGGGC
>NZ_BCTR01000032.1 GCF_002091475.1 Sphingomonas azotifigens NBRC 15497
TGTGTCTCACCGAGACCAACAGACGTTCTGGCATCCCTCCACCCCAACCCCTCCTCCAAGGAGGAGGGGCTAAGAAGGGGGTTACTCAATCCCCCGGCTTGCCGCCCCCGAACATCACCGCCTTGAGATTCATGAACTCGTGCAGCCCCCAGGGGCCGAGCTCGCGACCATGGCCGGAAAGCTTGACGCCCCCGAACGGCGCCGCCGGCACCGAGGCGAGCAGCGAATTCACCGCCGTCATGCCGGATTCGATATCCCGCGCGAACCGCTCGATCTCGTCCTCGTCCTTTGTCCACACCGACGAGCCCAGCCCATAGGGCACGTCGTTCGCCAGCGCGATCGCTTCGTCGATATCCGCGACCTTGTAGACCGCAGCGACCGGCCCGAAGATCTCCTCCTTGGCGACGTCGCTCTCGGGATCGAGACCAACCAGCACGCCCGGCGTCATCCACGCGCCCTCGCGATCGATCTTGGTGCCGCCGGTCAGCAGCTTTGCGCCGGCGGACTTGGCCTTCTCGACCTGCCCGAGCACGGTGTCGCGCTGCTGGACGCTGGAAAGCGGCCCCATCACCGTCGCCTTGTCCATCGGATCGCCGATCTTCACCGCTTCCATGCCGGCGACGAACTTCTCCAGGAACGCGTCATAGACCTCGGCATGGACGATCATCCGCTTCGAGCAGATGCAGCTCTGCCCGGCATTCTGCACGCGCGCGGTCACCGCGGTCTTCACCGCCGCATCGAGATCGGCCGACGGCATCACGATGAACGGATCCGAGCCGCCCAGCTCCAGCACCACCTTCTTGAGCGCGCGGCCCGCCGCCTCCGCCACCTTGGCGCCGGCGCCTTCCGAGCCGGTAAGCGTCACCGCCACCACGCGCTTGTCGGCAATGATCGCATCGACCTTGCCGGACTTGATCGCGAGGTTCTGGAACAGCCCCTCGGGCGCGCCGGCCTTGCGCGCCATGTCTTCCATCGCCGCCGCGCAGCCCTGCACCGACGACGCATGCTTGAGCAGCGCGACATTGCCGGCGAGGATCGTCGGCGCGAGGAAGCGCACCGCCTGCCAATAGGGGAAGTTCCACGGCATCACCGCCAGCACCGGCCCCAGCGGCAGCCAGCGCGCCACGGCATGGCCGGTGGGCGTCTTGACCGTCGTGGGTTCCAGATAGGCAGGGCCGTGCTCGGCATAATGCCGGAAGCCCGAGATGCACTTCTCCACCTCGGCCAGCCCTGCCGTGATCGTCTTGCCCATTTCGCGCACCGCCAGCTCGGCGAGGTGCTGCTTGTCGGCTTCCCAGGCATCGGCGATCCTGGCGAGCAGCGCGGTGCGAGTCTCGATCGAGGTTTCGCGCCACGCTTTATAGCCCGCCGCCGCCCGCGCCAGCGCCGCCTCGATCCCGGCATCGTCCAGTTCGGGAATGCGGTCGACGGTTTCGCCCGTGGCGGGATTGATGATTTCGAACATCCGCAAGTCTCCTTCGCGCTTCTGAACGCAGGCCTAGGCGCGGAGTGCCGCCCGCCGCAATCATACGCTGGGCGTGGCGGCGCTCGCCGACCCACCTCGGCGCGGAATTGATCGCGCCCGGTTGCCATCGCCCCCCACCCTGCCGCATAGCGAGCCCATGGCGGAACAAGCAGACATCACGGCGCTCTCCTTCGAAGAGGCGCTGAAGGAACTGGAGAAGATCGTGAGCCGGCTGGAGAGCGGCGAAGCGGCGCTGCAGGAGGCGATCGACCTCTATGAGCGCGGCGACCAGCTGCGCCGGCAATGCGCGGCCCGGCTCGACGCGGCGCAGGCCCGGATCGAAGCGATCCGCACCGATGCCGACGGCCGCGCCGCCGGCACGGCGCCCTTCGCGGCCGGCTGAGGCGTGGCGAGCGTGACCCATGCCTCGCTCGCGCTCGAATCGGCGCTGCGCCAGGTCGCAGCCGAGATCGACGCCCAGTTCGACCGGCTGCTCGACGTGCCGGACGATCCGCGCGCCGACCTGTACCGGGCGATGCGCCACGCCGCGATTGGCGGCGGCAAGCGGCTGCGCCCGCTGCTGGTGTTCGCGACCGCGCAGCTGTTCGCGGTCGACAAGAGCTGCGCGGCGCGCGTCGCCACCGCGCTCGAATGCATCCATGTCTATTCGCTGATCCATGACGACCTGCCGGCGATGGACAATGACGACATGCGCCGCGGCAAGCCGACGGTGCATAAAGCGTTCGACGAGGCCACCGCGATCCTGGCAGGCGACTGCCTCCACGCGCTCGCCTTCGAGATCCTGGCGCACGACGCCACCCATCCGGATCCGTTCGTCCGCGTCGAGCTGATCGGCGAACTCGCCCGTGCGTCCGGCCCGTCGGGCATGGCGGGCGGCCAGATGATGGACCTGGAAGCGGAGAAGGCCAGCTTCGATCTCGCCACCGTCACCCGGCTCCAGGCGATGAAGACCGGCGCGCTGATATCTTGCGCCGTCGAATGCGCGGCGATCCTCGGCCGCGTGCCGCCCGAAGGCCGCACCGGTCTGCGCGGCTATGCCCGCGACATCGGCCTTGCCTTCCAGATCGTCGACGACATTCTCGATGCCGAGGGCGACGAGGCGCTGGTCGGCAAGAAGCTCGGCAAGGACGGCGTGGCGGGCAAGGAGACCTTCCTGTCCCTGCTCGGCATCGATCGCGCGCGCGAGCAGGCGCGGATGCTGGTCGACCAGGCGATCGCGCACCTTCACGCCTTCGGCCCCGAGGCCGATCTGCTGCGCGACGTCGCGCGCTTCACGCTCGAACGCGACCGCTAAGGGTCAAGGGGAGAACCCGCATGCACAGCCGTATCGGAGTCTATCCCGGCACCTTCGACCCGATCACCCGCGGCCATATGGACATCATCCGGCGCGGCGCGAAGCTGGTCGACCGGCTGGTGATCGGCGTGACCACCAACCCCTCCAAGTCGCCGATGTTCACCGTCCAGGAGCGGATGGCGATGGTCCGCCGCGAGGTGGAAGGGCTGCCGGGCACGATCGAGGTGGTCAGCTTCGATTCGCTGCTGATGGACTTCGCCGAGCGCGAGCGCGCCAGCGTGATCGTCCGCGGGCTGCGCGCCGTCGCCGATTTCGAATACGAATATCAGATGGCCGGCATGAACCAGCAGATCAACGACCGGATCGAGACGGTCTTCCTGATGGCCGATGTCTCGCTCCAGCCGATCGCCAGCCGGCTGGTGAAGGAAATCGCGATCTATGGCGGCCCGATCCACCGCTTCGTCACCGAAACGGTCGAGGCCGATGTGGTCGCGCGCGTCGAGGCGATCGGGCGCAAGGGCACCATCTGACCGCCCCCAACGCCACCGGGCTTTGCGGCGCCGGGCGATTGGTCTAGAGCCGCGCATTCACCAGAAACGAGTGGGAAGTTCGATGCGTTTGCTAGCCACGATGGCCGCCATGGCCGCCACGCTGTTTGCCATGCCGGCGTTGGCGCAAGGCGGTGGCGGCAAGCCCAAGCCCGTCATCGAGCCGCTGAAGGGGGTCAACTCCGATGCCGCCACCCGCCCGTCGGTGCTGGTGCCTGCCGACCCCGAAAATACCTGGGTGCTCGACCTGTCCACCGGCGGCCGCGTGACCATCCGCATGCGTCCGGACGTCGCGCCGAAGATGGTCGAGCGGATCAAGACGCTTACCCGCAAGCATTTCTATGACGGCCTGACCTTCCACCGCGTCGTCGACGATCCCTACAACATCGCCCAGGGCGGCGATCCCAAGGGGGACGGCACCGGCGATTCGGATCTGCCCAACGTGCCGGCCGAGTTCAGCTCGCTGCCGCACGTCCGCGGTACCGTCTCCGCCGCCCGCCGCGGCGCGCCGGACAATGCGACGGCCGAGCAGAAGACCGAGGCGGAGAACAGCGCGAACAGCCAGTTCTTCATCATGATGCAGCCCAAGCTCGCCTTCGATCACGATTATACCGTGTTCGGCCGCGTCACCTCGGGGATGGAGTGGGTCGACAAGATCCAGCGCGGCGAGCCGCCGCAGCACCCGACCGTGATCATCCACGCCTATATCCAGTCGGACAATCCCCCGCCCTACCAGCCGCTGGCGGCCGCCGCGCCGGCAGCGACCGGCCCGACGCTGATCCCCGTGGGCCCGAGCGCTGCGGCGCCCGCCAAGCCCGCCCCGGCGGCGAAGAAGCCGGCACCGAAGAAGAAGTGATCGCGTAACCTTCCCGTGAATGTCGATCTTTTCGATTTCGAGCTGCCCAACGAACGGATCGCGCTGCGCCCAGCAAGCCCGCGCGATTCCGCGCGCCTGCTGGTGCTGGAGGGCAGCGCGACGCGCGACGCGATCGTTCGCGATCTCGCCGCTCAGCTCCGCCCCGGCGACTGCCTGGTGTTCAACGACACCCGCGTGATCCCGGCACAGCTGGAGGGGACGCGCGGCGAGGCGAAGATCGGGGCGACGCTCCACAAGCGCGAGGGGCCGCGCCGCTGGCGCGCCTTCATCCGCAACGCCAAGCGGCTGCGCGAGGGCGATGCGATCACCTTCGGTCCCGACGCGATCGCCATCGCCTCGGACCGCGCCGAGGACGGCAGCTTCGCGCTCGACTTCCAGGGCGACGAGCCGGTCGAGCTGCTGCTCGAGCGCTGCGGCCGGATGCCGCTGCCCCCCTATATTGCCTCCAAGCGCCCGACCGACGCCCGCGACGCCGACGATTACCAGACGATGTTCGCCGCCGAACCCGGCGCCGTCGCCGCGCCCACCGCGGCACTGCACTTCACGCCTGCGCTGATGGCCTCGCTGGAGGCCGCCGGCATCGGGCACACCACGCTGACCCTGCACGTCGGCGCGGGCACGTTCCTGCCGGTCAAGGCCGAGGACACGGCCGACCACAAGATGCATGCCGAATGGGGCCGCATCACCCCCGAGGTCGCCGATCGGCTCAACGCGGTGCGTGCGGCGGGCAACCGGATCATCGCGGTGGGCACCACCAGCCTGCGCCTGCTCGAAAGCGCCGCGGACGAGCATCGCGTGATCCAGCCCTTCGAGGGCGATACCGCGATCTTCATCACGCCGGGCTATCGCTTCAAGGGCGTCGACGGGCTGGTGACCAACTTCCACCTGCCGCGTTCCACGCTGTTCATGCTGGTATCGGCGCTGATGGGGCTCGATCGCATGCAGGCGGCCTATGCCCATGCGATCGAAACCGGCTATCGCTTCTACAGCTACGGGGATTCGAGCCTGTTGCTGCCCGCCCGCTAAAGGGAATCCGATGCGCCTGTTCCTGCTGCTCGCCGCCTGCACCGCTGCCCTCCCCGCCCTTGCCCAGGAACGCCCCGCACCGGGCCAGATCACGGTCAACGCGCCCGGTGCGCAGCCCCAGGCGACGGTGATCGCCGAACCCGTCGCGCTGCTGATCGCCGGGTTCGACAGCGACGGCGATGCCCGCGTCACCCGGGCCGAGTTCGACGCAGGCCTCAAGCGCAGCTTCGACAGCGCCGACACCGCACACACCGGCAGCCTCGGCTATATCGCCTATTCGGACTGGTCGCTGCGCTGGATGGGCGATCGCAACACGCTGCCCAGCCCGTTCGAGATGGATCGCGACGGCGACAACAAGGTCAGCTGGGCCGAATTCCAGGATCGCTTCGCCCAGATCTTCGCCCGGTTCGACAAGAACAAGGACGGGGTGATCGAACGCAGCGAGCTGGTGACAATCCGCCCGCCGGCGTTCAACCCGATGGAAGGCAAGCGGAAACGCCGCTGAACCTTTCGTCGCGATGGGCTAGCATCACATGGGGGACGGCCGCTAGGATCGCGCGACATGTCGGGAAATCACGCGCACGGCCATCACCACGGCCATTCACACGGGCACAGCCACGGGCATGGTCACGGCCACGGTCATGGCCATAGCCATGCGCCTGCCGATTTCGGCCGCGCCTTCGCGATCGGAACCGCGCTCAACATCGCGTTCGTGCTGATCGAGGGCGGCGCCGGCATCTGGACCGGATCGATGGCGCTGCTCGCCGATGCCGGGCACAACCTGTCCGACGTGCTGGGCCTGCTGATCGCCTGGGTCGGCGCCGAGCTCGGCAAGCGCCCCGCCACGCCGCGCTTCACCTATGGCCTCGGCGCCTCGTCGATCCTTGCCGCGCTCGCCAACGCACTGCTGCTGCTGATCGCGATCGGCGCGATTCTGCTCGAGACGATCCAACGCCTCGCCAATCCGCCCGCGGTCGCGCCGATCCCGGTGATGCTGGTCGCCGGCGCGGGCATCGTCGTCAACCTCGGCACCGCGCTGCTCTTCGCCCGCGGGCGCGAGCACGACATCAACATTCGCGGCGCCTATATGCACATGGCGGCCGACGCCGCCGTCTCCGCCGCGGTGGTGCTGGCCGGCGCGCTGATCTGGTGGACCGGGCTGCGCTGGATCGATCCGGCGGTGAGCCTCGTCGTCGTCATCGTCATCCTCGTCGGCACCTGGGGCCTGCTCCGCGAATCGCTCACCATGGTGCTGCAGGCGGTGCCGGACCGCATCGATCTGGAGGCGGTGGAGCGCACGCTGCTCGCCCAGCCGGGTGTCGAGCGCGTCCACGATCTCCACGTCTGGCCGATGAGCACCACCGAAGCGGCGCTGACCGCGCACCTCGTCATTCCCGATGGTCATCCAGGTGACGCATTTTTGATTAATCTGCAGCACCTACTCGCGCACGATTTCCGGATCGAGCACAGTACGGTACAGATTGAGTTGGGCAACGGGGCGGAGTGCCGGATGCATGGAACTGGTAGCGGACATGGCTGAGACGGGCGCCATCGCGACCCGCCCCCTGGACCTCGTCATTTTCGATTTCGACGGCACGCTCTCCGATAGCGGCGACTGGTTCGTCTCGGTTGCCAACGATCTCGCCGAGCGCTTCCGCTTCCGCAAGATCGCCCCCGACGAGGTGGAGATGCTCCGCCGCAAGAGCTCGCGCGAAGTGATCGAGTTCCTCGGCATCGCGCGCTGGAAGATGCCGTGGATCGCCCGCTATGTCCGCAAGCTGGTGAGCCGCGAAGCACATCGGATCGAATTGTTCCCCGGCACCCCGAACCTGCTCGAGCGGCTTGCCGACATGGGCGTGAAGATCGCGCTGGTCACCTCCAATTCGGAGGAGAATGCCCGCAAGATCCTGGGGCCGCGCCACGCCGCCCGCATCCATTGCTATGCCTGCG
This sequence comes from Sphingomonas azotifigens NBRC 15497, assembly GCF_002091475.1. GTDB lineage: Bacteria > Pseudomonadota > Alphaproteobacteria > Sphingomonadales > Sphingomonadaceae > Sphingomonas > Sphingomonas azotifigens. The sequence goes on from NZ_BCTR01000032.1 coordinate 7,182, forward strand.
GCTCGTCGCTGTTCGGCAAGGCACCCAAGTTCCGCCAGGTGCTGCGCAGGATGGGCGTCCAGCCGCACGCCGCGCTGGCGATCGGCGACGAGACCCGCGATGTCGACGCCGCCCGCGAAGTCGGCTTGCGCGCGGGTTCGGTGCTGTGGGGCTATGCCGCCGAGGACCTGCTGACCGACATGGCCCCCGACGCGCTGTTCCGCACGCCGGAGGATATCGTCAGCTACGTCCGCCAGCACCGGGGCTGAGGCTCGATACCCCCAGTCAAGCCGTCATCCCGGCGGAAGCCGGGATCCATTTGCCAGTCCGGCTCGGCTCCTTCGGCAACGGAGCGCCAATGGATTCCGGCTTTCGCCGGAATGACGGACGTGGGGTGACGAGTGGATCAGATATCCAGCGCCCAGCCGTCGCGGCCCTTGGGATCGGGCGGAGTGACCGGCACGTAGCGCGTCGCCCCGGCGGCGAGCCGCAGGATCGTCCAGTCGCCGCGGCGGTCGACCGCCTCCAGCGTGCAGCCGCACGCTTCGAAGGCTTCTACCACCTGCGGGCGCTGCGTCTCCAGCAGACCTGCCAGCACGATCGTCGCGTGGGGCGCGGCGATCGCGGCGAGCTCGGGTGCCATCGAGACCAGCGGCCCCGCCAGGATATTGGCGATGACGAGGTCGTACGGCGCCTTGGCGGTGATCGCATCGGACAGTGCGCCGTCCGCCACCACGAGGTCGACTCCCGCGATGCCGTTCGCCGCCGCATTCTCGCGCGTCACGTCGACCGCCGCGGGATCGATGTCGGTCGCCATTACCTGCGCCTCGGGCCAGAGGTGCACGCCGGCAAAAGCCAGCAGGCCCGTACCCGTGCCGACGTCGATGATGTTGGCGAAGCGCCTGTCCGCGAGCCCGTCGAGCATCGCCAAGCACCCCGACGTGGTCGCGTGATGCCCGGTGCCGAACGCCCGGCCGGCATCGATCAGGAACGCGCGGCCGCCTTCCGGCGCCGCCACCGGATGCGCGCTCGTATGGACGACGAACCGCCCCTCGCGGATCGGCTCCAGCCCTTCCTGGCTCAGCGTCACCCAGTCCTGCGCGGTCAGCGCCTCCACCTCGGGCTCGACGCCCGCCGCGCTCGGCACCAGCGCCTTGATCGCCGCGAGCATTGCCGCGTCGGGTTCGTTCTCGAGATAGGCATCGAGCCGCCAATGCTCGACATCGTCCTCCACCGTCTCGGTGGTCATCAGCACCGCGTCGATCTCGATCGTGCCGGCGTCGATCGCCTCGGCCTCGGCACGGGTGCAGGGCAGGCTGACCTTCCAGCTGTCGATCTCAGCGGACATAGCTGGCTCCATTGGCGTCGAGCACCGCGCCGGTCATCGAGGGGGGCGCGTCGAGCGCGCAGAACTTGGCGATGGCGGCGATCTCCTCCGGGCTCGCGACGCGACCGAGCGGGATATCCGCCAGCAGCTTGTCGCCGCCGCGGCTCGCCAGATAGTCCTCGGCCATGCCGGTCATGGTGAAGCCGGGGCAGATCGCGAAGGCGAGGATGCCCTCGCCCGCATAGCCGCGCGCAATCGTCTTGGTCATGCCGACCATGCCCGCCTTGGAGGCGGCGTAATGCCAGTGCGCCGGGCTGTCGCCGCGATAGGCGGCGCGGCTGGCGACGTTGACGATCCGGCCACCGCTTTTGCGCTCCTGCCAGTGGCGCACGGCCAGCCGACACAACTCGGCCGAGGCGGTAAGGTTGACGCGCATGGTGCGCTCCCAGCCTTCGACCCAGTCGTCATGTTCGGCGTCGAGCGGGTTGGCTTCGAAGATCCCGGCATTGTTGATCAGCACGTCGATCCGGCCGTCCAGCGCGTCCAGCGCCTGCGCCCAGAGTGCTTGCGGCGCGGCGGGATCGGTGAAGTCGGCGGGGATGCCGCTGCGGGTGCCCTGGCCGACAAGCTTCACGCGCGCGTCGTCGCCGAGCAGCGCCGCCGTCGCGGCGCCGATGCCCCGGCTGCTGCCGGTGAGGAGGATATGGGTGCTCATGGTGCCTGCCCTAGCGCGGGCGGGTGGGCGCGTCACCCCGTGCGACACGGTGACGAAGCGCGCCGGCGAACGTTTCGGTAGGAGCGGATCGGCCGCACTTGTATAGGGCTGCCATGTACCGCCCGCCCGCCTTCCGCGAAGACCGGCCCGATCGCCTGTACGAGGCCATGCGGGCGCATCCGCTTGCCACGCTTGTCACCCAGGGCTCTACGGGACTGATGGCCAATCTGGTGCCGTTCACGCTGCAGACGGAGCGTGGTCCCGTCCTGCAGGCGCATCTCGCCCGGGGCAACGAACAGGTCGCCCAGTTGCGCGAAGGCGCGCCGGTGCTGGTCATCTTTCAGGGCCCCCAGGCCTATGTCAGCCCCGGCTGGTACGCGACCAAGCGCGTGCACGGCCGGGTCGTCCCCACCTGGAACTACATCGTCGTGCAGGCGCGCGGCACGCCCACCCTGATCGAGGACGCGAACTGGCTGCGGCGCCAGATCAGTACGCTCACCGCCGCGCAGGAGCAGGGACGCGCCGAGCCCTGGAGCCTCGACGATGCGCCCGCAGACTTCCTCCAGGGACAGATGAAGGGCATCATCGGCCTCGAAATCCCGATCGCGCAGCTCGAGGGCAAGTGGAAGGTCAGCCAGAACCAACCGCTGGAAAACCGTCTCGGCGTTGAGCGCGGGCTGCGCGCCGATGGTCGGGCGGCCATGGCAGACGCCGTGGCGAAGCACGCGGCCGGCGACTGAGCCGGCGCGGCTCTACGCCGCCACCGTGCTCGAGAAATTCTCCGCCGCTGAACGCAGCTGGTTCAGCCGGTCGTCCACCTCGGTCACGTCGTGCTGCAGCGTGTCGATCTCGCTCGTCACGCTCTTGGTGTCCTCGCGGATCGCGCCGATCGTCGCGGACATCGAATCGGCTGCCAGCGCGGTTTCGTCGACCGCCGCGGTGATCGCGGTGACGGTCTGCGCCTGGACCTCCATCGCAGTGCGGATGCGGTTGGCGCTTTCCTGCACTTCGGAGACGGTCGCGCGAATCGAGGCGTTGGTCTCGACCGTCGAACGCGTGGCCGACTGGATCGCGGCGATCTTGGCGGCGATGTCGTCGGTCGCGCGCGCGGTCTGGCTGGCGAGGCTCTTCACTTCCTGCGCCACTACCGCGAAGCCGCGGCCCGCATCGCCCGCCCGCGCCGCCTCGATCGTCGCGTTGAGCGCCAGCAAATTGGTCTGCCCGGCGATGTCGCGGATCAGGCCGAGGATCGATTCGATCGACTTGGCGTGATCGGACAGCATTTCGCTCATGCCCACGGCATCGCTCGCCTGGCCGCTTGCGCGCGTGGCGATCGCCGCCGCCGCCTCGACTTCGGTGCGCGCATCTTCGATCGCGCGGATCAGCCCCGCCGCGGTCATCGCCGCCTCGCGCATCGCCACCGCCGACTGCTCGGCCGCCGCCGCCACTTCGCTGGCCTTGCCGAGCATGCCCCGCGCTGCGCTGGAGGCGCCCTGCGCCTGCACCCGGATGCGATTGCCGAGCATCGTCGTGCCCTCGATCGATTCGGCGATGCTCGCGCGGAACTGGTCGGACCGTTCGCGCCGCTCGGCATGGATCGTCGCCGCATCGCGCGCGCCGAGATGCGCCGCCATCAGATCGACCTCGGCCAGCGCGATGCGCTGCACCGCGTCGCAGAGCCGCGCGAGCCGATCGACGTCGCCGCCGACCTTGGCACGCAGCACGTCGATCGTCTGCGTATGCGCATAGGCAAATTGGGAGATCAACGCCGACAGGGGAATGCCCATGCGATAGGTGCCGGCGGCATAGTCGCAGACGAGACGCGACCATTCGGCGCCGAACGGCTGCTCGAACTTGACCCGATCGTAAGTGGCACCCGCCTCGACATGGGCGTCCGCGCCATATTCCTGCAGCAGCCGCGCGCCGTCCGCGCTCTTCAGCAGTTGCGCCTGGCAGCGCCGTGCGATGTCATGGTGCGAGTCGTCGAGCAAGGCAGCGATCTCGGCGCAGGACGCCAGCAGCGTCCCGTCCCAGTCATAGTCCGCGCACCATTGCTGCGGTGATCGGAGGCAGTCGCCCCCCTGCTCCGACATGACCGTCATCGTCCCCTCTCCTCAGGCCGCTACCTTGGCGACGAACTCGCCGGCGCTGCCCTTCAATGCACCGAGCTGCTCGTCGAGCGCGGCGAATCCCTGGCCCACGCGATCGATCTCCGAGGCGACCGTCTCGGTATCGGCGCGGATCGCGTTGATCGTGGCGGACATCGAATCGGCCGCCAGCGCGGTTTCGTCGACCGCCGCGGTGATCGCGGTGACCGTCTGCGCCTGGACCTCCATCGCGGTGCGGATGCGATTGGCGCTTTCCTGCACTTCGGACACGGTCGCGCGGATCGAGGCGTTGGTCTCGACCGTCGATCGCGTCGCCGACTGAATCGCGGCGATCTTGGCGGCGATGTCGTCGGTCGCCCGCGCGGTCTGGCTGGCGAGGCTCTTCACTTCCTGCGCCACCACCGCAAAGCCGCGCCCGGCATCGCCCGCGCGTGCGGCTTCGATCGTCGCGTTCAGCGCCAGCAAATTGGTCTGCCCGGCAATGTCGCGGATCAGGCCGAGGATCGACTCGATCGACTTGGCATGGTCGGAAAGCATCTCGCTCATCCCCACCGCGTCGCTCGCCTGGCCGGAGGCGCGGGTGGCGATCGCCGCCGCCGCCTCGACCTCGGTGCGCGCATCCTCGATCGCGCGGATCAACCCGGCCGCGGTCATCGCCGCCTCGCGCATCGCCACCGCCGACTGTTCGGCCGCCGCCGCCACTTCGCTCGCCTTGCCGAGCATGCCCCGCGCCGAGGCCGAGGTGTGCACCGCCTGCCCGCGCAGCTCCTCGCCGCCGCGCGAAGCCTGCTCGACCGTGGCGCCGATCGAGTCGCGGAACTCGCTGGCCAGCCGGTCGCGCGCCACCTGCGCTGCATGGTCGCGGTACATATTGTAGATCTCGACGGTGATGTCCGCCTCCAGCGCCGACAGGCGCATCAGCGTATCGACCAGCGCCGGCAGCCGCGGATCGGCCCCGCCCAGCCGCCGCAGCAGCACCTCGAGCGCGGCGCGGTCGCTCGCGCTGATCATCGACAGCAGCGCCATCGGCGGCACGCCCGCAGCATTGGCAGCGGAGACCGAGCGCTCGATCGATTCGACCCAAGTCTTGCCGGTGGTGTCGAGGAAGCGGTGCCGCAGGAACACCACGCCCACGTCGATCATCTTGGCGGTATCGGAAGGCGCCCAGTCGCGCTCTTCGGGGAAGCAGCGCACCCATTGGTGCCAATACGCCGCGGATACCGCTTCGATCTCGGGCTCGAGGATCTCCCAGCACTCCCGACTCGACTGGAGCAGCGAGCCCTCGAAGTCGAACACGCGCAGCCGCGCGCTGGTGTCGATCCGCGCACTCATCGTGCCGGCAGCGGCAAGTGCCTGGGTGGATACCGAATTCGTCACGCCGTCATCCCCGGTCGGCGGCCACCCTGGGGCCGCATCGAACAGGAGCTATGTGGGCTGACTGGTTAAGAGCCGGTTAGGAGCAGCCTGCCGTTGCCGCTCCGCAACATCTTGCATCCACCGCCCGGCTGAACCTAAGGGCAATCCGTCTTGCATCCTCGTCTGGCGGGATTAAGGAAGCCCGCGTCGACCGAAAGGATTTATCGTTGGCCAACGTCCGCAACACGGCACGACCGCTGTCGCCGCATATCGGCATCTATACCTGGGGGCCGCACATGGCGGTCTCGATCATCCACCGCGCTACCGGCTCCGGCATGGCGACCGTGGGCACCGGGCTGTTCGTCTGGTGGCTGGTCGCGCTCGCCTATGGCCCGGATGCCTATGCGACGTTCCTCGACGTGTTCACGCTGTCGAACGGCAAGCTCAACATCCTCGGCTATATCGTCGGGATCGGGATGAGCCTGTCCTTCTTCCAGCACATGGCCTCGGGCGTGCGCCACCTGTTCCTGGACGCCGGCGCGAATTTCGAGCTGCGGAGCAACAAGCGCACCGCGCTGACCACCTTCGCGGTCAGCATCCTCGCCACCGCGATCTTCTGGGTCGTGCTTCTGGAGAAGGCGCATGGGTAACGGAACGCAGCTCGGTCGCGTCCGCGGCCTCGGCTCGGCGCATGAAGGCGCGGGCGAATGGTGGAAGCACAAGGTTTCCGCAGGTTCCAATCTGCTGCTGGTGCTGTGGCTGATCGTCTCGATCGCCCTGCTGCCCGCCTATGACTATGCGACGATGGTTGCCTGGATCGGCCAGCCGCTGGTCGCGGTGCCGCTGATCCTGCTGGTGCTGAGCGTCACCTTCCACTTCCGTCACGGCCTGCAGGTCGTGATCGAGGATTATCAGCACAACGAGACGCGCTTCGTGCTGATCGTCCTGCTCGAATATTTCACGATCACCGTCCGCGTGCTCGCGATCTTCTCGATCCTGAAGATCGCCTTCACCTCCGTTGGAGTGGCTGCCTGATGCCCGCCGCCTACAAGATCATCGATCACATCTACGATACCGTCGTCGTCGGCGCGGGCGGCTCGGGCCTCCGCGCGGTGATGGAAGTGGCGCAGTCGGGCCTCAAGACCGCCTGCATCACCAAGGTGTTCCCGACGCGCAGCCACACGGTCGCGGCGCAGGGCGGCATCGCCGCCAGCCTCGGCAACATGGGTCCGGACCACTGGACCTGGCACATGTACGACACCGTCAAGGGCTCCGACTGGCTCGGCGACCAGGACGCGATCGAGTATCTCACCCGCGAGGCCCCGGCCGCGGTGTACGAGCTCGAGCATGCCGGCATGCCGTTCAGCCGCACCGACGAGGGCAAGATCTACCAGCGCCCGTTCGGCGGCATGATGCAGAACATGGGCGAAGGCCCGCCCGCACAGCGCACCTGCGCCGCGGCGGACCGTACCGGCCATGCGATGCTGCACACGCTGTACCAGCAGAGCCTGAAGTACGACGCGGACTTCTTCATCGAATATTTCGCGCTCGACCTGATCATGGAAAATGGCGAGTGCCGCGGCGTGATCGCGCTGTGCATGGAAGACGGTTCGATCCACCGCTTCCGCAGCCATGCGGTGGTGCTGGCGACCGGCGGCTATGGCCGCGTCTACCAGTCGGCCACCTCGGCGCACACCTGCACCGGCGACGGCAACGCGATGGTGCTCCGCGCCGGCCTGCCGCTGCAGGACATGGAGTTCGTCCAGTTCCACCCGACCGGCATCTACGGCGCTGGCGTGCTGATCACCGAGGGTGCGCGCGGCGAAGGCGGCTATCTCACCAACTCCGAGGGTGAGCGCTTCATGGAGCGCTATGCCCCGTCCGCCAAGGATCTCGCCAGCCGCGACGTGGTGTCGCGCTCGATGGCGATGGAGATCCGCGAAGGCCGCGGCGTGGGCAAGGAGAAGGACCATATCTACCTTCACCTGAACCATATCGACCCGAAGATCCTGGCCGAGCGCCTGCCCGGCATCACCGAGACCGGCAAGGTCTTCGCCGGCGTCGACCTCACCCGCCAGCCGCTGCCGGTGGTCCCGACGGTCCACTATAATATGGGCGGCATCCCGACCAACTATCACGGCGAAGTCGTCCATCTGAAGGACGGCGATCCGGATGCGGTGGTCCCCGGCCTGTTCGCGGTCGGCGAAGCGGCCTGCGTGTCGGTCCACGGCGCCAACCGCCTCGGCTCCAACTCGCTGATCGATCTCGTGGTGTTCGGCCGCGCGACCGGCAAGCGGATCGTCGACATCCTCAAGCCGAACACCCCGCACCACCCGCTGCCGAAGGATTCGGAAGCGCTGGCGCTGGGCCGCCTCGACCATTTCCGCAACGCGAACGGCGGCACCCGCACATCGCAGCTGCGCGCCGACATGCAGAAGACGATGCAGCGCCACTGCGCCGTGTTCCGTACCGAGGAGCTGATGGCCGAGGGCGTGGCGCACATGGACCAGGTTTATGCGGGCATGCAGGACGTGCACGTCAGCGACCGCTCGCTGGTGTGGAACACCGATCTCGTCGAGACGCTGGAGCTGGACAATCTGCTCGGCCAGGCGATGGTGACGATCCGCAGCGCGATCAACCGCAAGGAAAGCCGCGGCGCGCACATGCACGAGGACTTCCCCGAGCGCGACGACACGACGTGGATGAAGCACACGATCGCGACGTTCGACGGCTGGGGCGGCAAGGGCGGCACCACCGCGATCGATTATCGCCCGGTCCACGACTACACGCTCACCGATGCGATCGAGTATATCAAGCCGAAGAAGCGGGTGTACTGATCCGCGCAGCGGATGGGTTTTAGAAGAGGCCGGGGCGGCGACGCTCCGGCCTTTTCGTTTGCTCGAAGGCGCGGTCATCCCCCAGCCGTCATCCCGACGAAAGTCGGGATCCATTGGGGCCTCCGTTCCGGCTCCTGCTGAAAGCTAGGAGCGTCTGGATCCCGGCTTTCGCCGGGATGACGACAATTGCGAAATGGCCGCTACCGCAGCACCCCGAACCGCGCACTCGCCAGATGGTGCGCATGGCAAATCGCCACCGCGAGCGCGTCGGCCGCGTCCGCCCCGACGATCTTCACCCCCGGCAGCAGCCGCGAGACCATCGCATGGACCTGCTCCTTGTCGGCATTGCCGACGCCGACGACGGACTTCTTGACCGTGCTCGGCTTATATTCCCCGACATCGATCCCCACCCGCGCCGCGGCGCACAGCACCACCCCGCGCGCCTGGCCGAGCTTGAGCGTCGACTGCGCATTGGAATTGACGAACACTTCCTCGACCGCCGCCGCCTCGGGCGCGTGATCGGCGATCAGCGCGGCGAGCATGGCATCGAGATGGGCGAGCCGGCGGGGGAGCGTGGCCTTGGTGTCGGTGACGAGCTTGCCGTGGCCGAGATGGCTGAGCCGATTCCCCTCGGCGCGAAGGAGGCCCCAGCCGGTGGTGCCAAGGCCGGGATCGAGGCCGAGGATGATCACGAGCCTAGCCCCTCCCCTTCAGGGGAGGGGTTGGGGTGGGGCATGACGGACCAGCGATCCGGACGGGCTTCGAGTGCCTCGACGATCGCCGCGAGCACGCCGTCGAGATTGTCGAACACGTCGTGATTGGAGAAATGCAGGGCAAGGAATCCTTGGCTGAGGAGGTACGCATCCCGGCGCTCATCATAAGCGGGATCATGCGTGTCGCCGTCGACTTCGATCACCAGCCCTTTGGCGGGACAGAAGAAATCGCAAATGTACGGGAAGATCACCTGCTGGCGACGAAATTTGTGGCCTAGCTGGGTGTTGGAGAGGTTGCGCCAAAGGCGCTTCTCCAACTCCGTCGGGTTCCGCCGCATTTCGCGTGCTCGCGCCAGTAGCTCGGCTTCGGTGACCATCCCTGCCCTCCCTTAGAGACCGGATGCACCACAAGCGGCGCGCCTGGCTACTCTGCCAGCCCCCACCCCAACCCCTCCCCTGAAGGGGAGGGGCTTAGGTTTGAGATCAACCCAGCTTCTCCATCACGTCGTCGGGGATCTCGTAATTCCCCCACACCGTCTGGACGTCGTCGTCGTCATCCAGCGCATCGATCAGCTTGAACAGCGTCGCCGCGTCGTCCGCGCCCACCGTCACGATGGTCTGCGGCCGCCAGGCGAGCTTGGCGCCCTCGGACTCGCCGAGCACCGGCTCCAGCGCCTTGGCGACTTCGTGCAGGTCGCCCTGCGCGGTCCAGATCTCGTGGCCGTCCTCGCTGCTGGTCACGTCCTCGGCACCCGCTTCCAGCGCTGCCTCGAACACCTTCTCGGCGTCGCCGGCGCTCGCCGGATAGGAGATCAGGCCCAGGCGATCGAAGCCATGGCTCACCGAACCTGCCGTGCCCAGGTTGCCGCCGTTCTTCGACACCGCGGTGCGCACGTTGGTCGCGGTGCGGTTGCGGTTGTCGGTCAGCGCTTCGATGATCAGCGAGACCCCCGCCGGGCCGAAGCCCTCGTAGCGGATCTCTTCGTAATTATCGCCTTCGCCCTTGCTCGCCTTGTCGATCGCGCGCTGGATATTGTCCTTGGGCATCGACTGCGCCTTGGCGGCGTTGATCGCGGCGCGCAGGCGCGGGTTCATGTCCGGGTCTGCCAGACCCATCTTTGCCGCCACGGTGATTTCGCGGCTGAGCTTGGAGAACATCGCCGAGCGCTTCTTATCCTGCGCGCCCTTGCGGTGCATGATGTTCTTGAATTTGGAATGGCCTGCCATGGTGAACCCGAACTGCCTGCGGTTTTGAAGGGTGGAAAGCGCTCGCCTTAGCGCGGAAGCCCGGCGAGCGCCATCGCGGCGGACTTAGATGCCCAGCGCCTGCTTGTAGGTTTCGAGCAGCATCTCGGCCTCTTCGCGATGATGCTTTTCCATCTTCCGCAGGCGGACGATGGTGCGCATCGTCTTGACGTCGAAGCCGGTCGACTTGGCTTCGGCATAGACGTCCTTGATGTCGTCGGCGATGCCCTTCTTCTCCTCTTCGAGACGCTCGACTCGCTCGATCAGGAGGCGGAGCTGCTCGGCGGAAATATTGTCGGACATGGGTGTTTGGCTCCTGAAGCGTGATGCCGGGCGGCACAGGCGCCGCGAATCACATCTCGGGTGGCCCAGCCGTTCGGAAAGGAATGGATGAAAGCGCGCGCTTAAAGAAGCACGCGCCCCCGCTCAAGCCCTGCGAAGCGTTAACGGCCCGGCTCGGTCATCGCCGGTGGATCGCTGGCCGGGAAGCTCTCGTCCAGCGCCTCGTCGAGCGCGTCATCGCGACCCTCGTTCTTCTTCAGGCTCTCTTCCATCCGCGCCAGCTGCTCGGGCGTCGCCTCGCTCTGGTACTTCGCCTTCCACTCGGATTGCTCCATGCCGTAGACGATTCGGCGGGCATCGCCCTTGGCGATGCTCGGGTCGGCCTCGTGGATCCAGTCGCCCAGGCAGTTCCGGCAAAAGCCCGAAAGCCCCATCAGATCAATGTTCTGGGCATCGTGGCGGTGGCGCAGATGGCGCACCAGCCGGCGGAACGCCTTCGCCGCCGTCGCGTCGTCCAAACGATCTAGTTCATCCATTCGCCACCTCCGGAGTTGATGTTAACGCATTTGGGGCTAGAGGCGGGCACGCACAAGCCGAGGAAGACAACGATGACACAGGCGATCTCCCCCCGCTCGCGCAAGGTGCGCGTGCTGGCAACCTTGGGACCGGCCAGCGCGTCCCCCGACATGATCGAGAAGCTGTTCCGCGCCGGCGCCGATGCCTTCCGCATCAACATGAGCCATGGCGACCAGGCCTCGAAGATCCCGCTGTTCGAAGCGATCCGTGGCATGGAGGCGACCACCGGCCGCCCGACCACGATCCTCGCCGACCTGCAGGGACCGAAGCTGCGCGTCGGCAAGTTCGCCGAGGGCAAGGTGATGCTCGTCACCGGCCACCAGTTCACGCTCGACCGCGATCCCACCCCGGGCGACGCCACCCGCGTCGAGCTGCCGCACCGCGAGATCTTCGAAGCCGCGCATGCCGATGCCCGCCTGCTGCTCGACGACGGCAAGCTGGTGCTGCGGGTGACCGACGTCGCCCCCGACCGGCTGACCACGATCGTCGAGGTCGGCGGCGCGCTGTCGAACAACAAGGGCCTCAACGTACCCGACATGGTGCTGCCGCTCGCCGCGCTCACCGAGAAGGACCGCAGCGACCTCAGCTTCGCGGTGGAGCAGGGTGCAGACTGGATCGCGCTCAGCTTCGTCCAGCGGCCCGAGGATCTGATGGAGGCGCGCCGGCTGATCGGCGGCAAGGCCGCGCTGCTCGCCAAGATCGAGAAGCCCTCGGCCATCGCGCGCCTCGAGGAAATCCTCGAGCAGTGCGACGGCGTGATGGTCGCGCGCGGCGATCTCGGCGTCGAGCTGCCGCCGCAGACCGTCCCGCCGCTGCAGAAGCGCATCGTCGAATCGGCCCGCCGCCTGGGCCGCCCGGTGATCGTCGCGACGCAGATGCTCGAATCGATGATCGAGAGCCCCTCGCCCACCCGCGCCGAAGTGTCGGACGTGGCGACCGCGGTGTATGACGGCGCCGACGCGATCATGCTCTCGGCCGAAAGCGCCGCGGGCAAGTGGCCGATCGAATCGGTGTCGATGATGAACTCGATCGCCGATGCGGTGGAGCGCGATCCGGCGCATGGCGACCGCGTCCACTTCACCGTCACCAAGCCCGACCCGACGACCGCCGACGCGCTGGCCGAAGCGGCGAAGAACATCGCGGCGACGGTGTCGGCCTCGGCGATCATCTGCTTCACCAGCTCGGGCTCGACCGCGCGCCGCATCGCGCGCGAGCGGCCGCTGGTGCCGATCCTGGTGCTGACCCCGGAACGCGACACCGCCCGCCGCCTGGGCCTGCTCTGGGGTACCCACGCCGTGCAGACCCGCGACGTCGAGTCGTTCGAGGAAATGGTTGCCAAGGCCAAGCGCATGGCGCTGCGCCATGGCCTCGCCAAGGCGGGCGACCGCGTGATCGTCTGCGCCGGTGTGCCGTTCAAGACCCCCGGTTCGACCAACGTGCTCCACGTGGTGACGCTGCTCGGCGACGAGCTGACCAACTATACCGGCCCGGAAGGGAACTGAACCAATCCGCCCCCTTTCGCTCCGGCGGAAGGGGGCTCACCCCCGCCCCATCCGCATCGCCGCACCTGCGACAAAGGGGCAGCCGGCCACCAGCACCAGGCTGATCGCCGCGAGGAGCTTGAGCGCCCCCGGTGCCCCGGCGCTGGCACCCGCGCCGAAGATCAACAGCGGCACCGCGAAGGGCAGCATCACCAGCCCGGCCAGGGCGCCGGCCCCGCGCAACCCTGCCACCAGCGCTGCCGTCGCCACGCCCAGCGCCGCCAGCCCCGGCGTGCCGATCGCCAGCGCCAGCAGGATCGTGCCGAGCACCGCCCCCGGCACCTGCAGCAGCGCCGCCGCCACGCAGCTGGCGACGAGCAGCGCGGGGCCGAAGCCCAGCCAGTGCCCGAGCATCTTCGCCGCCGCGATTTCCGCGTCCGAATGCCCCCGCACCACCAGCTGATCGAGTACCCCGCTCTCCGCGTCGGGCGCCACCAGCCGCTCGACGGGCAATAGCGCCGCGAGCAACGCCGCCGCCCAGATCACCCCGCCGCCGATCCGCGCCAGCAGCCGCCCATCGGGGCCCACCGCGAAGGGGAACAGGATCGCGACGAGCAGGAAGAAGGCGACCGGGAAGACCAGCCCGCCGCTGCTCCACGCCCGCCGCAGCTCGCGCCAGACCAGCGCGATCACAGCGCGATCGCCTGCGCGCCGGGGAGCGCGATCGGCTGGTGCGTCGCGATCAGCGCGATGCCGCCCGCCGCGCGGTGCTCGGCGATCCGCGCCTCGAGCATCGCGATCGAGGCGCTATCGAGGCCATTGGCGGGCTCGTCGAGCAGCCACACCGGGGCGCCGCTCGCCAGCACCCGAGCAAAGGCCGCCCGCCGCCGCTGACCCGTGGAGAGCAGCCGCACGGGCACCGCCGCGATCTCCGCCAGGCCAACCGCCGCCAGCGCCTCGGCCACTGCCCCGCGGCGCCCGTCCAGCCCGGCCCAGAATGCCAGCGCATTTGCCAGCGTCCGCTCGGCATCCAGCGCCGCGGCTTCGGCGAGCAGCGCCCGCGCGCCGCTGCCCGTCACCCGACCGCCGAGCGGCGCGAGCAGCCCGGCGGCGATGCGGATCAGGCTCGACTTGCCGACGCCGTTGGGCCCGAGCACCAGCCCCGCCTCGCCCGGCCCCAGGGCGAAGCGCAGCCCCTCGAACAGGATCCGCCCGCCGCGCAGGCAGGTGACGTCGTCAAAGGCCAGGCCGGGGTTCAATCGGCCGCGTCTTCCAGCGCATGCATGTCGTCGTCGGACAGGCCGAAATGGTGCCCGACCTCGTGCACGACGACATGCTGGACCAGCCGCTCCAGCGACTCGCCCGTCTCCACCCATTCGTCGAGGATCGCGCGACGATAGAGGTGGATGCGATCGGGCAGGCCGCCCGAATCGAACGCCGATTTCTCGCCGATCGGCCGGCCGTGATAGAGCCCGCTCAAGCCGAACGGATCCTCGATGCCGAGCGCATCGAGCGTCTCCTCGTCGGCGAACTCCTCGACCAGCAGCACCACGTCGGCGAGATGGGCCTGGAAAGGCTCGGGGATCCGCGCCAGCGCGGCGCGGGCGAGGCGTTCGATCTGGGCCGCATCGGGGGCGAAGGTTGGCGCTTGCTCCGGCATGGGGGATTGCATAGGCGGAGCAGCCGAGAAGGAGCAAGGAGGGGATGGCATGGTAGCGCGTTTGACCGACGGCCTGCGCGAGGAATCGCTCGCGGCACTGCCCGCCTGGACCTACGAACCGGGGCGTGACGCGATCACCCGCCGGTTCGTCTTCGCCGATTTCGCCGAGGCCTTCGCCTTCATGACCCGCGTCGCGATCCTCGCGGAAAAGGCCGATCATCATCCCGAATGGTCGAACGTGTGGAACCGGGTCGACATCCTGCTGACGACCCATGACGCCGGCGGGCTCTCGACGCGCGACCTGCAGCTGGCGGCAACCATCGACGGGCTGGTGAAGGGGTAGGACGCGCCCCTCCTGCCACCGGGAGGGGCGAAAGGGTTCACTCCTCCGCGTCGGGCCGGTCGTACAGGGTCCAGCGGTGCTCGCCGGTCACGACATCGGCATAGGGGCGCCCGGCGGCATCCTTGCTCGGCACATAGCGGAAGCGCCTGCGGATCAGCTTGCAGGTGGTCTCGTCGAGCTCGCGACTGCCGCTCGACCGCGTGACGGTGCAGTCCGACACGCGACCGTTGGTACCCACCACGAAGCGCAGCCCGACGGTGCCGCTTGCCCCCGCCTCCAGCGCGGCGCGGGGATAGTCGCCATCGGTGATCCGGCCGCCGACCCAGCGAAGCGGCACCCCGCCCCCGCCGCCCGGCCCGTTGCCGCGGCCGCCGCTGCCGGTGCCGTCACCCTGCCCGCCTGCGCCGGTGCCCGGCCCCGCCACCGGCGCGGCGCCGGAGGAGGGGTCGCTTGCGGCGGCAGGCTTGGGTGCCGCCACCACCGGCGGTGGCGGAAGCAGCACCGGCGGGGGCGGCGCGGCCACTTCGGTGGCCTGGGAGACTCGGTTGGGGGGCGCCGCGGCGCCTTCCTCCTTGGGCGCGGCGCGGCGCTTGGCCGGTTCGGGCACGGGCGGCGGGGGTGGTGGCGGCACGTCGAAGCTGAGCAGGGGCGCGTCGGGGTCCGCGCGCAGCACCGCCTGCGCACGCAAACCGGCGAAGAGCAGCGCCGCCAGCAGCGCCTCCACCGCCAGCGCGGCAACCGCGCCGCGCAGCCGGGAGCCGCCAGAAATCATCGGTCGCGCCCCGATCGTTGCGGGTTCATGCAACCGAAATGTGGCGTGGCACATTGATACGCATCGAACACAAACCGAAAGATGGGGTCCAACCATGCGTAAGACAATTGCCGCCTTCACCGCCTTCGCTCTGGTGATGCCGGTTGCCATGCCGATCACCACCGCCAGCGCCCAGACGCGCTACGAAGGCAAGTCCAGCCGCGGCTATCGCTATGTGAAGAAGTGCCGCAGGTCGAAGGGCGAGGCCGGCCTGATCGCGGGCGGCGTGGCGGGTGCGGTCGCGGGTCCGGCGATCATCGGCGGCGGCCTGCTCGGCGCCGCGGCCGGCGGTGTCGCCGGTGCGCTGGGCGGCCGCGCGATCGATCGCAGCCTGACCGCGAAGAACCGCTGCTACTACGTCAAGGTCCGCCGCTGAGAGCCCGTTTGGAAATGCGCCGCAGCGCATTTCCAAATAGACTCTTAGCCATGCTGGGGGGCGGGCCTTGGGTCCCGCCCCTTTCCAAATCGCCCTGCATCGGCCAGAAACCCGGCCATCTCGCGGTGCCGTGCGCCGCCCTTAGATGCAGGAAGTACGCGTATGTCCAGCTATGCCGATCGTCTGAACGCCCTCCGGGAACAGCTTTCCCGCGACGCGCTCGACGGCTTCGTCGTGCCGCTCACCGACGAGCACATGTCCGAATATGTTGGCGAATATGCCCAGCGGCTGGCGTGGCTCACGGGCTTCCAGGGCTCGGCCGGCACCGCGGTGGTGCTGCCGCAGGAAGCGGCAATCTTCACCGACGGGCGCTACACGCTCCAGGTCCGCCAGCAGGTCTCGGCCGACCAGTGGGCCTATGTCGGCGTGCCCGCGACCAGCGTCGCCGACTGGCTCGGCGAGCATGCCCCGGATGGCGGCCGCATCGGCTATGATCCCTGGCTGCACACCCGCGCCTGGGTGGAGGAAGCGCGCAAGGCGCTGGCCGAAAAGGGCGCGACCCTCGTCGCCGTGCCGCGCAACCCGATCGACGTGGTGTGGTCCGACCAGCCCAGCCCCTCTGACGCGCCGCTGGCGGTGCTCGACGAGGCGCTGGCGGGCAAGTCCTCCGCCGCCAAGCGCGCCGAGATCGCCGATTGGCTGCAGGCCCGCAAGGCCGATGCAGTGGTGATCGCCGCACTCGATTCGATCGCCTGGACCTTCAACGTCCGCGGCGGCGACGTCACCCACACGCCGGTCGCACTCGCCTATACGGTGATCCATGCCGACGGCACCGCCGACCTGTTCGTGGCGCCGGAGAAGGTGACCGATGCGGTGCGCCAGCATCTCGGCAACGCCGTGCGCATCCACGATCGCACCGCCTTCACCCCGGCGCTGGCCGGCTTCGCGGGCAGGCGCGTCGTCGCCGATCCGGGCAGCGCGGTGGCGGCGATCTTCGATGGCCTCGAAGCGGGCGGCGCCACCGTCGTCGCGCTGCGCGATCCGGTGATCCTCGCCAAGGCGATCAAGAACCCCGCCGAGGTCGCCGGCCACAAGGCGGCCCAGGCGCGCGACGGCGCCGCGCTGAGCCGCTTCCTCAAATGGTTCGAGGAAACCGCCCCCCAGGGTGGGCTCACCGAGCTGTCCGCCGCCGACAAGCTGCGCGAATTCCGCGAGGCGACCGGCCGGCTGAAGGACCTCTCCTTCGACACCATCTCCGCCACGGGCCCGAACGGCGCGATCCCGCACTACAAGGTGACCGACGAATCGAGCCTGCCGATCGAGCACGGCCAGCTGTTCCTGATCGATTCGGGCGGCCAGTATGGCGACGGCACCACCGACGTCACCCGCGTGATGCCGGTCGGCGCGGCCAGCGACGAGATGAAGGATCGCTTCACCCGCGTGCTCAAGGGCCATATCGCCATCGCCACCGCGATCTTCCCGGACGGCACGATGGGCGCGCAGATCGACGGCTTCGCGCGGCGACCGCTCTGGGAAGCGGGGCTCGATTTCGCCCATGGCACCGGCCACGGCGTCGGCGCCTATCTCGCGGTGCACGAGGGCCCGCAGCGCATTGCCCCGCCTTCTTATCCCGGCGGCCAGGCGCTGGAGCCGTTGCGCGCCGGCATGTTCCTCTCGAACGAGCCCGGCTATTACAAGGCCGGCGAATACGGCATCCGCATCGAGAACCTCGTCCATATCGTCGAACGCACCATCCCCGGCGGCGACAAGCCGATGCTGGCGTTCGAGACGCTCACCTTCGCGCCGATCGAGCGCAGCCTGATCGTGCCGGCGCTGCTCACGCCCGAGGAGCGGGCGTGGCTCGATGCCTATCATGCCGAGGTGCTGGCGATCGTCGGCCCGCAGCTCGAGGGCGCCGACCGGGCCTGGCTGGAGGCCAAGTGCGCGCCGATCGGGTGAGGTAGGAAAAGATCCTCCCCATTGCGGGGAGGATCGCGTCAATCCGCCGAGTCGGGGGGCGCCTGCTCCCCCTGCCCGCCGCCCTCGGCCTTCGCCCCGCGCGCCTGCGCCTTCCGCCGCCGCAGGTTTTCGCGCAGTTTTTCGGCCAGCCGGGCCTGCTTATCCACATCCTTCATGCGAAAAGCGATAAACCGGCGCGATGCGGGTTGACAATCACCGGCCCCCAAGCAAATAGGCGCCTCCCGCACGGCGCTGGTCGCCGCGGTTGGAAAACAGTGCTGCCGTAGCTCAGTGGTAGAGCGCATCCTTGGTAAGGCTGAGGTCGCGAGTTCAATCCTCGCCGGCAGCACCATTTTCCCTTCTCTTTCCGTCACATCGCCGGAAACCGCCGACAGGCGGCACGCAACGATCGCGTCGCTGAGACGTCTCTTGCTGACAACAGCAAGCGAGACACGTGCGATGGACCCCAGAACCGAACCCGTGGAAAAGCGCGCCCGCAAGGGGCTTGGCGCCGTCGCACTGATCATCCTGGCGATCATCGCAACGGTCTTTATCGGCTACAACCTCTACTACATCGTCACGCCGGGCTGAGCCGCTAGCCCAGCTTCGTCCGCGCGCGCCGCCGCCGCACCGGGCTGGCGATCGACAGGCTGGGCACCACCGGCGCCTCGACCCGATCGAACCAGCCGAGCGAGGCCGAGATCGCCGTCGCGGTCGCCTTCAGCATCTCCAGCGCCTCGCCGTGCGACACATGCGCGGCGTCGTCGATCGCGACGAGAAACGGGATGGTCAGCGCCGCGACGACATGGCCGTCGAAGCCATAGACCGGGCAGCTGATGTCGGAAACGCCCGCCATCCGCGCGCTGGGAAGGGTCTCATAGCCCTGGGCGCGGACGCGCTTGAGCCGCTCGGCCAGCTCCTTGGACACCCCGCGCGGAAAAAGAGCCTTGCGGCGCGCCTCCTCCATCGTCGCCAGCAGCACATGGCCCGAACAGCTGGTCAGCAGGTCGATCTCGGTACCCAGCCGCACGGCGAAGCCGGTGTTGCCCGGGCTCTCCTGCCGCGCGACGATCAGCCCGCGCGTGCCGTTCACCACCACCAGATGGCAGGATTGCACCGTCGCCGCCGCCAGGCTGTGCATCAGCGGCGTGGCGACATGGGTGAGTTCCTGCGCCGGCGTCGCCCGGTGGGCGATCTCGAGCAGGCGATAGGTCACCCGGTAGCGATCGCTCGCGCCGTCCTTGTGCAGCCACCCCCGCCGATCGAGCACCACGATGATTCGGAACAGCTCGCTGATCGATCGCCCCAGCCGCTGGGCGATTTCGCTGATCGTCAGCCCCTGCGGCTCGGCGCTCAGCAGTTCGATCACGTCGATCGCCTTCTCCAGCGCGGGCGCTGCATAGCTGGGCGATTTGTCGGCCACGGCAGGCGGAGCATTGTCTGTCATGGGGTAAAGCTATCCAATGCCGGGCGGCCTGTCATGCCACTTGCGCAGGGCGCCCGCTTGCGCATAAGAATGTGAAAGTAGTTTTGACATATAAAAACGCTGACGAGGAGATGGGCAGGCGATGCGTTTCGGCAACAAGACCGCGCTGGTAACCGCGGCGGCGCATGGCATCGGCCGCGCGACCGCGCTGCGGCTGCGCGACGAGGGCGCGAGGGTGTTCGCGCTCGACCGCGACGCCGCTGCGCTGGCGACGCTCGACGGCGTCGAGCCGGTGGCGCTCGACCTGCTCGATGCGGACGCGATTGCCGCGCTTCCCGACACCATCGGCCAGCTCGATGTGCTCGCCAACATCGCCGGCTTCGTCGCGGCGGGCTCGATCCTCGACGGCACCGACGCCGACTGGATGCTGTCCTTCGACCTCAACGTCCATGCGATGCACCGCATGATCCGCGCTTTCCTGCCCGGCATGCTGGCGAAGGGCGGCGGCGCGATCGTCAACATGTCGTCGATTGCGTCGAGTGTGAAGGGCATCCCCAACCGCCACGCCTATGGCGCCTCCAAGGCCGCGGTGATCGGCCTCACCAAGTCCGTCGCCGCCGATTTCGTCGCCAAGGGCATCCGCTGCAACGCGGTCTGCCCCGGCACGGTCGACACCCCCAGCCTCCGCCAGCGCGTCGCCGAACAGGCCGCGCAGCAGGGTATCGCGGTCGAGGAAGCGCACGCAGCCTTTGTCGCACGCCAGCCGATGGGCCGGCTCGGCCAGGAAGACGAGATCGCCGCGCTGATCTGCTACCTCGCCAGTGACGAGGCCAGCTTCACCACCGGCGCCGTGCATGTGATCGACGGCGGGTGGGTGAACTGATGACGCTCAACGCCCGCATCACCGGCCTGCGCACGGTCGACCTGCGCTTCCCGACCAGCGCCTCGCTCGACGGCTCCGACGCGATGAACCCGGACCCCGATTATTCGGCGGCCTATGTCATCCTGGAGACCGACGTACCCGGCCTCGAAGGCCATGGCCTCACCTTCACCATCGGTCGCGGCAACGATATCTGCGTCGCCGCGATCGAGGCGATGCGCCACCTCGTCATCGGCCTCGACCTCGCCTGGATCGCCGAGGAGCCCGCGCGCATGTGGCGGCACCTCACCGGCGACAGCCAGCTGCGCTGGATCGGTCCCGACAAGGGCGCGATGCACCTCGCCACCGGCGCGGTGGTCAACGCGATCTGGGACCTCTGGGCCAAGGCCGAGGGCAAGCCGGTGTGGAAGCTCGTCGCCGACATGACGCCCGAGCAACTCGTCCGCGCGATCGACTTCCGCTACCTCACCGATGCGATCACGCCCGAGAAGGCGCTTGCGCTGCTCACCGAGCGCGCGGCGGGCAAAGCCGAGCGCGTCGCCACGCTCGAAGCGAACGGCTATCCCTGCTACACCACGTCCGCCGGTTGGTTGGGCTATCCCGACGAGAAACTGCGCCGCCTCGCCCAGGAAGCGGTCGATGCCGGCTTCCACCATATCAAGCTCAAGGTCGGCCGCGACATGGAGGACGATATCCGCCGCGTCCGCATCGCCCGCGAGGTGCTGGGGCCCGATCGCAAGCTGATGATCGATGCCAACCAGGTCTGGGAGGTCGGCCAGGCGATCGAATGGGTCAACGCCCTCGCCTTCGCCAAGCCCTGGTTCATCGAGGAGCCGACCAGCCCCGACGACGTGCTGGGCCACAAGGCGATCCGCGACGGCATCGGCCAGGTGCAGGTCGCGACCGGCGAGATGTGCCAGAACCGCATCCTGTTCAAACAGTTCATGGCGGTGGGCGCGGTCGACGTGATCCAGCTCGACGCCTGCCGCATCGGCGGGGTGAACGAGGCGCTGGCGGTGCTGCTGCTCGCCGCGCGCTACGGCCTGCCGGTATGCCCGCATGCCGGTGGCGTGGGGCTGTGCGAATACGTCCAGCACTTGTCGATGATCGACTATCTGTGCTTTGCCGGCACCATGGACGGCAGGGTCATCGAATATGTGGATCATCTCCATGAACATTTCCTGGAGCCCTGCGTGATCCGCGACGCGGCCTATATGCCGCCGCAGCGCCCCGGCTATTCGATCGAGATGAAGCCCGAGACGCTCGTCCAGTATCGGTTCGGCGCATGAACCTGGAGCTCGCCGGCAAGGTCGTGATCGTCACCGGCGGCTCGTCGGGGATCGGCGCGGCGATCGTGGCGGGGCTGGCCCGCGAAGGCGCGGTCCCCGCCATTGTCTCGCGCGAGCCGCCCCGGCCCGAGCTGGTCGCGCAGCTGGGCACGGACTGGCTGTTCCACCCCTGCGAGCTGGCCGAGGACGATGCCGTGGTCGCTGCGGTCGACGCGGTGGCGGCGCGCTTCGGGCGGATCGACGGACTGGTCAACAATGCCGGGCTGAACGACAATCTCGGCTTCGAGGCGACCCCGGCGCAGTTCCGCGCCTCGCTCGACATCAACCTCGTCCATTATTTCGGCATGGCTCGCGCCGCGCTCCCCCATCTCAAGGCGGCACAGGGGGCGATCGTCAATATCGGCTCGAAGACCTCGATCACCGGCCAGGGCCATACCAGCGCCTATGCCGCCGCCAAGGGCGCGGTGCTGGCGCTGACCCGCGAATGGGCGGTGGCGCTGCGCGGCGACGGCATCCGGGTGAATGCGATCGTGCCCGCCGAGGTCGAGACCCCCGCCTATGCCGAATGGCTGAAGAGCTTCGACGACCCCGCCGCGCGGCGTCAGGAAATCGAGCGCCGCGTGCCCTTCGGCCACCGCTTCACCAGCCCGCAAGAAATCGCCGACACCGCGCTGTTCCTGCTTTCCGCGCGGGCCAGCCACACCACCGGCCAGTGGCTGTTCGTCGACGGCGGCTACACGCATCTGGACCGCGCCATCGAATGACCCCAACAGGGGCGTCGCACCAAGGAGAGGACACATGGCCAGCAAGGCCGGACGCTACACCCCCGCCATTATCCTGACGGTCTCGCTGTTCTTCCTGTGGGGAATGGCGAACAACCTCAACGACATCCTGATCGCGCATTTCCGCCGCGCGTTCACGCTGAGCGATTTCGAGACCAGCTTCGTCCAGCAGGCCTTCTATATGGGCTATTTCCTGCTCGCGACGCCGGCCGCGATGCTCGCGCGGCGGCGGGGCTACAAGGCGGCCATCGTGACGGGCCTCACACTGTACGCGATCGGCGCGCTGCTCTTCTATCCGGCGACGCATTTCGGCGAGTATCGCTGGTTTCTCGCCGCCCTCTTCGTGATCGCCTGCGGCCTCGCCTTTCTCGAGACCTCGGCCAGCCCGCTGATCGCCGAGCTGGGCAGCCCCGAGGGCGCCGCGCGACGGCTCAACTTCGCCCAGGCGGCCAACCCGCTGGGCACGATCTTCGGCGTGCTGGTGGGCAAATATTTCATCCTCTCCAGCTTCGCGCAGGACGAAAAGGCGCTGGCCGCGCTGTCCGCCGCCGAGCGGACCGCGACGCTGCGCGGCGAGCTTGCCTCGGTGCAGACGCCCTATCTGGTGATCGGGCTGGTCGTGCTCGCCTTCGCGATCGCCGCCGCGCTGATCGCCTTCCCGGACAACCGCAAGGACGGCGACGCCCCCGTGGTGCCGACAGGCAAGGCGCTCGGCACCGTGCTGCGCGACCGGACGTTGGTCTTCGCGGTGGTGGCGCAGTTCTTCTATGTCGGCGCGCAGGTGGGGCTGTGGAGCTACACGATCCGCTACGCCCAGGTGAACCTGCCCGGCCTCACCGAGCAGGGCGCGGCCGACTATCTGTTCGCCAGCCTGGTGCTGTTCGGCGTGGGCCGCTTCGTCGGCGCGGCAATGCTCGGCAAGGTTTCGGCGCCGCAGCTGCTGGTGGTGTTCGCCGGGCTCTCGGCGGCGCTGACCGTGGCGGCGGTGTTCATTGGCGGGACGACCGGGCTCTATGCGCTGGTCGCGGCGAGCTTCTTCATGTCGATCCAGTTCCCGACGATCTTCGCGATCGGCATCGGCGGGCTGGGCGCGCTGAAGCAGATCGGCGCCTCGCTGATCGTGATGGCGATCATCGGCGGCGCGGTGCTGACCGCGGCGATGGGGCACCTGTCCGACCTGGCGGGGATCAACCTCGCGCTGCTGGTGCCGGCGGTGGCGTTCCTGGTGGTGCTTGGGTTTGGGTTGCGCGCTACGGGGACGGCGGGGGACGTGGAGATGGTAACGGCGGGGCATTGATGCCCTCTTTCTAGCCCCTCCCCTTCAGGGGAGGGGTTGGGGTGGGGCAGGGTCTCACCGAGACCAACCTGCGTTCTGGAATCCCTCCACCCCCAACCCCTCCTCCAAGGAGGAGGGGCTTAAGAGGGACCGGCCCCGGCGTCGCCGCCCTTCCATTGGCACCTCGCATACAGGGGTAATGCGAAGCTATCGCACCTTCACGAACTCGTAGCTCGTGGCCTTGTCCAGATCGAAAAGGTGCAGCGACTTCGCCTCGTGCAGTGCCGGGCGAGCCATGCTGTCGTTGTTGAAGTGCACGAACACCGCGTTGCCTTCAAACCGAACGGCTCCACGTTGAACGCCGATGCCGGTCGGCACTTCCAGCTGATAGCCGTACTTGGCCTCCGAGACGATGTACCGGGTGGTTCTGCCCCGCGTCTCCAGGATGCCGTTTCGTAAAACCAAGGGCGCACAGCATGCGTTGACGTAGGTCCCGTCGGCCCAGGATTGCGACGGCGGAACGCTTCGAGGCATCGCCAGATAGATGATGCCAAATACCAGCAGCATGCCGGGAATCAGGACCGGCATGATTCCGGCACCGAAGGCGTAGAAGAGGGCGTTGTCTTCTGGCGTACTGCGAAAAGCCATGGTGCGACGCTAGCCGACCATATTGGGGAACACCATGGCCGGCACGTGCGCCCTTTCAAAGCCCCTCCCCTGAAGGGGAGGGGCTTAAGAAGAAGATCAGCCCACCAGCACCACATGCAAGAACCGCGGCCCATGGGCGCCGCGGACATAGGTGCCTTCGATGTCGGTCGTGCCGCTGACACCCGTGACCCAATAGTGCGCGCGCGGGACCGCGCCGCCCGGGGCGGCGTCCTCCAGCCAGCGGACCAGACCGGCGACCTCCAGCACGACGATGTGGCGCAGCGCCAGGAAGTTGGGCAGCATCGGCGCTTGCGGCGAGGTCTCGAACACCAGCGAGCCCGTTTCCGCCACCCCGGCGCGGGCGAACGCCAGTACCGTGCCGTCGTCGATCGGGCAGTCCGCCAGCCGGGTCAGCCCGGTCCAGTCGAGCCCCGCCACCCGCGCATCGGGCGGCAGCCACAGCGCCGGTGCCGCGCCCTCCGCGGCGAGATAGCCCGCCACCGCTCCCGGCAATTCCGCCAGAGACCCGATCCGCGCATGCGTCGCCGCCACGCTCGGCAGCGCGAGCTGCGCCAGGAACCGCGCGACCAAATCCTCCGGCCCCGTCGGCCGCTCGCGTTCCTCGCCCGCCAGCAGCGCCGCCGCCTCTGCAGCCAGATCCGCCGCCGCCCGCGCCGGCCCTAGCCGCGCCAGGATCGCGTCGCGCGCGCTCATCGTTCGCCCTTTCGATAGCGGTCCATGAAGCTCTCCGCCGCCGGGGCGGGAAAGTCGCGCCCGCCGGTCCAGCCGCCGGCCAGCGGCAGCTTCGCGATCCAGCCGCGGCCCGCCAGCCGCATCGCCCGGATCGCCCAGCGCACCCCAGCTCGGTACAGCCAGGGCCGCCGCGCCGCCCAGGCCCAGACGCCCAGCCCGGAGCGCAGCGTCACCGGCTCCAGCCCCTCGCGCCAGCTCTTCTCGCGCCAGCCGCGCAGCAGCGTCGGCAGGGGGATCGCGACCGGGCACACCTCCTGGCACTTGCCGTTCATCGTGCAGGCGTTCGGCAGGTCGCGGCTCGCCGCCAGCCCGTCGAGCGCGGGGGTCAGCACCGATCCCATCGGCCCCGGATAGGTGCCGCCATAGGCATGGCCGCCGATCTGGCGGAACACCACGCAGTGGTTCATGCACGCACCGCAGCGGATGCAGCGGAGCATCTCCGCCAGCCCCTCGTCGCGCATCGCGCTGCGGCCATTGTCGACCAGCACGATGTGCATCTCCTCGGGCCCGTCGCGGTCCCCTGCCCGCTTCGGCCCGGCATAGAAGGTGGTGTACTGGGTCAGCACCGCGCCGGTCGCCGATCGGGCGAGCAGCCGCAGCAGATGCACGGCATGGTCCATCGAGGGGACCAGCTTCTCGATCCCCGCGGTGACGATATGGACGCGCGGCGGCACCAGCGAGAGTTCGGCATTGCCCTCGTTGGTGACGGTGCAGATCTGCCCGCTATCGGCGATCAGGAAATTGGCGCCCGAGATGCCGACATCGGCGCCCAGCATCTCGCCCCGCAGCTGCCGCCGGGCGCTCGCCGCCATCGCGACGATGCTTTCCTCGACATGCGGCTCGCGGTGGCGGGCGCGGAAAAGTTCGGAGACCTGCTCGCGCGTCTTGTGCATCGCCGGCCAGATGATGTGCGAGGGCCGCTCGCCGGCGAGCTGGATGATGTGCTCGGCAAGGTCGGTCTCGACCCGGCCGATGCCTGCCGCCTCCAGCGCGTGCGGCAGCCCGATCTCCTCGCCGAGCATCGACTTGGAGCGGGCGACGCTCTTCGCCCCCGCCTTGCGGCAGAGGTCGACCACGATCGTGCAGGCATCGTCGGCGGTGGCGGCCCAATGGACTGTCGCCCCCGAAGCGGTCGCCGCCGCCTCGAACTGGACGAGGTAGCTGCCGAGATTGGCGATCACATGGTCCTTGATCGCCGCCGCCCGCGCGCGTGCCGCGGCGAAGCTGGGCCAGGCGCCGATCGCCACGCCGCGCTTGGCTTCGGCGGTGCCGGCGGTGCGCTCGACCGCGATCTTGAGCTGGCGGTCGGCCAGCGCGGCGTCGACCCGCGCGTCGAAGGCGCGGCTCATTGCGCTTCCCCGATCGCCGGTCCGTCGGCCATGCCGGCCAGCACCTCGATGGTGTGGAAGGCGCGCACGTCCGCCCCGCGCCGGTGGAGCTTGCCCGCCATGTTCATCAGGCAGCCGAGATCGCCCGCGAGCAGCAGCCCCGCGCCGCTCGCCTCCACCGCCGCGGCCTTCTCATCGGCGATCGCGTTGGAGATGGCCGGGTATTTCACGCAGAAGGTGCCGCCGAAGCCGCAGCAGGTCTCCTCCCCGGCGAGCGGCACCAAGTCCAGCCCGTCCACAGCGCCGAGCAGCCGCCGCGGTTGCGCCTTTATGCCCAGCTCGCGCAGGCCCGAGCAGCTGTCGTGATAGGTCGCCATCGCCGGCAGCGCCACGCCCTCCGGCCGCCAGCCGCGCGCATCGAGATAAGCCAGGATCTCCCAGGTCTTCGCCGCCACCGCTTCGGCCCGCGTGCTCCACGCAGGATCGTCGGCGAGCAGCTCGGGATAATGGCAGCGGATCGTGCCCGCGCAGCTGCCCGAAGGGACGACGATCGCGTCATACGCCTCCAGCATCGCGACGTTGCGGCGGGCGAAGTCGGTCGCGGTGGCGCGGTCGCCCGAGTTGAGCGCCGGCTGGCCGCAACAGGTCTGCGCCTCCGGCACCACCACCGCGCACCCGGCATCGGCGAGCGCGCGCAAGGCCGCGAAGCCCACGCGGGGCCGCATCGCATCGACCAGGCAGGTAACGAACAATGCAACGCGGGACGAAGGGGCCATGCTCATGCCGCCCCTTCGCATATCGGCGCCCCCGCTGCCACAAGCGGACGCCTCATCCCGCCGCCGCCTCGGCCTGCATCTCGCCGATTTCGACGCGGATCATCTTCAGGACCAGCGCCGCGGCCCCATCGGTATCTTCGGCCGGGCTGATGAAGCGGTGGTGCATCAGCCCCAGCGCCGCGGCCGTGATCACGTCGGCGAGCGCGCGCCGCCGGACCGCGAACGCCTCGTCCGGCACCAGCGCAGTCAGCGCCGCCAGCATTGTGCTGCGCACCTCTTCGCGGGTGTCTTGAAAGATGGCCGCGATCCGTTCGTTACGTGCCGTCTCGGCGACGATTTCGGCGAATAGCGGGTCCGATTCGTCGGGTTCGGGGCGGATGAAATCGGCCAGCCAGCGCCACACGAACTCGGGATCGCCACTCCGGATGCCGGCGCACAGCGACTCGGGCGCAAGGAAATCCATGCAGTCCGCCCGCACGATTTGCGCGACGATCGCCTCCTTGGAAGAAAAATCGCGATAAATTTGACCTACCGCAATGCCGGATTCCTTGGCGATCTGGGCCACGCCGGTAGCGTGAAAACCGTTCGCGATGAACAACCTGCGTGCCGCCGACACGATTTTTTCGCGTCGCAACAGAGCCTTATCGCGTGGTGGAACACCGCCTGCTTCCGTGGCTTCTGCCATCCGTGTTACCCTTGAAACCGTCTTGACCGATTAGCGCACTTCGCAGTAGCAGCGAATGTGAGCGATCGTTCACTCACATATAACACAACGGCAGGCTTCCGCATGACTTTTTTCCGTCACACCGCGCCGGCTCTCGCGCTTGTCCTCGCCGCCTGTGGCGGTCAGTCCCAGCAGCAGGGTGCCGGGGCACCTGGCGGCGCGGGCGGACAGCAGGCCGCTCCGCCCCCCGTCTCCTATGTCGTCGTCCAGCAGCAGGCGGTGCCGCTCAGCAGCGAACTGCCCGGCCGGCTGAGCCCCTATGAGAGCTCGGACGTGCGCCCGCAGGTCAACGGCCTGATCCTCGAACGGCTGTTCACCGAAGGCGACATGGTGCGCCAGGGCCAGCCGCTCTACC
The DNA here is from genome assembly GCF_002091475.1 of Sphingomonas azotifigens NBRC 15497. Taxonomy (GTDB): domain Bacteria; phylum Pseudomonadota; class Alphaproteobacteria; order Sphingomonadales; family Sphingomonadaceae; genus Sphingomonas; species Sphingomonas azotifigens. The sequence goes on from NZ_BCTR01000032.1 coordinate 35,187, forward strand.
GGATCGACCCCGCCCCCTATCGCGCCGCCGTTGCCAGCGCCCGCGCCGCGCTGACCCGCGCCCAAGCCGCGATCGCGTCCAGCGAAGCGCTCGCCCGCCGCTATGGCGAGCTCGCCAAGATCAACGCGATCTCGAAGCAGGACTATGAGAATGCGGTGACCAGCGCCGCGCAGGCACGCGCCGATGTCGCCGCGCAGAAGGCCGCGCTCGCCACCGCCGAGATCGACCTTGCCCGTACCACGGTCCGCGCGCCGATCAGCGGCAAGATCGGCCGCTCGCTCTACACCACCGGCGCGCTGGTCTCCGCGTCGCAGGCCAATGCGCTGACCACGATCCAGCGGCTCGATCCGATCTATGTCGACATCCAGCAGTCGAGCGCCGACATCCTCAAGCTGCGCCAGTCGATCCTCGCCGGCCAGGTCGCCCGCGACGGCAACGCCAAGGTCGCGGTGACGCTCGAGGACGGCAATCCCTATGGCCCGCAGGGAACGCTGCGCTTCGCCGACGTGACCGTCGACCAGACGACCGGCAGCCAGGTGATCCGCGCGCTGTTCCCGAACCCCAACGGCCTGTTGCTGCCGGGCATGTTCGTGCGCGCGCACCTCGTCGAAGGCACCCAGCAGAATGCGATGCTGGTGCCGCAGCGCGCCGTCAGCCGCGACGAGCGCGGCATGCCCGTGGTGCTCGTCGTCGGCGCCCAGAACAAGATCGAGCCGCGCCCGATCCAGACCAGCCGCACCGCCGGCGACAGCTGGATCGTCACCAGCGGCCTCAAGCCGGGCGACAAGGTGATCGTCGAGGGCGCGATGATGCTGCGCCCGGGCATGCCGGTCACCCCGCAGCCCTGGAACCCCAATGCCAAGCCCGCGCAGGGCCAGGGCCAGCCGGGCGCCGCTCCGGCCCAAGGGAAGTAAAGCCCCATGTCGCGCTACTTCATCGATCGGCCCATCTTCGCGTGGGTCATCGCGATCATCATCATGCTGGCCGGCGTGCTGGCGATCCGGACGCTGCCGATCGCGCAGTTCCCGGCGATCGCGCCGCCCGCCGTCTCGATCACCGCGACCTATCCGGGCGCGGACGCCAAGACGCTGGAAAACACGACGACGCAGATCATCGAGCAGCAGATGAAGGGGATCGATCACCTTCGCTACTTCTCGTCCTCGTCCTCGTCGGCAGGCACGGTGACGATCACCCTCACCTTCGAGCAGGGCACCAATCCTGACATCGCCCAGGTGCAGGTGCAGAACAAGCTGCAGGCGGCCACCCCGCTCCTGCCGCAGGAAGTGCAGCAGCAGGGCATCCAGGTCGCCAAGGCGACCCAGAACTTCCTGGTGGTGATCGGCCTCTATTCGGAAGACGGGTCGCACAGCGGCACCGATCTTGCCGACTATATCGTCTCCAAGCTGCAGGATCCGCTGTCGCGTGTGAACGGCGTCGGCGATACCCAGGTGTTCGGCTCGCAATATGCGATGCGCGTCTGGGTCGATCCGGTGAAGCTCAACAAGTTCGCGCTCACCATGGACGACGTGACCGCCGCGATCCGCGCGCAGAACGCGCAGGTCTCGGCCGGGCAGCTCGGCGCGCGTCCTGCGCCGAAGGAGCAGATGCTCAACGCCACGGTATCGGTCCAATCGCGGCTCACCACCCCCGATCAGTTCGGCCAGATCCGCCTGAAGAGCGGCACCGACGGTTCGGTGGTGCGCCTGGCCGACGTCGCCCGCGTCGAGATCGGCGCGGAAAGCTATGGCTTCGATTCGAAGTGGAACGGCAAGCCCGGCGCCGGCATCGGCATCAAGCTCGCCCCCGGCGCCAATGCGCTGACCACGGTCGATGCGGTCAAGGCCCGCGTCAACGAGATCGCCAAGACCTTCCCGGCCGACATCAAGGTCATCTTCCCGTACGACACCACGCCGTTCGTCCGCCTGTCGGTCGAGCAGGTGGTGCACACGCTGATCGAAGCGGTGGTGCTCGTCTTCCTGGTGATGTTCCTGTTCCTGCAGAACTTCCGCGCCACGCTGATCCCGACGATCGCCGTGCCGGTGGTGCTGCTCGGCACCTTCGCGGTGCTGGCGATCGCCGGCTACTCGATCAACACCCTCACCCTGTTCGGCATGGTGCTGGCGATCGGCCTGCTCGTCGACGACGCGATCGTCGTCGTCGAAAACGTCGAACGCCTGATCACCACCGAGCATCTCAGCCCGGTCGACGCCGCGCGCAAGTCGATGGACGAGATCACCAGCGCGCTGGTCGGCATCGCCCTCGTCCTCTCGGCGGTGTTCCTGCCGATGGCGTTCTTCGGCGGCTCGACCGGCGTGATCTATCGCCAGTTCTCGATCACGATCGTCTCGGCGATGGTGCTGTCGGTGTTCGTGGCGCTGGTCCTCACCCCCGCGCTCTGCGCCACCATCCTCAAGCCGCACAACCCGGACAAGGCCGAAGGCAACGGCCCGCTCGCGCGCTTCTTCCGCTGGTTCAACCGCAACTTCGATCGCGGTCAGGCGAAATATGAGAAGGGCGTGCGCGGTACCGCGCGCAGCTGGAAGCGCTCGGGCCTCGTCTATCTGCTGATCCTCGGCGGCATGAGCCTGCTCTTCCTGCGCCTGCCCGGCGGCTTCCTGCCCGACGAGGACCAGGGCATCGTCATCGCGCTGGTGCAGGGCCCGGCGGGTGCCACCTCGGCACGGACGGACAAGGGTCTCGACCTGATCCGCGACCATTTCCTCAAGGAGGAAGCGGGCAATGTGAAGGGCGTGTTCACGATCAACGGCTTCAGCTTCGCCGGCGCCGGCCAGAATAGCGGCCTCGCCTTCATGCCGCTGAAGGACTGGTCCGAACGCCCCGGCGGCAAGAACGCCGCCGGCTCGATCGTCGGGCGCGCCATGGGCGCCTTCGCGCAATATCGCGACGGCCTGATCTTCGCGATCACGCCGCCGGCGGTGCAGGAACTCGGCAACGCGACCGGCTTCGACCTCCAGCTCGTCGATACCGGCGGCATCGGCCATGAACGCCTTCTCCAGATGCGTAACATGATGCTGGGCATGGCGATGCAGGACAAGCGCCTGGTCGGCGTACGCCCCAACGCGCTGGAAGACGCGCCGCAGCTCAAGGTCGATATCGACCAGGACAAGGCCAAGGCGCTCGGCCTCGACCTCTCCTCGGTCAACAGCACCATCGCCGCTGCCTGGGGCGGGACCTATGTCAACGACTTCATCGATCGCGGCCGCGTCAAGCGCGTCTATGTCCAGGCCGACGCGCCCTATCGCCTGACGCCGGAGGACATCGCCAACCTGTTCGTCCGCGGCCCCACCGGCACGATGACGCCGTTCACCGCCTTTTCGACGCTCAGCTGGGCGCAGGCGCCGGTACAGCTCACCCGCTATAACGGCCTGCCGGCGATGGAAATCCTCGGCTCGCCCGCCCCCGGCACCTCGACCGGCGACGCAATGGCGGCGATGGAGGCGATCCACGCCAAGCTGCCGCCGGGCACCCAGCTCGAATGGACGGGCCTCTCCTATGAGGAACGCCTGTCGGGCGGCCAGGCGCCGGCACTCTATGCGCTGTCGCTGCTGATCGTGTTCCTCTGCCTCGCCGCGCTCTATGAGAGCTGGTCGGTGCCGATCTCGGTGATCCTGGTGGTGCCGCTCGGCGTGATCGGTGCGCTGCTCGCGGCGTGGCTGACCGGGCTCAACAACGACATCTACCTGCAGGTCGGCCTGATCACCACGATCGGCGTGTCGGCGAAGAACGCGATCCTGATCGTCGAGTTCGCCGAGGAACGGATGCGCGAGGGCATGAGCGCCTTCGACTCGGCGGTGGAAGCCGCCAAGCTCCGCCTGCGGCCGATCCTGATGACCAGCCTCGCCTTCATCTTCGGCGTGCTGCCGCTGGCAATCTCCACCGGCGCGGGTGCCGGCGGCCAGAACGCGATCGGCCGTGCGGTGGTGGGCGGCATGCTCTCCGCGACGGTGCTGGCGATCTTCTTCGTGCCGATGTTCTTCGTGGTGGTGCGCAATCTGTTCGATCGCCGCCGCAACCGAAACCAGCGCCCGGATACCAACCATGACGGCGGCGCAGCAGCGCCGCAGGGAGCCTGACGGCCGTGACCAACCGCTTCCCCCTGTTCCTCGCGCTCGCCGCGAGCACCGCGCTCGGCGGCTGTAACCTCGCCCCCAAGTACAGCCGGCCCGCGCCGGCGGTACCGGCCGCGCTTCCCCAGGGCGACGTCTACCCGGCCGCCGCCACCGACGCGCCGGACATCAGCAAGATCGGCTGGCGCGACTTCTTCGTCGACGATCGCCTCCGCCGGGTGATCCAGCTGGGCCTGGACAACAACCAGGACCTGCGCCTCGCCGCCGCCAACGTGCTGCAGGCGCGGGCGCAGTACCGGGCACAGCGGGCGGACCTGTTCCCCGCGCTCGGCGTCAGCGGTACCGGCACCTTCACCAACACCGCGCAGTTCGCCGCCAGCGCCGGTGGCGCGCTCGGTGGCGGCGGCGTGCAGGACGTGCAGAACTTCAGCGTTGCGGCAGGCATCACCTCGTTCGAGATCGACCTGTTCGGCCGCGTGCGGAACCTCAGCCGCGCCGCGCAGGAGCAGTATTTCGCCAGCAGCGAGGCGCAGCGCGCCACCCGCGTTTCGCTGATCGGCGAGATCGCCAGCGCCTGGCTGACGCTGGCGTCGGACCGCGAGCAGCTCGTGATCGCCGAGCGGACGCTCAAGGCCTATGAAGAGTCGCTCGAACTGACCCGCGCGCAGTTCCGCATCGGCACCGCCTCCGAACTGGAATCGCGTCAGGCCGAGACGAGCTACGAATCGGCCCGCAACGACGTCGCCACCGCGCGCACGCGGATCGCGCAGGACGTCAACGCGCTGCAGCTGCTCACCGGCGCGCCGGTGCCGGCCGAGCTGCTGCCGGAGACGCTGGGCGACGGCAAGGCGACGATCGACGCGCTGCCGGGCAACCTGCCCTCCGAGGTGCTGCTGCGCCGTCCGGACGTGCTGCAGGCCGAGCATCAGCTGATCGCACAGAACGCCAATATCGGCGCGGCGCGCGCGGCCTTCTTCCCGCGCCTCTCGCTCACCGCCACCGGCGGCTCGATCGCCTCGGCGATCGGCAAGCTGTTCGGGTCGGGCACCGATACCTACACGGTGTCGCCCACCGCCTCGGTCAACATCTTCAACTTCGGCAAGAACCAAGCGAACGTCGACTATTATCGCGCCGCGCGCGAAGGCGCCGTCGCGACCTACCAGAAGACGATCCAGACCGCCTTCCGCGAGGTCTCCGACGCACTGGCCCAGCGTGGGACAATCGACGAGCAGGTCCGCGCGCAGACCGCCCGCGCGCAGGCCGCGGAAGTCGCCGCCCGCCTGTCCGACGCGCGCTACCGCGCCGGCGTAGATTCCTTCCTTACCGCGTTGGATTCGCAACGTAGTGCCTATGCGGCCGAGCAGCAGCTCGTCACCACCCGGCTCACCCGCGCGAGCAACCTCGTAACCCTGTATAGAACCTTAGGCGGCGGGCTCGAGTAGTCGCTTGCCACTTGCGAAAATCCGCATACTCTCTGGATCCAACAGAGAAGGAGAGGTGCGGTGACGCAACTTGAGTCGCATGCGGTCGAACTGCCCCCCGTGCAGACGGGGGACGAGAGCCTGATCATTCTCGAAAGCCTGCTCTGCGTGATGCGGGAGAAGAACCTGCTCAGCCGCCAGGATCTTGAGCTGCTGTGCCAGAAGGTCGATCGTCGCGCCGCCGGCATCAGCAAGAACCCCCTGCCCTGCTGTCCGGACAAGGCCGCGAACGCGCGCAACTATCTCCAGCGCCTTTCCGCCTATCTGGGCCAGCGCTACGGCGGCAAGCACCTGCGCCGGGTGGGCTGAGCGCGTAGGTGAAGCTTGCGCTAAGCCCCCAGCCGTCACCCCGGCGAAAGCCGGGGTCCATTGGGGTCACCCTCGCGGCGCTTGCCGCGCCCTAGTGGCGTCTGGACCCGGCTTCCGCCGGGATGACGGCGGTTGAGAAGTACGGCGCAACGATGCTGTTGCCCCACGCGCCCTCCGCTCGCCCCGGCCGCATCTCCAATAATCCGACAATTCGGCAAATCCTCCTTTGGCGCGGCCGCTGCACGCGCTACTGCGCAATCGTCTGCCTTTGTTGCATGAGGACGCTTGCATGAAGTTGCTTCGCTACGGCCCGCGCGGTGCCGAAAAGCCCGGCCTGCTCGACGCCGACGGTCGCATCCGCGATCTGACCGGCCTGGTGCCCGACCTGACCGTCGACGTGATCGAACGGATCCGCGCGGTCGACCCCGCCACGCTGCCGCTGGTCGAGGGCGATGTTCGCCTCGGCGTACCGGTCGCCAATATCGGCAAGTTCCTCGCGATCGGCCTCAACTATGCCGATCACGCCCGCGAAGCCGGCCTCGAGCCGCCGCCCGAGCCGATCTTCTTCACCAAGGCGATCTCGTGCCTTACCGGGCCCAACGATCCGGTGATGATCCCCAAGGGATCGCAAAAGACCGACTGGGAAGTCGAGCTGGGCGTGATCATCGGCAAGACCTGCCGCTATGTCGACCAGGCCGATGCGCTGGATCACGTGGCCGGCTATGTCCTCGCAAACGACGTTTCCGAGCGCGCCTTCCAGAAGGAGCTCGGCAGCCAGTGGGACAAGGGCAAGGGCTGCGACACCTTCGGCCCCGTCGGCCCGTGGCTGGTGACGCCGGACGAGATCGCCGATGCCCAAGCGCTCGACATGTATCTCGACCTCAACGGCAAGCGCATGCAGACCGGCAACACCGCGACGATGATTTTCCCCGTGGCGGAATGCATCGCGTACATGAGCCGCTTCATCACGCTGCATCCGGGCGACCTGCTGATCACCGGCACGCCCCCGGGTGTTGGCGAGGGCCAGAAGCCCGACAAGATCTTCCTCAAGCCCGGCGACGTGATGGAACTCGGCATCGCCGGCCTCGGCACGCAGCGCCAGGAGGTGATCGCCTTCGATCTGGCGAAGCTGGGGGGCTGAACGGCTTGCCAAGGCCCCCCTCCCACAAGCGGGAGGGGGGGGCAGGATCGCGCGGCGAGCACGCTCCCGGCGTCGAGGCTCCGCGAGTGCCTTGTTGCAGGCGGCCGCGACGCATGCGACACTGCCACAGCCCAGCGTCCCCCATTCGCGCAGGTATAGCCATGTCGTCGAACACCCTTGGCATCACGCCGTTCATGCATGTCCGGCACTGCAAGGAAGCGGTGGCGTTTCTTGTCGAACGATTGGGTTTCACCGCGATCATCGACGATGGCGGCTATGCGTATCTGGAGCGCGAAGGCGTCGCCATCCGGATTCTGGGTCATGAGAAGGATGACGCGCCGATCGAAGGCCATGGCGGATTTGCCTATTACATCGACGTGGCCGATGTTGACGTCGTCGTACAGCAATTGGGCCCGAAGCTCGCCGGGCTGCCACCGGAGCATGTGCGCGGGCCCGTTGATCAAGACTATGGACAGCGCGAACTGATCATCCGCGTACCGGATGGAAACCTATTGGTGTTCTGCCAAGCACGCAGCCGGATACCCGCATAACCTCTCGCTTCCCGTGCAAGCCTGGCTTCCGCTGACCGCGGCCCGAGGCGCTCGCACACGGGCTTGCCCCCCTTAAATCGCCTCCACCCCCAGCACCTCGATCGCCTCCGGCTTCCCGCCGAAATCCACCCGCTCGCCTTCCTCCGCGCCGAGCAGCGCATGCGCCAGCGGGGCCTGGAAGGCGAGCCGGTCGGCGGCGGGATCGGCCTCGTCATGGCCGACGATCTCGATCACCCGCTCGCGGCCGTTCAGCTTGATCCGCACGCGCGCGCCGATCCCGGCCACGCCGTCCTCGATCGGCGGCGCGACCTGCGCCGTGGCGGCGCGGGTGTTCCAGTAGCGAAGCTCGCGCTTCAGCCCTTCCCTGGCCTCGTCCTCACCCTCGGCCTCGATCGCCGCTTCCAGCGCGGCGACCTTGCCCGCGATCAGCGCCGGCCCCGCTGCCGTGACCAGGTTGGGCCCGGCCGGCAGCGGCAGCTCGAACTTCGGTTCCTTATGTTCCTCGTCGCTCTCGCGGCGAAACGCGACGCTCATCGTTGCGGCAGATCCTCAAGCGTGGACGATACCTTCCAAAGATCGATCGCGCCTTCGGTTGCATGGGTGTCGATTTCGGCCAGTTCCTCCGCGGTGAAGGCGAGGTTCTTCACGGCGTCCAACGAATCGTCGAGCTGCTGCACCGTCCGCGCGCCGACCAGCGCCGAGGTGACGCGGGGATCGCGCAGCACCCAGGCGATCGCCATCTGCGCCAGCGTCTGCCCGCGCTTCTCGGCGATCGCGTTGAGCGCGCGAATGCGGGCGATGTTCTCATCGGAAAGCAGCCGCGTGTCGAGCGAGGTGCCGCCCTTGGCCGCGCGGGCGTCCTCGGGCACGCCGTTCAGATACTTGCGCGTCAGCATCCCCTGCGCCAGCGGCGAGAAGGCGATGCAGCCGGTGCCGAGATCCTCGAGCGTGTCGAGCAGGCTCTCCTCGATCCAGCGGTTGAGCATCGAATAGCTCGGCTGGTGGATCAGCAGCGGCACCTTGTAGTCCGCGAGGATCGCCGCGGCCTGGCGGGTCAGCTCGGGCGAATAGCTGGAGATGCCGACATAGAGCGCCTTGCCCTCGCGATGGATCTGGGCGAGCGCCCCCATCGTCTCCTCCAGCGGCGTCTTGGGGTCGACGCGGTGCGAGTAGAAGATGTCGACATAGTCGAGCCCCATCCGCTTGAGGCTCTGGTCGCACGAGGCGATCAGGTACTTCTTGCTGCCGCCGACGTCCCCATAAGGCCCGGGCCACATGTCCCAGCCCGCCTTGGTCGAGATGATCAGCTCGTCGCGGTGGCTGGCGAAATCGGTCGCCAGCACGCGGCCAAAATTCTCTTCCGCAGAACCGTAAGGCGGGCCGTAATTGTTCGCGAGATCGAAGTGCGTCACGCCGCGATCGAACGCCCGGCGCAGCATCGCGCGGGCATTCTCGAACACGTCGGTCCCGCCGAAATTCTGCCAGAGCCCCAGGCTGATCGCCGGCAGGTCGAGCCCGCTCACGCCGCAGCGGCGATAGGGCATGCGACCATCATAACGGTCGGCATCGGCGTGCCAGGGCTGGGGATAGGCCATCATCTCTCTCCATCGGGAAGGCTGTACGGAACGCGCCTATACGCAGACCGGGTCCAGCACGGAACACCCCGCCCCACCAACAATGGCAAGCCGCCCCCAAGGACAGCTATCTTGTCGTCCCGGCGCTCGCCCGGTAACGCGGGCGGCCATGCAGTATCACAGCACCCGCGGCGCCGCGCCCTTGCTGGGCTTTCGCGACGTCACCCTCACCGGCCTCGCCAGCGACGGCGGCCTCTACGTCCCGACCGAGTGGCCGCGCTTCTCGGCCGAGGACATCGCCGCGATGCGCGGCCTCTCCTATGTCGAGACGGCGGTGCGCGTCATGCTGCCCTTCGTCACGCCGGACCTCAGCGAAGACGAGCTTCGCCAGCTCTGCACCCAGGCCTATGGCCGCTTCTCGCACGCGGCGGTGACCCCGCTCGTCCAGCTCGACCAGCAGCACTGGCTGCTCGAGCTGTTCCACGGGCCGACGCTCGCGTTCAAGGACGTCGCGCTCCAGCTGCTCGGCCTGCTGTTCGAGAAGTTCCTGAGCGGCACCAACCAGCACCTCACCATCGTCGGCGCGACCTCCGGCGACACCGGCAGCGCCGCGATCGACGCCGTCGCCGGGCGCATCGGCGTCGACATCTTCATGCTGCACCCGCAGGGCCGCGTGTCGGACGTCCAGCGCCGCCAGATGACCACGGTGCTCGCCCCCAACGTCCACAACATCGCGATCGACGGCAGCTTCGACGATGCCCAGGCGCTGGTGAAGGCGATGTTCAACGATGCGGACTTCTCGGGCCGCTTCCAGCTGAGCGCGGTCAACTCGATCAACTGGGCCCGGCTGATGGCGCAGGTGGTGTATTATTTCTACGCCGCCGTCCGCCTCGGCGCGCCCGAGCGGGCCGTGGCCTTTTCGGTGCCCACCGGCAATTTCGGCGACGTGTTCGCCGGCTATGTCGCCGCGCGCATGGGCCTGCCCGTGGCCAAGCTGGTGGTGGCGACCAACGTCAACGACATTCTCCACCGCGCGCTCTCCGCCGGCGACTATTCGGCGGGCACCGTCACCCCCACCGCCGCGCCGTCGATGGACATCCAGGTCAGCTCGAACTTCGAACGGCTGCTCGCCGACCTCGCCGGTGCGCCGATCGCGGACCAGATGCGCGGCTTCGAGGCGACCAAGGCGATGCAACTCACCAACGCCCAGCGCGAAGGTGCCTCCCAGCTGTTCACCAGCGACGCGATCGATGCCGACGGCATGAACGAGGCGATGCGCTGGGCCTGTGCCGAAGCCGGCCAGGTGATCGATCCGCACACCGCGATCGGCCTCGCCGCCGCCCAGCGCGCCGGCCTTGCGGTGGACGTGCCGGTGGTCACCCTCGCCACCGCCCATCCCGCCAAGTTCCGCGACGCGGTCGAGCGCGCCACCGGCATGCGCCCGAATGTGCCAGGCCGCATCGGCGACCTGTTCGATCGCCAGGAGCGTTACGTCGCCCTCCCCGCCACCTTCGACGCGATCACCGGCTATATCGCCGAGCGGGCCCACGCCCGCCCATGAAGCTCGTCACCCTCACCGGTGCGCCATGGGCCGATTACGGGCTGATCGATTCGGGCCATGGGCGCAAGCTCGAGCGCTACGGCGCCTATCGCTTCATCCGCCCCGAGCCCCAGGCGATGTGGGCGCCGGCCTCGGCCGACTGGGACGCGCATGCCGAATTCGTCCCCGGCTCCGACGAGGATGGCGGCGGCCGCTGGGAGTATCTCAAGCCGACGCCGCGCGAAGGCTGGCCGCTGGCGTGGCGCGAGGTGCGCTTCACCGCACAGACCACGCCCTTCCGCCACCTCGGCTTCTTCCCGGACATGGCGCCGGTATGGGACTGGATGCGCGGCCGCATCGACGGGATGGCCGATCCCGAATGCATGAACCTGTTCGGCTATACCGGGGTCGGCTCGCTGGCACTGGCGGCGGCGGGCGCCAAGGTGACCCATGTCGACGCCTCCAAGAAATCGGTGATGGAGGGCAAGGCCAACGCCCAGCTCTCCGGCATGGCCGACAAGCCGATCCGCTGGATGATCGACGACGCGATGAAATTCACCGCGCGCGAGGTACGCCGGGGGCGCCGCTATGACGGCATCATCCTCGATCCGCCCAAATGGGGCCGCGGGCCCAATGGCGAAGTGTGGAAGCTGGAAGAGGGCCTGCCGTCGCTGATCGACGACGTGGCCAAGCTGCTGGATGCGAATTCGCGCTTCCTGTTCCTGACGGTCTATGCGGTGCGCATGTCGGCGCTGGCGATCGGCGAACTGGTCCGCCAGGCGATGGCGGACAAGGGGGGTGTCGTGGAAGCGGGCGAGCTGACGGTGCGGGAGGAGGCACGCGGGCTGGAGCTGCCGACGGCGATTTTTGCGCGGTGGAGTAGGTAGTGAAGCCCCTTCAAATTAGGCCTTAAGCCGAAGCAAGCTAGGCTCGCGCGCCTCCTGCATATCCATTTGACGGAAAAGATTAATTCCGAATAACACTTGTCGGTGGTCACTTTGGGGACATCGATGACTGACCGCCGCCCCCCCCAAACATGTACACACCTGCCGCCGCCTCGCCGGCAAAATGTCAGCCACCATTGCCGCAGCGCATCTGATCCCTATATGTTCCTAGCTGACATCCACACGGCAACCGCTCTTTGAACCTACCGGGAACCCATCGCGAAAATGCACCGCGTGTTTCCCGTGTGAACTTAGCGAATCGCGCACGAGCCTAAACTTCGTAAACTTAGGGACGCCGCAACCCTACCTCCACACCCGTCATCCCGGCGAAAGCCGGGATCTATTGGGGTCACCGTTCCAGCTCCAGCGCCGACGGAGGGGCGAATGGATCCCGACTTTCGTCGGGATGACGCCCAAAGAATGGAGAAGAGGAAAAAACCGCCAGCTCAGCCGGCAAGCACGCCCAGCCGCACCAGCTCGGCGCGGAACGCCTCGGCGCCGGTGAACACCACGCCGTGGATACCCTGCGCCCGCGCCGCGTCCACATTCGCCGGCAGATCGTCGACGAACACCGCGTCCGGGCCAGCCAAGCCGAATCGCTCCAGTGCCAGCGCGTAGATGGCGGGATCGGGCTTCACCAGCTTCTCGTCGCCCGAGACGACGATGTCCTGGAAGCGGCCGAACAGCCAGTCGACCTGCGGCATCCAGGCCCGCCAGAACTCGCCGGAAAAGTTGGTGATGCCGTACAGCGGCACGCCCGCCGAATCGAGTTCCTCGACCAGCGCGACCATATCGGGAAAGGCGGGCCCCAGCTGCTCGGCAAAGCGCGGCCCCCAGAGCGCGATCTTGTCGGCATGCTCGGGGTACAGCGCGATCAGCTCCGCCGAGGTCTCGGCGAAGGGGCGGCCAGCGTCATGCTGGAAATGCCATTCCTTGGTGACGACCTGCGACAGAAACGCGTCGAGCGCCTGCTCGTTGTCGAACAGGCGCTCGTACAAACGCCGCGGTTCCCAAGGGAAAAGAACGTTGCCGACGTCGAAGATGACGGCGTGCGGCGCAGTCCCCACGTATGGGCTCAGCCCTGACGTGCCTTGAAACGCTTCTGCGTCTTGTTGATCACGTAGATCCGGCCACGGCGGCGGATCACGCGGTTGTCGCGGTGCCGCCCCTTGAGCGACTTCAATGAATTGACGATCTTCATGACCGATTCGCTTCTCAAATTATCTGGAATGCCGGAAAGAGCGGCTCGCCTATAAGCGCAGGGGCGGGAAGTCAAGGCCGCGTGTGCCCCCATGCGGCCGATATGCAGCCGATCGCGCGTGCCGAACGTTCCATCCCCGGGCGCACGCGCAAATCTCCTCGACCCGGCGCCGGGCGGCGGGATAGACCCGATACGCCCACGAAACAGGAGTGCGTGTTCGTGAATCAGTATCTGCGTCTTGCCCTGCTCGCCACCATGCCCGCGCTCGCCGCCGGCTGCACCGCCACCGGCGCTCGCCCGCCGATCGACGTTACCCGCTATCACCTGAGCGAGCCGTTCGAGCGCACCACCGTTACCGTGATGCCGATGTCCGGCGCGATGGACGTCACCCCGGAATTCCGCGCCTATGCCGATGCGGTGCAGGCGGAGCTGAGCAAGCTGGGCTATGTCCCCGCCACCAGCGATCGCCCGGCCGGCTATGTCGCCTCGGTGTCGTTCACCCGCAGCTCGCGCGGGGTGGTGCGCGAGCCGTCGCCGGTCTCGATCGGCCTGGGCGGCGGCAGCTTCGGCGGCGGTCGGGGCGGCGGCGTCGGTGTGGGCGGCAGCTTCTCCTTCGGCCTCGGCAAGCGCAAGCAGAACGAGATCCTGGTCTCGCAGCTCTGGGTGCAGCTGCGCCGCCGCGCCGGCGAGAACGTGATCTGGGAGGGCCGCGCCGAGACCACCGGCGTCGGCCTCCGCGACAACCAGCCCGCCGCCACCGCCCAGCGCCTCGCCGCTGCGCTGTTCAAGGACTTCCCCGGCGAGTCCGGTATCACTACGACGGTGAAATGAGCATCCAGATCAGCGCCGCGTTCGACAGCGGCAACATCCGCGTGGTCGCCATCGAAGGCGACCGGGTCGACTGCGAGATCGTCCTCGATCACCAGTCGGACTTCTTCCAGTGGTTCCACTTCCGCGTCGCCGGCGCGAAGGGGCGGACGCTGAATTTCCGCATCCTCAATGCGGGCAGCTCGGCCTATCCGTTCGGCTGGCCGGGCTACAAGGCGCGCTGGTCGGCCGACCGCGAATCGTGGCGGATGGCGGAGACGGAGTATGCCGGCGGCATCCTCAGCTTCACCCATCATTTCCAGACCGACCTCACCTGGTTCGCCTATTTCGCGCCCTATTCGATGGAGCGGCACCACGACCTGGTCAGCCGGATCGCGCTGCAGGACGGCGTGACCCACCGCCAGCTGGGCACCACGCTGGACGGCCAGCCGATCGATTGCCTCAGCATGGGCGAGGGTCCCAAGCAGGTCTGGCTCTATGCCCGCCAGCATCCGGGCGAGAGCATGGCCGAATGGTGGATGGAAGGCGCGCTCGAGTTCCTCACCGACGCGGACAATGCGGTGGCGCAGGCGCTGCGCAGCAAGGCGACCTTCCACTGCGTGCCCAACATGAACCCGGACGGCTCGCGGCGCGGCCATCTGCGCACCAATGCGGCGGGGGTGAACCTCAACCGCGAATGGCACACCCCCACGCCGGAGCGCAGCCCGGAAGTGCTGGCGGTGCGCAACCGGATGGACGAGACCGGCGTGACCTTCGCCATGGACGTCCATGGCGACGAGGCGATCCCCGCCAACTTCCTCGCCGGCTTCGAGGGCATTCCGAGCTGGACCGACGCACTCGGCGAAAAATTCTACGAGTTCGGCCGACGTCTCGCGGCACACACCCCCGATTTCCAGACCGAGCTCGGCTATGACAAGTCGCCCCCGGGCAAGGCCAACCTCGCCATGTCGACCAACCAGCTCGCCGAGCGGTTCGGCGCGGTGTCGATGACGCTGGAAATGCCGTTCAAGGACCATGACGCGAACGCCGATCCCGAATTCGGCTGGTCACCGATCCGCAGCAAGCTGCTCGCCCATGCCTGCCTCGAGACGCTGGCGGGGATGATCGACACGCTGTGATCACGATCCGGGAAGGCGGGCTGGACGACGCTCAGGTGCAGGATCTCCTGCGCCTGCACGCCTCGGGCATGCTCGCCAACTCGCCCGCCGAGAGCTGCCACTTTCTCGACCTGTCGGGCCTCCAGGCGGCGGACGTCAGCTTCTGGAGCGCCTGGGCGGGCGAGGCGCTGCTCGGCATGGGCGCGCTCAAGCAGTTGGACGCGATCCATGGCGAAGTGAAGTCGATGCGCACCGTGCCGGCGTATCTCGGCAAGGGCGTGGGCGCGGCGTTGCTGGAGCATATCCTCGCCACCGCCCGCGCGCGCGGCCTCCAGCGGCTCAGCCTGGAGACCGGCACCGCGCCTGCGTTCGAACCGGCAATCCGGCTCTACACCCGCTACGGCTTCGTTCCCTGCCCGGCCTTCGGCGACTATCCCAAGGACGATCCCAACAGCCGGTTCCTGACGCGGGCGCTGTAAGCGCACTACCCGCTCCCGGAGCGAGGTCCGCAGATCCAGCTGCCGCGCGGCATGACATGTTTCCACCATGCCGATTCGCCCCGCCCTCGCCCTGCTGGTGCTGGTCGCCACCCCGCGCCTATCTGCCTGCGGGAACGAGGTCGTGCCGAGCAGCGCAGCGTCACGGTCGATGGGGACTGTGTGGTCGCACTCGGGACCGAGCGCAGCCGCATTCATGCCACCCGCGTCGTCAGCACCTGCTCCACCGAACCAGAAGATAATCGTCGCACGCATTAGGTGATCGAGCGGGAACTGCTGTAACCAGACGCCTTTCCGAGCGGACTTGGCAAGCCGGTGCGCCGGACGCGCAAGCGACAACATGGGACAGAGTCGCCATGACACTGGACGACCTCGGATCACGGATCTGCGTTCTGGGCCCCTCGAACAGCGGCAAGTCCACGCTGGCCGTCGCGATCGCCGCCGCGCGCGGGCTGGAGGCGATCCATCTCGACCAGCTCCACCATCTGCCCCATACCGATTGGGTGCCCCGCCCGGCCGACGATTTCGCCGCCCTGCACGACATGGCGATCCTCGGCGACAGCTGGGTGATCGAGGGCAACTATACCCGGCTGCTGCCGCAACGCCTGGCGCGGGCCACCGGCGTACTGCTGCTCGACGTGCCGACCTCGGTCAGCCTGTATCGCTATGTGCGGCGCTGCTGGTTCGAACGCCAACGGCACGGCGCGCTCGCCGGCGGGCGGGACAGCGTGAAATGGGCGATGCTCCACCACATCCTGTTCGCCACCCGCGCTAATCGTGTGCGGTACCGTCGAATCTTCGACGATGTCGCGCTGCCCAAGGTCCTGCTCGTCTCGACCCGCGCGATCACCGACTTCTACCGCAAGAACGACCTGCGCCGCTAAGGCCGCCGTCCGGACGAAAGAACGCGCGTCCGCCGCCGCCTCAAGCGAACAGCGACAGCGCCCCGCTCTCCAGCGCTTCCGGGATCGGCAGCCGCTCGCCGCTATCATGCTGGTGGGTGGTGGGTTCGGGCACCAGGTTCCACGGCGTCACCACCGCGTCGCACCAGGCAGTGAACAGGCCCGAGGACCAAGCCCGCAGGTTCTCTTCCGCGTCGGGCAGCGTGCCCCCCATGAGGTTCGGTTGTCGTTGCATCGTCATCTTCCCG
Source organism: Sphingomonas azotifigens NBRC 15497 (assembly GCF_002091475.1). Classification (GTDB taxonomy): domain Bacteria; phylum Pseudomonadota; class Alphaproteobacteria; order Sphingomonadales; family Sphingomonadaceae; genus Sphingomonas; species Sphingomonas azotifigens. The sequence continues at coordinate 51,588 of NZ_BCTR01000032.1, forward strand.
CTCCCTGTCAGCGTGGTCGATCCCGCACTCCCCCGAGTCCCTGTGCAGCATAGCCCAAAAAGTCCGGGAATGCACGGTACTGCAATCGTTTAGCCCGCGCCCATGCCCGCCGCGAAGGCGATTCTAAGCGCCTCGGAAAGGCTCTTCGCACCAAGCTTCGCCATCACGTTTGCGCGGTGCACTTCCACCGTCCGCGCCGAGATGCCGAGGTCATAGGCGATGGTCTTGTTCGGATAGCCCTGGGCCAGCCCTTCCAGCACCTCGCGCTCGCGCACGGTCAGCGCACCGAGCAGCGTTTCGGCATCGGCGGCGCGCGTCTTGACGTCCTCGGCGGCCTCCAGCCGCTCGAAGCCGCGGTTGATCGCGTCGATCAGCGCGCGGCTCTCCATCGGCTTTTCGAGAAAGTCGACCGCGCCGGCCTTCATCGCCTTCACCGCCAGCGAAACGTCGCCATGCCCGGTCAGCACGATCACCGGCAGCGCGATGCCGCGCGCGTGCAGTTCCCGCTGGACCTCCAAGCCGTCCATCTCGGGCATACGCACGTCGAGCAGCACGCAGCCGGGCTCGACATGCCGCGCCTCCTTGAGAAACGCGACGCCCGAGGGCCAGGTCTGCACCGCGAAGCCCGAGGTCTTGAGCATGAAGCTGGCGGAGCGGCGGACACCATCCTCGTCGTCGACGATATGGACGAGGCGCTTGTCGGTCACGGGGTCGTTCCTTCTTCTACATGGACGAGGGTGAAGTGGAAGGCGCTGCCGCCGCCCTCGCGCGGCTCCAGCCAGATGCGGCCGCCATTGGCCTCGACGATGGTGCGGCAGATCGACAGGCCAAGGCCCATCCCATCCGTTTTGGTGCTGTGGAAGGCGCGGAACAGGTCCTCCGCCACCTCGGCAGCGACGCCGGGGCCGGTATCGGCCACCGTCACTCGCACGAATGCCGACGATTCCAGACGGCTGGAAACGGTCAGCCGCCGCTCGGGCGAGTCAGCCATCGCCTCGATCGCGTTGCGCATCAGGTTGATCAGCACCTGCTGGATCTGGATGCGATCGACCAGTACCGGCCCGGCGGCGGGATCGAACAGGAACTCCGCGACGACGCCCTTCTCGCGCGCGCCGATCAGCGCGAGCTTGCAGGCCTCGTCGACCAGATCGGGGATCTGCTCGACGCTCTTCTCCACCTCGCCGCGGGCGACGAATTCGCGGAGGCGGCGGACGATGGTGCCGGCGCGCAGTGCCTCCTGCGCGGTATCGTCGAGCGCCTCGCGGATCACTGGCAGGTCTTGCGGGTCGCCGGCGTCGATGAGGTTGGAGACGCCGCGGACATAGTTCACCACCGCGGTGATCGGCTGGTTGAGCTCGTGCGCCAGCGTCGAGGCCATGGTGCCCATCGCGCTCACCCGCGCCGCATGGATCAGGCCGGAGCGCAGTTCCTCGATGCGCTGCTCGGCGCGCTGCTTGTCGCTCAGATCGCGGATGAAGCCGGTGAACACGCGCTCGCCCTCGGTCATCGCCTCGCCGACCGACAGCTCGATCGGGAAGGTCGATCCGTCGCGCCGCCGCCCGGTGACAGTGCGGCCGGTACCGATGATCCGCCGTTCGCCGGTTTCCAGATAGCGGCGGATATAGCCATCATGCTCGCGGTCATCGCCCATGGGCATCAGCAGGCTGACATTCGCGCCGACCACCTCGTCCTCGGCATAGCCGAACATCCGCTCGGCAGCGGCGCTGAACGAGACGATGTTGCCACGCTCGTCGATGATCACCATCGCGTCGAGCACGGTCGCGAGAATCGAACGGAGATGATTGGCGGCGGCGGTCGCCTGGCGCTCGCTGGCGCGCTGCTCGGTGATGTCGCGGATCACCTTGCCGAAGCCGCGCAGCCGCCCGTCGGGGCCGCGCAACGGGGTGATCAGCACCTGGGCGAGGAACTCGCTGCCGTCCTTGCGGAGGCGCCAGTCCTCCTCCTCCAGCTTGCCGTCGCGCAGTGCGGCGTCGAGGTCGGCGCGGGGCTTGCCGGCGGCGACGGCGGAGGCCGGGTAGAACAGCCCCATGTCGCGGCCGAGCACCTCGTCCTCGCGCCAGCCCTTCAGCCGCTCGGCACCTTCGTTCCAGAAGGAGACGCGGCCCTTGGGATCGACGGTGTAGATCGCGTAGCCGACCGCGCCGTCGATCAGCAGGTTGAGTTCGGCAGCAAGCTCGTCGGCGCGATCGGCCCGCCTTCGGGCATCGGCTTCCTCGGCGCGCAGCCGGCGGCGCAGCGCACGACTGTATGAGGCGAGCAGCAGGATCGCCGCCGCCCAGGCGAGCAGTACGCCTACAAGGACATAGCGCTCGCCGCGCGAGACCAGCGGCGCGAGGGCGAGCCCGGAAACCAGCAGCAGCAGCGTCGCCAGCGCCTCGGGCACGCGTTGCCGCATCCGATCGCCCAGCGTCGGGCGCACCGGTGTATCGAAGTACGGCAACGGGAAGTTCATCGCGCCAGCGCGCCGAGCAGCTCGAGTCGGCCCACCGGCTTCTTCACCACGCTGGCGAAGCCGGCGGCGCGGGCTTCCGCGTCGAGCTCGGCATGGCTCTGCCCGATCAGGATCGCGCGCCCCGCCCAGCCGCGCGTGACGAGCTGGCGCAGCAGATGGATCGCATCGCCATCGGACAATTCGCGCGCGATCAGCAGCGTGCGGATCTGGTCGAGCGTCGTCTCGGCCATCGCCGCGGCGGCGGAGGCGAAGGCGCGCACGTCCATCCCGCAGCCTTGCAGCAGCAATTGCAGCGCGCGTCGCGACTCATCCTGCGAATCGACCAGCAGCACGCGCTCGCGAGGGCTTCGGCTCGGCATGGGGACGCCCTCCTTCATGCGCGCACCGGGGGCGGCGTGAGGGGAAAAGCAAGGCAGACGCTAAAACGCATGGGGCCAAAATATGTGGCCCCGATCTTCGACGTCATGCGGATTGGTACGTATGGAAATGCGCGTCAGCGCGAATAGCGCTCCTCGGCCCAGGGATCGCCGCGCAGATGATAGCCGTTCACTTCCCAGAAGCCCGGCCGGTCGCGGCCGATCACTTCGATACGCGCAATCCACTTCGCGCTCTTCCAGAAATAGAGGTGCGGCACCACCAGCCGCGCCGGGCCGCCATGATCGCGGGCGAGCGGCTTGCCCTCCCAGCGATGCGCGATCAGCGCGTCGGGCGCGGCGAAATCGGCGAGCAGCAGGTTGGTGGTATAGCCGTCATAGCCGTGGAGCATCACCGCCTCGGCTTCGGCGCGCGGTTCGACCATCTCCAGTAGCCGTGCGGTGGCGATGCCCGCCCAGCGATTGTCGTAGCGCGACCAGCTGGTGACGCAGTGGATGTCGCTCACCCGTTCGTCGGTGGCGAGGGATTCGAACGCCGCCCAGTCGAGCGTCAGCGGTCGGGCGACCATGCCGTCGATGGTCAGCCGCCAGCGCTCGGGCCGCACCTCGGGCTGGCGACCGAGATCGAGCACCGGCCAGTTGGTGACGAGGTGCTGGCCCGGCGGCAGCCGCTCGGCCTCCGGGCGCGCGGTGCGCCCGGTGAGGAACTTGCCCGCCTCTGCCCAGGCGCGCTTGGAACGGGTGAGCTTGCTGTCCTCGTCCATCGGCGGCTCCCTGGTCAGACCGGCTTCCGCTCGCCGGCGATGGTCGGCAATAGCTCGGAGACGGTGGGGTGGATATGCACCGCGTGCGCCAGGTCGGTCGCCGTGCCCTGCTTGACCATCAGGTCGAGCACGCCGTGGATCGCCTCGTCGCCGTTGGTGCCGAGGATCGCGCCGCCGAGGATCCGGCCGCTGTCCGCATCGCTCACCAGCTTCATGAAGCCGAGCGACTCGTCCTTCTCCACCGCGCGGCCGACCCGCGTCATCGCCCGCCGCCCGACCTCGATGCGGTGGCCGGCCTGCCTGGCCTCCGCCTCGCCCATGCCGACGCGACCGAGCGGCGGATCGATGTAGAGCGCATAGGCCGGGATCCGATCGGTCACCTTGCGGTCGGCGCCGTCGAGCAGATTGTCGGCGACGATCTCGAAGTCGTTGTACGCAGTATGGGTGAAGGCGCCGCGGCCGTTGCAGTCGCCCATCGCCCAGATACCCGGCGCGGTGGTGCGCAACTGATCGTCGACGCGGATATAGCCCCGCGCATCGGTCTCCACGCCCGCTGCCGCAAGGCCGAGGTCATCGGTATTGGGCGTGCGCCCTACGGCGAGCAGCACATGACTGCCCAGCACCTCGGGGCTGCCGTCCTGGCAGTCGACGCCGACCAGCACGTCTTCCCCCTGCGCGGCGAAGCGGATGCACTCCGCACCGGTACGCACGGCGATGCCTTCGCCCTCCAGAATGTCGCGCACCGCGTCCGAAATCTCGGGATCCTCGCGGCCGATCAGCTTCGGGCCCTTCTCGACGATCGTCACCTCGGCACCGAAGCGGCGGAACATCTGGCCGAACTCCAGCCCGATATAGCTGCCGCCGACCACCACCAGATGCCGCGGCACCGCGTCCAGCTTCAGGATCGTGCTGTTGGTGAGGAACGACACGTCGTCGACGCCGGGCATGTCCGGCACCAACGCGCGACCGCCGACATTGAGGAAGATGCGCTCGGCCTCCAGCACCTCGCCTGCGACCACCACGCGGGTCGGCGACTGGAAGCGGGCATGGCCGAAGAACAGCGTGCAGTTCGCCATGCCGTCGATCCATCCGCGCAGCGACGCGCGCGAATCGGCGGAGATCTTGTCGGCCCGCGCCCGCACCTTGGCGAAGTCGATGCCGATTTCGCCGCCAATCGTCACGCCGAAATCGGCGGCCCGCCTGGCCATATGCGCGGCATAGGCGCTGGCGACCCAGGTCTTGGTCGGCTTGCAGCCAGTGTTGACGCAGGTGCCGCCGAGAAGGTGGCGCTCGATCAACGCCACGGACATGCCCGCCTCGCTCAGCCGCCCGGCCAGCGGCGTCCCGGCCTGCCCTGCGCCGATGACGATGGCGTCGAACTTGCGGCTCACAGCGATGCCACGGCGAAGGCGCCGATGCCGATCGCGGCGAGATCCTCGATCAGCGCGGCGGGCAGGTCGGCGCCGAACGCGCGGAACATCGCCATCCGCGCCGCATAGCCGCCGAACGTGCCGATCACCGCGCCCAGCACCCCGGCGACGAGGCACAGCGGCAGCGAGCTGGCCGCCAGCCCGATCGCCGCGCCGCACAGCGCGCCGGACACCAGCCGCGCGATGAAGCCCGGTGGCGACTTGCGGCTCGGCGTCGTCGGCAGCGTGTCCGCGACATATTCGCCGATCGCCAGCGCGGTGAAGATCCACGGCGTGCCCCACCAGCCCAGCCAGGCGAGCCAGGTGCCGTCGAGCGACAACCAGCCGGCATAGGCGGCCCAGGCGGTGGCCATCGGCGCGGTCATGGTGCGCATGCCGGCGACGACGCCGATCAGCAGCGCTAGGACGAGGGGCGGCATCAGCAGGTCTCCCATAAGCGGAACGACAGGAGCGCCTTTTGCGGCGCGCGCGCAACTGGACTTGGGTATGGTTACGCCGCCAACGAAACGAACGGCGACGGGTTGCAAGCGGCCACCGATTGATCGATCAGGCAGCCCAACCAAGCCCTACAGGAGAACCCGGCCATGAAGACCCGCGCCGCCGTCGCCTTCGAAGCGAAGAAGCCGCTGGAGATCGTCGAACTCGATCTGGAAGGCCCCAAGGCGGGCGAAGTGCTGGTCGAGATCATGGCCACCGGCATCTGCCACACCGATGCCTACACGCTCGACGGCCTCGATTCGGAAGGCATCTTCCCCTCGGTGCTCGGCCATGAAGGCGCCGGCATCGTCCGCGAGGTCGGCGCCGGCGTCACCAGCGTGAAGCCGGGCGACCATGTGATCCCGCTCTACACGCCGGAATGCCGCCAGTGTAAGTCGTGCCTCTCGGGCAAGACCAATCTGTGCACCGCGATCCGCGCCACCCAGGGCAAGGGCCTTATGCCGGACGGCACCACCCGGTTCAGCTACAAGGGCCAGCCGATCTTCCACTATATGGGCTGCTCGACCTTCTCGAACTTCACCGTGCTGCCCGAGATCGCGGTGGCGAAGATCCGCGAGGACGCCCCCTTCCAGACCAGCTGCTATATCGGTTGCGGCGTCACCACCGGCGTCGGCGCGGTGGTCAACACCGCCAAGGTGCAGGTGGGCGAGACGGTCGTGGTGTTCGGCCTGGGCGGCATCGGCCTCAACGTGATCCAGGGCGCCCGGCTGGCGGGTGCGGCCCAGATCATCGGCATCGACGTCAATCCGGACCGCGAGGCATGGGGCCGCAAGTTCGGCATGACCCACTTCCTCAACACCAAGGGCATGTCGCGCGAGCAGATCGTCGCCAAGGTGGTCGAGCTGACCGACGGCGGCGCCGACTACAGCTTCGACGCGACCGGCAATACCGAAGTGATGCGCACCGCGCTCGAATGCTGCCATCGCGGCTGGGGCGAATCGATCATCATCGGCGTGGCAGAGGCGGGCAAGGAAATCAGCACCCGCCCGTTCCAGCTGGTCACCGGCCGCGTCTGGAAGGGCACCGCGTTCGGTGGCGCCAAGGGCCGGACCGACGTGCCGAAGATCGTCGACTGGTACATGAACGGCAAGATCGCCATCGACCCGATGATCACCCATGTGCTCACGCTGGAAGAGATCAACAAGGGCTTCGACCTGATGCATGCGGGCGAGAGCATCCGCAGCGTCGTCGTGTATTAAGAGGAGAGAAAAGCATGTTCACCCATGTGATGCTCGGCGCCGACGATATCGACGCCGCCAAGGCTTTTTACGACGCGACGCTGGGCGTGCTCGGCGTGGGCGAAGGCGTGATCGATGAATGGGGCCGGATCATCTATGCGCATGACGGCGGCCGCCTGCTGATCACCAAGCCGATCAACGGCGAGCCGGCGAGCTGCGCCAATGGCGGCACGATCGGCTTTCGCGCCGCCTCGACCGATCTGGTCGATGCCTGGCAGGCGGCGGGCGTCGCACAGGGCGGCACGGTGATCGAGGATCCGGCAGGCATCCGCAACGCTACCGGCGGGCGCAAGCTCTACCTCGCCTATCTGCGCGATCCGTCCGGCAACAAGCTCTGCGCCGTGCATCCCGTCGCGCGCGGATAACGACGCCACGATTCTTTGGGGGCACGGATGGTCGGCACATCGGAGAGTTGGATCCTCACGCTCACCTGCGCCGATCGCGTTGGCATCGTCGCGGGGGTCAGCGGCTTCCTTGCCGAGCGTGACGGCTTCATCCTCGACAGCCAGCAATATGCAGATCTGGAGACGGGGCGCTTCTTCCTGCGCCTTGTCTTCCAGTCCGGTGGCCCGCGCTTTCCGGACGGCGAATCACTCCGCGCCGACTTCACCCCGCTTGCCGAGCGGCTGGAGCTGGACTGGTCGCTCACCCCCAGCACCGTGCGCCCGCGCATGGTCGTCGCGGTGTCGAAAGGATCGCACTGCCTCGCCGACCTGCTCCACCGCCGGGCGAGCAACGCGCTGGCGGCGGACATCGTCGCCATCGTCTCCAACCATGAGACCTTGCGCGGGCTGGCCGAATGGCACGGCGTGCCGTTCCATCACCTGCCGGTCAACGACGCCAACCGCGCCGAGCAGGAAGCCGCGATCCTCGCGCTGATGGCCGGGGCCCAGGCCGACTATCTGGTGCTGGCGCGCTACATGCAGGTGCTGACGCCCGCGCTCACCGCGGCGCTGGCGGGGCGCTGCATCAACATCCATCACAGCTTTCTGCCGGGCTTCAAGGGTGCCCAGCCCTATCACCGTGCCCATGCGCGCGGCGTGAAGCTGATCGGCGCGACCGCGCACTTCGTCACTTCCGACCTCGACGAAGGGCCAATCCTCGAACAGGCGGTCGAGCGAGTCGATCACCGCGCGACGGTGGACGACCTGATCCGCATCGGCCGCGACATCGAAGCCCAGGTCCTCGCCCGCGCCGTGCATGCGGTGGGCGAGCACCGGGTATTTCTCAACCAGGGCAAGACGGTGGTGTTTCAATGAGCTTCGAAACGGTTTCGACCCACAAGGCGTTCGGCGGCGTGCAGGGCGTGTACCGCCATGCCTCCACCGCGACCGGCACGCCGATGACCTTCTCGGTCTATGTGCCGCCGCACGCGGAGGGCACGACGCTGCCGGTGCTCTGGTATCTCTCCGGCCTTACCTGCACCCATGCCAACGTCACCGAGAAGGGCGAGTACCGCCGCGCCTGCGCCGAGGCCGGCGTGATCTTCGTCGCGCCGGACACCTCCCCGCGCGGCGAAGGGGTGATCGACATGCCCGACTACGACTTCGGCCAGGGCGCCGGCTTCTATGTCGATGCCACCGAGGCCCCCTGGGCCTCCCATTTCCACATGCGCAGCTATGTCGAGGACGAACTGCCCGCGCTGCTCGCCGAACACTTCCCGATGGCCGACCTGTCCCGCCAGGGCATTACCGGCCATTCGATGGGCGGGCACGGCGCGCTGACCATCGCCCTGCGCAACCCCGAGCGGTTCCGCAGCGTCTCGGCCTTCGCGCCGATCGTGGCGCCGAGCCAGGTCGCCTGGGGCCGCAAGGCGCTCGGTGGCTATCTTGGCGACAACCCGGCGGCGTGGCGCACCCACGACGCGGTCGCGCTGATCGAGGACGGCGCCCGCCTGCCCGACCTGCTCGTCGACCAGGGCGAGGCCGACACCTTTCTCGCCGAACAGCTGCGCCCGCAGTTGCTCGCCGACGCCTGCGCCGCCGCCGGCATTCCGCTGACGCTGCGGCTCCAGCCCGGCTATGACCACAGCTATTACTTCGTCTCGACCTTTCTTGCCGAGCATGTCGCCTGGCATGCGACGCGGCTGAAAGCGTGATATGAGGCCAGTACACCGGCGGGGCGCGGGGCCTCGCCGAACCATTCGGGGGAGTTTCCCGGCGTGAAGTTCAAGTCGCTGTTCGCCGTCGCCGCCGCACCGCTTGCGCTGCTGTTCAGCCCGCTTGCCTTCGGCCAGGCGGCACCGGCCGCCGCGCCCGCCGTGCAGAGCCGCCCGGCCACGCCGGCGCTGTGGGTGGTGAAGGACGCCGACACCACCATCTATCTGTTCGGCACCGTCCATGTGCTGAAGCCCGACCTGCGCTGGTTCGATTCGGCGGTGAAGGCAGCGTTCGACAAGAGCGACACGCTGGTGCTCGAACTGATCGAGCCCGATCCCGCGACGATGCAGGGCCTGCTCGCCAAGATGGCGGTAGCGCCAGCCGGGTCGAAGCCGATCGCCGAGCAGCTCCCCGCCGACAAGCGCGAGGCCTATCTGAAGGCGATGGCCGATCTGGGCGTGCCCCCGGCCGCGTTCGACCCGCTCCAGCCCTGGATCGCCGGGATCACGCTCAGCGTCGCAGGGCTGCCCAAGCTCGGCTATGATCCGGCGAGCGGCGCGGAAAAGGTGCTGACCACTGCCGCCCGCACCGCCGGCAAGCAGGTGATCGGCCTGGAGACCGCCGAACAGCAGCTCGGCTATTTCGCCGGCATGCCGGCGCGGCTCCAGCTCGCCTTTCTGGGCGCGGCGATCGACGACTATCCCAAGATGGGCGACGAACTGGCCAAGATGATCGATCAATGGGCCGCGGGAGACCCCGAGGCGCTCGGCGCGACGATGAACGAGGGCATGCGCGACACGCCCGAGCTCGCCGGGATCCTGCTGACCGATCGCAATGCGCGCTGGGCGAAATGGATCGAGGCACGGCTCCAAACGCCGGGAACGGTGTTCTTGGCAGTGGGCGCCGGCCATCTGGCGGGTGCCGACAGTGTTCAGGCGTTCCTCGCCAAGGATCGGGTGACAGCGGAGCGCGTCCGCTACTGATCCGCTCGGCGGGGCGCGTTTCCTCTCCGGTGCGGCGCCCCGCTGCATCCCTTTTGGAGCAATTCGAATGGCAACCAACCCCCGTCCCCTGATCGGCCTGCTTGCGGGCGTCACCGCCGGCCTGGTCGCCTCGGCCGCCATGGCCGCGTTCCAGAACCAGGCCAGCAAGCTGATCCCGAAGGAAGATCAGAGCAACGGCGACCCGGCGACGGTGAAGGCCGCCGACGTCGTGGTCGAGGCGGCGACCGGCGACAAGGTGCCGGAGAAGTATCGCGAAGCCTCGGGCCAGGCGGTGCACTATATCGTCGGCGGCGTGCTGGGCGGGATCTACGGGCTGATTACGGAATATCGGCCGGAAGCGGCTTCGGGGTTCGGTGGCGCGTACGGCGTCGTCACCTCGGCGCTGCTCGACGAGGGCGCGGTGCCGGCCCTGGGCCTCGGCAGCGGGCCGAGCGAGACGCCAGCGTCGATCCACGCCTATGGCGCGGCGTCGCACCTCGTCTACGGCATGGTGCTGGAAGGGGTGCGGCGGATCATCGCCGGCGCGCGGTAAGCTCCCGCCCTTGAGGGGCAGGCGATCGTATTTGGACCCTTGTCCCCCTCACCCTTCCCACCGCCTTCGGCGGCGGGCCCCTTCCGTCCCCCACAAGGGGAGAGGGA
>NZ_BCTR01000033.1 GCF_002091475.1 Sphingomonas azotifigens NBRC 15497
CCAAACGGGAAAGCCATGTCATACCTGATTGACGTTAGAACTGCACCTGTGTATTATTAATATAGTACACCTATAGGAGGCATGTTTGCGCTCTTCTTGGCTTGTTTGTTTGATCGCGGCTATGGCGATCAATGCTTCATCGGGGAATGCGCAGGCACCAACCCCCGCACGCAGTTCCCCATGGCCGCTCGCGGTCAACGCCCGGGTACTCTACGCGCCAACGCCCTTCCCGTCCGAGGGCAGCCAGCACCTGTTCTATGAGCTGCTGCTGACCAATTTCTCCGACGCGCCGATCCAGTTGCGCCAGATCGACGTGATCGACGGCGACCGGCCCGCGCTGCTGCCGCTCGCCAGTTTCCCTGCCAGTGCGCTGCCGTCGCTGACGAGGACGATCGGCAGCAACGATGCCGCGACGCCGGCACCGATCCCAGCGGGCGGGACGCAGGTGGTGTTCCTGGAAGTCAGGATTCCCATGGGAGCGCCGCTGCCCGGGCACCTTGTTCATCGTCTGGCGATTGGGGACGACATCGTGACGATGGCGGCCATCCCTGTACATCGCGCGCTCAAGGTCCTCGGTCGCCCGGTCACCGGAAGCGACTGGATCGCGGCGGACGCCCCGAGCAATGATCCCGACAATCATCATCGGCGCGGGCTCTGGATCAACAACGGCGCATTGACGGACTCGCGACGCCTCGCGATCGACTGGAAGATCATGAAGGACGGGAAGTCCTATCGCGGCGACACCAAGGCCCCGGCGTCCTATTTCGCTTACGGCCAACCGCTGCTCGCCATCGGGGACGCCAAGGTCGTCCGCGTCGAGGATGGTCATCCCGACAACCCCGCCGGCCATGGCGTCGACTTCCACCCCGCCCAGCCGGTGACGATGGACAATATCGGCGGCAATATGGTCGTGCTCGATCTGGGCGGCGGCCAATATGCCCGTTATTACCACATGAAGCCTGGCAGTCTTCGGGTCCGCGTCGGCGACCATGTGCGCAAGGGGCAGGTGATCGGCGCGATCGGTTCGTCTGGCGACGCGCGCGAACCGCACGTCCATCTGGAGGTCGCCGATACGATCGGGACGATGGAGGGCGAAGGGCTACCTTATGTCATCGATCATTACAGCGTCATCGATCCCAAGACGGGTGTCCGCAGCCCGCGCACGAACCAGATGCCTCTTGATGACATGATGATCGATTTCGGCAAGTGACGGTATGCTAAGCGAAGGGGCGCTTTCCCGTTTCACCATCGTTTGCGGGACACTTTCGAACGGCAGCTTTTGGCTGAGCCTGCCGTTCGGCGGACCCGTTGCGAACGACAGTTAAGTCCCAGTTTTCGACCGTTCTAAGGGAGGGGCAAAGAACTCAACATATCAGTGGCGAGCGACGTCCATGCAGCGCAGGACGCCCCGCCTCGCCGCCCTCACCCCGCCGGCTTCAGCCCCAGCAGCCACGGCTTTACCCGCCCCGTCGGCCTGGCCACCCCGTCCAGCCGCTCGGCGCGGACGATCGTCACCGGCTTGAGGATCATCTGCCCCTTCATCACGTCGCGCCCGCCGCCGCTGGGCAGCGCGAGGATGCGCTGGACCACGTCCATCCCGCCGATCACCTGGCCGAACGCCGCGAAACCGGGATTGGACCCGCGCGCGTCGAGCCCCGGATTGTCGCCGACCATGATCGAGAAATTGCCGTTGGCCGAATTGGGGTTGGGCCCATGCGCCATCGAGATGGTGCCGTTCAGGTGCTTCAAGCCCGTCTTGCTGGTCGGCTCCAGCGGCAGCGGGTCGAGCATCCGGCGCGCATCGGTGCCGACCCCGCCCTGGATGAAGCCCTTGCTCGGCTCGGTCTTGCGCCGCGCGGTGCGGTAGAAGGTCGTGCCCTCCAACCGCCCGTCATCGACATAGGCGAGGAAGTTGGCGACGGTCTTGGGCGCACGCCTCGCATCGAGCGCCAGCGTGATCGCACCCATGCTCGTCACCAGCCGTACCCGGACCTGGCCGGGCACGGGCCGAGCCTGCTGCGGCGCCGGCGCTGCGGACACCGCCAGCAGCGCCAGCCCGGCGACGAAGGCCCGTCGCAGCACGCCCTTAGACGAGCCGCGAGTGCTTGACGGCGGCCTCGATAAAGCCCGCGAACAGCGGGTGCGGATCGAACGGCTTGGACTTGAGCTCGGGGTGGAACTGCACGCCGACGAACCAGGGATGGTCCGGCCGCTCGACGATCTCGGGCAGCGTGCCGTCGGGCGACATGCCCGAGAAGACGAGACCGCCCTGCTCCAGCACCGGCTTGTAGGCGGTGTTCACCTCATAACGGTGGCGATGGCGCTCGCTGATCGAATCGCTGCCGTAGATCGAGGCGACGACGCTGTTGCCACCGAGCTTTGCCGGATAGGCGCCGAGCCGCATCGTCCCGCCCAGATCGCCGCCTTCCTCGCGCTTCTGCAGGCCGTCGGCGGTCATCCATTCGGTGATCATGCCCACCACCGGCTCCTCGGTCGGGCCGAACTCGGTGGTCGAGGCATTGGCGATGCCCTGGGCGCGGACGCCCTCGATGCACGCCATCTGCATGCCGAGGCAGATGCCGAAGAACGGCACGTTGCGCTCGCGGGCGAAACGCACGCCGGCGATCTTGCCCTCGCTGCCGCGCTCGCCGAAACCGCCGGGGACGAGGATGCCGTGCATCGGCTCGAGCATCGCGGCGACTTCGGCCTCTTCCTGCTCGAACAATTCGGCATCGAGCCAGCGGATATTGACCTTCACCTTGTTGGCGATGCCGCCATGGACCAGCGCCTCGGTGAGCGACTTATAGGCGTCCGGCACGCCCATATATTTGCCGACCACGCCGATCGTGACTTCGCCCTCGGGATTGTCGAGCCGCTCGACGATGCCGCTCCAGCGGCTGAGGTCGGGCGACGGGCCCGGCTCGATGCCGAAGGCCTTGAGCACTTCGCCGTCCAGGCCTTCGCCATGATACTGCAGCGGCACCGCGTAGATGCTCTTGGCGTCGAGCGCGGGAATCACCGCCGAGGTCGGCACGTTGCAGAACTGCGCGATCTTGGCCCGCTCGCCGGCCGGCAGCGGACGTTCGGCGCGGCATACCAGCACGTCCGGCTGCACGCCCAATGCCGCCAGCTCGCGCACGCTGTGCTGGGTCGGCTTGGTCTTCAGTTCGCCCGCGGCGGCAATATACGGCACCAGGGTGACGTGGATGCTGACGGTCTGGCCGCGGCCGAGATCGTTGCGGAGTTGGCGAATCGCCTCGATGAACGGCAGCGACTCGATGTCGCCCACCGTGCCGCCGATCTCGCACAGCACGAAGTCGAGGTCTTCGGTTTCCGCCTGGGCGAACGCCTTGATTGCGTCGGTGACGTGCGGGACCACCTGCACGGTGGCGCCCAGATAGTCGCCGCGGCGCTCGCGCTCGATGATCGTCTTGTAGATCCGGCCCGAGGTGACGTTGTCCGCCTGGCGCGCGGTGACGCCGGTGAAGCGCTCGTAATGCCCGAGGTCGAGATCGGTCTCCGCACCATCGTCGGTGACGTACACCTCACCATGCTGGTGCGGCGACATCGTGCCGGGATCGACGTTGAGATAGGGATCGAACTTGCGGATGCGGACTCGATAGCCACGGGCCTGGAGCAGCGCCGCGAGGCTCGCTGCCATGAGACCCTTGCCGAGCGAGGAGACCACGCCGCCGGTGATGAAGATGTACCGCGCCATGGGAGAAAACGCCTAACGTCAAAGGGCGCAGACCGGCAAGCGTAAGAATCCGCCGGTTGCGCAAATTTTACGGTTAATCCGCCGCAAGCGCGGCGAACTACGGAAGCTTACTGGCTGAACGGAACCGCGCTGTTGCCGGTCGGTGCCGTGTCGTTGCCGGTCGGCGCCGGCGCGCTCGGGATCGTCACCGGGGCGACCGCGGCGGGCGCCTTCTGCAGGCCGGCGTCGATCTTGGTCGAGTGCCGGGTGGCCGCCAGGAAGGCGAGCACGATGCTCATCAGGATGAACGCGGTCGCCAGGATCGCGGTCAGGCGCGTCAGGAAATCGGCCGCGCCGCGCGCCGACATGAGACCGGCCGGGCTGCCGCCCGAGGTGAGACCGCCACCCTCCGACTTCTGAACGAGGATCACCCCCACCAGCAGGGCAGCGATGATGAACTGAACGACGAGGAGGAAGGTGAACATGAAATCCGGTGCCCGTTAGCGAAGGGCGCGACATAGGCGAGCAACCCGGCGCAATCAACCGCCTGATCCGCCCCGGATTCCTGCGGTGGGATGCAACCCCATGGCCGCGCAGCATTTTCATCGCACTTTTCGCACAACATTTCGCCCGCGCACTGAAACCTAGTTGCAAAATGCGCGTTTGTTTCAGCGGTTCGATGCCGTGCCGGGCCTGAAACGAACGAGTGATGCCGTGAACGCTATGTCCGAACAGACCCTGTGGGGATGGAAAAATACGCTGATCGATTATGTGCGCTCGGGGGAACCTGACCTCACCAATCGGCAGATGGCGCTGCTGATGCTTGTGTATCTCGACCCCGGGCCCCATACGGTGCGCGGTCTGGCGCGGGCGCTCAACGTCTCGAAGCCGGTGGTCACGCGTGCCTTGAATCGCCTGGGCACGCTCGGCTATCTGCGCCGCCAGCGCGACGACACCGACAAGCGCAACATCTTCGTAGCGCGCACCGCGGAAGGGGCAGAGTTTCTTGCAGAGTTCGGGCATTTCCTCGCTGGCAATCACCTCAGCGAGCCAGTCCCAGAGCGCGCCGACGCGTAAGCGTCTGGCGCTCGACGGCCGTTCGGCCGCCATCGATTCCCGGGTCGACGCGGTCCGCCCAGACCTTGCCGACATCCGCCTCGCCGATCGCGTGTTCGCGCCGCACTATGCCGCGCCGATGCCGCGCGTGATCCATTTCGAGACGGCGCTGCGCATCTCGTCCAAGGGCGCCGAGCCGGCGCTCACCACCCTGCACAAGGGCGACGTCTTCGAAGTTCTCGAAATCGCGGGCACGCACGCCTGGGGTGTCGCGCCGGGCCCGGGTCTGGTAGGCTATGTCGACGCTTCGGCCTTGGGGGAGACCGAATGATCGCACGGGTTTTCATCGACGGTGCCGCGGGCACCACGGGGCTCGAGATTCGCGAGCGCCTCGCCGGTCGCGCCGAGATCGAGGTGATGGTCCTCGACGACCAGGACCGCAAGGATCCGAAGAAGCGCGAGGACGCGCTCAACGCGGCCGATTTCGTCATCCTCTGCCTGCCGGACGACGCTGCACGCGAAGCCGTGGCGATGATCCGCAACGACACGACGCGGGTGATCGACGCGTCGACCGCCTATCGCACCGCGGCCGACTGGACCTATGGATTCGCCGAACTGGAGCCGGGCCAGGCCGCGGCGATCGCCGAGGCGGCGCGGGTCAGCAATCCCGGCTGCTATCCCACCGGCTTCCTCGCGCTGGTGCGTCCGCTGATTCGCGCCGGGCTGATCCCGCATGATTTCCCGCTGAGCGTGAATGCCGTTTCCGGCTATTCGGGCGGCGGCCGTGCGATGATCGCCGAGTTCGAAGGCAGCGGACCGGATCGCACCGAGACCGCCTTCCGCCCCTACGGCCTCTCCCTTGCGCACAAGCATGTGCCGGAGATGCAGAAGCACGCGCGGATCGAGCATCCGCCGATCTTCCTGCCGTCGGTCGCGCGCACCTATCGCGGCATGGTCGTCGAAGTGCCGCTGCCGCTGTTCGCGTTCACCCGCAAGCCCTCGGTCGAGGCGCTGGAGAACGTCCTGCGCGACGCCTATCGCGACTCGCCGGTGGTGCAGGTCCTCCCCGCCGACGTGCCGACGGTGACCATCGAGGAAAATGCCGGCACCGACCGCCTCTCGGTCCGCGTGTTCGGCAATGACGAGACCCGTCAGGCGCGCCTGATCGCGACGCTCGACAATCTCGGCAAGGGCGCCGCGGGTGCCGCGGTGCAGAACCTCAATATCATGGCCGGGCTCGATCCGACCGCGGGGCTGGTGCTTTAATTTTAGTTCCTCCCCTTCTTCTTAGCCCCCCTCCCGCCTGCGGGAGGGGATGGGGGAGGGGGTGACGTGGAGGTTCTTTCTGAAGCGACGTCCCCCGCTCCCCTCTCTCACCCTCCCCTAACCCCTCCCGCAAGCGGGAGGGGGACAAGAAGGCGGAAGGAACAATCCTTCAAAATTCGCCGCCTTCGCAACCCTATTCCTCCCCTCCGGCTTGATCTTTCGGCCGCATTGGTGTCTCGCGGGGCGAACCAGTTACGAGGGAAATGATGCAGCAGCCCGTCGGCAAATTGCTTCTGTTCGGTGCCACCGGCGATCTCGCGCAGCGGATGCTGCTCCCGTCGCTCTACGCGCTCCATGCCGATGGCCTGCTCCCCCAAGGCCTCACCATCACCGGCACCGCACGCTCCGAGCATGACGATGCCGATTACCGCGCCTTCGCCGCCAAGGCGCTGGACCAGTTCCTGCCGGCCGGCCGCAAGGACGACAGCGCTGTCGAAGGCTTCCTCCAGCGCCTCCATTACCAGACGCTCGATGCCTCGCAGATCGAAGGCTATGGCGCGCTGAAGGAAAAGCTCGGCGACATCTCGGGCGGCCTCGCCATCTTCCTGTCGACCGCGCCCTGGCTGTTCGGCCCGACGATCAAGGGCCTCGAATCGGCCGGGCTCGCCGGCGACAATGTCCGCATCAGCCTGGAAAAGCCGCTCGGCCGCGACCTCGCCTCCAGCCGCGAGATCAACGATATCGTCGCCGAGGCCTTCCCCGAGGAGCGCACCTTCCGGATCGACCACTATCTCGGCAAGGAGACGGTGCAGAACATCCTGGCGCTGCGCTTCGGCAACTCGCTGTTCGAGCCGGTGTGGAACGCCCGCGGCATCGACAGCGTGCAGATCACCGTCTCGGAAACGGTCGGCCTCGAAGGCCGCGCCGGCTTCTATGAGGATACCGGCGCGCTGCGCGACATGGTGCAGAACCACATGCTCCAGCTCGTCGCGCTGATCGCGATGGAGCCCCCTGCCCGCTTCGACGGCACCTCGATCCGCGACGAGAAGGTCAAGGTCCTGCGCTCGCTGCGCAAGATCGCGGCGGCGGATGCGCCCAACCTCACCGTGGTCGGCCAATATGGCGGCGGCGCGGTGAAGGGGCAGATCGTGCGCGACTATGCCACCGATCTCGGCAAGGACTCGCGCACCGAGACGTTCGTCGCGATCAAGGCGCATGTCGATAACTGGCGCTGGCAGGGCGTTCCCTTCTATCTCCGCACCGGCAAGCGCCTCGCCGAGCGTCGCTCGGAAATCGTCATCCAGTTCAAGCCGGTGCCGCACTCGATCTTCGCCGAGCGCGGCGGCATGCTCCAGCCCAACGCGCTGGTCATCCGCCTCCAGCCCGAGGAATATGTGCAGCTGCTAGTCATGGCCAAGCAGCCCGGGCTCGACCGCGAGGGCTACCGGCTTCGGGAGGTGCCGCTCAACCTCAGCCTCGACACCGAATTCGCCGGCACCACCCGCCGCATCGCCTATGAGCGCCTGCTGCTCGACCTGATCGAGGGCGACCCCACGCTGTTCGTCCGCCGCGACGAGGTGGAAGCGCAGTGGGAATGGATCGACGCAATCCGCGCCGGCTGGGACGCCAACGACCTCAAGCCCAAGCCCTATGCCTCGGGCAGCTGGGGCCCCTCGCTCTCGATCGCGCTCACCGAGCGCGACGGGGTGCACTGGCACGAATGATCCGGGCGGACGCCTCTCCTTCTTTCGCTCCCCTCCCGTTTACGGGAGGGGTCGGGGGAGGGACTGAAGTGGCGGCTCCCTCTTCGACGGTTCGGCAAGCGGACCGGCCATCCCCTCCCCCAACCCCTCCCGCAAGCGGGAGGGGAGCATTAGCAGGACATCCACCCTATATCGGACCCGCGCGGCCGCCTGGCCGCTGACCTGGTCCCACCGAAACCCAAGGAGCTGACATGACGACCGAAATCGAATGGTGGGACTATGATGACGCCGCCGAGATGGGCGAAGCGCTCGCCGGCGACGTGCAGTTCATCATCGAAAGCGCGATCGACGCGCGCGGCGCGGCGGTCATCGCGCTCGCCGGCGGCCGCACCCCCGGCCCGATCTACGCCAAGCTGAGCAAGGCCAAGCTCGACTGGAAGCGCGTGACGATCATCCCCACCGACGATCGCATCGTGCCGATGGGCGACGCCCTGTCGAACGTCACCGGCCTCGCCAAGGTGTTCCTTCCGCTCGGCGCCCGCGTGATCCCCGTCGTCAGCGAGAAGGCCGACGACTACAAGGCCGCGGGCCGCGCCGCCGATGCGCGCCTGCAGGACTTCCACTGGCCGCTCGACCTCTGCCTGCTCGGCATGGGCGCCGACGGCCACACCGCCTCGATCTTCCCCGGCCCCGACCTCGCCGAGGCGCTGACCGGCCCCAAGGAGCGCCGCGCACTGGGGGTGATGCCCGATCCGCTGCCGCCCGAGGCGCCGGTCCCCCGCGTCTCGCTGTCGCTTGCCGCGATCGTCTCTGCGCGCGCGCTGATGATCGCGATCACCGGCCAGGAAAAGAAGGACGTGCTGGAGCGCGCCATTGCCGAAGGCGCCGGCTCGACCCTGCCGATCGGCCGCGTGCTCGCCGAAACCGAACTGCCCGTCGACATCCACTGGAGCCTGTAAATGGCCAATCTGCACGCCGAAATCGCCGCCGTCACCGACCGGGTGATCGAGCGGTCCAAGGCGGGCCGCACCGCCTATCTCGACCTGATCCGCCGCGAGCGCGAATCGGGCAATGACCGGCCCAAGCTCGGCTGCGCCAACCTCGCCCATGCCTATGCCGGCACCGAGGAACAGCGCGAGGAACTGAAGACCGGCGCGCGGATGAACATCGGCATCGTCACCGCGTACAACGACATGCTCTCGGCCCACGCGCCCTATTATCGCTACCCCGAGCAGATGAAGGTCTGGGCGCTGGAGGCAGGTGCCACGGCGCAGGTCGCCGGCGGCGTGCCGGCGATGTGCGACGGCGTGACCCAGGGCTATCAGGGCATGGAGCTCTCGCTGTTCAGCCGCGATACCATCGCGATGGCCACGGCGGTATCGCTCAGCCACCGCGTGTTCGAAGGCGCCGCGCTGCTCGGTATCTGCGACAAGATCGTGCCGGGCCTGCTGATGGGCGCACTCCGCTTCGGCCATCTACCGATGGTGCTGATCCCCGGCGGCCCGATGCGCTCGGGTTTGCCGAACAAGGAGAAGGCCGCGGTCCGCGAGCGCTATGCCGAGGGCAAGGCGACCCGCGAGGAACTGCTCGAGTCCGAGATCGCCGCCTATCACGGCAAGGGTACCTGCACCTTCTACGGCACGGCGAACTCGAACCAGATGATGATGGAGGCGATGGGCCTCCACATCCCCGGCGCGGCCTTTGCCAACCCGCAGACCAAGCTGCGCCAGGAACTGACTCGCGCCGCCGTCCACCGCCTTGCCGAGATCGGCTGGAACGGCGACGATTATCGCCCGATCGGCCATGTCGTCGACGAGCGCGCGATCGTGAACGCTGCGATCGTGCTGCTGGCGACCGGCGGCTCGACCAACCACCTGATCCACGTCCCCGCCTTCGCGCGCGCCGCCGGCATCACCATCGACTGGGACGACTTCGATCGCCTGTCGCGCGTGGTGCCGTTGCTCACTCGCGTCTACCCCAACGGCTCGGCCGATGTGAACCAGTTCGAGGATGCCGGCGGCCCGACCTTCGTGATCAAGGAACTGCTGAACGCCGGGCTGATGCACGGCGACGCGCTGACCATCGCCAAGGACGGCATGGCCGCCTATGGCCGCAAGCCCGATATCGAGGGCGACGCGCTGGTCTGGACCGAGCATGGCGCGACCAGCAATGACGAAAATATCGTCCGCACCGTTGAGACGGCCTTCTCCCCCGAGGGCGGCTTCCGCATCCTCAAGGGCAATATCGGCCGCGCCTGCATCAAGGTCTCGGCGGTCGAGCGCGAGCGCTGGATCATCGAGGCCCCTGCCCGCGTCTTCTCGGACCAGCTCGAAGTGCTCGAGGCATTCAAGGCCGGCGAGCTGGAGCGCGACGTGATCGTCGTGGTCCGCTTCCAGGGCCCGCGCGCCAACGGCATGCCCGAGCTGCACAAGCTTACCCCGCAGCTCGGCGTGCTGCAGAACCGCGGCTTCAAGGTGGCGCTGGTCACCGATGGCCGCATGTCGGGCGCCAGCGGCAAGGTGCCGGCGGCAATCCACCTTTCGCCGGAAGCCCTGGGCGGCGGCCCGATCGGCAAGGTCCGCGACGGCGACATGCTGCGGCTCGACGCCGAGGCGGGGACGCTCGAAGCACTGGTACCGGCCGACGAGTGGGACGCGCGCGAACATGCCGTCGCCCCGCCACCCGCGATCGGCACCGGCCGCGAATTGTTCGCCATGATGCGGCATCATTGCGACGAGGCCGAAAAGGGCGCGTCGGCGATGCTGCACGAAGCCGGCCTGTAAGGTTGTAACGCATGTAAATCGCACCCTACGACGCCCGTGGCCTTTACATCCGCGCGGCGTCCGGGAAGAAGGGCGGGCGCTCACTGGCAACGTTGACAGGGGCAAGAGAGAGGATCTGAATCGGATGGAAGTCGTCGCCGTCGACATTGGGGGCACCCACGCGCGCTTTGCAGTGGCAGAGGTCGCGGAAGGCCGCGTCGTCTCGCTCAGCGAGCCGATCACCCAGAAGGTGGCCGAACATCCCAGCCTCCAGCTCGCCTGGCGCGCCTTTGGCGAGCAGCTCGGCCGGCCGGTGCCCAAGGCCGCGGCGATCGCCGTCGCCTCGCCGATCAACGGCGATCTGATCAAGCTGACCAACAACCCCTGGATCATCCGCCCGCCGCTGATCCCCGAGCGGCTCGGCGCCGATACCTGGACGATCGTCAACGATTTCGAGGCGATCGGCCATGCCGTCGCCCAGCTCGAGGAAGAATCGTTCCTGCATCTGTGCGGGCCCGAGGCGCCGCTGCCAGAAAAGGGTGCAATCACCGTCTGCGGGCCGGGCACCGGGCTCGGCGTCGCGCAGGTGTTCCGCCATCGCGGCGGCTATGACATCATCGCCACCGAAGGCGGCCATAGCGATTTCGCCCCGCTCGACGCGATCGAGGACGCGCTGGTCAAGCGCCTGCGCCGCACCTACCAGCGCGTCTCGAAGGAGCGCATCGTCGCCGGTCCGGCGATCGTCTCGATCTACGAGACGCTCGCCGATCTGGAAGGCGTGCCGGTCGCCCGGCTCGACGACAAGGCGATCTGGACACTGGCACTGGAGGGCAAGGACAGCCTGGCGGTGGCCGCGCTCGACCGCTTCTGCCTCAGCCTCGGCGCAGTGGCGGGCGACCTCGCGCTCGCCCATGGCCCGACCGCGGTGGTGATCGCGGGCGGTCTGGGCTTGCGCCTGAAGGACCATCTGCTGCAATCGGGCTTCGGCGAGCGATTCGTCGCCAAGGGGCGCTTCCGCTCCCTGATGGCGACGATCCCCGTCAAACTGATCACCCATCCCCAGCCGGGCCTGTACGGCGCAGCCGCCGCCTTCGCCCAGGAGCATGCACAGTGAGCGACACCCGCCCTTCGATCGAAGCCATCATGCGCACCGCGCCGGTCATCCCGGTGCTGGTGATCGACGACGCCGCCAAGGCGCGTCCGCTTGCCGAGGCGCTGGTGAAGGGCGGCCTGCGCGTGCTCGAAGTGACGATGCGCACCCCGGCGGCGCTCGATGCGATCCGCGAGATGAAGCAGGTCCCCGGCGCGATCGTCGGCGCGGGCACCGTGGTCAACACCGCCCAGTTCGAGCAGGTGATGAAGGCCGATGCCGAGTTCATCGTCTCGCCCGGCCTTACCGATCGCCTCGGCGACGCGATCGTCCGCAGCGGCGTGCCGTATCTGCCCGGCATCGCCAATGCCGGCGACCTGATGCGCGGCATGGATCTCGGCCTGTCGCACTTCAAGTTCTTCCCGGCCGAGACCTCGGGCGGCCTCAAGGCGCTCAAGGCCCTCGCCGCGCCCTTCTACGAAGCGAAGTTCTGCCCCACCGGCGGCATCAGCCTGGCGAGCGCGCCGGAATGGCTGGCGTTCGATCCGGTGCTCTGCGTCGGCGGCAGCTGGATCGCCAGCGGGTCGCTGGAAGAGGTCGAAGCCAAGGCGCGGGAGGCGGCGGCGCTGCCGCGGTGATGCACACTTCCTAGCCCCTCCCCTTCAGGGGAGGGGTTGGGGTGGGGCAGTGTCTCACCGAGACCAACGTTCGTTCTGGAATCCCTCCACCCCCAACCCCTCCTCCAAGGAGGAGGGGCTAGAGTTTCCACGCCCTTGCCCAACCCGAACATACGAACCATATACGCTCCGTAGTCCACCCCATCCGGAGCACCCATGGGCATCGTGAAAATCGCCGACGACCTCCACGAAGAGGCCCGTCGCGCCAGCGCCGTGATGTGCCGCTCGATCAACGCCCAGGCTGAGTACTGGATGAAGATCGGGATGCTTGCCGAGGCCAACCCCACCCTCCCCTTCACCGAGATCGTCCGCCGCCAGCTTGCCGAGGCGCAGGTCGGCCCCGCGCGCGAAGCCGCCTGACATGATCAAGACTCCGCAGGAGCTGGCACTGATGCGCGAGGCCGGACGCCTGCTCGCGCAGGTGTTCGAGATGCTCGACCGCACGCCGCTCGCCGGCATGTCGACGCTGGAGATCGACACGCTGGTCGATCGCTACATCACCGACGATCTCGGCGCCCGCCCTGCCAGCAAGGGGCAATATGGCTATGGCTTCGTGCTCAACTGCTCGCCCAACGAAGTGGTCTGCCACGGCGTCCCCGATGCCGGGACGATCGTCCGCGACGGCGACATCCTCAACCTCGACATCACGCTGGAGAAGAACGGCTTCATCGCCGATTCGAGCAAGACCTACATGGTCGGCACCGTCTCCCCCCAGGCGCGGCGGCTGGTGAAGGTGACGCAGGAGGCGCTGTGGAAGGGCATCGCCCAGGTCCGCCCCGGCGCGACGCTCGGCGACATCGGCGCCGCGATCGAGCGCCACGCCAAGCAGCACGGCTATGCGGTGGTGCGCGACTATTGCGGCCACGGCATCGGCCGCGAGATGCACGAGGAGCCCTCGGTCCTCCATTTCGGCCGTCCCGGCACCGGCATGCGGCTGCAGGAGGGCATGACCTTCACGATCGAGCCGATGCTCAACCAGGGCACCCGCAAGGTCACCACGCTCGACGATGGCTGGACCGTCGTGACCAACGACCGCAAGCTCTCCGCACAGTTCGAGCACACTGTGGCGGTGACGGCGACCGGCGTCGAGGTGCTGACGCTGCGCGAAGGCGAGCGGGTGTCAGCGGGCCGCTAGACAGCGCCTGGCGAACGCGGCGCCGAATGCCGCCACCCCGCGCCGGTCCAACTCGGCATGTCCTGTCGCGACGGTTTGCCGATACAGTTGGTTGAAGCAGGCCTGGTACCGATAGTTGTCGGTCCAGCCCTTCTGATCGGACCAGTCCTTTTCGGTCAACGTCACGCCCGTCCAATGGGCAGTGTCACCGTTCAGGTGGACGACACCGATGCAGCTTGCCGCCGACGCTTCCAGATCCTTGTAGGCCGCGAGCTTGGTCTTCAACTGCGCCAGATCGACGAGATCATAGGGCGTGATCGCCTGATCGAAGGTCAGCTTCCCGTTCGACACGCTTTCGTTGGAGATACCGCCATTGCAGCGATCGCCGCCGGCATAGTCTCGTACCCACCGGAGCAGACGCCCGTCTTGCCGGACCCCGACCAGTGCCGTGAAGTGCCCCGACCCGCCGCCCGAACTCCGCAGCGACAGAATGTCCGTGCCCCCGACCTTGCCGACATAGGCATAATAGAAATACCCGCCTTCGGGGATTTCATAGCCGATCGAGCCATCGGCCTGCGCCTTTGGCTTGCGCTTCGGATCGCCACATGTCCGAAGATCGATCGGGGTCTTCCGGCTATCGCCGTCCATCCCGGACAGAATTTCGAGGCAGGAAACAGGCACGGGCCGTCCCGCCACGCGCAACAATTTGGGGGGCGTGGTCGGTGACGCCGCCTCGGCAACGGCGACCAACATCGTCGAAACGAACACTATCTTCGCTGCAAGCTTCACGGCGCGGCCCTCAGGACAGATCAAATCCCACGCCCATCCATGCGCCCATCGCCTGCGGGAAGAAAGCCCCTCGCGCCGATAGGCCTGGATATACGGCCGCCGAAAACCCGGCTACACCGCGCCATGGCCGAACGCTTCGAACGACACCGCCAGCCCTGGCGCCCCGACGAGCTGCAAAAGCTCCACACCCTCGCCAAGAAGGGCATGCCGCTGCGCGCCATCGCCAAGGCGCTCACCCGCAGCGAGGAATCGGTGAAGGAGCGCGCCAAACTCGACGGTCTGTCGATCGCCAAGCTGCACTGAGGGCCCGCGCCAGACGGCGCGGGGCTCCCCGTCTCAGACGTAGGTAACAGCCGTCCGGCGCCGAGCACGCAACGCGCCGCCGAGCAGGCCGAAGCCACCGAGCATCATCGCCCAGGACGCCGGCTCCGGCACCCCGCTCGGCGGGATCGGCGCGGTCGTCAGCCGCGCGCCGACGGTGAATTCGATCCGCTGGGCATAGGCGGCATTGAACGCGCGCACGCCGTCCTCGTTGAGGCCGATCGTGTAGCTGCTCGCCGCGCCGTCGATCAGAATCTTGCCGAGCACCGTGCCCGAGCCGAGATCCTCGAAATAGTCTTTCTTCCCGTTATACTGCTGCAACCAGACAATCGACCGCGACACGTCGTACAGCGTCAGTTCGAGCGGTCCGCCGGTGGCGTTGTAATAGCCGCCGCTCAAGGCATTGCCGATCGTCAGCGCGCCGCTCGCGATCGTTCCGGTCGGCTGAAAGCTGAAGAAGGAGCGATATTCGGTCGTCGCGCCGAAATAGGTGTTGAAACCGGTCCAGTAATTGCTGACAGCGTTGAAGTGGCTGCCATTGCTGTCGAACCAGCCCGTCTGGAACGCGTTGATCGTCGTGCTGCCATTCACCTTCAGGCTGGGCGTGCCGGTTGGCGAGTTGAAGAAGAGGTAATAGTCCGCGGCAGCTGCCGGGCTAGCACTCACAATCGCGAACAGAATCGCCGCGCTCGCTATTTTTCCAAGTTTCATGCCACCGCCCCTCCTCAAGCATGCACCCCAACATGCGGATAGTTAACGTAAAACTATCCCACAACCCGCCGGAGTCAAGGCAAATGCGCGCGCGACTGTACCAATATAGTGCAGGTCCAGCAGACGGCACAGCGGCGCACCTTTTGCATGAATGCTTGCAGCAACTCCGGTGCGCGTGCGTCTGACACTATTTTTATTACGATCTCGCAACGATGTTCTGACTCACTTTCCTTCGCCGGCGGGTGGGTCAGCTGGCCAGCACCCGCTTCACCTGGACGAGCGCGGCATCCAGCGCGGAGAGGAAGCGCGAGCGATCCTGCTTGCCGAAGGGCGGCGGGCCACCGATGCGGTCGCCGCCCGCGCGCAAGTCGGCCATGATCGCGCGCACCGCCACGGCGCTGCCGATCGAACTGGTGGTGAACGGCTTGCCATTCGGCGCAAGCACCGCCGCCGCGCCCGCCTTCAGGCAGCGATCGGCAAGCAGGATATCCGCGGTCACCACGACGCTGCCCGCATCGGCATGCTCGGCAATCCAGTCATCGGCGGCATCAAAGCCATCGCTCACCACCACGCGGCTGATCAGCGGGTGTTGCGGCACGCGCAGATGGGCGTTGCTCACCAGCGTCACCGGCACCTCCAGCCGCCAGGCGACCTTGTAGATCTCCTCCTTGACCGGGCAGGCATCGGCGTCGACGAGAATATGCGGGCGGATTGTCATGCCCTGCCCTGCCACACTCCGCTGCGAAGGCGAAGTCCCCGTCGAACACGCTAGAACAAATAGGAAACAAAACGCTTTCCTACACAAGCGATCCGTGCCTATTCTCGATCGCATGGAGCAGGAACCCGACGACCCGTTCGCCTTTACGCCCGTCGCGACCGCCCCGCGCGCGGATGGCTGGAGCGCGGCGCGACAGCGCGACTTCATCGCCGAACTCGCCACGCATGGCAGTGTCGCCGCGGCGGCACGGGCGGTGGGGATGACGCCGCAGAGCGCGCGGCGGCTGCGCGACCGCCCCGATGCCGCCGGCTTCGTCCGCGCCTGGGAGGCCGCGGTCGAGCAAGGTCGCTGCGTCGCGCTCGACGAAGCCATGCGGATCGCCCGCGAAGGCCGGCTGGTGCCGGTGATCCGGCGTGGCAAGCTGGTCGGCCATCGCCGCTGCTTCGACAGCCGGCTGCTGTTCGCCGCCTGCTATGGCGCGCCGATGCAGCGCTTCGACCATGCCGCCGCCGTCGCGCGGCTCGATCCGGCAGCAAAGGATCCGGGAACGCGCTGATGTCGCGTTCCCGGAACTTTCGGAACTTTCGCCGCGGATCAGAAGCGGAGGCTGATCCACCCGGCCAGGAAATGCGACCCCTTGAGGCCGGTCGCCTTGAGCACCGCGCCCGGCGCGAAATATTCGTAGCGCCCGATCACCGAGACGCGCGGACTGACCTTCCAGGTCGCCTGCAGCCGTGCCGCGTCGCCGACCTGCGCGCCCTTGACCAGTTGGGTGCCCGCATAGGCGGTGCCTGCACCGCGATAGACGGCGTCGTTCCCGTTGACGCGCCAGCTGTGCTGCAGTTCGACGGTGAGGTCGATCGCCTTGGTCGGCGAGACAGTCAGGTTCGGCGAGACCTGGAACAGGTTGGTCAGGTTGAGCAGATACTGGTAGCTATAGGCGATCGAGCCGGCGGTGATCGTCCGCGTGTTGTGGATCGTGCCGGTGCCGAAGGCGCCGCCCCCGCTGCCATAATCGAAATGGATGCCGGGCTTGGGCTTCAGCCCCTTGTTGCTCAGGCCATAGGTCTGCGCCGCCTGGAGAAACCAGGCATCGATCGGCCGGCCGCGATAGTCGCCGCTCTGGTGGTTCACCAGCCAGTCGAAGGTCAGCCGGTCGATGCTGCCCCACAACCGGGCGCCGTAATAATGGCGTACCTCGAGGCCGGTGGCCTTGCCCCATTTGAGCGTGTCGTTGCGCTCGCGCCAGAAGAAGGGATCGAAGAAGACCTTGCGCTTCGCCGCGTTGGCCAGCACCACGCCGAAGGTGACGCCGGAGAAGCGGGTGCCGTTGTCGATCCGATCGTCGC
Organism: Sphingomonas azotifigens NBRC 15497; assembly: GCF_002091475.1. GTDB lineage: Bacteria > Pseudomonadota > Alphaproteobacteria > Sphingomonadales > Sphingomonadaceae > Sphingomonas > Sphingomonas azotifigens. Next base: position 17,254 of record NZ_BCTR01000033.1, read on the forward strand.
CGCTGCCGCCAAGGCCCAGCACGGTCTGCTTGAAATCGAACAGGTCCGCGCGGAACTGCGCGAAGGACAGCCACGCGCGGCCGCCGTTGAGCTCGGTGTGGATCGAATTATCATCCTTCACCGACACCAGGCCGGGAGCGCCATCGGAAAACTCCTGCCGGCCATAGCGGATGCCGGCAAGCATGCCGGGCTGGATCGTGCCGCTCAGCTCGACGAAATATTGCTGGGCGAACAGGTCGTTGCGCGACTTGGCGGCCGGTGTGCCGAGATTGTGGCCGGCAAGCCCGCCATGCGCCAGCTCGCCATAGGCGCGCAGCGGCCCGACATGCACGTCCGCACCGCCGACGATCCGCAGCAGTTGTTCCTGGCGATGGTCCCCTGCGGCGAGGCCGGGCTGCGAAAAGTAATTCTCGCGCAGGCGAAGCTCGCCCGAGAGCGTGACATAGGCGCCCCCGTCACCATCGATCGGCAGATATTTCAGCCGGTCGAGCGGATCGTCGCGCTTCTTGGGATTGCGCATCGCGCGCCAGTCTTCGGCCCAGCGCGACGCGTTGTAGCCGCCAAGCTTGATGCCGAAACCGTCCGCGTGCGCCGGATAGTTGAACGTGGCCGGGGAGGACGGCGCGCGCGGCGTCACCGCTTCGGCCGGGGGCGTGGATTTCTGCGGGGGCACGCTCTGCTGCGCAGGCACGCTCTCCTGCGGGAACACGCTCTCCTCCGGGGGATCCTGGAGGCTGCCGGTCACGATCAGCAGCGCGGTCGGTTCGAGCGGCTGCTCGACCTGCGCCGCAGCGGTTTGCGGACAGAGGCTGAGCCCTACGGTGGCGAACAGGGGCAGGAACAAGTGGGTACGCGACATGACCTTCATCCAGGCTGGGCAGGACGCCGCGCTGCGCCGCCCCTGTCCCTGTGAACGGAGCATCGCGATCGTCCTGGGAGGGCGCCGTGCCCCCCGTGATTCCGACAGTCGAAAAGAGGCGGGCGGCGCCTAGCGGGGCCGCCCGCGGGCAATCAGAAGCTGGCCCATCCGTCCGAGCCGCCCGCCATGGCGGGGGCGGGAGCGGGGCGTGCGGGCGCTGCCGCACGGGGTGCGGAGCGGGCTGCACGCGCAGCCGGCGCGGTACGCGTGGGCGCTCCGTTGTCGATCTTGAAACGGGCAGCCTGGCGGGTAAGCCCGCTGACTTCGCCGGCGAGGTTCCGCGCAGCGGCCGAGGTCTGCTCGACCATTGCCGCGTTCTGCTGGGTGGAATGATCCATCACGCCAACGGCAGCGGCGATCTCGCTGATCGCCGAGGACTGGGCGCGGTTGTCCACTGCCACCACTTCGATGAACTCGTGCACCTGGCTGACGCTGGTGGTGATGTTGGCGAGCGCCGCATCCACCTTCTTCACCGAGTCCACCGCGACGACGATGTCGGCCTGGGTGGCGGTGAGTTGCTCGCGGGCGCGGCGGGCCTCCTCCTCGGCGCGCATCGCCAGCGCGGAGACGAGATCGGCGACGACGGCGAAGCCGCGACCCGCCTCCCCTGCCCGGCCCGCTTCGACCGCGGCGTTCATCGCGAGCACCCGCGTCTGGAAGGCGATCTTGTCGAGGCCCTCGATGACGTTGTCGATGCCCTGCGCGCTTTCGGACACGCGGTCCATCGCGGCGGTCGCCTCGGTGGCGGTGGTGCGACCGGAGTCGACGATGCCGATCGCTTCCTGGGTGAAGCCGACGGTCCGGTCGGCAGCGTCGGCGCTCGACTTGAGGCGGTCGTTCATCTGCTGGAGCGCGGCCGAGGTCTGCTCCAGGCTGGCAGCGTTCGATTCGGTGCGACGGGCGAGATCGTCCGAGGCCGCCGAAATCTCGGTGGAGCCGGTCTCGATGCTGCGCGATGCTTCGGAGAGCACCGAAATCAGTTCGCGCAGATTGTCGAGCGCCGTGTTGAAGTTGTCGCGCAGCGCGCCATAGGACGGCGGCACCGGCGTGGTGATCGCGCTGGTCAGGTCGCCGTCGGACATCGCCTGCAGCTTCTCGGAGAGCAGTTCGACGATCGCCTGCTGGTCGGCATCGGCGGCGGCCTTCGCCGCCTCGGCCTGGACCTTGGCTTCGGCATTCTGGCGGAAGATTTCGAGCGCGCCGGCCATCGCACCGATCTCGTCCTTGCGGTTCGCACCCGGGATGATGGCGGCGGTGTCGCCACCCGCAAGGCTGCGCATCCGGCCGGTGATCGCGGAGAGCGGCAGGGTGATCGAACGGGTGACGACCAGGATCGCCCCGGCGATCACCAGCACGATCGCCAGCACCGCCATGCCGAGCTTGATCTCCGCCTCATGGACTGCGGCCTGGATCTCCTCGTTGTACACGCCGGTGGCGACGATCCATCCCCAGGGCTTGAACAGACGGACATAGGAGATCTTCGGCTTCACTGCCTTGGTGTCCGGGACCTCATAGTCATAGGCCACGAATCCGGCGCCGTCGTCGACGGCTGTCTTCACCATCTCGCGATAATGGAACTTGCCCGAGGCATCCTTCATGTCGTGGGTCGACTTGCCGTCCCTGTCCGGCTTCACTGGATGCATCAGCATCATCTCGTTGGTGTCGACGATGAAGAAATAGTCGTGCTCACCGAAGCGCATCGAGGCGATCACCTTCTTGGCGCCCGCCTGTGCTTCTGCCTGGCTCATGCGGCCGGCGCGTTGCTCGCCTTCGAAAAAGTCGAGCTGGCTGTAGGCGATGTCGACGGCCTGCTTGGTACGCGCCCTAAAGCTCTTGTCGAGCGAGTCATTCAGCTGGCTAATCGACAGAAGAATGACCAGCAGCAGGCCGATCAGAGACCCCGCACCAATGATAAACAATCGTTTACCAATACTGATATCGTTCAACAAACGCACAACCGCCTCCGGGTAAGTCCATCCCGGATGGTTATAGGAGCAAACGATATCGAAAATTCGATTTCATGTATGATAATTTGAATATTTGCAGACCGAATCGAATTCTTGCGTGAACTTCAAAAAAGTCCAAATCGAATGCTAGGTAATTGTCCTGAACGGGTTCGTCCGGAGCCTTGGCCGGGAGGCAACTGCCTCCCGCGCCTCGGTCCCCGTTCAGTCCTTGGCTGCCCTGGCCTCGGGCCGCGCCGGCGGGGTGGATGCAGCAGCACTGCGCAGCGCCTCGTCATACCAGGCGGACAGGTCGCGGTGCATCTGCGGCAGCGCCGCAGGGTTGAGGTACACCATGTGTCCCGCGTCATAATAGGTGAAGCGGATGTTCTTCTGGAGCTGCGGGTCGAGCAGCATGTGGCTGACGTCGAACTCGGCGCCGTAGAAGGGCGTGGCAAAGTCGTAATAGCCGTTGATGAACAGCACCTTCAGATACGGGTTGGTGCGCATCGTATAGGCAAGGTCGACCGCGCTGTCGGGCGCCAGATGGGTGCCGCTGCCGTCGGGCGTACGGTGCTTCCAGTCCCAGTCGAAGCCGGGTCCGCGCGCGCTCATGCGGTACGGCATGTCGGTCTTGTAGCCGAGCACCCGCGTCGCATAGTCCTGGAACGTCGCGACAAAGGCGCCGGTGACCGCGGTCGAGGCCGGATCGTCGCTCGGGCTGTCGGCGTTGGCGTCGGTCATGGCGAGCAGGTAGCGCGAATCGAGCCGCCCCACCGCCACGCGACGGTCGCGCAGCAGTTCGGTCTGGAAGCGCGGCAGCGTCAGCCGCAGGTCGGCGCGCAGGATATAGGCCTCGCCGATGCCGGTATATTCCGACATCTTCTTCGCGATCGCCGTCTTCTCCTCGGCCGAGATGGTCGAGCCCTTGGCCAGCGCCGCCGCATAGGGGCCGCTGGTGAAGGCGCGGACCTCGGCGAGGAAGGCGGGCAGATCCGCGGGACGGTTCTGCAGCCGGTTATGATACCAGGCGGTCGCCGTCATGGTCGGGAACAGCGTCAGGAAATTCTGGTCGTAGCCGGGCTGGCGCACGCCATAGTTCATGATCGTCGAGAACTGGACGATGCCGTTCAGGCTGAGGCCGGCCTCTTCCAGCTTGGCCGCCACCACCGGGTTGCGCAGCGTGCCATAGCTCTCACCGAACAGGAACTTCGGCGAAGGCCAGCGATCGAACTTGCTGGTGTAGCGACGGATGGCGCGGGCAAAGCCGTCGGCATCCTGGTCGACGCCCCAGAAGTCCTTCCCGGTCTTGTCGCCCAGCGGCCGCGACCAGCCCGCACCGAGCGCGTCGATGAAGACGAGATCGCTCTTGTCGATCAGCGAATCCGGGTTGGGGCCGAAGCCATAGGGTGCCGGGCGGATATATTCGGGATTGGCGGTGGTGACCCGCACCGGCGCGAAGCTGCCCATATGCAACCAGATCGTCGGCGAGCCCGGGCCGCCATTGTAGAAGAAGGTCACCGGCCGCGCCTCGCGCGACAATCCGTCGCGGGTATAGGCGGTGTAGAAATACGACGCGGTCGGCTTGCCGTCGTCGTCGCGGATGGTGAGCGTTCCGGCGGTGGCGGTATAGGCGATGCGCTGGCCGCCGACGGTGACCGCACCATGGCTGACCGCGCTGGCCTCGTCGACGGAGGGCTTGGCCCAGCCGGCCTCCGCCTCCGCCTTCATCTGCTCGCGATGATCGCCCTTGGCAGGGGCCTCTTTCGGCTTTTCCTGCGCCCAAATCGGGCTGGCGGTGGCGAGCAACAGGCAGCAAAGAGCGGCGCGGCGCATTCGGTAAATCCCCCTGGCATTTTGATCAGGGAGACATTGGTACAGCAGCCTGCACCCGAAACAAGCTGCCCGGACAGCCGCTTACATCTCGCCGCGGGCGCGGCGGATGGCGTACCACTTGGCCACATTGGCCTGATGCTGCGCATAGGTTTCGGCGAATACATGCCCGCCGCTGCCGTCTGCCACGAAATAGAGCGCCTTGGACTGGGCTGGATGCAGCACCGCGTCGATCGCGGCGCGGCCCGGATTGGCGATCGGCCCCTCCGGCAGCCCACGCATCGCATAGGTGTTATAGCCATTCTTCGCGCGCAGTTCCGATTGCAGGATCCGGCGGCCGAGCGGCTTGCCCTTGGTGACGGGGTAGATGATCGTCGGATCGGCCTGGAGCGGCATGCCCGCCTTCAGCCTATTGGCGTAGACGGCAGCGACCATGGTCCGTTCGGCCGGCTTGCCGGTTTCCTTCTCGACGATGGACGCAAGGATGATCGCCTCGCGGGGGGTGGTCACCACCAGCCCCTTGTCCCGCCCCGCCCAGGCCTTGGCGAGATAGGCGGTCATCGCCTTCTGCATCCGCGCCAGCACCGCCGCACGCGGTTCATCGCGCACATAGGCATAGCTGTCGGGCAGTACGGAGCCCTCTTCCGGCGTCTTGGCGGTGCCGGTCAGCGCCGGCGCCTTCGCCAGCGCCTCGGCGACCAGTATCGACGGCATGCCCTCGGGCACGGTCACCAGCCGCTGCAGCGTCTTGCCTTCCTGGAGCATCGCCAGGATCTGTCGCGCGCTGGTGCGCGGCTCGATGCGATATTCGCCTGCGCGGATCGTGCCGTCACCGCCCAGAACCTTGGCAAAGGACAGGAAGATCGGGCGCGAAGCGATCGCCCCCGCCTTTTCCAGCTCGCGCGCCGCTCTGGAAAGCGTCGCGCCTTCCGGCACGACGACGCTCAGTTCCTGCGTCGCCGGACCAGGCCCCGCCCACAGGTACCAGCCGCCGACAAAGGCGGCGACCAGCAGCAGGGCCGCCACCAGCAGAACGCGCGGGCCCCGGCGTCGGCGCGCAGGCGCACGCTTGACGGAACGAGGTCGCGCGTCCTGCGGCATGGCTTACAGCGCCTTCATCACCAGGCTGGCATTGGTGCCGCCGAAGCCGAACGAGTTGTTCAGCACCGCTTTCACCTTCCGCTCCTTGGCGACGTGCGGCACCAGGTCGACACCCGCGCAATTCTCGCTCGGATTGTCGAGGTTGAGGGTCGGCGGCACGATCTGGTCGCGCAGCGCCAGGATGCAGAAGATGCTCTCCACCGCGCCGGCACCGCCGAGCAGGTGACCGATCGCCGACTTGGTCGAGCTCATCGACAGGCTGCCGAGCGCATCGCCGAACAGGCGACGCACCGCGCCGAGCTCCAACTCGTCGCCCATCGGGGTCGAGGTGCCGTGCGCGTTGATATAGTCGATGTCCTCGAGCGTCAGACCCGACTTGCGAACGGCCATCTGCATCGAACGGAACGCGCCCGAGCCTTCGGGATGCGGCGCGGTCACGTGATAGGCGTCGCCCGACAGGCCATAGCCGACCACTTCGGCATAGATCTTGGCACCGCGGCGCTTGGCATGCTCATATTCCTCGAGCACGACGACACCCGCGCCCTCGCCCATCACGAAGCCGTCGCGGCCCTGATCCCAGGGGCGGCTGGCCTTGGTGGGATCGTCGCGGAAGCCGGTGGAGAGCGCACGCGCCTGGCCGAAGCCGGCGATGCCGATCGGGCAGACGGTGCTTTCCGCGCCGCCGGCAAGCATGATGTCGGCATCGTCCATCGCGATCATCCGCGCGGCGTCGCCGATCGAGTGCGCGCCGGTCGAGCAGGCGGTGACCACCGCATGGTTCGGACCCATCAAGCCGTACTTGATCGAGACCTGGCCCGAGATGAGGTTGATCAGGCGGCCATGAACGAAGTGCGGCGAGACGCGCTTCGGCCCCTTTTCGTGGAGGACGAGCGATTCGCTCTCGATGCCCGGCAGGCCGCCGATCCCCGAGCCGATCGAACAGCCAGCGCGGAAGCGCATCTCTTCGGGCATGTCGAGCAGGCCGGCGTCCTCGATCGCCTGGCCGGCGGCATCGATGCCGAACACGATGAACGGATCGACCTGGCGCTGGATCTTGTGGTCGACGCGCTTGCCGGCATCGAAGCCATATTCATGGTCGGCGGGCTTCACTTCGCAGGCATAGTTGCTCTGGAAATCCGTCGCATCGAACTTGGTGATCGTGCCCGCGCCGGACTTGCTGGCGAGGATGTTCTTCCAGGCGGTTTCGACATCGGCCCCCAAGGGGGTGACGAGGCCCAGGCCGGTCACGACTACGCGGCGCATGGCAGTTCTCCAGTCAATCTACGTTCGGTTGTAGTGTTAATACAAAACGGCTCCCCGTCCGCATCGCCCAAGAGGCACGGGACGGGAAGCCGCCTAGTCGCAATTCCTGCCCATCGGGCCGGGAGCGCGTTTCGAGCGTCAGCCCTGCTGATGCTCGGAGATGTAGGCAACGGCGTCGCCGACGGTGCTGATCTTCTCCGCGGCGTCGTCCGGGATCTCGACCCCGAATTCCTCCTCGAAGGCCATCACCAGTTCGACGATGTCGAGGCTGTCCGCGCCGAGGTCATCGGTGAAGCTCGCGGTCGGCACCACGTCCTTGGCGTCGACGCCCAGATGGTCGACAACGAGCGCCTGCACGCGGGTGGTGATCTCTTCCTGGTTGGCCATGGTCCCTGTTTTCCTTTGTGATGGGGCTCTGAATCCGTTTTCCCGCACCTAGAATGCCGCCGGGGCGGTTGCAAGAGGGTGCCGTGCGGCGCCCGCCCTCGCTATCGGGAAAAGTCCGCTGAAGCATATTCCAGCGTATTGAGAAACGCAAAATATTGCGCGAGCAATTGTGCGTTAGCGCGGGTTTGCTGCGCTTCGTCGGTAACCGAGGCGCGGATCAGGTCCTGTGTCGCCTTTGCGGTGAGCGGCGCGCGGCGCACCGTTTCGGGAAGCGCGGCATATTGCTGGTCGAGCGCTGCCGGATCGAAGCCCCTGCCCTGCACCACCCGCTTGGCGACCGGCAGGCCGATCTCGGCGAGGGCATAGACGCCCGACGCCGTCGCCGCAGCCCCGCTCCAGCCGCGCTCGTTGGCGCAGGCGGTGGTGGCGTCATTAAGCCCGCGCGTGACGGCCGGGTCATAGCTTGGCCGCTGGGCGGGGTTGGCGAGGTTACGCTCGACATTCGCGGCGAGTTGCGCCTTCACGGCTGCATCGAGCTTCTGCCCGACACAGACGATCGAAGCGGGATCCGCCGGCGCCGCGACGGCCGGGGTGGCGAATGCAAGTACGAATGCAGTGGCGATTCCCAGACGCATATTCTTCCTACTCCACGCCCCCCGGCCTGTCGGATCAGAGCATCGCCATCCCGCCGTTCACGTGCAAGGTCTGGCCCGTCACATAGGAGGCCTCCTTGCTGGCGAGATAGACGACCGCTGCGCCGATATCCTCGCCCTCGCCCAGCTTTCCGGCAGGAATGCGGCCGAGGAGCGCCTCCTTCTGCGCATCCGGCAGAACGTCCGTCATCGCCGACCGGATGAAGCCCGGGGCGACGCAGTTGACCGTGATGTTGCGGCTGGCGAGTTCCTGCGCCAGCGCCTTCGACATGCCGACCAGCCCAGCCTTGGAGGCGGCATAGTTGGCCTGGCCCGGGTTACCGGTGGCGCCGACGACGGAGGTAATCGAGATCATGCGGCCGAACCGCGCCTTCATCATCGGCTTGGCCGCGGCGCGCATCAGGCGGAACGCGGCTTCCAGATTGACCTGGATGACCTGCTCCCACTCCTCGTCCTTCATCCGCATCGCGAGATTGTCGCGGGTGACACCGGCATTGTTGACGAGGATATCGAGCTTGCCACCCAGCGCCTCCACCGCCTGCGGCACCAGTGCATCCACGGCAGCACGGTCCGACAGGTTGCAGGCAAGCGCTACATGCTCCCCGCCCAGGCCGGCGCGGAATGCTTCCAGCTTCTCCGCATTGGAACCGGACACCGCCAGCTTGGCGCCCTGCGCCGCCAGCGCCTTTGCGATCGCCGAACCGATGCCGCCCGAAGCGCCAGTGACGAGCGCTGTCATTCCCGTAAGATCAAACATGTCGGTATCTCCTCAGAGCGCCTTCACGAGCGCTTCAATGTCATCCATCGTCACCACGCTGGTCACGCCAGCGTCGGGGCTGATCCGCTTGACCATGCCGCCGAGCACCTTGCCGCCCAGCTCGACAAAGTCGTGCACGCCCGCATCGAACATCGCCGACACCGATTCGCGCCAGCGGACCATGCCGGTCACCTGCTCGACGAGCAGCGTGCGGATCGTTGCCGGATCGGCCACCGGCGCCGCCGTGACGTTGGCATAGACGGGCACCAGCGGCGCCTGGATCGCCACCTCGGCCAGTGCCGCCTCCATCGCGTCCGCGGCAGGCTGCATCAGCGGGCAGTGGAACGGCGCCGAGACCGGCAGCAGCAGCGCGCGCTTGGCACCGTGGTCCTTGGCGATCGCCACCGCTCGCTCGATCGCGGCACGCGCGCCCGAGATCACCACCTGGGTCGGATCATTGTCGTTGGCGACCGTGCAGACTTCGCCCTCGGCGGCGGCATCGGCAATCGCCTGCGCCTTGACGAGATCGGCGCCGAGCAGCGCTGCCATTGCCCCCTCGCCCACGGGCACCGCTGACTGCATCGCATCACCGCGCTTGCGCAGCAGCTTGGCCGTGGTGGCGAGATCGAGCGCACCAGCGGCACACAGTGCGGTATATTCGCCGAGCGAATGGCCCGCGACAAAGTCGGCCTTGTCGGCAAGACGGATGCCGCCTTCCTTCTCCAGCACGCGCAGCACCGCGATGGCGTTTGCCATGATCGCCGGCTGGGCGTTGGCGGTGAGCGTCAGGTCGCTCTCGGGCCCCTCGCTCATCAGCTTAAACAGGTGCTGTCCCAGTGCCTCGTCGACTTCCTGGAACACCTCGCGCGCGGCGGGGCTCGCCTCGGCAAGCGCCTTGCCCATGCCGACCGCTTGGCTGCCCTGACCGGGAAAAAGGAACGCGCGCATACATGTCTCTCCTGCGGAAGCGCTGTGAATGGCCGAGCGCGTTACGGCGAGACATGGGCAGGACGCAAGTCTGCCGCCAGCAGCGCGCGGGCCGGAGGTTCCGACAAGGCGGCAAACCATATCTTCCGCGACGGCTAGCCTTGAACCGTACCAGACTGAAGCGATTGCCCGCTTTTGACACAGTTAACCGAACTTGTTGCCGTTGCTGGAAAAACAAGCACGCCCTACGCTCCTTGCAGATTTAGCGAACTGATCAAGGGAGGAATCGTGATGAAGTTGAAGGCTATTCTGTCCGCAGGCACACTATTGATGGCAACGGCGCCCTGCGTAGCCAACGCCTCCGCCATCGTTCTTGGAAAGTGCACCTCGGTCACTTCATCCAGCGGCTGCCTGTTCCTCGGCAATATCACAGGCAACGCCAATCCTCTGAACATCAACGGCTACAAGTTCGCTCAGAACTACTATAACGTCTACAACAATGTCGTGCCGAGCGCGCGCCCGAACATCACGCTCAACTATCTGTTCGACACGGACACCACCTCGGGCCTCATCACCGGTGGCAAGGGATCGTCGGGCACCTGGTCGACGCCGGGCTATGTGATCGACTATATGGCGGTGAAGGCGGGTAACTATTTCTCGCTCTACAAGATCGCCGATCTGAGCAGCGGCACCTGGAGCAGCGCGGACATCCCGCACGGCAAGAACGCCAAGGACCTGTCGCACATCGTCTTCTTCGGCTCGGCGGCGGTGGCCGGCGTACCCGAGCCGGCGACCTGGGGCATGATGATCGCCGGCGTCGGCATGGCCGGCGGTGCGCTGCGCCGTCGTCGCAACCGCCAGGTCACGTTCGCCGCGGCCTGATTGCACTTGCATTCCGCCCCCGCTTTGGCGTAAGGGCACCCGATCGGAGCGGAGCAGCAATGCGTCCGCTCCGTTTGCTTTATCGAGACGACAGCCGGAGGGGCGACCGCATGGGGCGGCGTCAGCGATCGGCCAACATGGAAGAGAACGAATGGCTCTGTACGAGCATGTGTTCCTTGCGCGCCAGGATCTGGCACAGGCGCAAGTGGACGCGCTGGCGGAAACCGCCACCAAGATCGTCGAAGACAACAACGGCAAGGTCGTCAAGACCGAGACCTGGGGTCTTCGCAGCCTGGCCTATCGCATCGCGAAGAACCGCAAGGCGCACTATGTGATGCTCGAGATCGACGCGCCGGCCGGCGTGGTCGCCGAGCTGGAGCGCCAGACGCAGATCAACGAAGACGTGATCCGCTACATGACCGTCAAGGTGGACGGCCACGAGCAGGGCCCGTCGGTGATGATGCGCAAGGGTGACCGCGAGCGTCGTGGTCGTCGCGAGCGCGACGGCGGTTTCGACGGCGAATAAGGAGCGATAGACCATGGCACGACCGTTTTTCCGCCGCCGCAAGAGCTGCCCCTTCTCCGCGAAGGATGCGCCCCGGATCGATTACAAGGACGTCCGCCTGCTGCAGGGCTTCGTCTCCGAGCGCGGCAAGATCGTCCCCTCGCGCATCACTTCGGTGAGCGCGAAGAAGCAGCGCGAACTGGCCCAGGCCATCAAGCGCGCCCGTCACCTGGGCCTGCTGCCCTACATCGTTAAGTAAGGAGCGGATCCATGGAAGTCATTCTGCTGGAGCGCGTTGAGAAGCTCGGCCACATCGGCGACGTGGTGAAGGTGAAGGACGGCTTTGCCCGTAACTTCCTCCTGCCGCGCAAGAAGGCGCTCCGCGCCAACGAAGCCAACCGCAAGGTCTTCGAAGCCAATCGTGAGCGCATCGAAGCCGAGAACGCGACCCGTCGCGTCGAGGCCGAGAAGGAATCGAAGACGCTCGAGGGCGTTTCGGTGACCCTGATCCGCCAGGCGTCGAACACCGGCCAGCTGTACGGCTCGGTCGCGGTGCGCGACCTGGTCGAGGTGCTGACCGCCGACGGCCACAAGGTCAACAAGGCGCAGATCGTGCTCGACCGTCCGATCAAGGCGATCGGCCTGTACGAAGTGCGCGTCGCGCTGCACCCGGAAGTTGCGGTGACCGTCAAGGTCAACGTTGCACGTTCGCCGGAAGAAGCCGAGATGCAGGCGCAGGGCGTCGACGTCACGGCGGCGATGTTCGAGCGCGAAGAGACCGGCTTCACCGAGGACTATGATCCCAACGCCGAGCCGGGCGAGATCGCGACCGAAGCCCCCGCCGCGGAAGACGCGCAGGGCTGAGTCGAGCGACTCTACCAACAAGGCAGGGGCCGTACCGAGCGATCGGTGCGGCCCTTTCCTTTTGCGGCTAGGGGAAACACGCAACACCTGTCCTGAAATGCGTGCGACATGCGGCGGGAATGCTTCGTTACCCACTGGCATGCGAAAATCGGCAGGCGTACCGCGTGGCACCCCGAATCGGTCGGGCACGGAGATCTGCAGTGGAGCAGTCAGCGAGCGACGGGGACGCCCCCGCGCATGCGCATCAGGAGCGGTTTGCCGCTCTGACCATCGGCGCCATCGGCGTCGTGTTCGGCGACATCGGAACGTCGCCGCTCTATTCGCTCAAAGAGAGTTTCATCGGCCATCACAAGCTGGCCCTGGACCCGGCGCACATCTTCGGGGTGCTGTCGCTGATCTTCTGGACGATGACGTCGATCGTCACGATCAAATATGTCGTGCTCATCCTGCGCGCCGACAACAAGGGCGAAGGCGGCAGCCTGGCGCTGCTCGCGCTGATCACGCGGATGATGGGCGACACGCGCTGGCGCGTCGCGATCACCATGACCGGCGTGATCGCCACCGCGCTCTTCTATGGCGACGCGATCATCACCCCCGCGGTTTCGGTGCTCTCCGCGGTGGAAGGCCTCACCACCGTCGAAGCCGGCTTCGCGCCGTTGGTATTGCCGGTCACCGTCGCGATCCTCGTCGCGCTGTTCGCGATCCAGGCGCGCGGCACCGCCGCCGTCGGCAAGCTGTTCGGTCCGGTGATGCTGTTCTATTTCGCGGTGATCGCGGTGCTCGGAATCCGCGGTATCGTCGCTGCGCCGGAAATCCTGTGGGCGCTCAACCCCTGGTATGCGGTGAAGTTCTTCCTGCTAGATCCCACCCTCGCCTTCCTCGCGCTGGGCTCGGTGGTGCTGGCGGTAACCGGCGCCGAGGCGCTCTATGCGGACATGGGCCATTTCGGCCGCCGCGCGATCATGGTGTCGTGGCTCTACATCGCCTTCCCGTGCCTGATGCTCAACTATCTGGGGCAGTCGGCGGCGATCCTGCGCAACCCGGCGATGATCGAGAACCCCTTCTTCCTGATGGCACCGGACTGGGCGCGCCTGCCGCTGGTCATCCTCGCGACGATGGCGACAGTGATCGCCAGCCAGGCGGTGATCTCGGGCGCCTTCTCGGTGTCGCAACAGGCGGTGCAGCTCGGCTTCCTGCCGCGGCTGCGCATCCTCCACACCAGCGCCAAGGCAGCGGGGCAGATCTATGTCCCGCTGGTCAACTGGGGCCTGCTGGTGATGGTGGTGCTGCTGGCGCTGGGCTTCCGCAGCTCGAGCAACCTCGCCTCGGCCTACGGCATCGCGGTGACCGGCACGATGTTCATCACCGCTTGCATGCTGGGGGTGCTAACCTTCGCCGTTTGGAAGTGGAACAAGCTGCTCGCGGGTCTCGTCACCGGCCTGTTCCTGCTGATCGACGGCGCCTATTTCGCCTCGAACATCACCAAGATCCCCGATGGCGGCTGGTTTCCGCTGCTCGTCGCCGCGGTGGCGTTCGTGCTGCTGACCACCTGGTCGCGCGGGCGCCGGCTGGTACTCGCCCGGCTGCAGGAAGGTGCGATTCCGATCGCGCTGTTCATTCGCTCGGCAGCCCAGACCGCGACGCGGGTGAAGGGCACCGCGGTGTTTCTCACCTCGACGCCGGACAGCATCCCCCCCGCGCTGCTCCACAACCTCAAGCACAACAAGGTGCTGCACGAACGGATCGTGCTGCTCACCGTCGCGATCGAGCAGGTCCCGCATGTCCGCGGCGCCGAATGCACGACGATGGAGCCGCTGGGCGACGGCTTCTTCCGCGTGGTGCTGCATTATGGCTTCATGGATGAGATCGACGTGCCGGCGGCACTGGCGGCAATCCAGGATTGCGGTGCGCCGTTCCGGCCGATGGAGACGAGCTACTTCCTCGCCCGCCAGACGCTGTTGCCCTCGTCGCGCCCCGGCATGGCGATCTGGCGCGAGAAGCTGTTTGCCTGGATGGTGCGCAATGCCGAAAGCGCGATGGAGTTCTTCAAGCTTCCCACCAACCGCGTGGTCGAATTGGGCAGCCAGCTGGAAATCTGACAAAAAAATGGGGCGGCTTCCGCGAGGGAAGCCGCCCCAGGTCTTCGGGGTGTGTCTCTTTAGCCGGCGAGCACCGCGGTCTTGCCGCCGGCGCCCTGCACATCGACCGGCGATCCGCCCGCGCGGCGGCGCTGCAGCCAGTCCTTGAGCAGTTCGGCGCAGCTGTGATCGACCGCGTCGAGTCGCGACACGTCGAGCAGCACCGACGTGCCGCCCGGCACCGACTCGAGCCGGTCCGAAAGCTTGGGCAGCGTGATGAACGTCGCCGAGCCCGCCAGTGCGATGCGGTGTTCGCCGGCCGCCTCCTGATGGTCGACCTTGAGGCCGAGGCGACGGAGGTTCGGCACCAATTCGAGCAGCGACAGCGCGATACCGACCAGCACGCCGGTCAGCAGGTCCTCGGTCACGACCAGCAGGCACGTGATCGCCCAGATCGCCGCCGGCAGCACGCCGTACGTGCCGAACAGGTGGCGGACATGCTTGAGGTTGACCAGCTTGGCGCCGGTCACCACCAGCACCGCGCCGAGCGCCGCCATCGGGATCTCGCGCAGCAGCCAGGGCAGCAGCGCCACGAAGCCGAGGATCCACGCGCCGTGCAGGATCGCCGAGAGCCGCGTCTGCGCACCGGCCTGGACGTTGGCCGAGCTGCGAACGATCACGCCCGTCATCGGCAGCGCGCCGGCGACGCCGCACAGCAGGTTGCCGATGCCCTGCGCGCGCAGTTCCTTGTTGTAGTTGGTCCGCACGCCGTCATGCATGCGATCGACCGCGGCGGCCGACAGCAGGGTCTCGGCGCTGGCGATGAAGGCGAGCGCGATCGCGGCGGTGATCACGCCTGGATCCATCCACTTGGCGAGGAAGCCGCTTTCCGGCAGCGCGATCGCCGAGACGATGTTCGAGGGCACCGTCACCCGCGTCACGTCGAAGCCGAAGCTGAACGCGACCAAGGTTGCCGCAACCACGCCGACCAGCGCGCCGGGAACGAGCTTGACGGCGGCTGGCTTGAACTTGTCCCACCCCAGCATCGTCACGATGGTCAGCAGGCCGAGGCCCAACGCCATTTCGGCAGCGGCCAGATCGGTCGACAGGCCCAGCACCCGGCCCGGCATTGCCGCCAGGTTGGCAAGCCCGCTCGACAGCGGCTTGGCGTCGAACAGCACGTGGTACTGGCCGACGACGATCAGGATGCCGATGCCGGCGAGCATGCCGTGCACCACCGCCGGCGAGATTGCGCGGAACCAGCCGCCGACGCGCAGCACGCCTGCCACGACCTGGATGGCGCCGGCGAGGATCAGGATCGGCCCGAGCGCGGACAGGCCCTGCTCGCGCACCAGCTCGAAAACGATGACGGCGAGGCCCGCCGCCGGGCCGCTCACCTGGAGCGGCGAACCGGCGAGCAGGCCGACGACCAGGCCACCGATGATGCCGGTGACCAGGCCTTTCTCGGGCGGTACGCCCGAGGCGATGGCGATACCCATGCAGAGCGGCATCGCCACGAGGAACACGACGATCGACGCCGTGAAGTCGCGCACGAAGCTCTTCGGCTTCGGTGCTTCAGCGACCGTGCTCATTCAGCGGCCTCCGCATAGGCGATGTCGCGCGCCAGCCGCTGGCCAGCGGGCAGCGCCACCGGCATCGGGCGATCTTCGCGGATCGGCATGAAGCGGCCGGACTCGCCATCGAGGCCGAGCACCATGCCCGCGCCGATATCGACGAACCAGCCGTGCAGCGCGATCTCGCCGCGGGCGATGCCCGCCGCGACCGACGGGTGGGTGCGCAGATGGGCGAGCTGGACGACGACATTCTCGAGCGCGGCGGTGCGAACGGCGTCCGGGCCTTCGAGATTGTCATAGCCGCCGTCGACGACGCACTTGGCGGCGTGGCTGTGGCGCAGCCAGGCGGTGACGTTCGGCATGCCTTCCAGCATTTCGGGGTTCATCAGCGCCTTCATCGCGCCGCAGTCCGAATGGCCGCAAACGATGATGTCGCGCACGCCGAGTGCCGCCACGGCATATTCGACGGTCGACGAAACGCCGCCATTCTGGGTGGCGAAAGGCGGCACGATGTTGCCGGCGTTGCGGCAGACGAACAGATCGCCCGGGTTAGCCTGGATGATCTGCTCGGGCACCACGCGCGAGTCGGCGCAGGAGATCATCAGCGCCTTCGGGCTCTGCCCGTGGGTGGCGAGCTTGGAATAGAGGGCGTGCTGGTTCGGGAAGACCTGCTTCTCGAAATCGACGACGCGTCCGATCACTTCGTTCACGGCTTGCTCCTGTAACAGACCCGCGGTGCGGGCATTTCTTCAGGAGACGGAGATACGGATGCGGATTTGCTGCATCGCGGCGCTTTCGTAAAAAAACGTTGCTAAGCCGTTGGCGCGACGCGCGGCAGGAGAATCTCGGCGCAAAGCCCGCCGCCTGCGCGGTTGGCAAGGCGGAAGCTGCCGCCCTCCGCCTCCGCCGCGCGCGCGACGATCGAGAGGCCGAGCCCGAACCCGACGGTATCTCGCGAGCGCGCGGCGTCGAGGCGGACGAACGGCTGCATTACCCGCTGGAGATCCTCCTCGGGAATGCCGGGTCCCTTGTCCTCGACCCGGATCGCCACCGCGCCGTCGACCGGCACCAGGCGGATGCAGCACTGGCCGGCATAATGAACCGCGTTGTCGACGAGATTGTTGAGCGCGCGCTTGAGCATCAGCGGGCGCAGGACATGCTCGAAATGGTCCGGCCCATCATATTCCACGTCGCGGCCGTGATCGGCATTGTCGTCGGCAATCGTCGCGCACAGCACCGCGAGGTCGACGCGCGCGGGGACTTCATTGTCGCCTTCGCCACCCAGGAATGCGAGCAGCGAGGCAATCATCGCTTCCATCTCGGTGATGTCGGTCTCGACCGCGGCGTGCACGTCCGGGTCGGCGATCGCATCGGCGCGGAGCCGCAGCCGGGCGAGCGGCGTGCGCATGTCATGGCCGACTGCGGCGAGCGCCTGGGTGCGATCGGCGATCAGGCGCTGGATGCGTTCCTGCATGCGGTTGAATGCGCTGATCACCCGGCGGAGTTCCTTGGGGCCGGCTTCCTCGACTTCGAGGATGGTGCCGGTGCCGAAGCGGTCCGCCGCCACCGCCAGCCGTCGCATCGGCAACAACATGCGCCGGAGCAGAATGCCGCTGATCAGGATCAGCGCCAGCGCCGGCGCCAGCGCCAGCAGGATGCGCGAGAGGCCCAGATCGGCGGCATGGACATGCTCGCGCGTCCGGAAATACATCCAGCTGCCATCGGGCATCGGCACGGCGCCGACGATCAATGCCTTGCTGCCTTGCGAGGTCAGCCGCAGGCGCAGGCCGTCCATCGCGAGCGTCGGCTCCCACAGCACCACCTGCTCGTAGAGGCGGTCGAGATCGGGCTGTTCGCGCAGGCCGCTCGGCAGTTGCGGCATCCAGCGCACCTCGTAGCGCGAGGTGGTGAAGTCGACTGCCAGCCGCTCGCGCCGCGCCGGCGGCTGCTCGGCGAGAAGCTTGCGGGCAATCACCAGATGCTCGGCCAGGCGCCGCGCCTCGTCGTCGCGCACCGCAAACTGGCTGGCGCGCTCGTAGAGCATGGTCGATACGGCGAATTCGATCAGGATGGTCAGCAGCAGGATCGCGAAGACCTGCCCGATCAGCCCGGAGGGGCGCTTGAGAAACGCCCTCAACTGCGCGTCACGGGCACGTTGAGCGTGTAGCCGATGCCGCGCACCGTCACGATCGGCGCCTGATGCCCCGCATCGGAGAGCTTGCGCCGCAGCCGGCTGACCAGCACGTCGATGCTTCGATCGGAGCTGTCGCCCAGCCGGGTGCGCGACAGCTCGATCAGCCGCTCGCGCGAGATCACCCGACCGGCATGGTCGCACAGCGTCACCAGCAGGTCGAACTCGGCGCCGGTTAAGTCGACCACCGCACCGGTGGGGGACAGCAGTTCGCGGCGCGGCAGGTTGACGGTCCAGCCGTCGAACTGGATCTCGCCCTTGGGGCGCTCGGCCACGTCGCGCTCGCCGGCACCGCGGCGCAGCACCGCACGCACCCGCGCGACCAGCTCGCGCGTGCCGAACGGCTTGGGGAGATAGTCATCGGCACCGAGCTCGAGGCCGACGACCCGATCGGTCTCGCTGCCCTTGGCCGAGATGAAGATGATCGGCACCGAGCTCTTCTGGCGGATGGCACGGCACAGGTCGATGCCGCTGGTGCCCGGCAGCATCACGTCGAGCAGCACAAGATCGACCGGGCCCTGATCGAGCGCCAGCCACATCTCCGGCGCAGACGATGCGGGGCGGACGGTATAGCCGTTTTCCTGGAGCGCGCGCGCCGTGAGCGTGCGCAGCTGGGGATCATCCTCGACCAGAACGATCGTGGGCAGCGTCAGCGGAGGTTCACCTGCAAACATCGCGACGAAACCTAGGGATGCGGGTCCGGAGGGTCAACGCCGCCGCGGCGAGTTGCGGCGCAACGCCGGTGTGATCCGCATCACACACAACGCAAAGGAGGGCGGATAGGTAGAGGTCGCAACGTGGGGGGAATCACTATGCAGATGCCGCGCCTCAACCGTTCCGTCCTCTCCGTCCGCATGCGCGCGCATGTCGGGGCGCTGGCGCGTAACCCGCTCGAAGCCATCGCCCAGGATCTCGCGCCGGCGCCGGACGACTCCGCCTTCGGTCCGCGTCACCTGCTCGCGGCGCTAGACGGGCTGTCCTCCGCGGTGATCGAGGCCACCGGCAGCTGGGCGTTCCTCGCCGCCGAGCGGATCCAGCTGATCGACGCGGCGCACAAGCTGGCCTGGCTGCTCGTGCGGGTGAACCGCAACGAGCCGATGATCGCGCACGCGCCGGACGTCGCGGGCACCACCCGCGCCACGGTTGCCGCCACCCACCAGCTGCGCGCCGTGCAGCAGCTTGGCGACGGCGCCGAGGCGATTCCGTCGCTGTTCAACCTGATCGTGCGAATCGACCAGCTGCTGCCGCGCACCGCCCAGCTCTACCAATAAGCCGCGGCCACTGGCGCATCGCGATCGCCGACGCTAGGAGCGACGCCGAAGGTTGTACCTTCGAACCCATGCCGGTGCCCGTTCGCGGGCGATCATAGGGAATGCGGTGCGGACGCCTGCGCGTCCAATGCCGCAGCTGCCCCTGCAACTGTAGGCGGTGAGCGGCCGGGCACAGGCCATTGGGAGCGATCCCGAGAAGGCGCCCGGTCTGCAGCGACCCGCAAGCCAGGAGACCTGCCGGTACGGGGTCGCTCACGCTCGGTCCAGGGTGCGGCCGTGGCGCGGTTTTCCGTTCGAGCGACAAGTGACGGACCGGAGGCGCGATGGCGCGTCCGAGCCGAACGGCATGCCAGCAACGGGGGCGCGTACGTGTGAGACAGTGTCATTCCACCAGCCGCACGAGACCTGCGGCATGATCCGGTTCGTAAGCATCGCGGCATTCGAGCAGGCGCTAGCGTCGCTTCCGTCCATGGATGCGGCGGCGGCGGACGCTGCATGGCGGCGCCAGCAGCAGCTGACCAAGCCTCCCGGCTCGCTCGGGCGCCTGGAGGATCTCGCCATCTTCCTCGCCGGCTGGCAGGGCCGGCCCGCGCCGTCGCTGGACCGCGCGCGCGCCGTGATCTTCGCGGGCAACCACGGTGTTGCCGCCCAAGGGGTGAGCGCCTTCCCATCGGAAGTCACCGCGCAGATGGTCGCCAACTTCGCGGCCGGCGGCGCCGCGATCAATGCGCTGACCGGCGCGATCGGCATGGCGCTTGAGGTCGTCGCGCTCGATCTCGATCGCCCCACCCGCGATTTTACCACGGCACCGGCGATGGACGCGGACGAATGCCTGGCCGCGCTCGATCGCGGCGCCGCCGTCGTCACGCCGGGGACCGATCTGCTGCTGCTCGGTGAAATGGGCATTGCCAACTCGACCGCGGCGGCAGCGTTATGCCTGCGCAGCTTCGGCGGCAGCGCCACCGACTGGGCAGGCCCCGGCACCGGCCTTGACCCGCACGGCGTGAGCCGCAAGGCGGCGGTGATCGCCGAAGCCATGGATCGGCACGCCGACGCCCCCACCACGCCGTTCGAGACGTTGCGCCGCGTCGGCGGGCGCGAGCTTGCGGCGATCGCCGGCGCGGTCCTCGCCGCGCGCCATGCCGGCGTACCGGTGCTGCTCGATGGCTTCATCTGCTGTTCGGCCATCGCCCCGCTCGCAGCCGCAGCTCCCGCAATCGTCGACCATTGCATCGCCGGCCATTGCTCGGCCGAGCCCGGCCATGCTCGCCTGCTCGACCGACTGGGGCTCAATCCGCTGCTGCAGCTGAACATGCGGCTGGGCGAAGGCAGCGGCGCGGCGGTCGCGGCCGCGGTGTTGCGCTCGGCGCTGGCGGCGCACAACGGCATGGCCACCTTTGCCCAGGCGGGTGTCACCGGCGCGTGACCGACATCGTCGTCCACCTGTTGCGCCACGGCAGTACCGATGCCGAAGGCAAGCTGATCGGCCACCATGACGCGCAGCCGCTCGCCGAGGGCGTGGCGGCGTGCGTGGCGCGTGCGGCCGGGCTGGCGGTGGACGCGGTTCAAAGCTCCGATCTGGCCCGCACCCAGGTGCCGGCCCAGCAGATCGCGGCGCTGCTCGGCGTCCCGGCGCACGTGGATGCGCGGTGGCGCGAACTCGATTTCGGTGCTTGGGACGGCGTCGCGCTAGCGGATATCGACGCCGCGGCGCTGGGCGCGTTCCAGGAGGATCCCTCCGGCCACGGCCCGCCCGGCGGCGAGACCTGGCCGGCGCTGGTAACCCGTGTCGGCACGGCGCTGGCAGCCATCGAGCGGCCGACGCTCGTCGTCACCCATGGCGGGGCGATCCGCGCCGCGCTGGCGACACTGTGCGGCATCGACTTCCCCCAGCTTTGGAACATCGCCCTGCCCCATGCCGCGCTGCTCAGCTTGCGCGTGTGGCCGGGCACGCCGCGCGTCGGCCAGATCATCGGACTTGTGACATGAAAGACTGCGTTCTCGCGCTCCAATTCCTTACCCGCCTGCCGCTGCCGGCCGTCGCGGCGGACGACGCCGCCTTCGCGCGATCGATCCGCTGGTTCCCGGCAGCGGGGCTCGTCGTCGGGCTGGGCGTGCTGCTCGCGCTCTGGCTGGGGCAGCTGATCGATCCCTGGACCGGTGCGCTCGCCGGGCTGGTCGCCTGGGTAGCGATCACCGGGGCACTCCATCTCGATGGCATCGCGGACCTCGCCGATGCCAGCGGCGCGGTCCACAAAAGCCCGGAACGGCTGCGCGCGGTGCTCGCCGATCCGCATGTCGGCAGCTTCGGCGTGGTCGCGATCGGCCTGCAGCTGCTCGCCAAGCTGGTGCTGCTGCATGCGGTGCTGGCGTCGCCCGGCTGGTGGTCCGTCGCCTTCATTCCCGCCGCTGCCCGCTTCGGCCCGCTGGTGTGGAGCTGGTGGCTCAAGCCGCTGCATGAGGGGCTCGCGAGCCGCTTCCGCAACGTCATCCGTCCGGCCGACCTGATCGTATGGCTGGTGCTGCTAGGCTTCGCGGCGGCGCTGACGACGCCGGCGCTGGTGGCGGCGCCGGTGCTGATCGCCGCCTGGGGCTGGCGCGTCAGGCGGATGCTCGGCGGGATCTCGGGCGACGGGCATGGCGCGGGGATCGAGCTGGTGGAGACCGGACTGCTCCTCGCCTTCGCGATCACGCCGCTGCTGCGATGACCGATCCGTTCCGCCACCATGGCGGCAACCTCGCCGCCGCAAGGGCGCACTATGGTGATGGTGTGTGGCTCGATCTCTCGACCGGGATCAACCCCGATGCCTGGCCTGTCCCCCAGGATCTGGCGATCGATCCACGCCCGCTGCCCGATCCGGCTGCGCTTCACGCGTTGGAAGCGGCCGCTGCCGCCCATTTCGGGGTGTCCCCCGAGCATGTCTGCGCGGTACCGGGGAGCGAAATGGGGCTGCGGCTGCTCCGGCCATTGCTCGGTGCCCGGGGACGCCACCATGTTCCGGGCTACCGCACCCACGCCGCTGTGTTCGCGGACAGCACTCCATGGGCGACGGGTGGGGCGATGGCGCATGGGGATTCGCTTGTTCTCGCCAATCCCAACAACCCCCGCGGGACGCTGCACGCGCCCGAGGCACTCATCGCGCTGCTGAACAAACGCGAAGCGGAGGGCGGCTGGCTCGTCGTCGACGAGGCCTTTGTCGATCCGCACCCGGACGCGAGCATCGCCGCGCGCGTCGCGGACCAGCGCCGCCTGATCGTGTTTCGCTCGTTCGGCAAATTCTTCGGGCTGGCGGGGCTGCGACTCGGCTTCGTGGTGGCGCCTCGCGCGGTGATCGCCGGCTATCGGGCGCTGCTGGGCGACTGGCCGATCGACGCGACCGCGCTCGCGATCGGCACCGCCGCCTATCGCGACGCCCGCTGGATCGCTGCGACGTGCGCCGCCCTTCCTGCACGCGCGGCGGCGCTCGACACCGTCCTGCAGGCGCATGGCCTGGCGCCGATCGGCCAATCGCCATTGTTTCGCCTGGTCGAGAGTGCCGACGCCCCGGCGCTGTTCGAACGGCTGGCAACCGCGCATATCCTTGTCCGCCCCTTCGACGCGGCACCGCACCAACTGCGGTTCGGCGTGCCGCACCAACCAGCCGCGCTCGAACGGCTGGACCAGGCCCTGCGCCTTGGCTGAACCGGTTGCGCTCGCTGCACTGGCGCTCGACGCCGGCCTGGGCTGGCCCGGCTGGCTCTATGCGCGGATCGGCCATCCGGTTGGCGGCTTCGCACGGCTGATCGCGGCGTGTGAGCGGCACTGGAACCGCCCGGAGGTGCCGGAGGCACGCCGCCGTGTGCTCGGCGTGGTGACCGTCCTGCTCCTGCTGCTCGTCGCGGTTGGTGCCGGCTGGGCGATCGAGCACCTCGCGGCGGGGCTGCCGGGCGGATGGCTGATCGTGGCACTGGCAGCCTTTCCCGGGATCGCGCAGCGCAGCCTCTACGAGCATGTCGTGCCCGTCGCCTCGGCGCTTGCCCGTGGCGATGTGGCAACGGCGCGGACCCGCGTCGGCTATATCGTCGGGCGCGACACCGCGCAGCTCGATCCATCCGCCATCGCGCGCGCCGCGCTCGAAAGCCTCGCAGAAAGCTTTTGCGACGGTATCGTCGCCCCGCTGTTCTGGCTGCTCGTCGCCGGACTGCCCGGCCTCTGGGCCTATAAGGCGATCAACACCGCCGACAGCCTGATCGGCCACCGCGAGCCACGTTGGCGCGCCTTTGGCTGGGCAGCGGCGCGCACCGACGACCTGATGAACCTGCTGCCCTCCCGGCTTTCCGGCCTCGCCCTGTGCCTCGTCGCCGGACGCGGCTGGCGGGTGCTGCACCGCGACGCGCACAAGCACGCATCCCCCAATGCCGGCTGGCCAGAAGCCGCGATGTCGGGCGCGCTCGACGTCCGACTCGCGGGCCCCGTCGCCTATGACGGCGTGCTGCATGCCAAGCCCTGGATCGGCGAGGGCCGCGCCGAGGCCACGCCGCAAGACGTGCGGCGGGGCCTGACGCTCTACGTCCGCGCCTGCGCGCTGCTATGGCTGGTCGCGGGAGGAATCGCATGGCTGCGGTGATGCTACAGGGGACCGGGTCGGACGTGGGCAAATCGGTGCTGGTCGCCGGGCTCTGTCGCGCCCTCGCCAATCGCGGGCTCCGCGTACGCCCGTTCAAGCCGCAGAACATGTCGAACAACGCCGCGGTAACCGAGGATGGCGGCGAGATCGGCCGGGCCCAGGCGCTCCAGGCACTCGCCTGCCGGGTGGCGCCGCATACCGACATGAACCCGGTGCTGCTCAAGCCCCAGGGCGACCGCACCTCGCAGTTGGTCGTGCAGGGCAAGGTGCGCGGCACGCTGGACGCGGGCAATTTCCGCGCAGCCCGCAAGCCGCTGCTCGGCGAGGTGCTCGCCAGCTTTCGCCGGCTTGCCGCATCGTGCGACATCGTTCTGGTCGAAGGCGCAGGCTCGCCGGCCGAGATCAACCTGCGCGCGGGCGATATTGCCAATATGGGCTTTGCCCGTGCGGCGAACGTGCCTGTGTTGCTGGTCGGTGACATCGACCGCGGCGGCGTGATTGCAGCGGTGGTCGGCACCCGCGCGGTGCTCGATCCGGACGACGCCGCGATGATCCGCGGCTTCCTGATCAACAAGTTCCGCGGCGATCCCGCGCTGTTCGCCGACGGCTATGCGCAGATCGAGGAACGATCGGGCTGGCGCGGCTATGGCCTGGTCCCATGGCTCCGCGACGCAGCGCGCCTGCCCAGCGAGGACGCGGTGGTGCTGGAGCGCACGTCGCGGGCGGAAGGCGGGCATGTGCTGATCGCCTGCCCGATGCTGCCGCGCATCGCCAATTTCGACGATCTGGATCCGCTGAAGCTCGAGCCTGGCGTGCGGCTGGCGATGATCCCGCCGGGCCAGCCGCTACCCGCCGATGCCGCGCTGGTGATCCTGCCCGGCTCCAAGGCGACGATCGCCGATCTCGCCGCGCTGCGCGAACAGGGTTGGGACATCGATCTGCTCGCCCATCATCGCCGCGGCGGCGCGGTGCTCGGCATTTGTGGCGGCTACCAGATGCTCGGCCGGACGATCGCCGATCCGCATGGTATCGAAGGTCCCGCCGGCAGCGCGACCGGCCTCGGCCTGCTCGCCGTCGACACCGAACTCACGCGGGAGAAAGCACTGCGCCCGGCGCGCGGCACCGCGCTGGGCGTCCCGATCGAAGGCTATGAGATGCACATGGGCGTGACCAAGGGGCCGGATACCGTCCGCCCCTTTGCCAAGCTCGACCACGGACCGGACGGCGCCGTCGCGCCAGACGGCCGTGTGATCGGCAGCTATCTCCACGGCATGTTCGCCAGCACTGCGTTACGTCGGGCGGTGCTCGCGCGGATCGGTGTTGAGTCTAGCGGCACGGACTATGCCGCCGCGGTCGACGCTGCGCTCGACGCCATCGCGAACGATCTCGAAATGCATGTCGACATCGACGCGCTGATCCAGCTTGCCAGGGAAGCCCAGCCATGACCCGTCTGCTCGTTCTTGGCGGCGCCCGGTCGGGCAAGAGCCGCTATGCCCAGGCACGGGCAGAGTCCATGCCCGGTGACCTGATCTTTGTCGCGACCGCGCAGGCACTGGACGACGAAATGGAAGACCGGATCGCCCGCCACCGCGCCGATCGCGGCCCGCGCTGGTCCACACTGGACGTGCCGCTCGATCTTCCCGCCGCGATCGATGCCGAGGCGGCGCCGGACCGCGTGCTGCTGATCGACTGCCTGACGCTCTGGACGTCGAACCTGCTGTTCGCCGATCGCGACCTCGATACGGAAACGGCTGCCCTCGCCGACGCGGTCGCAGCCGCGAAGGGCCCGGTGATCCTCGTCGCCAACGAGGTCGGCCTCGGCATCGTGCCGGACAATGCCCTGGCGCGCCGCTTCCGCGACGCCGCCGGCCGGCTCAACCAGGCGATCGCCGCGGTGGCGGACGAGGTGCAGTTCGTCGCCGCCGGCCTGCCGCTGCGGCTGAAATAGGCAAAAATAATCGATGCCCCATACCAACGCGGGGCTTGATCGAATTAGTTAGCGTTCTAACTACCGGCACCTATGCCCGACCGCCCAGCCCTCGAGCGCGCGCTTGCGACGCGCATGAGCCCAACGTCGCGCGCGTGGCAACGGCTCGCCGATGCGACGCTCGCCTCGCTCGACATCTCCGGGTCCACCGGCTGGGCGCTCGTCTATCTCCAGCGGCTCGGCGAGGATGTGCGCCAGGCGGAGCTGGCCCGCGCCATCGGCGTGACCGAAGCGTCGCTGGTCCGCACCCTGCATGCCCTGGAAGAATCCGGCATGGTGGTCCGCGTGGCAGACGCGCAGGATCGCCGCGCGAACCGGCTGCGGCTCACCGAACGCGGTGTTTCGCATGCGTCACGGATCGACCAGCGGCTTGCCGCGTTGCGGAGCGCGTTGCTCGATGGGGTGAGCGACGCCGATCTGGAGGCCACCTTGCGCCTGCTCGACCAACTCGCGACCAAGCTCGCCGAGCATCGGCTCCAGGCATGACCGATCGCTGGGGCATCGACGCGGCAGTCTTTTCGCTCAAATCCTACGCGGCAGGGATGCTGGCCGTGTATCTTGCGCTCTCGATCGGGCTCGACCGGCCCTATTGGTCGTTCCTCACCGCCTATATCGTCGCGCAGCCGCTGGCCGGCGCGGTGTTCTCCAAGGCGCTGTTTCGCGTGATCGGCACGGTGGTTGGTGCCGCCGCAGCGGTGGCAATGGTGCCGCCGCTGGTCAACACGCCGGAACTGCTGGTGCTCGCCATTTCGGGCTGGCTGGCGCTATGCGTGTTCGTCTCGTTGCTCGATCGCACGCCGCGCTCGTACATGTTCGTGCTGGCGGGCTACAGTGCGGTGCTGATCGTGCTGCCGAGCGTCGACACGCCCGCACAGATCTTCACCGTCGCCAGCCTGCGCGTGCAGGAGATCACCCTCGGCATCCTCTGCGGCAGCTTGGTCCATGGCGTGATCTTCCCCCGCTCGGTCGCCGCCTTCCTGCTGACCCGCGTTTCCGCGATCCTCAAGGATGCCGAACGTTGGTCGCGGGATTCGCTGGCGCTAGAGCCGGTGCCGGGCGTCGATACCGAGCGGCGGCGGCTCGCGGCCGACATCACCGAGCTCCACCAGCTCTCGATCCATCTGCCCTATGAGACCGCGCGCACCACCCCGCGCGTGCGCACCGTTCGCGCATTGCAGGACCAATTGTCGCTGCTGATGCCGCTGGGTGCGGCGGTCGACGATCGCACCGTGCGCCTTCAGGCGCATGGCGGCCTGCCGCCCGAGGCCGCCGCCCTGCTCACCGATACCCGGGCATGGCTGGAAACGCTCGACCGCGACCGGGAGGCGCGCGCCGCCGACGCCGCCGCGTTGGAGGCGCGGTGCGCCGCACTCGAACCGGCGGTGCACGAAGGCAGTTCCTGGCACGACCTGCTGCTGCTCAGCCTGCTTTCGCGCCTTGCCGCGTTGATCGCAGCCCACCGCGATTGCCGCGACCTCGCCGAACAGCTCGCCACGCTCGATCGCCGCCCCGTCTCGCCTCGCGTCGCCGAGCTACTCGAAGGGCGCCGCGGGCGCGAACTGCACATCGATTGGGTCGGTGCGCTGCGCGGCGCGATCGGCGCGTTCCTCACCCTGTCGGTAGGATCGGCGATCTGGATTGCCAGCGGCTGGGCAGACGGTTCCACCGCGGTGATGCTCGCCGGCGTTTTCCTCTCGCTGTTCGCCGCAGCGCCCGATCCGCTGCTGCCGCTGCGCTCCTTCTTCTGGGGCACGCTGGCCGCGACGATCCTGGGCGCGATCTATGGCTATGCGATCATGCCGCAGCTCGACGGGTTCGGCCAACTCGCCGCCGCGATGGCGCCGCCGCTGCTGATCCTCGGCGCGATGATGCACTCGCCGAAATGGATGGGCCTGGCGCTGCCGACGCTGCTGGGCCTTGGCAGCCCGCTGCTGATCTCGGCGCGCTACACCAGCGCCTTTGCCAGCTTCGTCAATGGCGGCATCGCGCAGCTGATGGGCGTGGCCTTTGCGATCCTGATGGCGCGGCTGCTGCAATCCGCCGGGATCGAGCAGGCGATCCGCCGGACGTTGCGCGCCGGCTGGGCCGATATTGCCGAAAGGAGCAACCTGATGACCCCGCCCGACGTGCGCGGCTGGATCAACCGCATGCTGGACCGGATCGCACTCCTGGCACCGCGCCTGGCGCTTGCCGGCCGTTCCCCGGGCGCACCGCTCTACGACGCGCTGCGCGACCTGCGCACCGGCGTCGCGATCGGCGAACTGCGCGCGCTGCGCCTCGAGCTTCCGCCCGAACGCGCTGCCCCGCTGACCGCGGTACTGCGCGACGTGGGCGACTATTACCGCCGGCTCGAACCCTATGCCGAGAAGCCGGACGATCCCGCCCTGCTTGCCCATATCGATGTGGCGCTGCATGCTATCGCCCGCGACGACGACCGCGCGGTTCGCCGCGCCGGCGCACTCGGCCTGCTGAGCCTGCGCCGCAATCTCTTCCCCGGCGCGGACCCGGCGCCGGAGGCCGCGCTGTGATCGGCGAGATCGCGATCGACGGCGTCTATGTGCCGACGATGCTGCTGCTCGGCGTGATCGCCATGCTGCTGACCATCGCGCTCGCCCGCCTGTTCAATGCCTTCGGCCTGTATCGCTTTGTCGCCTATCGCGCGCTTGTCGATCTCTGCCTGTTCGTTCTTCTGCTCGGCCTGCTCGCCTGGGCCTCGCCCCTGATTGGATTCCGACCATGAAACGCTACCTCCCCATCCTTGGCCGCAGCGCCGCGACGATCGTGATCGTGATCGCGGCCACCGTCGTCGCCTGGTGGCTGTGGCAGCATTATGCGCGCAGCCCCTGGACGCGCGACGGCCGGGTCCGCGCGGACGTGGTGCGGGTGACCCCCGATATCGGCGGGCTGGTGACCGCGGTGATGGTCCGCGACAACCAGCAGGTAAAGGCGGGCGACCTGCTCTTCGTGATCGATCAGCCGCGCTATTCGCTGGCGCTGGCCCAGGCGCGGGCGAGCGTCGAGAGCGCCCGCGCGACGCTCAACCAGGCGCAGCGCGAAGCCCGACGCGACCTCGCGCTCGGCAACCTCGTCGCCGCCGAAACGCACGAGCAGAATGTCGCGCGGGCCGCCACCGCCCAGGCTGCCCTGGTCCAGGCGCTCACCTCGGTGCAGAGCGCCGAACTGAACGTATCGCGCACCCAGGTAAAGGCGTCGGTAAACGGCACCGTCACGAATCTCGATCTCCACCCCGGCGACTATGTCGCGGCCGGCCAGCAGGCGATGGCGCTGGTCGATGCCGACAGCCTGCGCGTCGAAGGCTATTTCGAGGAAACCAAGCTGCCCAGCATCCGCATCGGCGCGCCGGTGACCGTCGAACTGATGGGCGAGCCCCGCGTGCTGCACGGCGTCGTCGAAAGCATCTCGGCAGGCATCAACGACACCACGCGAAGCAATGCCGGCAACCTGTTGCCCAATGTCGACCCGACCTACAGCTGGGTCCGGCTCGCCCAGCGCATCCCGGTACGGGTGAAGCTGACCCAGGTGCCCGCCGACATCCGCCTGATCTCGGGCCGCACCGCGACGGTGACGATCCAGCCGAGCGCCGTCGCCCAGCCTGCGCCTGCCCGGCCAAGCCCGACCCCCACACCGACCCCGACCAAGGCGCATTGAAGATGCGCGCACTCCCCCTCGTCGCCGCGCTCGCACTGGTCGCCGGCTGCACCCGCGCCGGGCCGGACTATCATCCCCCCGTCACCGGTCCGGCGAACAGCCCGGCCGCGACCGGCAACTTCCTCTCGGCGCAGGACAAGGCGTTCAGCGACGAGCCCCTGCCCGATCACTGGTGGCGCCTCTACGCCGATCCGCGACTAGACGCGCTGGTCGAGGAGGCGCTCGCCGCCAATGCCGATCTGCGCGTCGCCGACGCCAATCTCCGTCGCGCCGAAGCCGTGGTCCGCCAGACCGAAGCCTCGCGGATGCTGACCACCGACCTGTCGGGCGGCGGCACCCTCGCCCGCGCCTCGAATACCGGCGCCACGCTGCCCGGCAAGCTCGGCTACAACCTCGGCATCTCGGTCGGCTATCCGCTCGATGTGCGCGGCAAGATCGCCCGCGCGATCGAGGCCAGCCTCGCCGATCGCGATACCATCGCCGCCGCGCGCGATGCGGTGCGGGTGAGCGTCGCCGCCGCCACCGCACGCGCCTATGCCGATGTCTGCGCTGCCAATTTCCGGCTGGCAGCGACCCAGCGGATCGTAACCCTGCAGCGCCAGACCTTCTCCGCCACCCAGCGCCTCCAGCGCGCGGGCCGCGGCACCGCCTTCGACGTCAGCCGCGCCCAGGCTGCGGTGCAGGCCAGCGAGGCCAATCTGCCGGTCTTCGCCGCACAGCGTCGCGGCGGGCTCTACACGCTCGCCGCGCTGCTCGGCCGCCCAGCCGCCGACTATCCGCGCGACATCGAAAGCTGCGCCGCGCTTCCCGCCCTCCCCCGCCCGATGCCGGTAGGCGACGGCGCCGCCATGATCCGCCGCCGCCCGGATATCCGCCAAGCCGAACGCGTGATCGCCGGCGACACCGCGCGGATCGGTGTCGCCACCGCCGATCTCTATCCGCAGATCAGCCTTGGCGGCTCGGCAGGGCTCAGCGGTCCGCTCGACGATCTCGGCAGTCCGAGTTCGTTCGGCTTCAGCCTCGGCCCGCTGATCAGTTGGAGCTTCCCCAACCGGCCCGCCGTCCGTGCGCGCATCGAGGCGGCGGGTGCGCAGGTCGATGCCGATATCGCCCGCTTCGATTCCACTGTGCTCGGCGCGCTGCGCGATACCGAAACGGCGCTGGAAACCTATGCGCGCGATCGCGATCAGGCTGAAGCGCTGCGCCGTGCCCGCGACAGCGCCGCGACGGCGGCCGATCAGGCGGGTCGGCTGTTCCGCTTCGGCCGCAGCGATTTCCTCGCGCTGCTTCAGGCGCAGAGCAGCCTCGCCCAGGCAGAGGCGAGCTACGCCACCGCCCAGGCCCGCCTGCCCGATGACCAGATCGCGATCTTTCTCGCACTTGGCGGCGGCTGGGAATAAGAGCGGCCCCATGACCTTCACCGATATCGCGAGCCGGACCTACAACCATAATTTCCGGCTAGATCCGATCGTCCGCAGCCTGCTCGATACGGATTTCTACAAGCTGCTGATGCTGCAGATGATCCGGCGGCTGCATCCCGAGACGCAGGTCACCTTCTCGCTGATCAACCGCAGCAAGTCGGTGCGATTGGCCGAAGTGATCGACGAGGCCGAACTGCGCGCGCAGCTCGATCATGCGCGGACGCTGCGCTTCGCCAAGAAGGAGCTGATCTGGCTTGCCGGCAACAGCTTCTACGGCAAGACCCAGATGTTCGCGCCGGACTTCATCGCCTGGCTCGCCGACTTCCAGCTGCCGGCCTATGAGCTGGAGCGGCACGATGGCCAGTTCGTGCTCCATTTCCACGGCCCCTGGACCCACACGACCATGTGGGAGATCCCGGCACTGACCATCGTCAACGAACTCCGCTCGCGCGCGGCGATGCGCGGGCGCGACCGGTTCGCGCTCGACGTGCTCTATGCCCGCGCCAAAGCGAAGCTGTGGGACAAGGTGGAGCGGCTGCGCACCCTACCCGATCTGGTGCTGTCGGATTTCGGTACCCGCCGGCGCCATGGCTTTCTGTGGCAGCGCTGGTGCGTCGAAGCGCTGAAGGAAGGGCTCGGCCACCGCTTCATCGGCACCTCCAACGTGCTGCTGGCGATGGACGCGGACCTGGAAGCGATCGGCACCAACGCGCACGAGCTGCCGATGGTGGAAGCGGCTCTGTCGTCCGACGACGCGGCACTTGCCGACGCGCCCTATCGCGTGCTCGAGCAATGGCGCGCGCATTATGGCGGCAATCTGCTGATCGCGCTGCCCGATGCGTTCGGCACCACCTCGTTCCTCGCCCGCGCGCCCGATTGGGTGGCCGACTGGACCGGCTTCCGCCCGGACAGCGCCCCGCCCATCCCGGGCGGCGAGCAGATCCTGCGCTGGTGGCAGGACCATGGCCGCGATCCGCGCGACAAGCTGCTGATCTTCTCCGACGGCATGGACGTCGATTCGATCGAGGCAACGTATCGCCACTTCAACGGGCGGGTGCGGATGAGCTTCGGCTGGGGGACCAACCTCACCAACGACTTCCGCGGCTGCGACCCCGACGGCGAGGCGGGACTGGAGCCGATCTCGCTCGTCTGCAAGGTCGTGGCGGCAAACGGCCGCCCGGCCGTCAAGCTCTCGGACAATCCGGCCAAGGCGACCGGCGAGCCGGCGGAGATCGAACGCTATCTGCGCGTGTTCGGTAGCGCCGGTCGCACCGAACACGCGGTGCAGGTCTAGCCGCGCCAGTCGACCGAATTGCCGTACGGGTGACACACCGCCAACACACGGCGCTCCTCCCCGCCCGGAAACCAGCTGAGCGACAGGCGAACTTCGCTGCGCGTCTCCGTCCATTCGAAGCCGACCCAGGCGAGCGGGCGCTCGGGCGTCGCATATTGGCCGGCATCGCGGATCATCGCTACCACCGCGGCGCGATCGCGGGGCGGAAGATATTGCAGCACCATCGAGTGCATCACCACGCGGCAGACGCCTTCGGCCTGCGGTTCGGCCAGCTCGCGCGCCAGCCATTCGGACGCATCGCCTCGCGCGATTTCGGGCGGATGACGCCGCGCCATGCCGAGCGCCTCTTCGAGCCGGTGCAGCCGCGACGGCTGATCGGCGAAGATATAGGCCATCAACCGCTCGCAGGTAGCAGGATCGGCAGCGTTCAACGGATTGAGATCGACACCGCGGGCCGCGACGACTTCGAGCGGCGCCGGCAGCGGCGCGGACCCGTTCCACTCGGGCGCGACCTGTACCGGCGAATGGCGGTCGCCCGCCAGCACCCCGCCCAGATCGAAGCCGTAACGACCGAGATTGAGGTTGAGGCCGCAGCTCGACCCGATCTCGAGCAACTCGAACGGCAACCCGAAGCGGCGGCGGACCTGCATCAGCGCGGCGACGATCGCACCCGACCGGCCGACCTCGTTGGTCTGCGGCGTGCGGCGCAGGAACCCAGCGATCAGGTCGTCCTCGGCAGCAAGTGCCTCGCCGATCGCGCCGTCGAAATCGTCATGTTCGTAGCGATAGAGCGCAGCAAGGGCGGGCGGATTGCCGCGCCGCGCCAGAAAGTGCAGCGCGGCGTTGAACCGCATCGCCAGCGCGGCCGAGGCGGCGTCGCCCTCCCAATGGGTGATCACCGCTTCGCTATGCGGTGCGCGGCCCAGCTGGCGTAGCCCGGCGGCAAGCACCGCGCCGACAAAGGGCGATCCCAGATCGGTGGCGACCCGCGCCATGCGCGCGATTTCCGCCGGACCCGTCCGGGGCGCAATCCTGTCCATTCCAATAATCCCTGGCGGGAGCACCTGCTCCGGAATCTTCTCGCGGGGCATCGCTCGATTCGCAACCGGACCGAACGATGCCCCGCGGGATTGCATATCGTCGATCAGAACGACTGCCAGTCGTCGTCCGCAGAACCGCTGTTGCGCACCAGCGCCGAGACGGCGGCCTTGGGCAGCGGCTTGACATGCCCGCCGCTGAACCGCGCCGGCGATACCCGAGCGCTGCTCACCGGCGCGCCGCTGCCCACGTTGAACCGGCTGGCCTGTTCGGAGAGGACGCTGACCTCGCTCGCCAGGTTACGCGCGGCAGCCGAAGTTTCCTCGACCATCGCGGCATTCTGCTGCGTCGATTGATCCATCTCGCCAAGAGCGGCGCTGATCTCGGTGACCGCGCTCGACTGGGCATGGTTGTCCGACGCCATGTTGCCAAGCAGCTGGTGCACCTCGCCGACACCGCTTGAGATGTCGGCCAGCGCCCCGTCGACCCGCTGCACGGCCTGCACCGCGGTGACGATGTCGCTCTGTGTCGCGGTCAGCTGGTCGCGCGCGCGGCCAGCCTCCTCTTCCGCCCGCATCGCCAGGGCGGAGACGAGATCGGCGACGACCGCGAACCCGCGACCCGCCTCGCCCGCGCGACCGGCTTCGACCGCGGCGTTCATCGCCAGAACGCGCGTCTGGAACGCAATCTTGTCGAGACCCTCGATGACGCTGTCGATGCCCTTGGCGCTGTCGGACACGCGGGTCATCGCCTGCACCGCCTCGTCGGCCGTCGCGCGACCATTGTCCACCGTCGCCATCGTGCCGTCGGCGCGCTCCACGGTCTGGCCGGCAGCGGTAGCGGTCGCCTTGAGGCGCTGGTCCATCTGGGTGACGGCAGCAGCCGTTTCCTCGAGGCTGGCGGCATTGGCTTCGGTGCGGCGCGCGAGATCCTCGCTGGCCTGGGCAATCTCGTTCGAGCCGGTGCGGATCGACGCGGTTGCCTCGATCACCGACGAGATCAGCTCGCGCAGGCTCGACAGGGCGTTGTTGAAGTTGGTCTTGACGGCACCGTATTCGCCCGGGAACTCGGCGTTGATCTGCGCGGTCAGATTGCCCTGGGCCAGCTCGGCGAGATGCGAGGAGACCGTCTCGACGACCATTTTCTGCACCGCCTCGGCCTTGGCGCTGGCGGCGTCGGACGCTTCCTTGGCGAGGGCGGCGTCGCGGAAGACCAGCACCGCGCGCGCCATGTCGCCCAGTTCGTCGCCGCGCGTCGTGGCAGGGACGTCGACATGGTTCCGGCCCGCAGCAAGATCGGCCATGGTGCGGGTCAGCTGGCTGATCGGGCGCGCGATGATGCTGCTCAGCGTGACGGCGAGCGCGATGGCGATGCCGATCAGCGCGACGGCGCCGATGATCAGCACGGTGGTCGCGGTGCTGATCGCACCTTCCTGGCGGGCGCCGTTCTTTTCGATTGCTTCGGCCTGCGCGTCCTTGATCGCGCGCAGCGGCAACACCGCCGCCGAAACCAGCACCGCCTTGCCGGCGCTACGCACCTGGGCTTCCGCTTCCTCGCGCTTGCCGGCCTTGACTTCGGCGATCAGGCGATCGCCCCACTTTTCGCGCCACGACAGCGTTTCGGCGCGCGACTTGCGCAGTCCGTCGAGCAGCGCCGGATCGGTCAGCAGCTTCTCCAGCTCGGCCGAGGTCTCGTCATATTCGGTCCGGCCTTCGTCATAGGACTTGAGATAGGTCGGGTCGGCGGTGACGAGGAAACCGCGCAACTGGCTGTTCTGGCGCAGCAGTGCGGTTTCGAGGGTCAGCGTCTTCGAGTGGATCTGCTGGCTGAGATTGTTCTGGTCGGTCACCGAACGGATCATCGAGATGTTCATGAAGAACACGATCATCACCGTCGCCGCCGATGCACAGATCAGCAGGAACGACAGTGCGAGCTTCCTCGGAATTTTCATCGATGCAATCATTGCTGGTCTTTCCGATACGTTCTGGGGCGCCCGATGGTGCTGGTCTCGATCCCGGCGTGCGCTGGTGCCGAACCGAGGGAGGGGAAAGGAGAGTTGGAGATCACCGCATCATGATCGGTGCCGACCTCCGGTCGCGGTGCACCCCGGCAGGATGTGCCACCACATCGTCCGCCGTGGCAGGAAACC
Source organism: Sphingomonas azotifigens NBRC 15497 (assembly GCF_002091475.1). Classification (GTDB taxonomy): domain Bacteria; phylum Pseudomonadota; class Alphaproteobacteria; order Sphingomonadales; family Sphingomonadaceae; genus Sphingomonas; species Sphingomonas azotifigens. Next base: position 52,567 of record NZ_BCTR01000033.1, read on the forward strand.
GTGTATGACCGTACATTCCCCGATAGCTCCTGTTCGCAGTTCACCGCATTATAGGAAGAATCCGTTACCGATCGGTTCACCGCGCCCGGAAACCGTCGCAGTAGAAACACTTAATTGTCTGGCAGCGGCAGGAAACGTTGGAGCATGTACTTGGGATAGCGCTATCCGGCGCACATCCGAATACCGCGCAAACACGCTTATTTGACCATGACGATGGAGCTATAGCAGCAAGTGAAACCACCTTCCCGCGAAGGCCGTTTCTACGTAAGCGCAAGCCACCGCCGCCGAATTAGCAAAGGAATCGACGGCGGCAGAATAATTAGCCTAACATTGTAACACTTTACTGCGTCATTTGCGCTCCTTGCGGCCGCCCTTCCAGTAGAGCAGGCCCGCGACGATCGCGGCGGATCCGATGCCGATGGCGGCCCCCATGCCGATCTGCCGCGTGCTCGGCGTCCGGCGCTTGGCGGCGGCGGCCTGCTCCTTCGCAACGGCGATCGCCTCCCCGCCCTCGCCGTGCGGCGTTTCCGTCGTCGGGTAGGGGGACTGCGATTCGGCGGGCACGGGCGGTTTCTTGCTCATCATCTTCCTTCGACACACGCGGTCAGCAACCGCTTTCTTCATGCGGCGATTGCCCCCCGGCTTGCAAGGCGCAACCGCACCCCGCAATAGCGGTCTGCGATGAACCCGATCTATTCTTCGATGGGCACCACCATCTTCGAAGCCATGTCCGCCCGCGCCCGGGCCAACGACGCGATCAACCTGGGCCAGGGGTTCGCCGATGGGCGCGGGCCCGAGGCGGTGCTGGCCGCGGCGGCGCGGGCCGTCCTGGAAAAGTCCAACCAGTATCCGCCGATGGCGGGGCTGCTCGAATTGCGCCAGGCGATCGCAGACCATTATGCCCGGCACCAGGCGCTGAACCTCGCGACCGAGGAAGTCCTCGTCACCTCCGGCGCCACCGAGGCGCTGGCGGCGGCGCTGCTCGCGCTGATCGAGCCCGGCGACGAAGTGCTGTGCTTCCAGCCGCTCTACGACGCCTATGTGCCGTTGATCCGGCGCGCGGGCGGCGTTCCCCGCTTCGTCCGCCTGCACCCGCCCGAATGGCGGATTGATCGCGCGGCGCTCGAAGCGGCGGTGACTGCAAAGACGCGGCTGATCCTGCTCAACAACCCCCTCAACCCAGCGGCGACGATGACCAGCGCGGAGGATCTGGCGATGCTCGCCGATTTCTGCGTCGCCCATGATCTGATCACGATCTGCGACGAGGTGTGGGAGCATGTCACCTTCGACGGCGCGCGCCACCTGCCGCTGATCGGCTTTCCCGGCATGCGCGAGCGGACGGTGAAGATCGGCAGCGCCGGCAAGATCTTCGCGCTGACCGGCTTCAAGGTCGGCTGGATGTGCGCCGCGCCGCCGATCGCCAGGGTGCTGGCAAAGGCGCACCAGTTCCTCACCTTCACCACCCCGCCCAATCTGCAATGGGCCGTGGCCGAGGGGCTCGCGACGCAGGACGACTGGGTGCAGGAGGCGCGCCACCGCTTCCAGGCCGGGCGCGACCGCCTCGCTTCCGGCCTGCAAAAGGCAGGCTTTGCGGTCCTGCCGAGCGCCGCGACCTATTTCCTGTCGGTCGACCTCGCCGCCTCCAGCCTCGCGATGGACGACACCACCTTCAGCGAGCGACTGGTCGAGGAGGCCAAGGTGGCGACCATCCCTGTCTCCGCATTCTATGCCGAAGATCCGGTGACCAGCGTCGTCCGCTTCTGCTTCGTCAAGGAAGACGCGGTGCTCGACGAAGCGATCGCCCGGGTCCAGCGCTGGCGCGCGGACCTCGGCTGAGCCCGGCTCAGATCGTCGCCAGCACGCCGCGTTCGGTGATGTAGCCGGTCACAAGCCGTGCCGGGGTCACGTCGAACGCGGGATTGAGCGCCGGGGAGTCCGTCACCCGGATCGTCGCGATGCGACCGGTTTCGTCGGGACCGGTGAGCCGCATCACTTCCTCGGCCGAGCGCGCTTCGATCGGAATGTCCGCGCCGCTCGCGGTAGCGGGATCGAAGGTCGTATAGGGCAGCGCGACGTAGAAGGGCACGCCATTGTCGTGCGCTGCCAGCGCTTTCAAATAGGTACCGATCTTGTTGCAGACGTCGCCATTGGCGGTCACGCGGTCCGTGCCGACGATCACCGCGTCGACCTGCCCCTGCATCATCAGCAGACCCCCGGCATTGTCGGCGATCACGGTGTGCGGCACGCCGTGGTTGCGCAACTCGAACGCGGTCAGCAACGCCCCCTGGTTGCGCGGCCGGGTCTCGTCCACCCAGACATGCACGGGGATGCCGGCGTCGTGCGCGAGGTAGATCGGCGCGGTGGCGGTGCCGTAGTCCACCGTCGCCAGCCAGCCGGCGTTGCAATGGGTCAGGATGTTGAGCGGCCGATCCGGGTTCTTCGCGTGGAGGTCGCGCAGCAGCGCCAGGCCGTGTTCGCCGATCGCACGGCAAAGCTCGGCATCCTCGTCGCAGATCGCATCGGCGCGGGCAAAGGCGGCGGCGGCGCGCTCGCCCTCGGGCAGTGGCTGCACCGCCGCCCGCACCTGATCGAGTGCCCAGCGCAGGTTGATCGCGGTGGGCCGCGTTTCGACCAGTGTGCCATAGGCAGCATCGAGCCCGGCATCGCTGGCATCCACCGCCAGCGCCATCGCCAGACCATAGGCGGCAGTGGCGCCGATCATCGGCGCACCGCGCGTCCACATCTCGCGAATGGCAACCGCCGCCGCATCGAGGTCACGCAGTTCGACCCAGCGGATCTCCCAGGGCAGATGGCGCTGGTCGAGGATGCGGATCCCCTGCCCGTCCGCCGTGCGAGCGATCGAACGCGTGTGCGTACCTTCCAGGATCACAGGCGAATCTCCGCGAGCGAGTGAATGTCGGCGGGGCCGCCGTTTCGATCGATCAGCAGGGCACCCAGCCCGGCTGCGCGCGCCGCATCGACCTCTGCCTGTACGTCGGAGACGAACAGGATTTCCTTCGGTTCCAAGCCAGTTGCAGCAACAATCTTGCTGTAGCTCTCAGCTTCGCGCTTCGACCCGGTGGTCGTGTCGAAATAGCCCGAGAGCATCGGCGTCAGGTCGCCGGCGATGGAACGGCCGAAGATCAGCTTCTGCGCCGCGATCGAGCCGGACGAATAGATGTAGATCGCGACCCCGGCGGTGTACCAGCGGTGCAGCGCCTCGGGCGTATCGGGATAGACATGGCCCTGGAGCGTGCCGTCGGCATAGCCCTGTTCCCAGATCAGTCCCTGCAGCGTCTTGAGCGGCGTGGCCTTGCGGTCTTCCTCGATCCAGCCGAGCAGCGTGGCCACCTTGTCTTCGCCCGGCACCTCGGCAAGGATCGGCGCCACTTCTTCAGAATGCGTGGCAACATAGGCTGCCAGGTGCTGGCGCGTATAGGGAAACAGTACATCGGCGACAAAGGCGATGCTGCTGGTGGTCCCCTCGATATCGAGCAGGACGGCCTTGGGCTGGGTCATGGAATGTGTCTCGCTGCACCGCCGTCAGGCGGCGATGGGCTCGTGGCGCGGGAATCGATCGGCAATCGTCTCGCCGGTGAACTGCGCGATCCAGCCATCTGGATTGGTGAACAGCCGGATGGCGGTGAAGCGCGGGTGTGGCCCCATGTCGAACCAGTGCGGCGTTCCGGCCGGGACCGAAATCAGATCACCTTCCTGACAAAGAACCGCATAGACGCGATCATTCAGATGGAGTGTGAAGAGCCCCTCGCCTTCCACGAAGAAGCGCACCTCGTCCTCGGCATGGCGATGCTCGGAGAGGAACTTGGCGCGCAGCGCGTCCTTTTCGGGATGATCGGGCACCATCCGGATCACATCGACCGAGCGATAGCCCTTCTCGCCCTGGAGGCGCTCGACCTCCGGCGCAAAGGCGGCGAGCACCGACTCCTGATCGGCGTCCGCCGCGATCGGGCGCGACGGCCAGCGTTCGAACCGCACCCCGCGCATCGCCAGTTCCTCGGCGATCGTTACCGGGTCGCTGGTGTCGAGCAGCGGCGTCGTGCCGGTTTCGGCGAAGATACGGAGTCGGCTCATACTGCCCATGCCTGTCTGAAGCTGGCCTCGGCGAGTTCGGCGGCGATCATCCATTCGGTCGCCTCCAGCACACGTTCGGCCTCGTCCACGTCCTTGCCCCAGGCGTAGAGCCCATGGCTGCGAATGAGATACGCCGGAATCGCGCCGGGCGCCAGCAGCGCCGGGCGGACCGTCGCCTCGATCACTGCCATGTCCTGGCTGTTGTCGACGATCGGCAGCTGCACCTCGGTCTCGTGGGTGGTGTGCCCCGGATAGGCCTTGAGCATCTCGTGCCCGGCCAGCACCCAGGCATCGGCGTCGGTGGCACGGCTCAGCCCCACCGCTTGCGGCGAATGGCCGTGCAGCACCGCCCCCGCTTCCGGGAACAGGCGGTAGATCGCCAGATGCAGATCGGTCTCGGCCGAGGGCTTGCCCGGGGACAGCGGCTGCCCGTCGAGACCGACGCGCATGATCCCGTCGCCGGTCAACCTGCCCTTGTGGCGGCCGGAGACGGTCAGCGCGATGCTGCCGTCGTCCAGCCTGGCCGAATAATTGCCCGAGGTCGCCGGGGCCCAGCCGCGGGCGTCGAGCCGCCTCCCGGCCTCGATCAACGCCGTGATGGCCTGTTCGTAGGACATGGTCATGGTGCGCCTCTAGCGCTTCGCGCGTGCGGCGCGACACCAAATTTTTCGCCGCGCGAACAGTACAAGCAGGCCGATGCGCTGCAGCGCGATTCGGGCAATCGTGAACGCGTGCCGTCCCGAAACGACATGACCGCTCGGTGAACCGGGCAGCAGGTGCGCCGAAACGCGCCACTTGGCGGGCCAAGAGCGCGCAACGTTAACGATGCTTCTGCTATACGGTTGCCGGGGCATGACAGAAATTTGCGGGCGCAGAACAAAGATCATGGATTCGAAGGCTTCGGTACAATCGCGTCGGGCGTTGCTCAAATCGGCGCTGGTGATGGCGAGCGGCGCAGCGGTTTCGGCCTGCGCCTCGCGCACGATCGGCACCACGATGGCAGCGGCGGCACCGCCACCGCGCCTCCAGCCGGCACCGGTTGCCTCGCTGACGCCCGCACCCAAGGTTGCGGCCCAGGCGCGGATCATGCCGGCCGGCGTCCGTCCCGAACTGTTCAAGCGCGCAACCGCGGCGCTGGACCGGCACTCGATGCACGTCGACACGCATGACCGCATTGCCATCGCCGACTTCTCGCTGCCTTCGTCCCAGCCGCGCTTCTTCCTGGTCAATATGGGCACCGGCGAGGTCGAGCCGTTGCTCGTCGCGCACGGCATCGGCTCGGATCCCGGCCATACCGGCGTGCTCCAGCGCTTCTCGAATCAGATCAACTCGGAAGCGACCTGCGAGGGCGCGTTCCTGACCGCCGACTATTATGTCGGCAAGCATGGCGACTCCCAGCGGCTGATCGGGCTCGACCCGACCAACAACAACGCACTGGCCCGCGCCATCGTGGTGCATTCGGCCTGGTATGCGAACCCGGACATGGTGTCGAAGCACGGCAAGCTCGGCCGCAGCCAGGGCTGCTTCGCGGTCGGCGAGCGCCAGCTGGCCAAGGTCTTCGACCGGTTGGGCCCGGGCCGGATGATCTACGCGACGAAGGTGTAGGCGTCGCGCAATTTAGCCCCTCCTCCTTGGAGGAGGGGTTGGGGGTGGAGGGATTCCAGAACAGACGTTGGTCTCTGCGAGACACTGCCCCACCCCAACCCCTCCCCTGAAGGGCAGGGCTATCGCATTTGAGCTAAGAGGCTGAGCAGGAAGGGATCGTTCCACGCGGCACGCTTGATTTTGCCTTTGATGGAGCCCTTGTCTGGGTGCTGGCGGAGGAGGTTGAGAGCAAGCTTTCGCAGGAGGGCGATGTTTTGGGGAGCGTGGTCCAAGCGGCTGCGGGCTGCGTCCTCTGCGAGGGCGACGTCAAGGACCCAGTGGAGTTGGTTCTCGATGGTCCAATGGCTTCGCGCGACGTCGAGCATGCGCTCGGGCGTGAGGTGAGTGGAGAGAAGGAACCAGCGCACGATGGGCGGCTCGGCACCGGCGGTGGTGTGGCGGTGGGTTTCGACCTTCGCGACGGCGGCGATACCGGGGAAATCGATACCGCTTGCAGGGACGACCAAGGCCGTACGCCGCTCGGTGCGGTCATGCGCGCGGCGGGGTCCGTCGCTGGCCCCGGCACCCGCTGCGGTGCTGTCGGTAAGTGCCTGGGCTTTGGCCAGAAGCCTCGGCTGGTTCGCCTTCACCGCGAGCGCATAGTCGGCGCCGGTGTCGAGGATCGCCTGTGCCGTGGCGGCGTGGCAATGCAGGGCATCGGCGGTGACGATGCAACCGTCCAGCCGCAATAGCGCCAACGCCTGTTGGGCGCCCAGCACTTCGTTGCGGCCCGGCGCGAGGCGCTGGCCGATCGCGAGCCGCGCCTCCACCGCCCAGAGGTTGACCAGGTGCAGCGGCACCGCCTTGCGACCCCGCGTATAGGCGCCCCGCAGCGCCTTGCCGTCGATCGCCACTACCCCTTTCAAGCCGCCGGCAAAGGCCGTCGCGAACCGGCTGAACGCGGCTTCGAACGGCTCGGGCGCCAGCAATCGGAACAGCCGGCTGAACGTGTCGTGGCTCGGCGCCCCATGCTCCAGCTTCAGCACCTGCCGCAGCAGGTCGAGCTTCGCACGGCCGAACATCGCCATGTCCGTACAATCCTCCGCACCGCACAGCACCGCCGCCAGCGCTACGAACAGTAGCTCGAGGAAATCATGCCGCGCGTTCTGCGCACGCGGATCCTCAACGCCCAAAAAATGATCTGAAAACCAATCCATCCAAGCCCCCTAAGACAACGGGAGCTTCCTCAAGAATCCAACTCCACCCTCGCACGCAAGGCATATGCGATTCCCCTGCCCTGAAGGGGAGGGGCTTATATCCCCCTCCCCCGGATACATCCCGCACCCCTGGGGTTGGCAGGCCATGGTCCCCGGCATAGGACACACGCATGGCCGATCCGCATCCGTTCTTCGCGCTCCACCGCCACGGCATGATCCGCGCGGGTGTCTGCACGCCCGTCGGCACCGTCGCCGATCCCGCCGCCAATGCCCGCGCGACCATCGCGCTGGCGGAAGCGGGCGACGCGGCGGGCGCCGACATCCTGGTGTTCCCCGAACTCAACGTCACCAGCTATGCGATCGACGACCTGCATCTGCAGGACACGATCCTCGCCTCGACCCAGGCGGGTATCGCCGCGATCGTTGAGGCGAGCTGCACCCTGAAACCAGTGCTGCTGGTCGGCGCGGCACTGGCGCGCAACGGCCGCCTTTATAATTGCGCCGTCGCTATCGCACGCGGCCGCATCCTCGGCGTGGTGCCCAAGACCTACCTACCCAACTATCGCGAATATTACGAAAAGCGCTGGTTCGCCTCGGGATCGGGCCTCCGCGATCTCGAGATCACGATCGCCGGCCAGACGGTGCCCTTCGGCCCCGATCTGCTGTTCGCCGCGGAGGACCTCCCCGACTTCGTTTTCCACATCGAGATCTGTGAGGATTACTGGGCGCCGCAGCCTCCGTCGACGGAAGGCGCGATGGCCGGGGCGCTGGTGCTGTGCAACCTCTCTGCCTCGAACATCGTGATCGGCAAGGGCCGCGAGCGCGAGCTGCTCTGCGCCTCGCAGAGCTCACGAACGATTGCGGCCTATCTCTATTCGGCCTCGGGCCCCGGCGAGAGCACCACCGATCTTGCCTGGGACGGCCAGGGGCTGATCTACGAGTTCGGCGAGCAGCTGGCGGCCTCGCAGCGCTTCGAGCTGGCCGATGCGATCACCTATGCCGATCTCGATCTGGAGCGGCTGCGGCTGGAACGGCTGCGCGACGGCACCTTCAACGACAATGCCCGCAACGCCGGCATGCCCGAGACCCGCTTCCGCCGGATCGGCTTCGCGCACCAGCCCGACTTCGCCGATCGCGGCCTGCTCCGCCCGACCCGCCGCTTCCCCTTCGTGCCCAACACGCCGGCGGCGCTGGAGGAGGATTGCTACGAGGCATTCAATATCCAGGTCGAGGGCCTGCGCCAGCGCCTCGCCTCGACCAGGAGCAAATCGCTCGTCATCGGCATTTCGGGTGGGCTCGATTCCACCCATGCGCTGATCGTTGCCGCCAAGGCGATGGACCGGCTCGGCCGCCCCCGCACCGATATCCTAGGCTACACCATGCCCGGCTTCGCGACGAGCGAGGGCACAAAGTCCAACGCCTGGGCGCTGATGCGCGCGATCGGGATCACCGCGGCAGAAATCGACATCCGTCCGGCCGCCCGCCAGATGCTCGCCGATCTCGGCCATCCCTTCGCGCAAGGCGAGCCGGTCTATGACGTCACTTTCGAGAACGTCCAGGCGGGCCTGCGTACCGACTATCTGTTCCGCCTCGCCAACCGCAACAGTGGCTTCGTGCTCGGTACCGGCGACCTGTCCGAGCTGGCGCTCGGCTGGTCGACCTATGGCGTCGGCGACCAGATGAGCCATTACGGCGTCAATGCCGGCGTGCCCAAGACGCTGATCCAGTATCTGATCCGCTGGAGCGTCGAGAGCGGCCAGTTCGATGGCGAGGCGGCCACCGTCCTGCTGTCGATCCTCGATACCGAGATTTCGCCCGAACTTGTCCCCGCCGATGCCGACGGCAAGATGCAGAGCACGCAGGACCGGATCGGCCCGTACGAGCTGCACGACTTCTTCCTGCACCATATCGCCCGCTTCGGGCTCAAGCCGTCCAAGGTCGCATTCCTCGCCTGGCATGCCTGGAAGGATGCCGAAGCGGGTCTGTGGCCGATCGGCTTTCCGGCGGAAGGGCGAAACAGTTACGACCTGGCGACGATCGCCAAGTGGCTGGAGACCTTCCTCTTCCGCTTCTTCCAGATCAGCCAGTTCAAGCGCTCGGCGCTGCCCAACGGCCCTAAGGTATCGGGTGCCGCCGCGCTTAGTCCGCGCGGCGACTGGCGGGCACCTTCGGACAGCGTGGCGACCGCCTGGATCGAGGAGCTACGCGCCGCCCTGCCCTGAACCGGCTCAGCGGCGGGCGACGTCGCGGATCTTGCGCAACAGCTCGTGCGATTCGAACGGCTTGCGCAATACGGTCACATTGGGAGAGGCGATCGCATCGAGCTTGTTGGAGTCGGCGAAACCGGTGATCAGGATCACCGGCAGCTGCGGATCGGTGCCCGCGACCTGGTCCGCGACATCGCTGCCGCTCAGTTCCGGCATCGCGAAATCGACCACCAGCGCGCCGAAGCGCCGGGACTGTACCAGCTGCACGCCCGCCGCGCCGTCGCCGGCTTCCTCCACCACCGCGCCCGCCGCCCGCAGCATCTCGGCAAGCGATGCACGGACATGCGGATCGTCATCGACCAGCGCGATCGTCGCGCCCGCCAGGCTGATCCGCTCGTCCCGCGCGGAATCGTCCTGCGTGTCGCGCCGCGGCTCGAGCGTTGCCAGCGGCAGCAACAGCGTCACCTTGGTGCCCTGCCCCAATTCGCTATCGATCAGCAGCGTGCCGCCCGATTGGCGCATCACCCCGAACGCCATCGACAGGCCCATGCCGGTACCCTTGCCGACGCCCTTGGTGGAAAAGAAAGGATCAACCGCACGCGCCACCACTTCGGGCGGCATTCCTGTACCGGTGTCGGTTACCGTCACCGCCACATAGTCGCCGGCCGGCAGATCCGGTGCGACCTTTCCGCTGCGGCGCTCGGCGGAGATGGTGAGCACGCCACCCTCCGGCATCGCATCGCGCGCGTTGAAGGCGAGGTTGAGGATGGCGAGTTCGAGCTGCAGCGCGTCGGTCTGGACGTTCCACACCGGATCCAGGCGCTCGATCCGCACGCGGCTGAGCGGCGCCACCGCTCGCTCGATCAGCCCGGACATGCCGCCGACCAGCTCCGCCAGTCGAACCGACTTCACGTCGAGCCGCTGCTTGCTGGAAAAGGCGAGCAACTGGCCCGTCAGCTGGCGCCCGCGCTCTACCGCGTCCAAGGCGCTCGACGTCCAGCGGATGACCCGGTCGGCATCGTCCGGCTTGCGCGCGAGCAATTCGAGGTTGCCGGCGATCGCCTGCAGCAGATTGTTGAAATCGTGCGCGATGCCGCCCGTCAATTGCCCCACCGCCTCCAGCTTCTGCGCTTGGAGCAGCGCGGCTTCCACGCTCTCGCGCTGCGCCACTTCGTTCTTCAGCTCGGCGAGCGCGGCATCGCGCTGTTCGACCATGGCAGCGAGTTCGCCGTTGGTCTCCTGCAGCTTCTCGTGCGAGGGCAGCCGCACCAGTGTCGACAGCATGCGCCACAGCAACACCGCCGTTGCCACCGATGCCACCGCGGTGATCAGCTTGATCACCGCCTCCAGCCCGTACAGGGGGGTGAACAGCGTGACGATTCCCATCACATGGGTTGCCCCGCAGGCGAGAATGAAGATCGCGAAGCACCAGAAGATCCAGCCGAACGCCAGGTCGCGCCGGCTGCGCACCAGCGCCACCAGCGCCATCGGAATCGAGAAGTACGACAGCGCTATCAGCGCGTCGGCGACGATATGGGTCCATAGCAGCTGGGGCTGCCACATCAGGCAATAGCCGTGCGGGGAGTAATTGCCGCTCCAGAAGGTTGCAAACAGGCTATGCATCCGTCCCCCTGCCACCGGCTGTCGCCGACAGAAAATTGCACAGGCTCTAGCCCGCGCTAATGCGAATCGAAACTAAGGAAAAAACCCGGTGAGGCCCGAAAGATCGTCGCGGGAGTTGATGTTTGCAATCGATTCGGGCCAATCGATTACATCGGCGCCCGCCTGGGCCGCCCAGGCACGCATCGACGCGCGGCCTCCGCCGGCCAGATAGGCGTCGCACTCCGTCGCCAGTCGGCAATCCCACGAGCCCAGCACCGGCAGCGACCCGACGATGCACGACCCCTCCCTCGCCGCGAGCTCGGCAAGCAGCGGTGCCGGCAGGACGGGCGTGTCGCACGGTGCCACCAGCACGCTGCGACAGCCCCGGGCGGCGCCGGCATGGAGCGCGGCGTTGAGCCCGCCCAACGGGCCCAGCCCCGGCGCCGGCCGATCGGCAATTCCGCCCGCCTCCGGCCGCCCGCACAGGATCACCGCATCGCAATGCGGTGCCAGGGCGGCAGCGACATGGTCGATCAACCGCTGCCCATCGAGCAGCGCCAGTGCCTTGTCCGATCCGAAACGCCGGGCGGCGCCCCCGGCGAGGATTGCCCCAAGCGGCTTCACGGCACCGCCCGCAGCAACGCATCCGGGCGCACCAGCACCACCAGGCGCAGTCCCGCCGCCGCCGCGCGCTCGGCCGCCAGGGCGGTGGGGGCGGAAATCGCCGCGAGCAGCGGACACCCGGCAAGCACGGCCTTCTCGACGAGCTCGAACGAGCAGCGCGCACTGATCAGCGCGAAGCCTTGGTCCCAGCCCAGGCCTTGTCGCGCCATGGCCCCCACCAGCTTGTCGAACGCATTGTGCCGCCCGACATCCTCGCGCACCAGCCGGATCTCGCCGCTCGCCGAACAGAGCGCGGCGGCGTGGGCGGCACCGGTGGCACGATTGAGCGGCTGGTGGTCGCGCAGCGCCGCCGCCGCCCGGAAGATCGCCGCCGATGATGCGCTGCTGGTTGCGGCGACCGGGGGCAGCGGCCGCAGCGCGGCTTCGAGATTGTCGATCCCGCACAACCCGCAGCTCGAATCGGTCGTGCGGTGGCGGACGCGTTCGATCACTGCGGTCGGATCCGCCAGCGTGACGCGCAGGATCATGCCCCGCTCGGCCGCATGACTTTCCACCTCCACCGCTTCCCCCAGCCGCTCAGCCGCCACGAAACCGATCGCGAAATCCTCGAGATCGATCGGCGTCGCCATCATCACGGCGTAGCCCAAGCCGTTGATTTCGATGGCGACGGGCACTTCGGGCACCAGCGGGCGTTGAAGCCGGGTCTCCGACCCGTCGGGCGTCACGCGATCGAACCACCTATCCATCGGTGGAGGATAGGCGGGGCCGCTGGACGGGTATAGGGAAAAGGCGTGAGGTTGAAGGAGTACAGCATGGCCCGGGCGAAAGACGGAACGATCCACTATGCGGGCGCCGAGGGCGGCTGGGGCTCGATGCGCGGCATGGCGCTGGTCGCCGGCGCCGAACGCCCGAGCAAGGACACGCTGAAGACGCTGGCCAAGCAGAACAAGCCTGGCGGCATGATGTGCACCTCCTGCGCCTGGACCAAGCCGGCCAAGCCGCACATGTTCGAATTCTGCGAGAACGGCGCCAAGGCGACCTTATGGGACCTGACCACCCGCCGCGCGACGCCGGAGTTCTTCGCCCAGCACACGCTCACCGAACTGCGCGGCTGGAGCGACTACGACCTGGAACAGGCGGGCCGCCTCACCAACCCGATGCGCTACGATCGCGCGACCGACAAGTACCTGCCCTGCACCTGGGAAGAAGCCTATCAGGCGATCGGCAAGAAGCTCCGCGGCTATGATCCCAAGAGCACGATCTTCTACGCCTCGGGCAAGGCCAGCCTGGAGACCAGCTATGCCTGGGCGCTGTTCGCGCGGCTCTATGGTCACAACAACCTGCCCGACAGCTCGAACATGTGCCACGAGACGACCTCGGTCGCGCTCAAGTCGACGATCGGCGCGCCAGTGGGCACCTGCCTGCTCGAGGATTTCGAGCATTGCGACGCGATCTTCTTCTTCGGCCAGAACACCGGCACCAACAGCCCGCGCTTCATCCACACGCTGACCGCCGCCCGTAAGCGCGGCGCCAGGATCGTCACGTTCAACCCGATCCGCGAAAAGGGCCTGCTGGAGTTCCGCAACCCGCAGAGCCTTCAGATGGTCACTGGCGGCAAGACCAAGATTTCGGAACAATATTATCAGCTCAAGCCCGGCAGCGACATTTCCGCCATGCTCGGCATCGCCAAGCATGTGCTGGCCGAGGAGGATCGCCGCGGCGGCGTGCTCGACCGCGCGTTCATCGCCGAACACACCCATGGCTTCGACGCCTTTGCCGAGAAGGTCCGCAGCACCAGCTGGGAGACGATCGAGGCCGAGACCGGCCTGCCCCGCGCCGACCTGATCGAAGCCGCCGAGGTCTATATCCAGGCCGAGCGCGCGATCGGCATCTGGGGCATGGGGCTCACCCAGCATGTCGGCGGCTATGACAATGTCGCCGGCGTGGTGAACCTGATGCTGCTGCGCGGGAATATCGGCCGGCTGGGCGCCGGCGTCTCGCCAGTGCGCGGCCATTCCAACGTGCAGGGCCAGCGCACCGTCGGCATCTCCGAGAAGCCGGAACTGGTCCCCCTCGACAAGCTCTCCGAGCAGTACGGCTTCCAGCCGCCGCGCGACGAGGGCCACACCACGGTGACCGCCTGCGAAGCGATCGCGAAGGGCGAGATCAACGCCTTCCTGGGTCTCGGCGGCAATTTCCTGCGCGCCGTCCCCGATCACCGCGTGATGGAAAAGGCCTGGACCGGCATGGGCCTCACCGTCCAGATCGCCACGAAGCTCAATCGCGGCCATCTGTTCTGTGGCGAGACGGCATATCTGCTACCGACCCTGGTCCGCTCCGAGCGCGACGTGCGCGACGGCACCCCGCAGGTGGTGACGATGGAAGACAGCCTCAGCTGCATCCATGGCTCGGTCGGCGAGGCCAAGCCCGCCTCCCCGCACCTCCAGCCCGAACTGGCGATTGTCGCCGGCATCGCCGCGGCGACGCTCGACCCCAACCCCAACGTGCCGTGGGACGCCTGGGCGAACGACTATGCGCTGGTCCGCGACGCCATCGAGAAAACCTATCCGGACAAGTTCAAGGACTTCAACCAGCGGCTGTTCACGCCCGGCGGCTTCTTCAAGGGCAACAGCGCGCGCGACCGCAACTGGCAGACCGAAAGCGGCAAGGCCGAATTCACCGTGCCCACCCACCTCAACGCCACCGGCTTCGCCGATACGGACGGCGTCTACCGGCTGATGACGCTGCGCTCGAACGACCAGTTCAACACCACCGTCTATGGTTATTCGGACCGCCTCCGCGGCATCGAGGGCAAGCGCGACGTGCTGCTGATCAGCCCGAAGGAAATGGAACGCGCCGGCCTCACGGAGGGCCAGCGCGTGGCACTGATCGGCGACGATTCGGACGGCGTCGATCGCGTGGTCGCGGGGCTCGAGGTCCTGCCGTTCAACCTGCCCGAGGGCTGCGTCGCCGGCTATTATCCGGAACTCAACCCATTGATCGCGCTCAGCCACCACGACGGCGCCTCGAAGACGCCGGCAGCCAAATCGGTGCCGGTGCGCATCCGCATCTGATACACACAGGCTTTGCAATCACGCGGCCGCCGGCTCTTGTCGGCGGCCGCGCTTGTGCTAGGCAGCGGACAACGTTGACAAACGATCCGGGAGGAGAGGACGTATGAAACGAGTGAACTTGAAGTTTGCCGCGCCGCTGCTGGCGCTGGCGGCCACGGCGGCGATCACGGCACCCGGCTGCGCGCAGCAGGTGCAGCACCCGTGGAGCAACGCGAAGCTCGCGCCCGATGCGCGCGCCAGGCTGATCCTCGCCCAGATGACCGAGGACGAGAAGCTGACGCTCGTGTTCGGTCTGTTCGGCACGGATTTCGGACCGAAGAATTTCAAGACGCCCGCAGCCGCGCGCCCCGGCTCGGCTGGTTATATCCCCGGCATCCCGCGCCTCGGCATTCCCGCCCAGTGGCAGACCGACGCGGGCGTCGGCGTCGCGACCCAGGGCGGTGCCGAGCGCAAGCGCGGCCGCACCTCGCTGCCCTCGGGCATCGCCACCGCGGCGACCTGGGATCCCATGCTCGCCTTCAAGGGCGGCGCGATGATCGGTGCCGAGGCGCGCGCCTCGGGCTTCAACGTGCTGCTCGCCGGTGGCGTCAACCTGCTGCGCGAGCCGCGCAACGGCCGCAACTTCGAATATGGCGGCGAGGATCCGCTGCTCGCCGGCACGATGGTCGGCGCGCAGATCGCCGGCATCCAGTCGAACCACATCATCTCCACGGTGAAGCATTATGCGATCAACGATCAGGAAACCGATCGCTTCAAGATGAACGCGGTGCTCGATCGCACGGCCGCGCGGATGAGCGACCTGCTCGCCTTCAACTTCGCGATCGAGAAGGGCACCCCCGGTTCGGTGATGTGCAGCTACAACAAGGTCGACGGGCTCTATGCCTGCGAGCAGCCCTGGTTGCTGACCGACGTGCTGCGCCGGGACTGGGGTTGGCAGGGCTATGTGATGTCGGACTGGGGCGCCACCCATTCCACCGTCGCCGCGGCCAATGCCGGGCTCGAGCAGGAATCGGGCTGGCCGTTCGACGAGCAACCCTATTTCCGCGAGCCGCTCAAGGCCGCGATCGCCAAGGGCGAGGTGAGCAAGGCGCGGCTCGACGAGATGGCGCACCGCATCCTCCGCTCGATGTTCGCGCACGGCCTGTTCGATCATCCGATCACGGACGCCCCGCTCGACCTGGCGCCGGCGATGCTCAAGGCGCATGCGGACGTGACCCGCGCCGATGCCGAGGCGGCGATCGTGCTCCTCCAGAACAAGGGCGACGTGCTGCCGCTCGCGGCCACCGCCCGACGCATCGTCGTGATCGGCGGCCATGCCGACAAGGGCGTGCTGGCAGGGGGCGGATCCTCGCTGGTCTATCCGGTCGGCGGCAATGCCGTGCCTGGCACCGAACCGAAGGTCTGGCCAGGGCCGATCATGTACCACCCCTCCTCGCCGCTGGAGGCGCTGCGCCGCCAGTTGCCGGGCGCACAGATCACCTATCTCGACGGCAGCGATCCCGCCGCCGCCGCCGCGGCTGCCAAGCAGGCCGATGTCGCGGTCGTCTTCGCCACCCAATGGGCCGGCGAATCGTTCGACGTGTCGCTGAGCCTCGCCGACAACCAGGACGCGCTGATCGACGCGGTCGCCGGCGCCAACGCCAAGACGGTGGTGGTGCTGGAAACCGGCGGCCCGGTGCTCACCCCCTGGGCCGACAAGACCGCGGCGATCCTTGAGGCCTGGTATCCCGGCACGGCAGGTGGTGAGGCCATCGCCAATGTGCTGACCGGCAAGGTGAACCCCTCGGGCCACCTGCCCGCCAGCTTCCCGCGCAGCGTCTCGCAGCTACCCAAGCCGAGCACGCCCAACGAGGGCGAGACGCGCTATGCCGAAGGCGCGGCGGTCGGCTACAAATGGTATGACGCGAAGGGCGACAAGCCGCAGTTCGCCTTCGGCCATGGCCTGTCCTACACGCGCTTCGCCTATGCCGGGCTCAAGGCCGGCGCGCCCAAGGGCCAGGTGACGGTGAGCTTCACCCTGCGCAACACCGGCACGCGCACGGGCGCGGACGTCGCGCAGGTCTATGTCTCGGGCGCAGGCTGGGAGGCGCCGAAGCGGCTGGGCGCCTTCCAGAAGGTGACGCTGGCGCCGGGCGCGTCGAAGACCGTCTCGGTCACCGTCGATCCGCGCCTGCTGGCAGTGTTCGACGGCGCGGCGAACCGCTGGAAGATCGCCGGCGGCAGCTACAAGGTGCTGCTCGGCCAGTCGGCGGAGAACATCGTCGCGACCACGACCGTCACGGTGCCGGCGCGCACCCTGCCGGTGAGCTGGCACCCCTGATCCGGCGCTCCCCGCGCGCCTTGCCGGGCGTGCGGGGAACCCGTTTCAGGCAAGCACGATACGACGCCCCTCGGCCGCGCTCTGCCGCGCCGCTTCGATCAACTTCAGCCCCGCCAGCGCGTCGGTCGCCGCCACCGGCGCGGGTGCTCCCTCGCGAAGGGCAGCAGCCACGCCCGCATAGAAGCGCCGATACTCGCCCCGCTCGGACGCGATCGTCTCCAGGCTGCCGTCCGGCAGCGTCAGCACGCCATGCTGGCGCGGATTCTCGATACCGTGGGCTGGGTCCTGCACCGATCCGCCCGCGCGCATCGCCGCTTCCTGCGGGTCCAGACCGAACTTCACGAAGCTGCCGCCACGTCCGTGGAGCGCGAAGCGCGGTCGCGGTGCGGCAATCATTCGGGAGCTTGCCAGCACCACCCGGCGGGCGCCGTAGAACAGCGTGAGCGTGAAGTAATCGTCGACGGGGCTGTTGCCGCGCTGGCTGGCAAGATCGCCGCTGACCGCCTCCGGCATGCCGAACAGCACCAGCGCCTGGTCGATCATGTGCGGACCCAGGTCGAGCAATTGCCCTGCCCCCTCGGCCTCCTTCCACGCCTGCGACAGCTCGGGCCGGAAGCGGTCCCAATGCGCCTCGAACAGCAGCACCTCGCCCAGCCGTCCGCTGTCGACCAGCGCCTGCACCGTCAGGAAGTCGCTGTCCCATCGCCGATTGTGGAACGGCACCAGCAACCGGCCCTGGGCCTTCGCCAGGGCGATCAGCGTCTCGGCGTCGTTGGCGTCGGGCGTCAGCGGCTTGTCGATCACGACATGCTTGCCCGCCGCCAGTGCGGCCTCGGCGAGCGGGAAATGGGTGGGATTGGGCGTGGAGATGACGATTAGCTCGATCGCAGGATCGGCGATCAGCGCCTCCGCGCTGGTTGCCGGTACCCCGGGATAGGCCGCCGCGACCGCCTCGCTGCGGGACGTGGCAATCGCGGCCAGTTCGAGCCCGTCCACCGCCGCGATCAGCGGTGCGTGGAAGGCGGTGCCGCCAAGACCGAAGCCGATCAGGCCGGTGCGGATCATGCAGTTCTCCCTTGCCGAATACCCGCCCCGCCTAGCGGCGGCGGCGGCGGTTTCCAAGCAAGCTCCCGCGAGACAAGGGAAAATACGCGCGGTTCAGCCCAGATGCGGCGGCGCGCCGATCCGTTCCGCCACCATGCCGGCCAGGCGGCGCAACTGCGCGCGCTGGCGGAACGAGGCTGGCCCGCGCGGCTGCACATCCATGCCGCAGAGCACGCCCAGCGGAGCCAGCGCGCCCGGCACGATCGTGCCGGTATAGTGGCGCAGGTGCGGACTGGCGGCGACCAGCGGATGGGCGCGAAGGCGCGGATCCGCGCGGAGGTCGGGCACGCTCAGCACGCCTTCGAGCATGGCGAAGGTCTCGGCCGCCCCGAGGATCGACGGCGGCAGCGCCGCGAGCGCGATCCCGGTCGCGCACACCGCGCGCGCACCCGTGCCCTGCCGCAAAGCGAGGATCGCGATGGGCGTTCGCAAGATGGCGCAAACCTCCGCCAGCACGCCATCCACCGCTGCATCTTCGGCAAGCGCACGCCCCGCATCGCGCCCCACCCGGAAGGCATCGGAGAAGAAATGGAGCGTCATGCCGCGTGCTGCAGCGCCTCGCCGACGTCGCAGGCGAAGCGGACCGCGTTCTTGCCGTTGTGCTTCACGTGCAGCAGCGCCTGGTCGGCGAGCCGTAATGCCCGGTCGGTATCCATCGCGGCGGCGGCATCGAGCACCACCGCACCCATGCTGCACGTCACTGGATAGCCGGTGGCCTGCAGCGCCTCGCGCAGCCGCACATGGAGGCTGTCGGCCACCTGCTCGGGCTCGGCATCGCTGTCGATCGCGACGAGCGCGCAGAACTCGTCGCCGCCCAGCCGGGCGAACAGGTCGCCGGTGCGCAGCCGCGCCCGCGCCTCGTCGGCAAAGCGGCGCAGCACCAGATCGCCGGCGGCGTGGCCATGGCGATCGTTGACCGCCTTGAACCCGTCCAGGTCCATGTAGATCAGCAGCATCGGATTGCGGCGCCGGCGGCCGCGCGCGACCTGCTCGATCCGGGCGCGAAACGCACTGCCGTTGAGCGACCGGGTAAGATGATCGGTGGACGCGCGCCACCGCTCGCGATCAATCGAGTGGCGCAGCGTCGCCACCATCAGCACGATCATGATCGCCGACAAGGCACGCGTCGTGGTGTTCCACAGCGCCACCATCGGCGTCAGCTCGTGATGCTCGATCATCGGCGGCACGCCGAAACCGTTGATCAGCGAGCTGATCGCGACGGTGAGCGTCACCACGCAGATGCCGGCGCGCTCGCGCAGCGTCCAGGCTGCGAGGCAGTCGGCGAACAGGTAGGCGATCGACATCGAAACCGTCGGCCCGGTCACCAGATCCGCCACGCTTGCGACCAGCAGGGCCAGAGCGACGACGCCCATCGCCTGCCAGCGATCCAGTTGCATAGACCACAAGAAGCTGCGCATCATCGCTCTGATCAAGGCCGATTGCGGCGGCGGTGCCTTCACGCGATTCCCCCTGGTTGGACGCCCCCGGTCCAACGACCTAGCATAGCGGAAACATAACCGATCCCAGGTCGCCGCTCCGGAAACTACAGGGTGCGATCACCGGGCCCGAAGCCAACAGCGCCAGCACTGTCGGTACGCCGCTGGCGGCGGGCATATCGTTTGCAGAAATAGCAAAGGTCAAGACCTTGGCGCATACTGCAATAGGCAAGCCGACGCTTTACCCTTGCACCGCAGGCGACACGGCGTAGTTTTCAGGCGTTCCCGGCGCGCAGCGACTGCGCCGCCGCCAACCATGATCGGACCCCATGCTACCTGCCCTGTTCCAGATCGACCCGCGCGATCCCGTCGCGACGGCCCTCCGCGACATCGACGCCGGAGAAAGCGCGTTGGGCGTCGTCGTGGCCCAGCCTATCCCCAAGGGCCACAAGGTCGCGCTGCAACCGATCGTCGCGGGCGCACCGGTGCACAAGTTCGGCTTTCCCATCGGCCGCGCGACCCAGCCCATCGCGCCGGGGGAGCATGTCCACACCCACAATGTCGCCACCGCGCTCGAAACCAGCGGCAGCTACGCCTATCAACCGGCACTCGAGGCCGTGCCTGGCAGCGAAGGGCCGAGCTTCCTCGGCTATCGGCGCAGCGACGGCCGGGTCGGCACACGCAACGAAATCTGGATCCTGCCGACGGTCGGCTGCGTCGGCCGCACGGCCGAGAAGATCGCCGAACGCGCCGCCCAGCGCTTCGCTGGCCGCGTCGATGGCATCCATGCCTTCGCGCATCCGTTCGGCTGCTCGCAACTCGGCGACGACCTGGCGGGCACCCGCGCGATCCTGACCGCCTTGGCCAATCACCCCAATGCCGGCGGCGTGCTGCTGGTCGGGCTGGGGTGCGAGTCGAACCAACTGCGCGGGATGTTGCCGGGCGTCCACCAGACCAACCTCCGCAGCATCGGCGCGCAGGCCGCTGGCGACGAGATCGAAGAGGGCGTTGCGCTGATCGAAGAACTGATCGTGCAGGCGGAACAGTCCGTACGAACCGCCGCGCCGCTTGCCGACCTGGTGCTGGGCGTCAAATGTGGTGGCTCCGACGGGTTCTCGGGATTGACCGCCAATCCTCTGGTCGGCCGGATGAGCGACGCGGTCACTGCGGCGAGCGGCACCGCGATCCTGACCGAGATTCCCGAGATCTTCGGCGCCGAGCAGCTGCTGATGGCCCGCGCCGAATCCGAGCCGGTGTTCGAACGGATCGTCAGCCTGGTGAATGGCTTCAAGGCCTATTTCACCCGCCACGGCGAGCCGGTGTCGGAGAATCCCTCGCCCGGCAACCTCGCGGGCGGCATCACGACACTCGAAGAGAAGTCGCTGGGCGCCGTGCAGAAGGCGGGACACGCCACCGTTACCGACGTACTCGGCTATGGCGAGCGCGTCCGTCGTCGGGGGCTGACCCTGCTCGAGGCACCGGGGAACGATGCCGTTTCCTCCACCGCGCTTGCCGCCGCCGGCGCCACGGTGATCCTGTTCACCACCGGCCGTGGCACGCCGCTCGGCTTCCCGGTACCGACGATCAAGATCGCCTCGAACAGCGACCTCGCCGCCCGCAAGCCGGGCTGGATCGATTTCGACGCCGGGCAGGTGCTCGCCGAGGGCATGGACGCCGCGGCGGCGACGCTGCTCGACCGGATCGTGGCGATCGCTTCCGGCACGCCAACGGCCGCCGAACGCAATGGCGAGCGGGAAATCGCGATCTGGAAACGCGGCGTTACGCTCTGACACGGGATTTGTTCCCGATAAAATGCGGCGAATGCATGCTGCGTCGCGGCGATCCGCAATTCCCCTGGATTGCTGCTGCAAGCTGAACGGGTTAGCCCTGAACGCGAGCAGAGATCGGGTGGAAGCAATGGCTGAATTCTTCGTGTTCATGTACGCAATGGCCGCCGGCTTCGTGCTGCTGACGATGCAGCGCAATCGCCGCGAGCAGCGCGCCGACGCCCCGATCGTGACGCTGGTCGGCTGGGGTCTGTTCTCGCTCTCCTCGACGCTGGCACTGCTGCTCGGCGCCGTCGCGCTGGCGCTGGCGCTCGGCCTGCACATGCCGCTGCCCGCCGGCTTCGAGAGCTTCACGCTGTAAGCACATGCCGCGCTACGCATTCGGGGGGAAGGCGCCGCACGTCGCCGCTGATGCATGGATCGCGCCGAGCGCCGAGCTGATCGCCGATGTGCAGATCGGCAGCCGCGCGAGCGTGTGGTTCGGTGCCGTAATTCGCGCTGACAATACGCCGATCGTCATCGGCGCGCGTAGCAATATCCAGGAAGGCGCGATCCTCCATTCCGATCCTGGAGCCCCGCTGACGATCGGCGACGAGGTGACGGTCGGCCATCACGCCGTGCTGCACGGCTGCACGATCGGCGACGGCACGCTGATCGGCATGGGAGCGATCGTGCTCAACCGCGCGATCATCGGCGCGGAATGCCTGGTCGGCGCGGGCGCGCTGATCACCGAGGGCAAGGAATTCCCCGACGGCCATCTGATCGTTGGCAGCCCTGCGCGTGCCGTGCGCCCGTTAGATGATAACCAGCGGGCGATGTTGCGCGCCAGCGCCGCGCTCTACGCCGCCAAGCAGCGCGACTATGCCCAAGGGCTGGTCCGAATCGACTGAGTCGCGGGTTTTCGGATACGCGTTCCACCGGTCGCCACCGCGGGCAGCACCATGCCGTAGCGTCGCCGGGGCCTGCCTAGACAGGCTTCGTGGCTGCGGTATCACTTGGGCCATGGCGCTACCGGCACTCTTCGATCGTCTGCGGCTTCCCGTCATCGGCTCGCCGCTGTTCATCATCTCCTGTCCCGAACTGGTCATCGCCCAGTGCAAGGCCGGGATCGTCGGCTCCTTTCCCGCGCTCAACGCGCGGCCGCAGAGCCAGCTCGACGAGTGGCTGCACCAGATCACCGAGGAACTCGCCGCCTGGGACCGCGACCATCCGGACAGCCCGGCGGCACCCTATGCGGTCAACCAGATCGTCCATCGCTCCAATCCGCGGCTTGAGGAGGATGTCGCCACCTGCGCCAAGTGGAAGGTGCCGATCGTCATAACCTCGCTCGGCGCACGGCCCGAACTGAACGACGCCGTGCACGGCTGGGGCGGCATCACGCTTCACGACGTGATCGACGATCGCTTCGCCCATAAGGCGGTCGAAAAGGGCGCCGATGGCCTGATCCTCGTCGCCGCAGGCGCGGGCGGCCATGCCGGGCGGCTGAGCCCCTTTGCGCTCGTCCAGGAAGTACGCGCGTGGTTCGATGGTCCGATCGCCCTGTCGGGCGCGATCGCCACCGGCGGCGCGATCCTGGCCGCGCAGGCGATGGGCGCCGACCTCGCCTATATCGGCTCCCCCTTCATCGCCACCGAGGAAGCCAATGCCGTCCAGGCGTACAAGCAGGCGATCGTGGATGGCCGGGCGGAGGACATCGTCTATTCGAACCTGTTCACGGGTGTACACGGCAATTACCTGCGCACCTCGATCGTCAATGCCGGGCTCGATCCGGACCATCTGCCCGAGAGCGACCCGAGCGCGATGAACTTCGGCGGGGCCAAGGCGTGGAAGGATATCTGGGGATCGGGCCAAGGAATCGGCGCGGTGCACGCCATCGAACCGGCCGCTGCGCGCATTGATCGACTGCGCGCGGAATATGCCGCCGCCCGCGCACGCCTGGCGCTCTAGAGGCTCAGAAGGCCCCGGCGAGCCGATCGAGCATCCGACGGGCCGGGCTGGGCACCGCCGAAACGTCGAAGGCGGAGTCGAGCCGCGCCACGCGACGATACAGGTCCATGCTGGCCTGGACGATGGCGACCGCCTGCATCGGCATGTCGGCCAGCACGGCGGCGTCGGTCTCGGGCGCCGGGCCCAGCCTACGGCTTGGCGTACGCGCGTCATCGGGCTGCAATTCCCCGCTATCGACCGCCCGCTGGGTGAGCAGCCAGGCAATGACGTGCATCAGCCGCGTCGTCACCTTGAGCGACTCGCACGAAAAGGCGACCCGGCTGAGCGCCGCCAGCGCATCGCGCTCGTCGCGGCCGAGTTGGTCGAAATAGCCGCGGGCTTCGTCGGCCAGCACCATCGCCTCGACATAGAGCGAGTCGACCAGTCGGCGATGGATGGTGATGGCGTCCTGGCCCTTCATACGCACACCGCTGCCACAGGAGGTTGCCCGCCGAAAAGCCCCAAGCGTGCTGCACTGCACCATTGCGGGGCGATCATGCGATAATGTCCGGGATCAGCTGGTCTTCAAGCACCGCAACCTCGTCGCGCAGCTTCAGCTTTCGCTTCTTCAACCGCGCGATCTGCAACTGGTCGCCGGTTCCGGAGTCGACCAGCGCGGCAATGGCGGCATCGAGGTCGCGGTGCTCGGCGCGCAACGCCTCCAGCCGCCGCCGGATCTCGCCGTCTTCCATTCCCTGCCCCCCATGCGACCGACTCACCGGGATTCGCCCCCGGCCTGCAAACCATCGCGGCTTTTCCGCCGTCTGTCGATCAGTGATGATTCTGCACGCGACAACCGGCGCGAAACGTGATGTAGTTCGCTCCCCTCAGAGTCGTTGAAGGAGGATTGCTTTATGCACACCGCGCACTTTTCGGCACTTAGCGCCAAGCATTCACAGCTCGACAAGCGAATCGCCACCGAAACGCAGCGCCCCCTTCCCGATAACATGCTTATCGCGCAACTGAAGAAACAGAAACTGCGCGTCAAGGAAGAGATGCAGCGCTAGCGCACCCATCCACAGATTATTTACCATCCACTTGCGCTCGCGCGACCGACAATTGTCGCGCGAGCCAAGGGACAGCAGGCCTGGCGAACAATGGATGCGGCATGACTCGCGCAGCACGCCCACGCGCCGGACAGTGTGGATAGCGGAAAACCTGGCTCAGCGGCGGGTAAGGATCGGCTTCACATAGACGGGCGTCTGCGTCCCGCCCCCGACCGGCTTGCGCGCGAGCTTCGGATCGATTTCGTTGTCGAACGCGACGCCGACACGGCCCTCTGCCGCCCAGGCGATCTTGCCCTTTACCCAGCCCACGCCGCGCACCTCGACTTCCACCGGGGTCCGCAGTCCTACCGGGCCGGTATATTCGGCCATCAAGCCACCGGCAGACAGGTTCCGCACGCGCACCGTGCCCACCTCTTCGCCGTCCACGCGGAATTGCGCAGTCAGCAACAGGCTGTCGCGGACACCACTGCGCTGCCCCGCAAAATCATCGGCGGAAAGGGTGGTGGCGGGCATGTAAGACTGCTGGTCCATTGTTGGCTCTCAAACGCGGATTCGCACCCGAAGGGCAGTAGACCAGCAACTCTTAACGAAAGGATTAACCGGAATCCGCTCCGGGATATTGCCGGAACGGATTCTAACGTAGATTTCACTCGTCCCGGCTGATCTTCTCGTTACGTTCATGCCGTTCCTGCGCTTCGACCGTCATCGTCGCGGTCGGCCGCGCCTCGAGCCGCGCCAGCGGGATCGGCTCGCCGGTCACTTCGCAATAGCCATATTCGCCTTCGTCGATCCGACGGAGCGCCGCGTCGATCTTTGCGATCAGCTTGCGCTGGCGATCGCGGGTGCGCAGTTCGATCGACCAGTCGGTTTCGCTCGATGCGCGATCGGTCAGGTCCGCTTCGCGCAGCGGCTCGGACTGGAGCTGGTTCAGCGTACCTGCCGCTTCGCGGTAGATCGCATCCTTCCAGGCGTTCAGCTTTCCGCGGAAATATTCCTGCTGCCGCGGGTTCATGAACGGTTCGTCGTCGCTCGGCCGGTATCCATCGTCGCCGTCATTCGCGGCGGGAGGAACGCTTTTATCGTGCTCGTCAAAACGGCCCAAAACAGTTGCCATTCCCACTCTCCACACCAGTCTCCCGGTGGCCAGCCGCCAAGAGACTGCATTGCCCGCAGGCCCTATACTTTCGCAATCAGCGGTTAACAAGCGGATGCTGCGAAAGCTTTTGGTACCAATCCCCTGTACTTGGATAGAAATTAGCGACGGCTGAACCACCGCCCCTGTTTCGCGATGGTAGCGGAACCATTTGCGCAGCCAAGTTCAGGCTCGCCGATGCGTGTCCTGAATTCGCACAAGGCGAAGAAATGCGCCTGCGTCGCAACAACAATGCAGGGGGAGCGGGCGGCGCGGGCACACCGCCCGAGCGCCCGCCCCCTCCTGGCGCCACTCAGGCGTCGCGCAGCGCGGCTTCGATGTCGGGCACCGGATGATCGGTCAGGTCCTTGGCGAGTTCGCCGCGCAGCCGATCGGTCACCGCCCCGTGATAAAGCTTGCGCAGTTCGCCGAGCGTCTTCGGCGGTGCCACGATGATCAGCGACTCGAAGCTGTTCCGCAGCGCCTCGTCCTTCAACATGCCGGCGACCTGAGCGGCGAATCGATCTTCCTCCAGTTGGTGGAAATCGGTCTCGCCCATCGTGCCGCCCGAGGACGCGAATTGGCCACCGCCGCGTGTGGACGCGGCTGCACCAGACGAATCGGTCTTCTGCTCGGACGTACTGGGATTCGGGTGCAGCTCTTTGCGGACCACCTCGAGGTTCAGATAGTCGGCATCGCCCTGGTTGCGCAGCATCAGCAGCTTGCGGCCATCGGCGACCACCACCATCGCATCATGAGGAACCAGCATCGCGCTCTCCTTGTCACTGTTCACTTGGGGAGCAACCAACGGACGGATCGGCGGCAGGGTTGCGCGGGCCTCGGCCCCCGGCCATAGGCTAGCGCCATGCACGACATCCGCTTCCTCCGCGAACATCCCGAAACCTTCGATCAGGGCCTGGCGAAGCGCGGCCTGGAGCCGCAGTCGGAGGCGCTGCTGGCGCTGGACGAGCGCCGCCGCGCGCTGGTGACCGAACTACAGGCCGGACAGGCGCGCCGCAACGAGGCCTCGAAGGCAATCGGCGCCGCCAAGGCGAAGAAGGACGAGGAGGCCGCCGCCGCACTGATGGCGGAGGTGACCATCCTCAAGGAACGGCTGCCGATGCTGGAGGCCGAGGAAAAGGCCGTCGGCGAGGAGCTGGAAGGCCGACTCGCGGCGCTGCCCAACCTGCCCTATCCCGATGTCGCGCAGGGCGCGGACGAGAACGACAATGTGTTCGTCCACGAACGCGGCACCCTGCCCGCCTTTGGCTTCGCGCCGAAGGAACACGACGCGATCGGCCCGGCGCTGGGGCTCGACTTCGAGACCGGCGCCGGCATGTCCGGCGCGCGCTTCACCTTTGTCCGTGGCCATGCCGCCCGCCTGCACCGCGCGCTGGGCCAGTTCATGCTCGACACGCTGACCGGCAGCTATGGCTATGAAGAGTGCGTGCCGCCGCTGCTGGTGCGCGACGAAGCGCTGTTCGGCACGGGCCAGCTGCCCAAGTTCGCCGAGGACCTGTTCCAGACCACCGACGGCCGGTGGCTGATCCCCACCGCCGAGGTGAGCCTCACCAACGCGGTGCGCGAGAAGATCCTGAGCGAGGAGGAACTCCCGCTTCGCCTTACCGCGCTCACCGCCTGCTTCCGTTCCGAGGCTGGGGCGGCAGGCCGCGACACCCGCGGCTTCATCCGTCAGCACCAGTTCGAGAAGGTCGAGATGGTGTCGATCACCACCCCCGACCAGTCCGAAGCCGAGCATGAGCGGATGACCGGCGCCGCCGAAGCGGTGCTGACCAAGCTGGGCCTCGCCTTCCGCCGGATGAAGCTGTGCAGCGGCGACATGGGGTTCACTGCGGCGCGCACCTACGACCTCGAAGTGTGGCTGCCCGGCCAGGACCGCTATCGCGAGATCTCGTCCTGCTCGACCTGCGCCGACTTCCAGGCGCGCCGGATGAACGCGCGCTACCGCCCCGAGGGCGAGAAGGGCACGCGCTTCGTTCACACGCTCAACGGCTCGGGCCTGGCAGTGGGCCGCACGCTCGTCGCGGTGCTGGAGAATTATCAGCAGGAAGACGGATCGGTCGCCGTGCCGATGGTGCTGCAGCCCTATCTGGGCGGTCTCAACCGGCTCGAACCGCGCGGCTGATGCGGATCCTGCTCACCAACGACGACGGCTATCATGCCCGCGGCCTGGGCGTGCTGGAACGGATCGCGCGGACGATCTCGGACGACATCACCGTCGTCGCGCCGGCGGAGGAGCAATCGGGAAAGGGCCGCTCGCTCACCCTCACCGAGCCGTTCCGCGTCCGCCGCCATGCCGACAACCGCTATGCGGTGAAGGGCACGCCGACCGACTGCGTGATGTTCGCGCTGGCCGAGGTGATGGCCGATGCCAAGCCGGACCTGATCCTCTCGGGGGTCAATCGCGGCGGCAATCTAGCCGAGGACGTCAGCTACTCGGGCACCGTCTCGGCGGCGATGGAAGGCGCGCTGGCGGGCATCCGCTCGATCGCGCTCAGCCAGCGCTATGCCCGCAGCGGCATGGGCGACGCGGTGCCGTTCGACACCGCCGAGGCCTGGGGCGAGCGCGTGCTGCGGCCGCTGCTCGACGTCGACATGGAGCCGCGAACGCTGGTCAACATCAACTTCCCGCCGATCGCGGCCGATGCGGTCCAGGGCATCAAGGTCGTCTCGCAGGGATTCCGCGACTATGGCCGCGTGGCGCTCGACAAGCGGCTCGATCCGCGCGGCTTCCCCTATTACTGGCTGGCGATGGGGCGCATGCCGCACCAGCCCGTGCCCGACACCGATCTCGACGCGATCGAGGCCGGCTTCGTCACGGTGACGCCGCTGCATCTCGACCTCACCCACCGCGAGTCGATGGACCGGCTGCGCGGCGCCTATGCGGGCTGAACGCCGATGCTGGACCGCCTGCTGCCGATCGGGCTGCTGTTCGTCTCCAACCTGTTCATGACCTTCGCCTGGTACGGCCACCTCAAGTACAAGGGGGCGCCGCTGTTCCTGGTGATCGTGATCAGCTGGGGCATCGCCTTTGTCGAATATTGCTTTGCGGTGCCGGCCAACCGGCTGGGTAGCGCCGTCTATTCGGCCGCACAGCTGAAGGGCATGCAGGAGGTGATCACCCTCACCGTCTTTGCCGGGTTCTCGGTGCTGTATCTCGGGCAGCGGATCACGCTGAACCATGTGATCGGCTTCGCGCTGATCGCGACCGGCGCCTTCTTCCTGTTCCGCACGCATCACTGAACCGGGTGGAGGGGCGCGCGTTTCTCTTCGACAAGGAGAGCAGCATGAACCCCGAACCGACCCGCGACACGCCCGAAACCCAGCCCGGCACCGCACATCAGCCCGACGGCACCGACAGCTCGGCCGAGTGGAATGCCGGGATCGCCGACGAGAACATGGTCCCGGATCAGGGCCCGGAGTACTGATCTCTCGATCCTCCCCCGCCAGGGCACGGCGCACCCATAGCAAGCAGGGGCCAGCGGCATCTGAAAAAACCATCGTCATTCCCGCGAAGGCGGGAATCCATCGCTCTGTGCGTCGGAGGATAGAGCCGCGGCACCAGCGCCAATGGATCCCCGCCTTCGCGGGGATGACGACGCCTTTCGGCTATATGCGATGGCCCTGCCTCTGGCGGGGGAAGGATCAAGCCAGCCTCACTGCAGCTCGAAGGTAACCACCAGCGCCTTCTCCACATGCGTGGCGCCGTCCGCCCGCTTGAGGCTGCGGAACATCGCCTGCGGCCCCTGGCTCATCGCCAGCTCGATCTTGTTCTGGACGGCCGGCGTGAGCGGACCATTGCCGGTCTCGCTGATGCGCACCACCCGCGCGACGCGCAGACCCATTTCCTTGGCGTAGATCTCGGCATCGGCGCGGGCGTTGCGCAGCGCCATCGCCTTGACCTGTTTGTCGGCGGCATTGACCTCGACCATGTCCGGCTCGGCGCGCAGCGTGCCGATCTTGTAGTCGTTCACGAGCAGCTGGTCCCGCACGGCATCCGCCTGCGCCGTCGTGCGGAAGGTCAGCAGCCGCGCCTGCGGATCGGTGAAGATCGGCGCGGCATCGCTGGCGCTGTCCGCGTCCTCGCTCTGCGTCTGTTCGATCTGGGCCTTGGTGAGGCTATCGACCGGCGCATCGCCGATCGCCGCTGCTGAAAGCCCCTGTGCCTTGAGCGTCTCCTCGATCTTGGCGAGCAACGCGGCGCTGTCGCGCTTCGCCTCCGCCTCGGTCTTGCCCTTGCCGATATAGCTGACCTCAAGGGTCACCTTGCCCGGCTTCACATCGACCCAGCCATTGCCGACAATTTCCAACGTGACCGGGTGGCGCCCCTGCGCGCTCGCCACGCCGGGGGCGATCAGGGCCAGTGCTAGAATGAAGCTCTTGGTACGCATCTACTTCTCCTCCGATTTGCGCACGTACCTGCACAGATCGGAGGAGAAAGTCTTGCAGAAGTTACCAGCCCTGCGGCTGGCCCTTGTTCTGTTCGTCCAGCCACTTCTTGAGCGGCGCGAAATATTCCATCATCGCCTTGCCCGAGATTTCGCGGCTGCCGGTGAAGGTCTGCAGCGCATCCGGCCACGGCTTGGAGGCGCCCATCTCGAGCATCTTGTTCAGCCGCGCGCCCACTTCCTTGTTGCCGTAGAAGCTGCAGCGATGCAGCGGACCCTTCCAGCCCGACTGGTCACACGCCGCCTTGTAGAACTGGAACTGGAGCAGCCGCGCGAGGAAGTAGCGCGTGTAGGGCACGCTACCCGCGACGTGATACTTGGCGCCCGCGTCGAACTTGGTCTCGTCGCGCGCCACCGGCGGCACGATGCCCTGATACTGGAGGCGCAGCTTGTTCCAGCCCGCCTCATACTGGTTGGCGGGGATCGTGCCGTCGAAGATCTGCCAGCGATATTTGTCGACCAGCAGGCCGAACGGAAGGAACGCCACCTTGTCCATCGCCTGACGGAGCAGCAGGCCGATATCCTTGTCGGCGCTCGGCACCTGGGCGCGGTCGAGCAGGCCGATCTGCACGAGATATTCGGGCGTGATCGACAGCGCGATGAAGTCGCCGATCGCCTCGTGGAAGCCGTCGTTCGCGCCGTTGCGGTAGAGCGCCGGCTGCGCCTGATAGGCGCGCTGATAATAATTATGACCGAGCTCGTGGTGGATCGTGACGAAATCGTCCGAATTCACCTTGATGCACATCTTGATGCGGACGTCGTCCTTCTCGTCGATGTCCCAGGCCGAGGCGTGGCACAGCACTTCGCGGTCGGCTGGCTTCAGGAACAGCGAGCGCTCCCAGAAGGTGCCCGGCAGCGGCGCAAAGCCAAGCGAGGAGTAGAAGCCCTCGCCGGTCTGGACCATCTTCTTCCAGTCATACTGCTTCGTCTTGAGCAGGTCGCCCACATCATAGCCGAGGTCGCCGGCGCCCTTGGGCGCGACCACGTCGTAGATATTGCCCCATTCCTGCGCCCACATGTTACCGAGCAGATCGGCGCGGATCGGACCGGTCTTGGCCTGCACTGCGTCGCCGTACTTCTCGTTCAGCTTGCGGCGGACATAGGTGTGGAGCGCGACGTAGAGCGGCTTCACTTCGTTCCACAATTTGTCGGTCATCGCCGCGAATTCGGCCGGCGGCATGTCATAGCCCGAACGCCACAGCGCGCCGGTGTCGGCGAAACCCAGCTCCTTCGAGCCCTGGTTCGCGATGCCGACCAGCTTGGTATAGTCGGGGCGCATCGGCGCGCCGACAGCGTCGTTCCAGCTGACCCACATCTCCTTGAGTTCGTTCGGATCGCGGCTGGTGCCCATCGCGGCTTCGATGTCGCTGCCGTTGATCGGCTTGCCACCGCGGGTGCCCTTGCCCTTGGCATAGGCCGAGCCGAGCCTGGTCGAAATGTCGCTCAGCTGCTGGGCCGCGCCCGGCTTGGTCGGCGCGGGGAGCACCAAAGCGGCGCGGAGCATGGTGAGCTGGCGCTGCTGCTCGGGCGTGAGGCCCGGCGCCTTTTGCAGGCGCGCGGCGTCGAGCGCGAAGCGAACCGCCATCTCGGTGCCCTTGGCGCCATAATCGGCGGCGAGCGCATCGGTATCGTCGGTGATGTAGGTGGCGTTGACCCAAGCGACACGCTGCGCGGTTAGGTTGAACGCCGTCATCTCCTGCTGGGTACGGTCGAGGAACGCGGCAGCCTCGGACGCGGTCGGCGCGGCGGCGGGCGTCGTGCTGGTCTGCGACTGGGCGGGCGCGGCGAGCATCGCGGCGAGCGCCGCGAGCGAAAGGCCGGTACGGATCATGATGCGAAGTCCCCGGAATCAAGAAAGGCGCGACCCTGCCGCGCCTTTCCCTCTCCCGTCAACCAGCGAGGAACTCGACCAGCGCGTCGCCGAGCTCCGGCCGGGTGACCGCGCTCATGTGATTGCCCGGAATTTCGATGAACAGGCCATAGGGCAGCAGGTCCGCCACGTCCTGGGCCGAGCCATTGTCGTAATCGTCGGCGCCCGAGATCACCGCGGTCGGCTGCGCGATCGCCGCGATCTCGTCGCGCGGCGTGTCGACGAACGTGTCGAGGATGCGCAGCAGGGCCACCGGATCGCCCTTGGTGGTCTTGAGGAACGCCTCGGTCAGCCATTCGGAGCTGCCGCGCTGGAAGCTGCCGAGATTGGTGAGCACGCGGTGGAAATAGGCGCCGCGGCCCTTGGTCGCGACCAGCCCGTCCAGCCCCATGCCGGAGAGCACCACCTTGTCCGGCGTGGCGCCGTTGGCGAGCATCCGCACCACGGTGCGCGCGCCGAGCGAATAACCGCCCAGATCATAGTCGGTGAGGCCGAGATGCGCGATCAGCGCAAAATTGTCGCGCATCAGCACGTCGGGCGGATAGGCGGCGGGATCGTGCGGCTTGGCGCTGTGCCCGTGCGCGCGCAGATCGGGCAGGATCACCCGAAGGCCGCGCGCGGCGAGCTTTGCGGCATGGCCGTACTTGATCCAGTTGACCTCGGCGGAGGAGAAATAGCCGTGGATCAGCACCACGGGCCGCCCCTCCCCCATCTCGGTCCAGGCGATCTCCTGGCCGTCGAAGCTGGCGAAGCGGTGCGTTTCAGTCGGGTAGTCGGCCAATGCTGTCCATCCATCGTTTGACGACGTTCGGGTTGTCCTCGGTGCGGTATCGGGGGAGCGCGGTCGTGTCGAGCCACTGTTCGTGCATGCTCTCCACGGCATAGTGGTGGCGCGGCTGAAAGCGGCGCGGCGCATCGAAGCTGCCGATCGTCAGGTCCATACTCTCGCCGTCGAGAAATTCGAAGGTCAGCGGCGTGCCGCATTCCCGGCAAAACCCGCGCTCGGCGATCGGTGACGAGCGATAGCGATCGGGCTGCCGCCCCCAGGTGACGTCCGCCTTCGCCACGCCCTTGAACGCAATCGAGACGCCGCCGGTCGCGCGCTGGCACATCCGGCAATGACAGAGATAGGCATCATCATTCTCGATCCGTACGCGATACCTGATACGGCCGCACTGGCAGCCTCCCTCAACTAGCTCCGCCATCCTGCTCTCCTTGCGGCAAATTTCTGAAAGCAAAGCGCTTTCATTTGGCACCTGGTTGCCGATTGTAGCTTCGTCATGCCCGACGCCCGGCACCTGCAATCTATAATGAATACGGGAATTACCGCATTTACGCAGCGTCGCAGCTGCGTCGGCCATGTCACGGAACTTCAATGCTCAAGCGCTTCCAGAACCTTCCGCTCGCCACCAAGACGACGTTTCTTGCCGTCGCGGGCCTGGCGCTGCTGGCGATCGCCACCTTCTTCGTCGCCGATCGCGCGCTGACGCAACAGGCGGCCAAAACCGCAGCGGAGCGGCAGGAAATGAACATGCGCGTCGCCTGGCAGGTGCTCCGCGGCTATGGCAGCGACTTCCGGGTGGAGGGCGACGACCTCTATGTCGGCAGCCACAAGCTCAACAACTGGGACGAACCGGTCGACGAAGTGAAGCGGCTGGTGGGCGGCACCGCCACCGTCTTCCGCGGCGACATGCGCGTGGCCACCAACGTCACCAAGCCCGACGGCAGCCGCGCGGTGGGCACCCCGCTCGCCCGCAACGCTGCCTATGAGACGGTGCTGGGCAAGGGCCAGCCCTATCGCGGCACCGCCGACATTCTCGGCAAGCCCTTCTTCACCGCCTATGATCCGATCAAGGACGCGTCGGGCAAGACGATCGGCATCCTGTTCGTCGGCATCCCCGAAAGCGATGTGATGGGCGCGATCGGGAGCGCCCGCTGGATGCTGGCGCTGTCGGCCGCATTGATCTCGCTGGCGGTGGCGGCCTCGGCCTGGTTCGGCGGCAACGCGATGTTCGGCCCGCTTGTCCAGATGACGGCAGCGATGCGGGCGCTGGCCGCCGGCAAGGTCGATGTCGCCATCCCCGCCCGCCACGCCACCGACGAGATCGGCGCCATGGCCGAAGCGCTCCAGCATTTCCGAACGTCCGAGATCGCCCGCCAGCAAGCGGAGGCGCGCGACCGGGAAGCCGAAGCGGCGCGCGAACACGCCATGGACGTGCTGGGCAGCGCGCTCGCCAAGGTCGCCGGCGGCGATCTGACCGCGGACATCGGCAGCGACTTTCCCGCCGATTACGAAAAGCTGGCGACGCATTTCCGCGCTGCGATCGGCGGCCTGCGCGAGCTGATCGGTGCCGTTCTCGAGGGCACCGCCTCGATCCGCACCGGCTCGCACGAAATCGCCAGCGCCTCGGAGGATCTCGCGCGCCGTACCGAGGCCAATGCGGCGAGCCTCGAAGAGACCGCTGCCGCGATCACCCAGATGAACCAGCGCATCGACGCCACCGCGACCGCCGCCGGCGTGACCGTCGAACGCGCCGATCAGGCGATCGGCGTCGTCGGATCGGGCCGCAGCACGGCCGACGAGGCGGTGCAGGCGATGCTCCGGGTATCCGATAGCGCCAAGGGCATCGACAGCGTCATCGAAGGGCTCGATAAGATCGCCTTCCAGACCCGCGTGCTCGCGATGAACGCCGCGGTCGAGGCAGGGCGTGCGGGCGAGGCCGGTCGCGGCTTCGCGGTGGTCGCCGATCTGGTCTCGGCGCTTGCCATGCGCGCCGAGGAAGAGGCCAAGCGCGCCCGCGACCAGCTCACCGTCACCCAGTCCGAGGTCGTGGTGGCGCGAGGCGCGGTCGAGCGCGTCGATCACGCGCTGGCGGCCATCGTCGATACCGTGGGCGAGGTGCACAATCTTCTTGGCGGGATGGCCGCGGACAATCGCGCCCAGTCCGCCGCGATCCGCGAGATCAGCACCGCGATCACCGACATGGACCGCGCGACGCAGCAAAACGCCGCGATGGTCGAACAGACCTCGGCAGCCGCCCGGCAGCTCACCGACCAAGTCGCCCGCCTCGACGCCCATGCCGCCACCTTTCGAACCGGCGGCGATGTCGGGCCGCTCCAAACGCCGCGGCTGCGCAGCCCGGCACGGACGGAACCGGTGGCTACGACGACGCGTGCGGTGCCCGTGCAGGCACTTGCCGACGGCGACGACTGGGCCAGCTTCTAAGGACGATCGCCGTCTGGCGCACACATGCCGCCAAAAGGAAAAGCGCGCCGGGATGATCCGGACGCGCTTTCACCTGGACTTCACGAGGTTCGCGGGAGCGGAAGGGCCGTGCCGGTCCGCTCCGGCCGCGATCAGCGCGACGCCATGCGCTGGCGCTGGTTGAGATAGCGCAGTCCAGCATGCGCGATCGCGTGCGATCCTGCCGTGCGCTCGGTGGAAACCGTCATCGGGACTTCGTCTTTCTGGAGCACCTGCTCGTACAGTGAACGCGCCCGATCGATTCGGCCGGTCGCGTAATAGACGGCGGCGAGGTTCAGCTGCACTTCCGGACGCTGGTCGAACCGCATCTGGGCCAGCAGCTTCTGCTCTGCCTTGGCATAGGCACCGCTCATAATGTCCTTGGCCGCGAGGCTGTTATCCTGCGCAGCCGCCGGCGCGGCCAGGGACAGCAGCGCAACCGCGGCCGCAACGACAAGTTTGATCGACATATCGTTCTCCTCTCACATGTTACACCAAGGCGTCATTTATGTTACACTTGGATGACATATGAGTGACATATTGAAGTCAGGTCGGCAACCCTGCATTTTCGCCTAGGTTCGGTACGGATTCATACAAACCTGCACGGAGAAGAACCTATCTTCGTCCTCC